>NZ_QEOO01000029.1 GCF_003121585.1 Nocardioides speluncae
CCGCCAGCACCAGCCACCCAGATCCACCCACGATCAACCTCCACGCCCTCAGACCGAGAGCCGCATGACAGACCGATCTACGCTACGTGGCATTGCCTCTAGCCGAGACAGCGCGAGCAGGGCGTCGGCCTTCTCGTCGGTCCGCATGAAAGCGGGCTCAACCTCGACAACTTCACTCAATGCGGCCTCAATAGCGGCAGCACACGCAAGCACCGGATGTGGTGAATTAACGAGCATTCCTCCGGCACCTCCCCCGAAGCGTACCGATCAATTGGACAACTCCATCGTACATATGTTCGGGCGATAGTCAAAGGTTTGGAAACCGCAACCACAGACCGTTGACCCGAACAAACCGTAAGCCGAAAAGCAGCCGAACCAAGTACCGCAACCAACCGCCAACGGTAACCACGTAACTCTGTAGTTGAGCCCCCAGCCCGAAACGGCCCTGCCAGATCGCCAGCATGGGTCTAATCAGCAGCCTGGGCGTGGATCGCGTCGCGGAGGGCGGCCCGGGGGGACTCGATGGCGGTGACGGCGACCGGGTCGCGGCCGCGGGCGCCGAGCGCCCAGATCAGGTTCACCAGCAGCCGCCGCTTGGAGCAGGGCAGGCGGGAGCCGTGGTAGAGCCGGTGCACCAGCCAGGCGGGCAGCCCTCGCAGCGGTACGCCGTAGAGCTCGGCCACGCCCTTACGCAGCCCGAGTGAGGCGACTGCACCCGCGTCCTTGTGCCGGTACGGCGCCGGCCGGCCGGTCAGGTTCCGGCTGAGCCGTGCGGCCTGCCGGACGGCGTGCTGTGCGGTGGGTGGGCACAGGCCGCCGCCGACCAGGTCCGGGACCGCGGCGCAGTCCCCTAGCGCCCACACCCCGTCGCCGACCCGGAGGAACTCGTCGGTGACCACCCGGCCGGCCGGGTCGCAGGGCAGACCCAGACTGCGCAGCGCCGGGTTGGCGACCACCCCGGCGGTCCACACCACGGTGTCGGTCGCGATCACCGTCCCGTCGCTGAGTACGGCGCGGCCCTCGGTCAGCTCGGTCAGCGAGGTCGCGGTGCGGATCTCGACCCCACGCTCCCGGAGCTGCGCAGCCGCATACCGGGCCAGCCGGTCCGGCAGCTGGCCGAGGATCCGCGGCCCGGCCTCCACCATCACCCACCGCGCGTCGGCGACCGACAGGCCGTCGTACCGGGGGAGCACCCGCCGGACCATGTCCTCCAGCTCGGCCAGCGCCTCGACGCCGGCGTACCCGCCGCCGACGAAGACGAAGGTCAGGGCGCGTGCGCGAGCGTCCGGGTCGGCCGTGGTCGCGGCCAGCTCGAGGCGGCCGAGGATCCGGTTGCCGAGGTGCAGCGCCTCCTCGACTGTGCGGAAGCCGACGGCGTGCTCGGCCAGCCCCGGCACCGGAAAGGCGCGAGTGACCGAGCCGAGCGCGAGCACGAGGTCGTCGTACTCGAGCCGCTGCACGGTGCCGTCGGGCGCGGCGACGTCGGCGACCCGAGCCGAGCGGTCGACGGCGACCAGCGACCCGGTGAGCACCCGAGCGCCGGGTAGCGCCGAGCGGAGCGGTACGACGACATGGCCAGCGTGCACGGTTGCGGCCGCGGTCTCGGGCAGCAGCGGCTGGTAGGTCATGTAGCCGTGCGGGTTCACCACGGTGACCTCGCAGCCGCGCTTGAGCAGCAGCCGCGCCGCGGCCAGGCCGGCGTACCCGCCGCCGGCCACCACCACTCGGCGGCTCACGGCCAGTCCAGGCTGAAGTACTGGGTCTCCTGGTACTCGCGGATGCCCGCGCGGGCGCCTTCCCGGCCGATGCCGCTCTGCTTCACACCCCCGAACGGAGTCGACGGGTCCGACACCACGCCGCGGTTCACCCCGACCATGCCGGCCTCCAGCCCCTCGGCGATCCGCAGCGCGTCCTGCAGGCGCCCGGCGTACACGTAGGCGGCCAGGCCGTGCTCGCTGTCGTTGGCCTGGGCGAGCATCTCGTCCCGGTCGGTCCAGGTGATCACCGAGACGACCGGGCCGAAGACCTCCTCGCGGGCGATCCGCATCTCCGGCAGTACGCCGGTCAGCAGCGTCGCCGGGTAGCGCCAGCCGTCGGGCCCCGCCAGGCCCTGATGCCGTACGACGGCGCCCGCGGCCACCGCCTCGTCCACCAGGGCGGTGACCTTGGCGACCGCGTCGGCGCTGATCAGCGGCGCGATGTCGAGCGCCTCGACCTCGGCGCCGAACCTGGCCACGAACTCGTCGACGACGTCGGCGTGCACGAAGAACCGGTTGGCGGCGGTGCAGGCCTGGCCTGCGTTGCGGAACTTCGCGATCATCGCGCCGGCCAGCGCCGCGTCCAGGTCGGCGTCGGCGGTGATCACGAACGGCGCGTTGCCGCCGAGCTCCATGCTGCTGTTGAGCACCCGGTCGGCCGCCTGCTTGAGCAGCACCCGGCCGACCCCGGTCGAGCCGGTGAACGAGAGCTTGCGGACCCGGTCGTCGGCCAGCCAGGTGCTGACCACCTCGGCCGGCGTGGTGGTCGGCACGACCGTGACCACGCCATCGGGCACGCCTGCCTGGGTGAGCAGCGAGGCGATCGCCAGCGCGGTGAGAGGCGTCTCCGCGGCCGGCTTGAGGACCACCGTGCAGCCGGCCGCCAGGGCCGGGGCGATCTTCCGAGTGGCCATCGCGGCCGGGAAGTTCCACGGCGTCACGAGGGCCGCCACTCCGACAGGGCGGTGGGTGACGACCGTGCGGGTGCCGCCGGCGGGGGAGACGCCGTACTCGCCCTCGGTGCGGACGGCCTCCTCGGAGAACCAGCGGAAGAACTCCGCGGCGTACCCGACCTCGGCCCGGGCGTCGGCGTCGGACTTGCCGTTCTCGGACGTGATCAGTGCGGCGAGCCGGTCGGTGTCGTCGACAATCAGCTCGTAGGCGCGGCGCAGCACCTCGGCGCGGACCCGCGGCGCCGTCGCGGACCAGGCCGGGAAGGCCCCGGCCGCGGCGTCCACTGCGCTGGTGGCGTCGGCGGCGGTGCCGTCCGGCACCGATGCGATCGGCTCGGTGGTGGCGGGGTTGCGGACCTCGAACCGACGGGTGGCGGTGCTGGTGGTGGTGACAGTCACGGGTACAGACCTCTCAGGAGATGGGCTTGGGCGACGCGCTCGACGGCAAGGCAGGTGGCGGCGGTGCGCAGGGGCAGGTCGAGCCGGGCGGCGTGCTCGCTGACCCGCTCCCAGGCCGACGTCATTCGGTCGGCGAGCTGCGCCTCGACCTCGGCGGCGGACCACCAGTAGGCCTGGTTGGCCTGGACCCACTCGAAGTAGGACACGATCACGCCGCCGGCGTTGGCCAGGATGTCGGGTACGACGAGCCGCCCGGCGTCCTGCAGGATCACATCGGCCTCCGGGGTGGTCGGGCCGTTGGCACCCTCGACGATCACCTGCGCGCGGACCTCGGCGGCGTTGCCGGCGTGCAGCACGCCCTCGACCGCAGCGACGACCAGCAGGTCGACATCCAGGGTGAGCAGGTCGTCGACCTGGTCCCCGCACGCGAAGCCGACCACCGAGCCGGTCGCGTCGACGTGCTCCTCAACCGCGGGGATGGGCAGGCCGGCGGACGCGGCGGTCGTGCCGTACTGGTCGGAGACCGCGGCCACGCGCACGCCCGCCTCGGCGAGGAACCGCGCGGCGTACCGGCCGACCTTGCCGAACCCCTGCACCGCCGCCGTCGCGCCGGCCGGGTCGATGCCACGGGAGCGCAGCGCGGCGAGTGCCACCTGGACGACGCCGCGCGAGGTCGCGGTGGCCCGGCCACGGGAGCCGCCGAGGCTGACCGGCTTGCCCGTCGTCACGCCGAGCACGGTGTGCCCCTGCTGGGCGGAGTACGTGTCCATCAGCCAGGCCATGGTGTTCTCGTCGGTGCCGATGTCGGGTGCGGGGATGTCCCGCTCGGGTCCGATCAGCGGGCTGATCTCGCTGGTGTACCGACGCGTCACCCGCTCCAGCTCGGCCTGGGAGTACTGCCGTGGGTCGATCCGGATGCCGCCCTTGGCGCCGCCGTACGGCACGTCCAGCAGCGCGCACTTCCAGGTCATCCACATCGCCAGCGCGCGCACCTCGTCGAGGTTCACGTCGGGGGAGTAACGCAGGCCGCCCTTGGCCGGGCCGCGGGTGAGGCTGTGCTGGACCCGGTGGCCGGTGAGCAGCTCGATCCGGCTGTCGTCGCGGCGCAGCGGGATGCTGACCGTGACCTCGCGGCGAGGAGCGGCGAGCATCGCGTGCAGGCCGTCGTCGTAGCCGAGGATCGTGGTCGCCTCGCGCAGCTGCGTTTGGGCGTCGTTCAGCGGCCCGCCGGCGACTTGCTGATCGGCGGGCTGAGTCATGGTGGTCATTACGTGTCCTTGAAGATCTGCTCGAGGACGTCGAGGGCCTCGGTCAGCAGGTGGTCGGGGATGGAGAGCGGGGGCAGGAAGCGGAGCACGTTGCCGTACGTGCCGCAGGTGAGTACGACGAGCCCCTGCGCGTGGGCGGCGGCGGCCAGTGCCTTGGTCAGGTCGGCATCGGGCTCGGTGGACCCGGGCTTCACCAGCTCGACCGCCATCATCGCGCCGCGGCCGCGGACCTCGCCGATCCGCGGGTCGGCCGCCTGGATCGCGGTGAGCCGCTCGTGCATCAGCTTGCCGATGGCCCGGGCGCGCGCGACCAGCCCTTCGGACTCGATCGTCTCGATCACGGCCAGCGCCGCCGCACACGCGATCGGGTTGCCGCCGTACGTGCCGCCGAGCCCGCCGACGTGCGGCGCGTCCATGATCTCCGCGCGCCCGGTCACCGCGGCCAGCGGCAGACCGCCCGCGATGCCCTTGGCGGTCACGATCAGGTCGGGCACGACGCCTTCGTGGTCGCAGGCGAACAGCTCGCCGGTGCGGGCGAAGCCGGTCTGGACCTCGTCGGCGATGAAGACCACGTCGTTGGCCCGACACCACTCCGCCAGCGCCGGCAGGAAGCCCTGGGCCGGGACGATGAACCCGCCCTCGCCCTGGATCGGCTCGATCACGACCGCGGCCAGGTTCTCGGCGCCGACCTGCTTCTCGATGACGTCGACCGCCCGGCGCGCGGCCTCGGCGCCGTCCACGCCGGAGTCGCGGAACGGGTAGGACAGCGGCGCCCGGTAGACCTCGGCCGCGAACGGCCCGAAGCCGTGCTTGTACGGCATGTTCTTCGCGGTCATCGCCATGGTCAGGTTGGTGCGCCCGTGGTATGCGTGGTCGAAGACGGCCACCGCCTGCCGCTTGGTGTGTGCGCGCGCGATCTTCACCGCGTTCTCCACGGCCTCCGCGCCCGAGTTGAACAGCACGCTGCGCTTGTCGTGGCTGCCCGGCGTGATCCGGTTCAGGGCCTCGGCCACCTCCACGTACCCGTCGTACGGCGTGATCATGAAGCAGGTGTGCGTGAACGCCGCCACCTGCTCGGCCACCGCCGACGACACCCGGGGAGCGCTGTTGCCGACGGTGGTGACCGCGATGCCGGAGCCGAGGTCGATCAGCGAGTTGCCGTCCGCGTCGACGACCACGCCGCCGCCGGCGGCCACGACGTACACAGGCAGCATGGTGCCGACGCCACGCGCGACCGCCGTGGTCTTGCGCTGCTGCAGCTCCTGGGAGATGGGTCCGGGGATTGCGGTGACGAGGCGGCGCTCCTGGGGGAGCTGCGGGCCGCCGGTGGGGTTCTCGCTCATGATGCTCACGCTAGGGATCCGAGCTCGGCGAGGCGATGGTCAAGACGCACAACCTTGGCGGCACAGTTGTGCAACCATGACACATGGTCGACGTCGCACTCCTGTTGGAGCAGCCGGAGCTCGTGCTCCGCGCCGTACACCTGCCCCGCCCGGACGCCGAGATCCGGTGGGTGGCCACCAGCGAGCTCGAGGACCCGACCCGGTTCCTTGAAGGCGGTGAGCTGCTGCTGACCACCGGCCTCGCCACCAAGGGCTGGCGCGGTCAGTGGGACGAGTACGTCGCGCGGCTGGCCCGGGTCGGCGTCAGCTCGCTGGCGCTCGGCGTCGGGCTCACCCACGCCCGGGTGCCGGCGACGCTGCTCACCGCCTGCGAGAAGCACGGGCTGAACCTGCTCGAGGTCCCGCGCGAGACCGCGTTCGTGACGGTCAGCAGGGCCACCGCCGGGCTCATCGACGAACGGGATGAGGGCGAGGCGCGGCTGGCGCTGGAGACCCAGCGGCAGCTGACGTCCGCAGCGGTCCGCAACGACGGCCAACGGGCCGTCGTGGGCCGGCTGGCGCAGCTTCTCGACGGCTGCGCGTTCCTGCTGACCGCCGACGGCCGGCTCGCGGCCGGGCCGACCGGTCCGCGGCCTGAGCTCGCCGACGTCGACGCGGCGCTCGCCGAGCTGGCGAAGATCCGCGCCGAGGGGCTCCGGGCCGCCTCCAGCGCAAGTGACGAGCACCGCACCAGCCTGCTGCTCCCGGTCGGGCTCCGCGGCCGGCCGGCGTACTACCTAGCGGTGGCGGTGCCCGGCCGGGTCACCGACGTACGCCGCAACGCGGTCACCACGGCCGTCGCCCTCCTCGGGCTGGCGGCCGAGCAGGAGCGCGGCCGGCTGGACACCCAGCGCCGGCTCTGGCAGAAGATGTACGAGCTGCTCGTCCGGGGCCAGGTCGAGGCGGTCCACGTCGTCGGCGAGGCCGCCGAGCTGCCCGCGCTGCCGGCGCAGGTGCGGGTTGTCCGGGCGGCTGGAGGTGCCGATGTACTCGATGACGCGCTGGGCGAGCTGGAGCGCCGGCGGGTGCTGGCCACGGTGCACGACGGCGTACTCAGGCTGGTCGCGGCACCGGCCAGGGCCACGCGCGCGGCCGAGCGGCTGAGCGTGCGCGGGCTGACTGTCGGGCTGGGCGAGATCGCCGAGCTCGCCGCCGCGGCCACCTCCGACACCACGGCCAGGCTGGCGCTCGAGCGCGCCACCGTGACGACCGGGGTTGTCCGCTGGGACAGCGTGGTGCGCGAGGGCGCGGTCGGTCTCTTGGCCGCCGACGTGGCGGCGTCGTTCTCAGCGTCCTTCTTCGGCGGCCTCGACGACGAGCAGACCGCGACCCTCGGCTCCTTCCTCAAGCATCACGGCTCCCGGCTCAAGGTCGCCGAGGAGCTCGGCCTGCACCGCAACACCGTCCGCAACCGGGTCGCGCAGATCGAGCTGGCGATCGGCCGCTCGCTCGACGACCCCGACACCCGCGCGGCGGCCTGGCTGGCCTGGCAGGCCCGGGACCTACCTGGGTCGCGTCACGGGTAGTGCGGGTTGTTGCCGGTCGGCATGGTGATGTTGATCCGCTGCCCTTCCCCGAGGAAGAACAGGACCGCCCGCCTGAGGCACTCGTCGAAGGTCCAGTAGCCCGCCGGCGGGAACGGCAGGGCCATGGACGCCTCCCGGAACGCGATGAACGCCGGCCAGCCGACGGCGACGAAACCGTCGGTCAGCGGCTCGCGGGGGATCTCCAGCCAGTCGGTGATCTGGTTGCCCAGGCAGTACCGGGTGAACGAGTGCAGCATCGGCTTGCTGACGCCCAGGTCGTACTCGGCGGCCAGGTTGAGCAGGATCTCGGCGAGGCGCACGCCCTCCGTGGTCGGCGCCAGGATCGGGTCGAGCACCTGGCGGGACTGCTCGTTGGCCGCGCTCCAGGTGGCCGGGATGTACTCGTCCTTGACGCCGAGCATGTGGGCGGTGAGCTGCCACAGGTGGAGGAAGGCCGCGGAGTCCGCGGCCGCGACCGAGACGTCCCAGGCCGCCAGCTTGTTGCTGGTAAACGTCGCCAGGCTGTGCCAGGTCACCATGATGTCGGCCTGGCTGATCGGCTTGGTCTCGTCCGCGGCGTCGTTCCAGTGCCGAGACCTCGGCAGCAGGTAGCGGACGGCGGCATGGGTCAGCCGGGTCTTCACGCAGGTCACGACCATCTGGCCACCGGCGCCGAAGGCGCCTCGTTCGCCGAGGTCGTAGCCCAGCTTCGCGGTCTTGGCGATGCGGTCCTTCATGTCCGCGCCGCCCGCGGAGTAGTAGACCGCCCGCGCCTCCCGCGGGATCACGCAGCTCATCATCCCGCTGCCGAACCCGTAGAGGAGGCCGATGTAGAGGCCGCGTCGCTGGTAGAGGTCGAAGGCCCGGCCGAGCTTGGCCTGGTCGGTCCACGACGGGAGCCGCCTGGCCTGGTCGAGGAAGGCGTGGAGGTCGGCCGGGGGGCCGGCCGGCAGCGGCTGGTCGTTGTGGGTCCAGTCGGCCAGCAGCCTGTTGACCAGGTCGACCTCGCCGCGCTCGAAGAGCTGCGCGACGACCGAGTCGGCCTCGTCGTCCCACACCTGGCGCGGGTCCGTCCCTAATCCGCTGCCGGCGACCGACCCGCTGGCCGCCCAGGTCCATGCCTCGGCCGGCGCCACGATCCCGAGCGCTCCCACGGCTCCGAGCGTGCCGCCGATGATCAGTCCACGCCTGCTGAGCTCCGCCATGTCGAGCCTCCCGGGAGTTGGCCGGTCACACTGATACGCTGATACTCAATCAGTATCACCGTATCACGAGGACGTGGATCTGTGACCGAGCTTGCTAGCCCTGACTCACTGCTGGGCCGCGCACTCCTGGGCGCCGTCGAAGGGGCGGGCGACGAGGCGAACGCCGACCTCCTCGACGCGGCGTACGAGCTGTTCTGTCGGTACGGCATCCAGCGCACGACCATGGACGACGTCGCCCGGCGGGCCGGCGTCTCCCGGATCACGGTGTACCGGCGGGTCAGCTCCAAGGAGGCCCTCGTCGAGCAGGTGATGCTGCGCGAGTTCCGCGCCTACGTCGAGCGGTTCCTCGCCGACGTCGGCCGAGCTGAGACCCTGGAGGACCGGGTCGCGGTCGGGTTCGCGAGCGCGCTCCGCGCCGTCCGGAGCAACCCGCTGGTCGACGGGCTGCTGCGGGCCGAGCCGGACCTGGCGGCGCCCTCCGTCCTGGGCCCGGACGGCAGCACCCTGACCGTGATCGGCCGGTTCCTGGCCGGGCAGCTTCGGCGCGAGCAGGAGGCCGGCAACATTGCCGCGGCCGTCGACGTCGACCTGGTCGCGGAGCTGATGGTCCGAGTCTCCTCGTCGCTCCTGCTCACCCCGAGCGACCTGGTCGATCTCGAAGACGCCGAGCAGCTGGAGACCATCGCCCGCCGCTATCTCGCGCCGATGCTGCAGCCGGTCCGGCGTCGCTGACCTGACCTGACCTGGCCGGATGTCGCGGGGCGCCCGCGCCGCGGTGGCCACGCGTCGTACGATCAGGGCCCCGCCTGGTCGTCCGTCGGAAGGTCGCTTACGTTGCAGCGTTACGAACGCCTGAACGCCGTGCTCGAACTCTTGGCCGCACGCGGCAAGCTGTCGGTCGAGGAGCTCGCCGAGGAGTTCGCGGTGTCGCCGGCGACCGTCCGCCGCGACCTCGACGATCTCGCCGACCAGCGGCTGGTCACCAGGACCCGCGGTGGCGCGGTGATCCAGTCGGTCGCCTACGACCTGCCGCTGCGCTACAAGACGGTCCGGCACCGCGACCAGAAGCAGGAGATCGCCGAGTACGCCGCGTCGATGGTCGACCCGGGCGCGGTGGTCGGCCTCAACGGCGGGACCACGACCTCGGCGGTGGCCCGCGCGCTCGCCACCCGCGCCGACCTCGGCGCACCGCCCGCCACGGCTGCCGCGCCGCCGCCCGCGCTGACGATCGTGACCAACGCGCTGAACATCGCCAGCGAGATGGTGGTCCGCCCGCACATCAAGATCGTGATGGTCGGCGGCGTCGCGCTCCCGCAGTCCTACGAGCTGATCGGCCCGCTGGCCGGCAAGGTGCTGGAGGAGATCACGATCGGCACCCTGTTCCTCGGCGTCAACGCGATCTCCGCGGAGGCCGGCGCCACCGCGCACCACGAGGGCGAGGCCGAGATCAACCGCGGCATGGCCGAGCGTGCCGAGCGGGTCGTGGTCGTGGCCGACGGGTCGAAGGTGGGCGAGGTTGCCTTCGCCCGGATCTGCGACATCGACGCGGTCGACGTACTCATCACCGACGCCGGAGCGGACGCCGACGAGGTCGCCCGGATCAAGGATCTCGGCATCGAGGTAGTGCTGGTGCCATGACCGGTCTGACAGGCTCGTAGCCATGGACCTGTCGGTGGATCTGGAGGCGCGGGGCGACCGCGCGTCGGCGATCTACCGCGCGCTGCTCGACGCCGTACGCCGCGGGCGGCTGCACCCGGGCGACCGGCTGCCGCCCACCCGGCAGCTCGCGCTCGACCTCGGCGTGTCCCGCAACACCGTGGCCACGGCGTACGAGCGGATGACGGCCGAGGGCTGGTTCGAGGCCAGGGTCGGCGCCGGCACCTATGTCACCGACGCCGCGATCCCGACCTCGCCTCGGCGCAAGCCGTCCGCGCTCGTGCCTCGGTCGGGCTGGAGCTTCGTGCCGCAGCCGGTCAGCGGCGGCGCGGTCGTGCCGCCGTACGACTTCAGGGTGGGCATCCCGGACGCCGGCCTGTTCCCGTTCGACACCTGGCGCCGGCTGCTGACCGCGGAGGTGCGCCTGCGCGCCAACAGTCCGGGCACCTACGCCGACCCGGCCGGGCTGCCGCAGCTGCGGGAGGCGATCGTGCGCAACCTCGCGCTGTCGCGCGGGGTCGATGCGGACGTCGAGGACGTGCTGGTCACCAACGGCACCCAGCAGGCGCTCGACATCGTCGCGCGGGTGCTGGTCGGGCCGGGCGACGTGGTCGCGGTCGAGGACCCCGGCTACCCGTCCGCCGTCGAGCTCTTCGAGGCCGCCGGCGCCAAGGTGGTGCCCGTGCCGATCGACGAGGAGGGGATCCGGGTCGACCTGATCCCGGGCAGCGCGGTGCTGGTCTTCACAACGCCGTCGCACCAGTTCCCGCTCGGCGTACCCATGTCGCTGGCGCGGCGCCGCGAGCTGCTCGACTTCGCCGAGCGGCACCGGATGGCGATCGTCGAGGACGACTACGACAGCGAGTTCCGCTTCACCGAGCGGCCCCTTGAGCCGCTGCACTGCCTCGACCGGGCCGGCCGGGTGATCTACGTCGGCACCTTCTCGAAGTCGCTGCTGCCGTCGCTGCGCGCCGGCTACCTGGTCGCACCCGAGTCGCTGCGCGACGCGCTGCGCGCGGCCCGGCAGATGACCGACGGCTACGGCCTGCTCCCGATCCAGGCCGCGCTCGCGAGGTTCATGGCCGAGGGCATGTTCGCCCGACACGTGCGCCGCGCCGCCAAGGTGTACGGCGAGCGTCGGGAGCTGGTGCTGGCCGAGCTGAACCGGGTCCCCGGCTGGGAGCCGGTGCCCTCCGCTGCCGGCCTCCACGTCACCGCCCTCGGCCCCGCCGGCGCCGACACCGCCCGGATCCGGCAGGCCGCCGCCGAGCACGGCATCGCGATGGAGTCGCTCGACAGCTTCAGCCGCCTCCCCACCCGCCCCGGGCTGGTCATCGGCTACGGCGCCGCCCGCACCGACTCCATCCGCCCCGGCCTCCTCGCCCTCCGCCGGATCCTGCTCACCACCAACGGATAGTCCAGTACGTTCGGCATCACCTTTCGCCGTCAACTGATGCGAAACGTTCTGGACTATCGACCCTTCCGGCTGCTCCACAGGACTGCGAGGGCGGCGACGACGACGGCGCTGACCACCTGGAGGCCGGTCATCCAGAGCAGCGCGAGGGTGGCGATGAAGGAGACGACGGCGCCGCGGTGGACCCAGGTGCCGCGGGGGAGGACCTTGACGGCGGCGGCGGTGCCGACGACGTACACGAGGGTGAAGGCGCCGGTGACGACCAGGATCGTGGCGGCCAGCGGGGCGCCGCTCACGCCGACGACGGCGAGCGTGGTCAGCGACATCCCCGCGACCACGAGCAGCGACCGGCGCGGTACCTGACCGGCGGCCGAGCCGTGCGCCAGCCACTCCGGCAGCGCGCCGTCCCGGCCGAGCGCGGCACCCAGCCGGGCGCCGCCGGCGAAGTAGGCGTTGATCGCGCCGAGCGAGAGCATCACCGCGGCGAGCGTGGTCACCGGGCGGGCGACCTCACCGAAGCCGAGAACCAGCAGGTCCGACAGTGGCGCCGAGCCGGGGTTCGGGCCGAGCACGGTCACCGTCGCGAAGGCGATGCCGAGGTAGAGGGTGGCGACCACGACCAGCGCGACCATCGTCGCGCGGGGTACGTCGCGGCCCGGGTTGCGGTAGTCACCGGACAGCGAGCTGACCGCCTCCCAGCCGGCGAATGCCCAGACCAGCAGCGCGGCGGCAGCGCCGACCGAGCCCCAGCCGTGTGGCGCGAACGGCGTCAGGTTGCCGAGGTCGGCGTGCGGCAGTGAGACCAGGGTGGCCACGGCCAGCATGGTCGCGAGTACGCCGGCGATCAGCAGCTGGACCCCGCCGGAGATCCGGATCCCGAACCAGTTCATCGCGGTCACCACGACGATCAGCCCGGCCGCGGTGAGCAGCTCGGAGGTGCGGCCGCCACCGAGCGAGTCCGCGACGTAGAAGCCGGCGAAGCTGGCCGCCGGGGGAGCGCCGACGGGGATCGCGAAGTAGAAGCACCAGCCGACCGCGGCCGACGCCTTGGCGCCGAACGCCTGCCGGGCGAACGTCGAGACACCGCCGCCGTCCGGGAACCGGGCGCCCAGTGCGGCGAAGGTGGCCGACAGCGGGATCGACAGCAGCACCAGCCCCAGCCAGGCCACCAGCGAGGCGGGACCGGCGACGGTGGCGGCAACCGCCGGGAGAGCGAGTACGCCGGTCCCGAGGACCGCGCCGATGGTGAGTGCCGAGCCCTGGGCGACGGAGAGCCCGGTGCTGGCTGTGGCAGGGGCGCCGGTGCCTGTGGGGGCCGCGGAGACGGGGGAGACGGTGCTGGTCATGCCATAAAACTAGGGCCCGGATTGGCGCAAGTGCAGCGCCAATCCGGGCCCAAGTCAGCTGGGCCAATATGTCAGCCCTGGACGTTCCTCACGTTGAACTTGAACACCTTGCCGTTGCCGAGCGGAGTGCCCTGGCAGGCGTAGCCGGTGTTCTTCCAGCACCGGTACGAGGTGCTGGCATTGGCCAGGGTGAGCGTCACCCGAGCCACGTTGCTGTTGGTGTAGGACGCCAGCACCTTGCCCCAGCCCCTGTTGTTGAGCCTGACCTCCTTGGAGATCACCTTGCCGTTGCGCAGGTGAACCAGCACCCAGGCGGCCGAGCCGGTGTTCTTGTTCGGCGCGTTCACGATGATCCGGAGCTTGCGCTTGCCGGAGAAGCCCGTGGTCGGGACGAACGAGTAGTTGCGGTTCGTCAGGTGGTTCAGCGTGAGTCGCCCACTGGCGCCCGGCTTGCTCCGGGTCAGCGTGTAGGTCTTGGCGATCTTCGCCGCCGGATAGGCCGAGCCCTCCGAGTACACCTTCTCCGGGACGATGTTGGCCGCACCGAACGCCGCGTAGAAGCGGGGAAGCTTCATCTTCTTGGTGGCCAGGAACGCCTTCACACCCTGGATCGAGTAGCGGTCCTGGCTGGGCCTGGTCGAGTCCAGCTTGTTCCAGATCTGCCGGACCGCGCCGGTGCCGTACTTGGCCGAGATCGCCTCGAAGAAGATCCAGTTGCCGTACGGCGTCAGCGACTGCCGCGCGAACTTGTCCAGCGGGATGTCGTTGCGGCGCATGTGGCCGTAGCCGAGGTACTGACGGTTGTCGTTGACCGAGTCGGCGTACCGCTCCTCCATCCAGGTCGCGGTCGCCTCCATCGCCCAGCGGTCCTCGGCGGCGTCGTAGTTGTACTGCACCGCGTGGAAGAACTCGTGCGCGGCGGTGACCTTCAGGCTGGCGGCGCGGGGCTGCGGCTCGAACTCGACGAAGTCCTCGTCGAGCACGCAGTAGCCGGACGCGCGGAACCGGTGACCGGGCACCGCCTTCTCGGTGGTGCAGTAGCCGTAGAGCCCGTCGTTGCCGACGTCGGAGAGGTAGACGTCGAACTTGTTGTTGCCGCCCTTGCCGCGGTCGGACGCCGGCGCCCGGTACTTGAGCTGGCCGACCTCCTTGCGCCAGACCGACTCCATCACCTTGAGCGAGTACTCCGCCCAGTCGAAGTGGCCGTTGCCGTCGTTGTCGGTGGACGACGGCGCGTCGTTGGTGGACTTGACATAGTGCACACAGACATGGGGGCCGCAGACCTTGGTCGCACGGACGGTGTAGCCGTCGCCGAGCGGGTCCCGTACGCCGTCGGTCGGCCGGGCGAGCAGGGCGTCGGCCTGCTTCTTCTCCGAGGCCGAGAGGCTGTCGTAGCGGAGGAAGAGGTCGGCCATCGCGAGGCTCGTGTCGCGGCCGGTCTCCTTGCCGGAGCGTGCGGCGATCGCGGTGTTGAGAGCAGCCGTCGCCTGGCGGGCGTCTTTCGACTGCAGCGTGAGCTCTTTCTCCGGGTCGGACGCCGCGTTGGCCCCGAGGGGCGCGACGAAGCCGATGGCGAGCACCAGCAGTCCTGCCGAGATTTTGCGAAGCATCGTTTGTTTGACTCCCAGTCGGGATGTGGATGAGGACGCGGGCACCTGCATAAGGCTCTAGCACCCGGAGACCGATTATGGAGATACAGGGGGTGGCCTCCGTTTGCTAGGGCACCCCAGCCGCCCGGCGGGCAACGCCGGGCACTCTACCGAACTACCCCCACGCGGCCGTTTCTAACCGTTTCCGGAGATCTTCTCGATGAGTGCGGTCGTCGAGATCGCTGGCGTCCGGGACAGATAGACGACCTCGCAGACGTCCTTCAGCTCGTCGAACCGGCCGGCCCAGTCGTCGCCCATCACGAGTACGTCGGCGCCGTACTCGACGATGTAGTCGCGCTTCAGTTCCAGGCTCTCCTCGAGGAAGACCCCGTCGACTGGCCGCAGGGCCGCGATGATCGCGAGCCGTTCCTGCTCGCTGAAGACCGGCTCCCGCCCCTTCTTCCGCACGTTCAGCGCATCCGCCGAGACGCCGACGACGAGCCGCTCGCCCAGCCCTGCCGCCCGCTCGATCATCCGCAGGTGGCCGACATGAAAGACGTCGAAGGTGCCAAACGTGATGACGGTGCGCGGCTCAGACATGCGAGGCATCCTCGCACGAGGGGGTAGAAGCCTTGAGCCCTGATCCACGGATGGCCGCGTGCTGCGCGGCGCCCATCGGTGGATCAAGGCTGAGAGGATGGCCAGCGTGACGGATCAGCTGACGCCGAGCATGGGGGCCATCGACATGGTCACGCCCGACCCCGAGGCCGACGAGCAGCGGCGGCGGGGCTTGCGCCGGATGCGGACGCTAGCGGTCTCACTGCTGGTCTTCGCGGCCATCGTCTACCTGGCCACGCTCGGCCAGGACGGCTTCTGGGGGTTCGTGAACGCCGGCGCGGAGGCGTCGATGGTGGGCGCGATCGCGGACTGGTTCGCGGTGACCGCGCTGTTCAAGCACCCGCTCGGGCTGCCGATCCCGCACACCGCGCTGGTACCCAAGCGCAAGGACGACCTCGGCCGCGGGCTCGAGGAGTTCGTCGGCGAGAACTTCCTGCAGGAAGGCATCATCCGCGACCGGGTGGTCGCCGCGACCATCTCCCAGCGCATCGGCGACTGGCTCGTCGTACCCGACAACGCACGGCGAGTGGTCGACGAGGTCGCCGAGATAGCCGGCATCGCGCTCGGCAAGGTCCGCGACGAGCACATCTCCGACCTGGTCGAGATGGCGCTGGTGCCGCGGTTCCGGGAGGAGCCGATCTCGCCGATCCTCGGCAGCCTGCTGACCGAGGCGCTCCGCGACGACCTGCACCGCGGCGTTGTCGATCTGGCCCTGGAGGAGCTGCACCGCTGGCTCGTGCACAACCCGGAGACGTTCACCGAGGTGCTGAGCGAGCGGGCGCCGTGGTGGGCGCCGCCGCGGCTCAACGAGGCGGTCACCAGCCGGATCCACGTGGAGGCGGTCCGCTGGCTGGCCGACATCCGGGAGGACCCGAACCACCACGCCCGGGCCGCGCTCGACTCCATGCTGAGCCAGCTCGCCCACGACCTGCTGTTCGACGAGGCCACCCAGGCCCGCGCCGAGAAGTTCAAGCTGCGGGTGCTCGAGCACCCGCAGGTGGTCGCCACCAGCATCTCGCTGTGGCAGGCGCTGCGGAACGCGCTGGTCAGCTCGCTGAACGACCCGACGGGCCCGGTCCGCCAACGGCTGGTCACCGAGACGACGGCGTTCGCCGAACGGCTCACCGCCGACGCCGACCTGCGCCGCCGGCTGGACGGCCTGGCCGCCGACGCCGCTGTCTTCATCGTGCAGCGGTACGGCGCGGAGCTGACCACCGTGATCACGCACACCATCGAGCGCTGGGACGGCAAGGAAGCCGCCCGCCGGATCGAGCTGCACGTCGGCCGCGACCTCCAGTTCATCCGCATCAACGGCACCATCGTCGGCGGCCTGGTAGGCCTGCTGATCCACACCGTCAGCGTTTTGGTGCACTGACTGGCGCCGGTTGTAACGCGGAGTTATGAGCACTGCCGGGCGGTAATTACTCCCCAACCAGTGCGCGTAACTGCGCGTTACAAGGAGGCGGGCGGTTGAATAGAGCCATGAGCCAGGCAGTGGATGTGTCGATCAGCGACGAGTCGATCAAGCTGGGGCAGTTCCTCAAGCTCGCGAACCTCATCGACAGCGGGTCCGACGCGAAGGGCGTAACGGCGCAGGGGTTGGTGCGGGTCAACGGCGACGTCGAGACCCGGCGAGGGCGGCAGCTGGTGAAGGGTGACGTGGTGACGCTGGCGGGCCGGTCGGCCAAGGTCAGTTAGGCCAAGCGCGGGCCAGTTCCCGGGGCCCTCGGGAACTGGACGGTCTAGTTCGACAGTGTCAGCAGCAGTGGCACGGGCAGTCGCAATCATCGACGTACACGCTCAGCACCTCCCTTCCGCGTCCGGCGGGTACCAGGTCCCGGGGGTCGGTGGTGGGCAGGTCGCGCTGGGGATCGCCGCCAGCATCTCGGCCATCTGCGCGCGCAGCGCGGTCAGCCGGACCAGCTGCTCGTCTACCTCCGCGAGCCGGCGGGTGAGGTGCTGCTCGGCGGGCTCGCACGGGCAGACGCCGGTGTCGCGCACCGCGAGCAGGTCGCGGACGTCGGCCAGGGTCAGCCCGAGCCGCTGGCAGCCCTGGACGAACGCGATCCGGTCGACCATCGACTCGTCGTACTGCCGGTAGCCCGATGCGGTCCGGGCCGGGGCGGGCAGCAGCCCCTCGCGCTCGTAGAAGCGCACCGTGTCCGGTGTGGTGCCGCTCGCGCGAGCGAGCTGGGAGACCGTGTACGTCGTCGTCGCAACCGCGGTGGTCATGCTTCGACGGTAAACCTTGGACCTGGGTCCAAGGTCAAGCCCGAGACAAATCCAGTTGCCGCCGCGGAAGCGCCGTTGATATCAACGACCAATGACGAACTCGGACGTCTCCTGGCCGCAGCGCACCGAGCGGCTCCTGCTCCGGCGGGTAACGGAGAGCGACATCGACCGGCTGCTGGAGTTCCGCAACGACCCCGAGGTCTACCGGTGGTTGCTGAAGACCGAGGTCGACAAGGACGCCCTCCGGGACGCCTGGATGCGCACCCTGACCGAGCCGGGCGAGCACTCGTCGCTCGCCGAGCTCGACGGGACCGTGATCGGCACCGCCGGACTCGTGGTCCGAGACGGCATGGGCCAGGACGGTGCCGCCGCGGTGGTCGGCGACGAGGCGCAGATCGGCTACATCCTCGATCCGGCGTATGGCGGTCGCGGCTACGGGACCGAGATCGCGAGCAACCTGCTCCGGATCGCCTTCGAGGACCTCGGTGTACGGCGGGTGGTCGCGGGCTGCTTCGCCGACAACACCCCGTCCTGGCGGGTGCTCGAGAAGGTCGGCATGCGGCGCGAGCAGCACGGCGTCCAGGACTCCTGGCATGCCGAGCTCGGCTGGGTGGACGGCTACACGTACGGGATCCTCGCCGACGAGTGGCGCGCTACGAGGTCCTAGGGCTTAGCGCCCAGGGCTTAGGAGACGCCGACCAGATCGACGACGAAGATCAGGGTCTCGCCCGGCTTGATCACGCCGCCCGCACCGCGGTCGCCGTACCCCAGGTGCGGCGGGATCACCAGCTTGCGACGGCCGCCGACCTTCATCCCGGCCACGCCCTGGTCCCAGCCGGGGATGACCTGGCCGACTCCGAGCCGGAACCGCAGCGGCTCGCCCCGGTTGTACGACGCGTCGAACTCCTCGCCGGTCGAGTGCGCGACCCCGACGTAGTGCACCGTGACGGTCGAGCCGCTGGTGGCCTCGTCACCGTCGCCGGTGGTCTCGTCGGTCACGACCAGGTCGGCCGGCGGGTCGAAGTCGGGAAAGTCGATCTCGGGCTTGTTCATGGTGCCCGACTATGCCATGCAGACCCCGGCAGTCCGGTGTCGGCGTCAGGGGCGGCGCGTGTCGGACTCCTCGTCGCAGACGAGCTGGCTCGGGAGTGTCGCCTCCTCGTCGCCGATGTCGTCGCGGGCCTGCCACCGGCCAAGGTTCCACTCCAGCCAGTCGTCGTTACCGACCTCGTGCCCGGCCAGCGCGCATGCGCGTTCCTCGCCCTTCAGCTCCGCCAGCACCGGGACCGCGTCCGAAGACAGGCCGCGCAGGTAGTACCAGTCGACCTTGCCGGTCTCGTCGTACCGCTCGAGGTTCTGCCGGGCGATCCAGGCGTCCGGGTTGATCGCGGCGATGCCGAGCAGCGCGACCACGCCGCTGAGCAGCGCGAGCCGCGGCAGCCACTGGTGGATCGGCCAGAACAGGCCGACGAGCATCGCGAGCACGAGCAGCCCGAGCCAGCCCTCGAACACGTCGACCAGCAGCCGCAGCTCCGTGAAGCCGTATGCCTCCTGGTAGACGTGCATCCGATACAGCGCCGAGGCCACCACCACCAGCGTCATCGCGCACAGCAGCCCGAGCGACGCCTGGACCCAGATCCGGTCCTGCTGGGTCTCGCGCGGAGCCTTCCTACCGGCCGCCCACACCACCAGCAGCGTCAGCGCGGTCGCGACGGTGAGCTGGCCGAAGCCTTGGTGCACGTACTCGGCGTAGGTCAGGCCGGTGGTCCGGCGCAGGTAGCCGTGGCCGCCGAAGATCACGGTTGCCTGGGCGATCAGGAAGACCGCGAACACCGCGTCCACCAGCAGCACCGGCGCCAGCCACTCGAAGCGGTGCTGCAACCGCTGCGGCGTGCCGCCCTCCCGCTCGACCGGCGGTGGGTTGAGCCCGAGGTACGCCGCGGCCAGGACCACGCCGCCGACCGCCATCGTGATGAAGGCCCGCTGCACGAACGTGTCCAGCCTCAGGTCCGGCACCAGCACGCCGACCCACTCGGCGAACAGCGCGTCGGCCGAGGCGAACAGCAGCCCGAAGACGGTCACGCCGAGCAGCGACCAGAGCGCCGTACGCAGCACCGCCGGGCCGTGCCCGAAACCGGTCAGCACCCGCAGGCTCTTGCCGAGCCACGGGATACCGCGCAGGCCGGCGAACGGCCAGGCGATGCCGCCGAGGAAGAAGCCCGCGAAGGTCCGGCCACGCACCAGCCCGGCGATGCACAGGGCGGCGCCGGCGAACATGCAGAGCACCGCGATCCACTCGGCGTCGCGCAGCACCGGCACCACCGAGAGCAGGACGCACAGCCCCGCGCAGGCCAGCGTGAACGGGTCCCGCCGATGCTTGGCGAACGCCAGCACGGTCCCGCCGGCGGCGAGCAGCACCAGGACGGTGCCGATGCCGAGGTTGCGCTCCGGGAAGATGAACGCCGCGAGCAGGCCGACGCCGAGGCTCGCCAGCACCGGCCGGATGTCCGGCTCGGCCTTCTCGGGCCAGATGTCGGCGAACAGCGGTGCCGGCGGCGGGTACGGCGGCCTGCCGCCGGTTGAGGAGGTTGCGCTAGCAACCGTCTCGAAACCAGCGGCAGGCCCAGCGGGCGCGGCCTTGGGCTCGACGGGGGGACCAGGCGGGGGCGGCGGTGAGGCAGGAGTGGTCATGGCAGTTTCCTGTCTGGGAGTCGGTCGGTCGGTGCGAGTGGGGAGGTCGACCCGGACCCGGGCGCCGACGGCGCCGTCCGGTCCATCGGCGGGGTCGACGAAGGAGATGACGCCGCCGTGCAGGTCGGTGACCCAGCGGGCGATGGCCAGGCCGAGACCGGTGCCCCCGCCGTCGTGGTTGGCGAGGGTGCCGAACCGCTCGAAGACGCGCTCGCGGTCCTCGGGTGCGATGCCGGGACCGTGGTCGGCGATCTCGATCCGCCAGCCGGCCTCGTACCCGTCGGCGGTGACCCGGACGACGCCGCCGGCCGGACTGTGCCGGGACGCGTTGTCGAGCAGGTTGGCGACGAGCTGGCGCAGCCGGGCGGGGTCGCCGTACGCGGTGTACGCCGCCGGCCGGACCGTGAGGTCCCAGGTGACGTCGCGGCCGGTCGTGTCGGCCGTCGACCGGGCCTCGGCCACCGCCTGCTCCAACAGCAGCGTGACCGGCACCGTGTCCCACGCCAGCGGCGCGATGCCGGCGTCCACCCGGGAGAGGTCGAGCAGGTCGGAGACCAGTGCCGCGAGCCGCTCGGCCTGGTCGAGCGCGGTCCGCAGCGCTGCCGGATCCGGCTCGGAGACGCCGTCGACGAGGTTCTCGAGTACGGCGCACAGTGCGGTCAGCGGGGTCCGCAGCTCGTGGCTCACGTTGGCGATCAGGTCGCGCCTCTCGCGGTCGACGGCCGCCAGGTCATTGGCCATGGTGTTGAAGGCGCAGGCGAGCTGGCCGATCTCGTCGCCGGAGGTCTCGTCCACCCGGACCGCGTAGTCGCCGCGCGCCATCCGCCGGGCGGCGTCGGTCATCTGCCGCAGCGGCGAGGTCATGCCGACCGCGAGCAGCTGGGTGACCCCGAGCGCCAGCAGCACGGTTACCGGCAGGCTCAGCCACGGCGACACCCCGGCCGAGGAGCCGATTGTCGCCACCACCGCCGCCACCGCGACGCTCGCGACCACCAGCAGCCCGAGCTTGACCTTGATCGAGGTGACCTGGTCGAGGGGAGTGGTCACCGGCTCGGTCCTAGCGGTTCCAGCGCGTAGCCGACGCCGTGCGCGGTGCGCACCCGGTCCGGGCCGATCTTGGCGCGCAGCGCCTTCACATGGCTGTCGACCGTGCGGGTACCGGAGGCGCCCGGCCAGCCCCAGACCTCGGCGAGCAGCTTCTCGCGGGTCAGCACCTGGCCCGGTGTGGTCGCGAGGCAGACCAGCAGGTCGAACTCGGTCGGTGTCAGCCGCACCTCGTCCTCGCCGACCCAAACCCGGCGGGCGCCGACGTCGACGCGGAGGTCGCCGTACTCGAGGGTGCGCGGCGTGCCCAGCGAGGCGGCCCGGTCGACCCGGCGCAGCAGCGCGTGGATCCGGGCGACCAGCTCGCGCATCCGGAACGGCTTGGTCAGGTAGTCGTCCGCGCCGACCCCGAGCCCGACCAGGATGTCGGCCTCGTCGTCGCGCGCGGTCAGCATCAGCACCGGCACCGGCTGCACGGCCTGGATCCGGCGGCACACCTCGTGCCCGTCGTACCCCGGCAGCATCACGTCGAGCACGACCACGTCGGGCACGTGGTTGGTGAACGCCGCGACCGCTCCGGGGCCGTCCCACGTCTGGACGACGTCGTACCCCTCGGACAGCAGGCGGTCGGTGACGGCCTGGTTGATCAGCGGCTCGTCCTCGACGACGAGTACCCGACGTTGTGCCATGCCCCGAGCGTAGGAGCGCAGAGGGTCAGAAGTCGGGGATGACCCGTGAAGGTTCTGTGCAGGTCGCGCCGGCTACTTCGTCTGGTGCACGTAGTGGTCGAGCTGGTCGCGCTCGAACTCCAGCTCGCCGATCCGGCTCTTCACCACGTCGCCGATGCTGATGATCCCGGTGAGCTGCTCGTCGCGGACGACGGGAATGTGCCGAATCCGGTGCTCGGTCATCTGCTGCATCAGCTCGTCGACCGACGACTCCGGCGTGCAGGTGTGCACGACCGCGGTCATGATCGCCTGCACCGGGCCGTTGAGGACGGCGTCGTCATCGTTGAGCCGGCGGACCACATCGCGCTCACTGACGATGCCCTCGACCTTGCTGCCGTCGGTGCTGACGATCAGGGCTCCGACGTTGTGCTGGGCGAGCAGAGCGACCAGCTCGCGCACCGTCGCATCGGGGGGAATCGTGACGACTTCCTGGCTGGGCTTTCCCCTGAGTACATCGCTGATCCGCATCGGTGCACCTCCAGCATCACGAGAGTTGTCTGACCACGCTACTGCCGGGTATGCGCAAATGAACAGACTTGTCTCAGCCACCAGGCTCAGGGTCAGGCTCGTCGGGCGTACGTCGCCTCTCGGCGAGGTCGTGCACCGAGCCGGTCCGGTACGCCGCGACGTCCGGGTCGCTGTCGTCGTCGGCGAGCGAGCCGAGGAAGGCGAGCGCGGCCTCGTGCAGGTGGCCGTTGCTGGCCAGCGCGTTCCCGCCGAACGGGCCGGGCGTGCCGTCCAGCGAGCTGAACTGGCCGCCGGCCTCGCGGACGATGATGTCCAGCGCCGCCATGTCGTAGACCTCGAGCTCCGGCTCGGCCGCCAGGTCGACGGCGCCCTCGGCGACGAGCATGTAGGACCAGAAGTCGCCGTACGCCCGGGTCCGCCAGCACCGCCGCGCCAGCGACAGGAACGCCTCCAGCCGGTCCCGCTCGTCCCAGCCGAACAGCGAGCTGTAGGAGAGCGAGGCGTCGTCGAGGCGGCGCACGTCGGACACGTGGCACTGGGTTGCCTTGAGCAGCGAGCGGCCGGTCCAGGTGCCGTTGCCGACCGAGGCCCACCAGCGGCGCTGCAGCTGCGGCGCGGACACCACGCCGAGCACCACCTCGTCGTCGACGACCAGCGAGATCAGCGTCGCCCAGACCGGGACCCCGCGGACGAAGTTCTTGGTGCCGTCGATCGGGTCGATCACCCAGCGGCGCTGGCTGTGCCCGGTCGTGCCGTGCTCCTCGCCGACCACCGCGTCCCGGGACCGGACCCGCGACAGGGTGCGCCGAATGCCCTCCTCGACGGTCTTGTCGGCGTCGGTCACCGGAGTCAGGTCCGGCTTGCTCATCACATGCAGGTCGAGCGCCTTGAACCGGCCCTGGGTGATCGAGTCTGCGTCGTCGGCAAGCACGTGCGCGAGCCGCAGGTCGTCGGTGTAGTCGGTCGGCCGTGAGCTGGGCATGACGCACACGCTAGCGGCAGTCGTCCTGGTGAGGGTGCGGCATAGCGCTCCCATCCCGGCACGACCTGCCGCTAACGTGCATCCATGGAGATCAACGGAGTGCCGCTGCACCCGCTCATCGTGCATGCCGCTGTGGTTTTCGCGCCGCTGGCGTCGCTGGCCGGCCTGCTGTACGCCGTGCTGCCGAGGTGGCGCTGGGCCACGCGCTGGCCGATGATCGCGCTCGCCGTGATCGGTGCCGGATCGGTGCTCGCGGCGTACCTGTCCGGCAAGAACTTCCTCGGCGACCGGCCAGGTCTTCGAGAGGTCCCCGAAATCTGGGAAGACCTCCAAGTCCACCAGGATCGAGCGCTGGCGCTGCTCTGGATCTCGCTGATCTATGTCGCCATAGTCCTGCTCGCAGGCTGGACCCTCGGCGGCCCGAGCGCGCTGGCGTCAGGCGCAGGTGCGCAGGAGACCCGGGCCGGCGCGCTGAGCTGGGGCGCCATCACGCTGCTCGTGGTTGGCGCGGTCGCGGTCCTGGTGATGACGATCCTCACCGGCGACGCCGGTGCCCGGGCGGTCTGGGAGAGCTAGGCCGGTCGTGGAGCTGGGACAAATTCACTAGGTACCTAGTGAATTTGTCCCAGCCCACGGGAAGTTTCCGACGGGGAGGGCCGGTTTCACTGGGTGCCTAGTGAAACTGCCCGGCCCGCTCAGTCGCCCGCCCCACCCTCGCGGGCGTCGAGGAGGCGGCGGAAGGACTGGACGCGGTCGGGGTCGGCTTGGGCGGCGGCGACGGCGATGTCGAGCCCGCACTCCGGCTCGTCGCTGCCGTGCGTACAGCCGCGCGGGCACTCCTCGGTCATCTCGTCGAGGTCGGGGAACGCCTCGATCAGCCGTTCCGGGCGCACGTGCGCGAGGCCGAACGAGCGGATGCCCGGGGTGTCGATTATCCAGCCGCCATCGCCGTCGACCGGGGGCAGCGCCAGCATCACCGCCGAGGTCGAGGTGTGCCGGCCACGGCCGGTGACCGCGTTGACGATGCCGACGTCGCGGCTGGCGGTGGGCACCAGTGCGTTGACCAGCGTCGACTTGCCGACGCCGCTGTGGCCGACCAGCACGCTGGTGTGCCCGGACAGCTGCTCGCGCACCTTGGTCAGGTCGCCGCCGCGCTGAGTGACGACGTACGGAACCCCGAGCGAGCGGTACGTCGACAGCAGCGTCTCCGGATCGGCGAGGTCGGCCTTGGTCAGGCACAGGATCGGGTGCATGCCGGCGTCGTACGCCGCGACCAGGGCGCGGTCGATCAGCCGCGGCCGCGGCTCGGGGTCGGCCAGCGCGGTGACCACCACGAGCTGGTCGGCGTTGGAGACGATGATCCGCTCGATCGGGTCGTCGTCGTCGGCGGTACGGCGCAGCGTGGTGCTGCGCTCGGACACCTCGACGATCCGGGCCAGTGAGCCGTCGGCTCCGGAGACGTCACCGACCACCCGGATCCGGTCGCCCACGACCACACCCTTGCGGCCGAGCGGCCGGGACTTCATCGCCATCACGGTCTGTCCGTCGACCAGCAGCGTGAACCGACCCCGGTCCACCGCGACTACCACGCCGTCGACGGCGTCGTCGTAGGTGGGTCGTTCCTTGGTGCGTGGGCGGGTCCGACGGCGCGGTCGTTCGTAGTGCTCCGCGTCGTGGTCGGACCAGCGGCTCACAACAGGCCGGACCAGAACTCGGCGAACCCGGGGAAGGTCTTGGCGGTGGTGCCGACGTTCTCGACCAGGACGCCGTCCACGGCAGCGCCGATGATCACCGCGGCGTGTGCCATCCGGTGGTCGGCGTAGGTCCGGAACACCCCGCCGCGCAACGGCGCGGGCCGGATCGCGAGCCCGTCGGGCAGCTCGTCGACGTCGGCGCCGAGGTTGCTGAGCTCGGTGGCGAGCGCGGCCAGCCGGTCGGTCTCGTGGCCGCGGATGTGGGCGATCCCGCGCAGGTGGGACGGCGTCTCGGCGAGCGCGCACAGCGCCGCGATCGCCGGGGTCAGCTCACCGACGTCGCGCAGGTCGATGTCGATGCCCTGCAGCGCGTCGGGCCCGGTGACCCGGAGACCGGCGTCGACCAGCTCAACCCGGCAGCCCATCCGGGCCAGGATCTCGCGCAGCTCGTCGCCGGGCTGGGTGGTCTGCAGCGGCCAGTCGCGGATGGTGACCGTGCCGCCGGTCACCGCGGCCAGTGCCAAGAACGGCGCGGCATTGGACAGGTCGGGCTCGATCTCGCAGTTGACCGCGGAGATCGGGCCGGGCGCCACCAACCAGCGGTTGGCGTCGAAGTCATCGACCACCACGCCACGCTGTCGGAGCATCGCGATCGTCATCTCGACGTGCGGCAGCGACGGCACCTGCTTCCCGTCGTGTCGGACGTCGACGCCCTGCTCGTAGCGGGCACCCGCCAGCAGCAGCGCGGAGACGAACTGCGACGACGCGGACGCGTCGATGACCACGGTGCCGCCACGGACCGCCCCAGCACCGTGTACGGCGAACGGCAGCGCGCCGCGGTCGTCGTCGCTGATCTCTACGCCGAGCCCGCGCAGTGCCGTGAGCACCTCACCGATCGGCCGGTTGTGCATGTGCGGGTCGCCGTCGAACAGCACATCACCGGACGCCAGCGCGGCGACAGGCGGCACGAACCGCATCACCGTCCCGGCCAGGCCGCAGTCGACGCTGCCGCCGCCGGTCAGCTGTCCGGGAGTGACCGACCAGTCGTCACCGGAGGTGTCGACCGTCGCCCCCAGCGTGGTCAGCGCGGTAGCCATCAGCAGGGTGTCCCGCGACCGCAGCGCGCGCCGTACCACCGAGGGGCCGTCGGCCAGCGCGGCCAGCACCAGCGCCCGGTTGGTCAGCGACTTCGACCCTGGAAGGGACACCACGGCATCGACCGGTGCCTCCACACGGGGAGCCGGCCACGGGTCGATCAGGGTCGTCGTCACAGCCGAAGGCTACCGACCGGACGCCCGTTCGCCTTCCGACAGCGTCACCGTGGCCACGTCATTGGTGGTATCGGCGTTCTCGGTGTCGCCCAGCGGTACGACGGTGAAGGTGATCGTGCTGACGGTGGTGGGCCACTTCGTCAGCGAGAACTCGTAGGTCGTCGGCGTCTCGTCGACATCGCAGGAACGGAGCCGGCAGCGCGAGTCGTCGGTGCGCAGCAGGCCGAGCCCGCGGCCGTCGATCTGCAGGCTCGCCTCGCCGTCGGGCTCCAGGCCGTCGACACTGACCGTGATCAGCCACTGCACGCCCCACCGGTCGAGCGGGACCGCGCTGGCGGCGACCGTCAGGTCGAACGGCGCCGGCGGCGGCGTGGTCGGCGGCGGGGTCGGGGTGGGAGTAGGCGACGGCGGCTCCGAGGTCGGTGGCGGCGAGGGCGGTGGGCTCGGCGTCGGCGAAGGCTGGGTCGGTGTCGGCTCCGGGCTGGGCTCGGGGCTCGGGGTCGGCTCCGGCTCGGGCGTGTCGGCCGGCGGCGGGATCACCGCGGGCGGCGGCGGGGCCGGGTCGTCCTTGGGCGGTGGGTCCGCGGGCGGCGGGTCGGCGGGCGGCGGCGCCGGAGCCTCGCTGGCCGGCGGATCGGCGGGCGGGTCGGCAGCGGGCTTCTTCTCCTCGCCACCGGTGAGTGCCAGTGCCAGCACGGACGCGGCCACCACGGCCGCTGCAGCGACGCCACCCGCGGCGGCCGTCGCAGGCCCGTTGGCGGACACGAAGTCCTTGGCCCGGTCCACGAGCAGGAAGAGGCCGCCCTTCGCGGCGGCACCACCCGCGGCCACGGCGTACGTCGCGCCCGCGCTCCCGAGCAGCAGCGGCGCCAGGATCCCGGCCAGGTTGGAGTTGACCTCGATCAGTTCCAGGTAGATCGCGGTGCACTTGCGGCAGTCGTCGAGGTGCGCCTCGACCTTGCCGGCATCACGCCGCGACAGCCCGCTTCGGATGTAGCCGCCGAGGTGGTCGTGGGTCCACCGGCAGTTGTCGTCGTCGATGTCCTGGGCGTGCATGTTGAGGAACGCCTGCCGCAGCCCCTCGCGAGCCCGGTAGGCGAGCGCGCTGACCGAGTTCGGCGACATGCCGAGCAGCTGGGCCACCTCGGCCGGCTTCTGGCCCTCGACCTCGGTGTGCCACAGCACCAGCTGCCAGCGCTCGGGCAGCGAGGCGAACGCCTTCGCGGCGGCCGCGTTCTCGAAGCCCGCCACGGCGGTGTCGGTGAACGGCACGCCCGGGTCGAACGACTCCATGTCGTCGGTGGTGTGCAGCTTCGAGGTGGCGCGGACCCGGTCCACGTGCAGCCGGCGTACGGCGGTCAGCAGGTAGGCGCGGAAGGCGACATCGGGCCCGCCGCCACGCTGCAGGACGCCCAGCACCTTCGCGAAGGCATCGGAGACCAGGTCGTCGGCGTCGCTCGGCGACAGCTGGCGGGCCAGCCGTCGGGCAGCCCCGACGTGCCGCTCGAAGAGCGCGCCGTAGGCGTCGACGTCGCCGCCGCGGACCGCCGAGATCAGCTCGGCGTCACCGGGGCCGTCGATGCGGGAGAGGGTTTCAGTCACGTGTGGGTCAACGACCTTCGTCGCGAGGAATTGTCCGAATTCTAGAACACCCTAAGCCCGCCGGACCGGCGCAAAACAAATTCTGTGGAACCGCGTCATGGCCCGGGACCTGGTCCGTCTCAGCGCTGAGATGCACCGTACGGGGGGTGGATCTTGATACCGAAACACGAGGGGAGCAATCGTGGGGATCTTTGCGACGCGTTCGCGGCGCACGACCGCCACGGACGGTCCCGAGGCGAGGAGGGAGCTGCCCGAACGGGTGCGAGCAGGATTGCCCGCACAGTTCGAGGCGGTAGGAGAGGCCCTCGCCTCGGGGTTGGGCTCTGCACGCGACTCTGCTGGTGTCGGCCGGGCGGAGGCCGCATGTGCCGAAGCGGGCCGTGAGCTGGCCCGCGACGGCGCGTCGCTGGACGAGGCCCTGGAGGGGCTTCGACTCACCAGCCTCGCGGTCATCGGCCTTGAGCCGGCGTACGTCGACATCCGCGCGCTCAGCAACGCGTGGAGCGAAGCCACCCTCGGCTACCTGCACCAATTGTCATGTGAGGACCCGATGACTGGCCTGGCCAGTCTGGCGCACGTACGCAGCCGCCTCTCGGAGCTCTACAGGGGAGAGCTCCGCGAGCGCGGCCGCGTGCAGGAGGCGCACGCGCTGGTTGTTGCCAGCCTGCCTGCTGGACCACCGGGCGAGCCGCAGGAGGGCGGCTCGCCCGGCCTCTTTCTTCTTGGGCCGGACGGCAGCCCGGAGGTCGGCCCGGACGCGCACCTGACCCGCACCCTGCGGATGGCCCGCCTCGGCGAGGCCGCCCGCACCGTCTTCGCCGGGCCCGAGACCATCGGCCGGGTCGGTCAGCACCGTGTCGTCGTACTCACCGACCGCGACGAGCTGCTCGGCCGGCGTGTCGCACTGCTACGCCGGATCCTCGGCTCCCTCGTCAACGCCGGCGACGCGCCGCGCGTGTGGATCGAGGGCCTGCCGTCGACCGACGCCGGCGCCGCGCAACTGCTGGACGAGCTCGCCCGCTGACCCGAGGCCCATCGATCCCGATAGCCTGGCCGCATGTGCGGCCGCTATGCGTCGAGCAAGAGCAGTGACGACCTGATCGAGGAGTTCGAGGTCGAGGAGTCGCGGGTCGCTGAGCCGCTGGCGCCCGACTACAACGTGGCTCCCACCAAAGAGGTGTACGCCGTGATGGCGCGGCCGCCGTCCAGTGACAAGTCCGCGCCACCGCAGCGGCAGCTGCGGGTGCTGCGCTGGGGCCTGGTGCCGTCCTGGGCCAAGGACGCCGCGATCGGCAACAAGATGATCAACGCCCGGATGGAGACGGTCGCCGAGAAGCCGTCGTTCCGCCGGGCGTTCGCCTCCCGCCGCTGCCTGCTCCCGGCTGACGGCTACTTCGAGTGGTATCCCACCTCCGCCAAGACCAAGGCCGGCAAGCCGGTGAAGCAGCCGTTCTTCATCCGGCCCAAGGACGGCGGCAGTCTGGCGATGGCCGGCCTCTACGAGATCTGGCGCGACAAGTCGATCGAGGACGAGGACGAGCCGGGCGCGTTCCGCTGGACCTGCACCGTGCTCACCACCGACGCGGAGGATGATCTCGGCAAGATCCATGACCGGATGCCGCTGATGGTGCCGCCGGAGCGGTGGCAGCGCTGGCTGGACCCGACGAAGGCGGAGAAGGACGACCTGCTCGCGCTGCTGGAGCCGGCCGCGCCGGGCCGGCTGGAGGCGTTCCCGGTGTCCAAGCTGGTCAGCAACGTCCGCAACAACGGGCCCGAGCTGGTCGAGCCACTTCCGCTCGAGGAGGCCGACCTGTGAGCACGGCCAAGTCGATCAGTACGCCGCAGGGCGAGGCCCGGCTGATCGCCAACCGGGCCCGGCATCCGGTGGCGACGCTGCTGCTCGGGCACGGCGCCAGCAACGGCGCCGACACCGGTGACCTGGAGACGCTCGCCAAGAAGCTGCCGCCGCAGGGCATCACCGTGCTCCGGCTGGAGCAGCCGTGGCTGGTCGCCGGCCGCAAGGTCGCCTCGCCGCCGGCCGCGCTCGATGAGGCACTGATCGCGGTCGCCGACCGGATCCGGCCGCGCACGCCGATGGTGGTGGGCGGTCGGTCGGCCGGAGCCCGGTCCGCGGCCCGGTGTGCCCGTCAGCTCGGGGCCGCCGGCTGCCTGGCGCTGGCGTTCCCGCTGCACCCGCCCGGCAAGCCGGAGGCTCGCTTCGCGACTTCCCGGCCGTCGGCGGGGCCGACGGCCGGGAAGTCGCGCCTGGACGAGCTGAAGTCGGCCCGGGTGCCGACGCTGGTGATCCAGGGAGAGCGGGACCCGTTCGGCGCCCCGGAGGAGTTCCCCGGCGGCGTCGACGTGACCGTCGTCCCGTCGGCGGACCACTCGTTCAAGGTGCCCAAGCGCGCGGAGATCAGCCAGGTCGACGCCTACGCGATCATCGTCGAGGCGACCCTGGAGTGGATCGTGCGCGACGTCATCGGGAATCAGCCCGGTGGCTGAGGTGTTCTGCTCTCGTGCCCACCCTTCTCGCACCTGTGCCTCTCGTGGATGGGCCGCGCTTGCCGCTCGCGCCGCCGATCGACGTACCCTGGGGGACGATGACTGACTCAATGACCGAGCCCGAGATCGACGTGGCGACGGAGACCGCCGAGGAGCGGACCGCCCGCTTCGAGCGCGACGCGCTGCCGTTCCTCGACCAGCTCTACTCCGCGGCGATGCGGATGACCCGCAACCCGCAGGACGCCGAGGACCTGGTGCAGGAGACCTTCGCGAAGGCCTACTCCTCGTTCCACCAGTTCCGGCCGGGCACGAACCTGAAGGCGTGGCTCTACCGGATCCTGACCAACACCTTCATCAACACCTACCGCAAGAAGCAGCGCCAGCCGCAGCAGTCGATGTCCGAGGACGTCGAGGACTGGCAGCTCGCGCGCGCCGAGTCGCACACCTCGTCCGGGCTGAAGTCCGCCGAGACCGAGGCGCTCGAGCACCTGCCCGACTCCCAGGTCAAAGAGGCGCTGCAGCGGCTTCCCGAGGAGTTCCGGCTGGCCGTATACCTCGCTGATGTCGAGGGGTTCCCGTACAAGGAGATCGCCGAAATCATGGACACCCCGATCGGCACCGTGATGTCCCGGCTGCATCGCGGCCGTCGCCAGCTGCGCGACATGCTCTCGGGCTACGTGCGCGAGAACGACCTGCTCCGCACCAGCAACGGGGGAGGCGAGTCATGAGCTACTCCGAAGACGACGGCGGCTGCGCCGACTACCTCGAGCGGATCGCCTACCTGATCGACAACGAGCTCGACGAGGCCGACTGCGCGGAGGTGCGGGTGCACCTCGACGAGTGCGGCCCGTGCCTGCGCAAGTACGACCTCGAGCTGACCGTGAAGTCGGTCGTCGCCCGGTCCTGCCACGAGTCCGCACCCGCCTCGCTCCGCGACCGGGTGCTGCTGCAGATCCGCGAGGTCCAGGTCCGGATCACCGACGCCTGACTGACATCTCCGCTGATTGGCACTTCCGCTCGCCGACCTGAGAGACTGGGTCGATTCCGCAGACTTCAGGAGGATCACCATGGGCAAGACCGGACGCAAGCGCCGCGCGCGCAAGAAGAAGGGCGCGAACCACGGCAAGCGCCCCAACGCCTGATCCAGGCGAACGCACCGAGCCCCCGAGCCATGCCGGCCGGGGGCTCGTCGCATTTCTCGTGACAGGATCGCCGGCGTGGAAGCGACGCTCACCTTCACCGTCACCGAGTCCGACACAGCCGCTGCCATCGGCTCCGGCAGCCTGCCCGTCCTCGGTACGCCGCGGCTGCTGGCCTGGTGCGAGGCCGCGACCTGCGCCGCAATCGACCCGACCCTGGGCGACGGGAGTACGTCGGTCGGCACCCGGGTCACGCTTGAGCACCTGGCCGCCAGCCCGGTCGGCGCCTCCGTCGAGGTGACCGCGTCGTCGTCGTACACCGACGGCCGGCTGGTCCGGTTCACCGTCGCCGCCCGCGACGCCGGCAGTGGGAAGGTGCTCGGCACCGGAGAGATCACCCGCTTGGTCGTCGACGCCGACCGATTCATGTCCCGGATCTCGTAGGGGAACCCGGGCCGCCGGCCAACGCGTCTCTTCGGTTATGGGCAGGGATGACGAGTTCAGTGAGTACGTCGCGGCGCGATGGCCGCGGCTGGTGCGGTCGGCCGTCCTTCTCGGCTGCGCGCCGGCGGAGGCCGAGGACGTCACCCAGGCGGCGCTGACGCAGTGCCTGGTGAACTGGTCGAAGGTACGCCGGGCAGCCGACCGCGACGCCTACGTCCACCGGGTGCTGATCAACACCTTCGTCTCCGGCCGGCGCCGCCACTGGCACGGTGAGAGGCCGACCGGTGAGCTCCCGGAGCGAGTGGTGGCCGACGAGACCGACTCGGTCGATCTCGCCGACGCCGTCTCCCGATCCCTCGGGCGGCTGAGCCACGACCAGCGAGCGGCGGTGGTGTTGCGCTACTTCGCACACCTCACCGAGGAACAGATGGTCGACGTGCTCGGAGTGGCTCCCGGCACCGTCAAGAGCCGGCTCTCCCGGGCCCTGAAGATCCTCGCCGACGACCCGAACCTCTCAGAACTGCGAGAACTGTCATGAGCGACCGCGACCTCACCGACCTCCTCGAACGCCTCGGCGAGCGCGTCGACGTCTCCCCGCCACCGCTGGCCGCGATGACCCGCGCCGCCGACCGCACCCGGCGACGGCGTACCGCCTGGGTGGTCGGCGGCGCCGTCGCTGCCGCCGTCGCGCTGGTGGCCGGGGGGACCCAGGTCATCGGCGACGGTCTCGCCGACGGCACCGACCCCCGGCCGCCCGCCGATCGCGCCGTCCCCGCCGGCATGCGCCTGGTCGGGCTTGGTCATGCCGCCATCGCCGTCCCCAACGACTGGGGCAGGAATGAGGTCGGATGCGGCACGCCGATCAAGGACACGGTCGTCATCGACCTCACCGTGACCCCGGCCTGCCTCATCCAACGTCCTGCAGATGTCGACGCCGTCCGGATCAACGTCGGTGTCCGGCGCGGTGGCGAGGACATCGAGATCGACGGCACCGCCGCGAGGCGGACACCGACGACCTGTTCCCCCGGCCAGAACGACGAAGGGATCGTGACCTGCAGCGCCTCGATCTACGTTCCGTCGGAAGGTGTCGGGTTCGAGGCATCGTCGTCCACGAGCCGGGAGCGGGTCGACGAGATCCTGGACGAGGTCCGGATCCTCGATGACGAGGTCGGGGTACCCCTCTTCGACCCGCTGGCGGGCCGAGTCTCGGCGGACAACTACGCGGAGCGGCTCCGCGACGCTGGCCTGACCATGGTGAAGAAGTGGGGGGCCGGGCAGGGACCCGCGGGCGCGATCCTCGACGTACAGCCGGAGTCGGGCACCGTCGTCGAGCCCGGCACCCAGGTCACCGTCACGGTCAACAGGCCGCGGTCGCCTTTGGATCAGCTAGAGCTGGGCTATCGGCAATCCGCGCCGCAGCGTCGCGCGACGAACCGCCGTACACCGAGCTGACCGATGCGCAGGTGCGGGCCGGTGCCACGGTGCGGCTGAAGGTCGGCGAGCGGGTCTTCTTCCACCGGCGTGGCGATATCACGGGTCTCTACGCCGCCGAAGTGAACGGCACCTCGCTCGACGTCAAGCATCTGCCGGCCGATGACCCCTATCCGCGCTACGCACATGCGGTGCGGGCCGGCACGACTATGGTCACGCTGACCTTCACGACCAATGGCAAGAAGTCCGAAATCGCCTTGATCACCATTGTCGTCACCGCTGACTCCGGTCAGAGCGAGCGGTAGAACGCGATCAGATCGACGCCGGGGGCGGGTGCCCAGTCGCGTTCGGGGGCGCGGGTGAAGCCGTGCCGGCCGTAGAGCCGGTGCGCGGCGGCCATCTCCTCCAGGCTGGACAGGACGACGCCGGTGCAGCCGCGCTCGGCGAGCACTCTCAGCGTGTTCGCGACCAGCGCGTCGCCGACGCCCTGCCCGCGCGCCTCGGGTGCGACTGCGAGCATCCGGAACTCACCCTCGCCCGGCCGTCCGATCTCGCGCCAGGGCGAGTCCTCCGGGCAGATGGTGACGGTGCCGACGATCTGGCCAGCGTCCTCGGCCAGCCACAGCTCCGCCTCGCGGGCCCGCCCGGCGGCATCGCGGAGGCGGTCGATGTAGCCGTCCTCCGGGCCCTCGGTGAACTCCTCGTACGCCGTCACCGTCAGCTCGCCGACCTTCTCGAGGTCGGCCGGTTCCGCGAGCCGGATCCGCATCGGAGGCCGCCTAGATCCCGAACGTGCTGCGCGGGTAGACCGCGGCCACGTCGGTCACCACGTTGACCAGGTACGGCACACCCGAGGCGAAGGCGCGGTCGAGTGCCGGGCCGATTTCCCGCGGGTCGGTCACGGTCTCGCCGCCACCGCCCAGTGCCCGCACGACACCGTCGTACGACGCCGCGGGGTTGAGGTCGGCGGCCACGTCGTACCCGTAGAGCATCTGCATCGGGCCCTTCTCCAGACCCCACGCCGAGTTGTTGCCCATCACCATCACGACCGGCAGGTTGTGCCGGACCAGGGTGTCCACGTCGAGCAGCGAGAAGCCCGCGGCGCCGTCGCCGAACAGCACCACCACCTGCGACGACGGCCGCGCGATGCGGGCGGCGATCGCGGCGCCGAGGCCGGCGCCCAGGCAGCCGTACGGGCCCGGGTCCAGCCAGCCACCGGGCCGCTTCGGCTCCACGAACTTGCCGGCGAACGACACGAAGTCGCCGCCGTCGCCGATCACCACGGCGTCCTCGGCCAGCCGGGGGAGCAGCTCGCCGTAGATCCGGGCCGGGTGGATCGGGTCGGCCTCGGCGGTCAGCAGCGCGGCGTCGCGCTCGGCCGCGGCGCGGGCGGTGTCCTGCAGCTCGGTGACCCAGGCGGCCCAGTCCGGCCTGGTCGGCGACGCCTGCACCGCGGCGAGCACGCCGTCGAGGACCAGCGTGAGGTCGCCGGCCACCGACGCCGCCAGCTCCGCATGCTGCGAGATCTGGGCGGACGAGTCCGCGATGTGTACGACGCGGGCCGGCGCGCCACTGCCGTCAGCTCCGCCGAAGACGCCGAAGCCGAGCCGGAAGTCGAGCGGCGTACCGACGACGACCACCAGGTCCGCGCCCTTGAACGCCGCGCCGCGCGCCTTGGTAACCAGCAGCGGGTGGCCGCCGGGGATCACCCCGCGGCCCATCCCGTTGGTGATCGCCGGCAGCGCCAGGTCCTCGACCAGCCGCAGCGCCGCGTCCTCGGCGCCGTCGGCCCAGACGTCGGTGCCGAGCACCAGTACCGGCCGCCGGCTCTCGGCGAGCAGGCGTGCGACGGCCGCGACCGCGTCGCCGTCCGGCTCGGTCCGCGCCGGGGCGGCCGCGGCCGGGATCGCGGAGGTCGCCTGGTTGAACAGCTCGTCCATCGGTACGTCGACGAACGCCGGGCCCCGGTGCGCGGAGCCGGCGACCGAGAACGCCTCGTGCATGCCCTCGGCGATCTCGGCGGCGGTCGGGATGGTCCGCGACACCTTGGCGACCGGCGCGATGATCGGCGGCTGGTCCAGCTCCTGGAGCAGCCCGGAGCCCCACTTCGCCGCGGGTGCCCGGCCGCCGACCACGACCATGGGCGAGCCGGCGAACTGGGCCTGGGTGATCGCGCTGATGCCGTTGGTGACGCCCGGCCCGGCGGTGAGCACGGCGAGTCCCGGCTTGCGGGTCAGCTTGCCGGTCGCCTCGGCCGCGAAGGCGGCGGTCTGCTCGTGCCGGACGTCGACCAGCCGCATCGGTGGCTCGGCCTTGACCGCGCCGTCGTACATCGGGAAGACGTGTGCCCCCGACAGCGTGAACATGGTCTCCACACCGTGCGCCCGGGCCACCGCGACCGCGATCTCGCCGGCGTGACCGGTCAGCGCGCCGGGCGTCGTGGGGGGCGGCTCAGGCTGGGTCTCGGTCCGGGCAGTGGTGGCATCGGTGTCGGGCATGCGCCGCATGTTACTGCCGAGGAACCGCGAGAAAGCGAGGGTTGGTGGTCCGAAGTGCGTCGACCAGCACCAACAGCAGGTCGGAGCGGACCGACGGGTGCGCGGGCGCCAGCGACAGCTGCAGGTAGAGCGCGCGCAGGAACGCCTCCGCGTCGCCGGTGGTCTGGTACGGGTCGACCGCCATGTCGTAGGCGTGCGCGGTCGCGCCCGCGACGATCCGGGCCACCCAGGGCTCCAGTACCTTCAGTGGCACCACGTTGCGCCGAAGCACCCTCATCGTGGCCGCGGCCAGCCGGTCCGGCTCGCCGGACTGGAGCAGCCCAGGGGCGGGCAGCAGCAGCCGGTCGGCGAGTACGTCGAGCATCACGGTGAGCTCGGGCGGCCCGAGCCGCGGCGACTCCGCCAGCGCGCCGATCGCGTCGGAGCCGTGGGCGAGCGCGTGCGCCCAGCCCTTGTTGGGGACCCAGCCACGCAGGTCGCGCTCGCGGAGGAACCAGCTGGCGATCCGGTCGCCCCACTCCATGATCTTGGTCCCCGGGAGCCGGCTCACCACGGTGTCGCGCGCAATGCAGTCGCCCAGTACCAGGGCTGAGAAGCTGCGCCGGAAGACCGAGTCGGTGTCGCGCTCACCCAGGCCCACGTCGAGGCCGGTCGCCATCCCGTCGCCGAGGCCCGCGAGCAGGTCGTCGTACACCCCACGCCGGATCCAGGCCTCCAGGGTCGGATAGGCGAGTCCGTCGCGCTGCGCGGGGTCCGGTGAGCCGAGCAGCGTGGTCAGCTCGGCGGTCATGTCGTCCAGCGGGCGGTCAGGCGGTACGGCGAGCCCGCCAGCCAGGACCTGCTGCCAGAACGCCGATGCCATAACCCCATCCTGCCAGCCGATGCGGTGGGTTCGCTCGCCACCCTCGCGGCCGATCGCCGCCGATTTGTCCTGTCCTCACTACGCTGAGGCCGTGCCGACGATGAACGAGCTGGTGCGAGCGCACACCGAGCTGAGCGACGAGGACGTCGCCTGGCTGCACCTGCTCGTGGCGGACTGGCAGATCATCGCCGACCTCTCATTCGCGGATCTGGTGCTGTGGCTGCCGGACCGCGAGGGGAAGGGCTTCTGGGCAGGCGCGCAGATGCGACCGACCACCGGCCCGACGGCGTACGTCGACGACGTGGTCGGCACCTTCATCCCGGTCGGCCGGCGGCCGATGCTGGACGCGGCGTACGCGCAGGGACGGTTGGTTCGCGAGGGCGACCCGGAGTGGCGCGACGACGTGCCGGTCCGGGTGGAGACAATTCCGGTACGCCGCGGCGACCGGGTGCTGGCCGTGGTCGGCCGCAACACCAACCTGCTCGGCGTCCGCACTCCGAGCCGGCTGGAGCTGTCCTACCTCCAGACCGCCAGCGACCTGACCCAGATGATCGCCCACGGCTTCTTCCCGTCGCCCGGACCGCGGTCCGACCACGCGGACACGCCGCGGGTCGGCGACGGCTTCGTCCGGGTGGACGCGACCGGACGGGTCGTCTATGCCAGCCCGAACGCGCTCTCGGTCTATCGGCGGCTCGGCCTCAGCGGCGACCTGGCCGGGCTGAGCCTGGCCGAGCTCACCCGCGAGCTGGTGCCGGCCCGGCGCCGACCCGATGAGGAGACGGTCAGCGCGGTGCTCGGCGGCCGGATGCACCGCGACACCGAGATCGGCAGCGACCAAGTCGCGATCATCCTGCGCTCGGTGCCGCTGCGCCCGCAGGGCGACCACATCGGCGCGCTGATCCTGCTCCGCGACGTCACCGACCTGCGCCGGCGTGACCGTGAGCTGGTCACCAAGGACGCCACCATTCGCGAGATCCACCACCGGGTCAAGAACAACCTGCAGACCGTCGCCGCGCTACTGCGGCTGCAGGCCCGTCGGATCGACTCGGCGTCGGCCAAGTCGGCGCTGGAGGAGGCGGTCCGCCGGGTCGGGTCGATCGCGATCGTGCACGAGACCCTGAGCCAGGCGGTCGAGGAGAACGTCGCCTTCGACGAGATCGCCGACCGGCTCGGCCGGATGGTGACCGAGGTGTCGGCGGCGGGCGAGCTGATCGAGGTACGCCGGGACGGCAGCTTCGGCGTACTGCCGTCCGAGGTGGCCACTGCGCTGGCGATGATCCTGACCGAGGTTCTCCAGAACGCCGCCGAGCACGGCTACGGAGCCGGGCAGGAAGGTGCGTCGAGCGGCCAGATCACGGTGACGGTACGGCGCCTGGTCGGGCGCCTGCACGTCACGGTCAACGACTACGGCCGCGGGCTGCCCGAGGGCTTCGACCTGGACAGCACCAACCTCGGCCTGTCGATCGTGCGGACGCTGGTCGAGTCCGAGCTCAACGGTCAGCTGGAAATGACGGCTGGGCACCCGCAGGGCACCCAGGTCGTCATCGACATCCCGGCCTGAGCCGTCAGGCGGACCGCACTCTCGCTCTGGCATTGCGCCGCTTGAGCGCACGCCGCTCGTCTTCGCTAAGGCCTCCCCAGACCCCGTGGTCCTGACCCGCCTCGAGCGCCCAAGCGAGGCACTGTTCGCGCACCTCGCAGCGACGGCACACCTGCTTGGCCTCCTCTATCTGGAGGATGGCCGGGCCGGTGTTGCCGATCGGGAAGAACAGCTCCGGGTCCTCATCGAGGCAGGCGGAGCGATGGCGCCAATCCATGGCCGGGGAATCCCCTCTTTCATCAGGTCTCGGCAGCATGCCTCGCAGGCCCTGCCTCGGGTTTGGGTGCCGACGGGCGTGGCCGTAGGCGGAAGTTGTGCGGCGTGTGAATGACTTCACGAACGCATCGAATAGAGTTGCAAGAGATGGGGCCGCACACAACCCCTTACGCGAATCAAACTCGTCACATCTACTCTTTTCGTGTGCAGAGCCCCTCTGGAGACGACCCGCCACCACCTCTGATTGTCGCTGCGTCACTGGCCGTGGTCGAGGGTCTCGTGCTCGTGGTCCTTGCAGTTGCCGAGCTGATCAACTTCTCATCCGACCGTGCGGTTATGGGTCTGACCACGGCAGCTTTCTTCGTTTTGGCTGGGGTAGCGCTCATTGGGTGTGCGTACGCCGTCACCCGGCTCCGGCCCTGGGCCCGCAGCCCGATCCTGCTCGCCCAGCTGATCCAGCTCGGCCTCGCCTGGAACTTCCGCGACAATCCGACCACCGTGGTCGCGATCGCGCTGGCGGTCGTGGCCGCGGTGACGCTGGCCGGCCTGCTTCACCCGGCGAGCATGGAGGCGCTGGCGGACGAGTCCCGCTGAGACCTCACTCTTCCAGTGATGTGCGGAGCTGCTCGAGGGTGCGGTTGAGCAGCCGCGAGACGTGCATCTGGGAGACGCCGATCTCGGCGGCGATCTGGGACTGCGTCATGTTCTTGAAGAAGCGCAGCATCAGGATCGTCTTCTCCCGCGACGGCAGGCTCTCCAGCAGCGGCTTGATCGACTCGCGGATCTCGACGTGCTCCAGGTTGGCGTCGTCGATGCCGATTGCGTCGAGCATGGTCGCCGCGCCGCCCTCGTCGGAGTTGTCGCCGGCGTCAAGCGAGAGCGTGGAGTAGGCGTTGCTGGACTCGATGCCCTCGACGATCTCCTCGACGGTGCAGCCGATGTTCTGGGCGAGCTCGGACGGCGTGGGGGAGCGGCCCAGTGACTGGGTCAGCTCGGCGGTGGCGGCGCTGATCTGCATCCGCAGCTCCTGCAGCCGCCGCGGCACCCGGATCGCCCAGCCCTTGTCGCGGAAGTAGCGCTTGATCTCGCCGATGATGGTCGGCGTGGCGTACGTCGAGAACTCCACGCCGCGGTCGGTGTCGAACCGGTCGATCGACTTGATCAGGCCGATCGTGCCGACCTGCACCAGGTCCTCGAACGGCTCGCCACGGTTTCGGAACCGGCGGGCACAGTGCTCGACCAGCGGTAGGTGCAGGTGGACCAGCGCGTCGCGCGCGCCCGCACGCGACGCCTCGCTCCCGTCTTCGTCGCGGAACTCCACGAATAGGTCCGCGCTTCGCCGACGGGTGAGCTCGACGCCCGTCAGCTCTGTCTCCACGTCGATGTCTCCCAAGATGTCCCGGCTCATCTGGCGAGCCCCCGTTAGTTGCCGGTGGCGCTGTGCTCGGAGTGCATGACCAGACGGACCGAGAACTCCGATCCCTCGGTGACCGCCTCGGCGGAGGACGCGAGGGTGTTGAGCACGGTCCAGGCGAAGCTGTCGAAGTCGGGCTCCGGTGGGTTCGACGAGGTGACCGAGACGCTGATCGTCAGGTCACCGGGCCGCATGAAGAACCGGCAGGTCAGGTCGGACTCGGGGTCGGCCTCCGGCAGCACCATCGCGCACGCCTCGCCGACCGCGATCCGCAGGTCCTCGATGTCGTCGATGGTGAAGTCGAGCCGCGCGGCGAGCCCGGCAGTCGTCGTACGCAGCACGGACACGAACGCGCTGTCCGCAGGGAGTCGTAGCTCGACGTCGGCGTGCCCCGTCGCGTGCGTGCTCAATGCGTTCATGACCATGTCCTTACGTCCCGTGCTCCGGCCGTCCGGTGCCGGCTCCCCGAGCGGGCCGGTCGGTCACACAGTAGCCCGGAGGCGTCACCATGTTGTCGACTGGGCGTCCAGTAGCGCGTCCATGACCCGTGGCGCGCAGAACCTGCGGTTGTAGGCCTTCTCGCCGACCGGCCGCAGCACCTCGAGGGTGACCAGCTGTTCGACCAGCTTGTTGGCACGGCCGTAGGAGAGGTCGAGGTGGCGCTCCACGTCGCGGACCGTGAACGACGGGTGCCCGACGGCGTAGTCGACCAGGAAGAACGCGGAGTCGGCCCGCAGCCGCGAGTCGTGTACGACGCGCCGCAGGTCGTCCTGCACGTCCAGCAGCGCCAGCATCTGCCGGTGGGTCAGCTCCGCGGACTCCCGGATCCCGGTGGCGAAGAAGCGGATCAGCTGATCCCACTCGCCGTCGGTGCTGACCGCGAGCAGCCGGTCGTAGTAGGCGACGCGGCGCTCCTCGAACCACGGGGAGACGGTCAGCGTCGGCTCGGTCAGGATCCCCAGCGAGAACAGGTGCATGACGATCAGCAGCCGCCCGATCCGCCCGTTGCCGTCATGGAACGGGTGCAGCGCCTCGAACTGGTAGTGCGCCATCGCCGCTGCCGCGACCGGGTCGAGCTCGTCGGACAGGTCGCTCCCGATCCAGTCGACCAGCTGCCGGAACGCGGCCTCCAGGGCAGGCCCTGGTGGCGGCGGGATGTAGCGGGCGGTCCGGATCGCGAGGTCGCCCGGCCCGAGGTCGCTGCGCCGTCCGATCAGCACCTGGATGTCGCGGATCCGGCCCGACGAGTGATGCTCGGCCCGGGTGTCGCGGAGCAGCCTGGCCTGCAGGTCGCAGAGCAGAGTGGTGGTGATCGGCCGCTCCTCGCTGACCCACTGGAACGCCAGGTCGGCCGTCACGACGTAGTTGAGGACCTCGCGCAGGCTGTCGTTGCTCGGGGTCTCCTCGTCGGCGGTGAGGACGTCGGTCAGCGGGGCGTAGGTGCCTTCGAGCGCGGACGTGCTCTGCGCCTCCATCTGGAGGGTGGGCCGGCGCAGCAGCGAGGGGTTCGGCAGCCGGCGCGCCGTACTGTCCAGCGCGGCGAGCGCCGCCCGCGCGTTGCCGAGCTCGAGGTGGGTCTTGGCCGACAGTGGCGGCGCTGTGGTCGGCAGCGGCGCCGGCAGGAACGCGCGGTGCTCCCACGGCCCGCGCCGCTGGTCGCGTCCGGCAATCGCAACCAGCTCCCCAGTCGCGTTCTTGCCGAACATTCGAAGGTCCACAATGTCACTCTATCGCTCGTTCAGTGACATTTCGCGCTTGAAATGTTCTTGATGGGAAGGGCAGTTTCGCTAGGTACCTAGCGAAACTGCCCCACCCGTCGGAAACTTCGTGTGGGCGTGGACAAATTCACTAGGTACCTAGTGAAACTGCCCGGGACCCAGGCGCTCAGGCCTTCTTGGTCGCCCAGAAGATCTCGGCGATCTCGTCGATCTTGGCGAGGAGCTGGTCGGCGACCGCGGCGTCGAGGGAGCCCTTGGTGCCGCCGGCGCCGGCGAGCTTGGTGGCCTCGTTGATCAGCGTGTGCAGCTGCGGGTAGGCCTCGAAGTGCGGCGGCTTGAAGTAGTCGGTCCACAGCACCCACAGGTGGTGCTTCACCAGCTCGGAGCGCTGCTCCTTGATTACCACCGCGCGGGTGCGGAAGTCGGGGTCGTCGTTGTCGGCGAGCTTCCCGATGAGCGCCTTGATCGACTCGGCCTCGATCCGGGCCTGCGCGGGGTCGTAGACGCCGCACGGCAGGTCGCAGTGAGCCTGGGCGTCGACGGTGGGGGCGAACAGTCGCGCGAACATCCGTGAGAGTCCTCTCGTTGGTTCTTGATCTTGACTGCGACACTACTCCGCGTGAACGCGCTCCTGCCGCTGGGCATGGCGGTGGTCCGTGGCCGGTCCATGGAGCCGGCGCTGCGGGCGGGCGACCGGCTGCTGGTCCGGTACGGCGCCCGAGTGCGGCCCGGTGCCGTGGTGCTCGCCCGCTTCGCCGACGGCACGCTCGCGGTCAAGCGGGCCGCCGAGCGGCGTACCGACCGAGCGGGCGAGCCGGCCTGGTGGCTGCTCAGCGACAACGCCGACGACGGCGTCGACTCCCGCCACCGCGGGCCGGTCAGCGACCGCGACGTACTGGCCGTGGTGCAGCTGCGGCTGTGGCCGAGACCGGCTCGCACGGGTGTGACAAGATGGGGGCCCAGGGCGACCCCCTGACCGATCGGCTCCGCGAACCACCTGCAGCGCGTTGAGCCTGGTCACCTGATCATTCGCTTCCCCCCAAATGGCTTGCCTGTGGCCTTGCCTGGAAAGTTCTGAACCGCGATGGTTGCTGACGTGTCACCCACCGAGATCGACCCTGCTCACCCCGACGGACTGGACGGCCTGGGCGGGGTGCACCCGTACGCCGGGGACCCGGTATTCGACCTCCACGCCGGCGGCAAGATGGAGACCGTGTCGACCGTCGCCCTGACCGGCGCCGACGAGCTCTCGCTCGCCTACACCCCCGGTGTCGCCCGGGTCTGCGAGGCGATCGCCGAGGACCCGTCGATGACCCAGCACTACACCTGGGTGCCCAACACCGTCGCCGTCGTCACCGACGGCACCGCCGTACTCGGGCTCGGCGACATCGGCCCCGCGGCCGCGATGCCGGTGATGGAGGGCAAGGCCGTGCTGTTCAAGCAGTTCGGCAAGGTCGACGCGGTGCCGATCTGCCTGGCCACCACCGACGTCGACGAGATCATCGAGACCGTCGTCCGGCTGGCTCCGAGCTTCGGTGGGATCAACCTCGAGGACATCTCCGCGCCGCGCTGTTTCGAGATCGAGGAGCGGCTCAAGGAGCGCCTCGACATCCCGGTCTTCCACGACGACCAGCACGGTACGGCGGTGGTCGCGCTCGCCGCGCTCGTCAACGCGCTCCGGCTGACCGGGCGGACGCCCGAGACCACGCGGGTTGTGATCTCCGGCGCCGGCGCGGCCGGCGTGGCGATCGCCAAGATCCTGCTCGGCGCCGGCATCACCGACATCGCGGTCACCGACCGGCGCGGCATCGTCAGCTCCGACCGCAGCGACCTCACCCCGGTGAAGCGGGAGCTGGCCAAGGTCACCGCCGACCGCAACGGTCGTCGCGGCACCCTGGCGGACGCGTTCGCCGGCGCCGACGTCTACCTCGGCGTCTCCGGCGGCACTGTGCCCGAGGAGGTCGTGGCCACGATGGCCGGCGACGCGATCATCTTCGCGATGGCCAACCCAAACCCCGAGGTGCACCCCGACGTCGCCCACCGGCACGCGCGGGTGGTCGCGACCGGGCGCTCGGACTTCCCCAACCAGATCAACAACGTGCTGGCCTTCCCCGGGATCTTCCGTGGCGCCTTCGACGTCCGCGCGTCCGCGATCACCGAGGGCATGAAGCTCGCCGCCGCCGAGGCTCTCGCCGACCTGGTCGGCGACGCGCTTGCGCCGGACATGGTGATCCCCAACCCGTTCGACCCCCGAGTCGGCCCCGCGGTCTCCGCCGCCGTCGCCGCCGCTGCGATCCGGGACGGCGTCGCGGGTATCTGATCTCACACCGCCGGCTGAGCAGCAGCGGCATAAGGTCGACTCATGTTCGCTGTGTACGCCGACAAGTTCTCCGCCGACGACCCGCTGGGTGGCCTGGTGGTGGGGGAGCGGCCCGACCCCGTTGCCCCCGACGGCTGGACGACGGTCACCGTGAAGGCGGCCTCGCTCAACCACCACGACCTCTGGTCGCTGCGCGGCGTGGGCCTCAAGGAGGAAGCGCTGCCGATGATCCTCGGCTGCGACGCGGCCGGCCTCGACGAGGACGGCAACGAGGTCGTCGTACACGCGGTGGTCTCCAGCCCCGACTGGACCGGCGACGAGACCCTCGACCCGCGCCGCTCGCTGCTGTCGGAGCGGCACCAGGGCACCTTCGCCGACAAGGTCGTGGTGCCGCGCCGCAACGTGGTCCCGAAGCCGGCGTCGATGTCGTTCGAGGAGGCAGCGTGCCTGCCGACGGCCTGGCTGACGGCGTACCGGATGCTGTTCACCCAGGGCGGGCTGAAGGCCGGTGACTCGGTGCTAGTGCAGGGTGCCGGCGGCGGGGTGGCGACCGCGCTGATCGTGCTCGCCCGCGCGGCCGGGCTCCGGGTGCTGGCGACCAGCCGCGACGAGGCCAAGCGGGCAAAGGCGCTGGAGATCGGCGCCCACGACGTGTTCGAGGGCAACGCCCGCCTGCCGCGCAAGGTGGATGCGGTGATGGAGACCGTCGGCCGCGCCACCTGGTCGCACTCGATCCGCTCGCTGCGGCCGGGTGGCGCGATCGTGATCTCGGGTACGACGTCCGGGCCGAAGCTCGACGACGCCGAGCTGACCCGGATCTTCTTCCTCCAGCTGCGGGTGATCGGCTCCACGATGGGCACCCGCGGCGAACTCGCCTCGCTGGTCGAGCTGCTCGACGCCACCGGCACCAAGCCGCTGCTCGACCGCACGCTGCCGATGGAGAAGGCGGCCGACGCCTTCGCCGCGATGGCGGCCGGCGAGCTGTTCGGCAAGGCCGTGCTCACCCGATGACCCGCACCCACGTCGTCACCGGCGCCACCTCCGGCATCGGCGCTGCGGTCGCGAGGGCGCTCTACGACCGGGGCGACGAGCTGATCCTGGTCGCTCGCAACGACGAGCGTGCCCACGAGCTGACCAGGGCGTACGACGGGGCGCGCGTGGTCGTCGCCGACCTGACCCGGCCGGATCACCTCGAGGGCCGGCTGGCGGCCGGCACGCTGCCGCCGCGTGTGGACTCGCTGCTGCACATCGCCGGCGTGGTCGAGCTCGGCACCCTCGCCGATCTGCCGCTGGCCAAGCTGCGCGAACAGCTCGACGTGAACCTGGTCGCGCCGGTCGTGATCACCCGGGCCTGGCTGCCGGCGCTGCGGGCGGCCCGTGGGCTGGTGCTGTTCGTCAACTCAACGGCCGGGCTCACCGCCAACGCCGACTGGTCGGCGTACGCCGCCTCAAAGTTCGGCCTGCGTGCGGTGGCCGACTCGCTGCGTGCGGAGGAGGCTCAGTACGGCGTCCGGGTGACGACGGTCTACCCGAGCCGGACCGCGACGCCGATGCAGGCGAAGGTGCACGAGCAGGAAGGGTCGACGTACGACGAAAGCCGGTTCGTGCAGCCTGCGTCGGTGGCCGCCTCGATCCTGCACGTCCTCGATCTGCCGCCGGACGCCGCGATCCCCGAGCTGACGATCAGGACGGCCCCTAGGACACAGAGCGCCAGTTGAGGGCGCCGATCAGCACCATCCGGAGCTGAGCGCGGGCGGTCTCGGCGATCCGCGCGACCTCACGCGGCCGGGCGGCAGCGTCGACGAGTGCCTCGGCGTGGCCGATCATCGCGGTCACGATCAGGTTCGCGAGCACCAGCAGGTCCTCGCCCGACCACTGCTCGCTGCCGGGGATGCGGGCGATGTCGGTGGCCAGCTCGCGCTCGACGAGCTGCAGCTGGTGGCCGACCGCCTCGCGGACGGCGGGCGGTCCGGCGAAACGCTCCCTGGCGATGAACCGGAAGTGCGCATGGTCGTCGTGGACGTGCGCGACCAGCGAGGACACCGAGCTGTCCACGATCGCCAGGAACAGGGCCTGCGCGGAGTCGACGTCGGGGGCGATGGTCCGGGCGTCACGCAGCATCGCCCGCAGCGAGACGAACGACTCCTCGACCAGGGTCAGCCCAAGCTCGTCGATGGAGGAGAAGTGCCGGTAGAAGGCGGTTGGTACGACGCCGACCTCCTTGGCCACCTGGCGCAGTGAGAGCACCCCGAGGCTGCCGTCGGCCGACAGTCGGAGCGCCGCATCGAGGATCGCTCGCCGCGTGCGCTCCTTGCGCTCGGTGCGCGTCTCCGCTGTCTCGGTCATGGCGCCGATCCTACCCATGAGTGAACATCTGTGCACTCAAGTGGTCAGTGTCACCCGCCTTCCTGTTGACGCCTTCGGTCCTGCTTGCCATCGTTTCAGTGTACGAATGTTCACTGACTTTGAAGGAGGTGTCGCCATGAGTCTCAGCACCACGATCCTGCGCTCCCGGGCCCTGAACGCGTTGACCTCGCCGCACGGCGTGGACCGCTACCTGGAGCTGATCAACCCGATGTGGGCCGCGAACGACGTGCGCGCTCGCCTGGTCGATGTCCGCCGTGAGGTGGACGTCCCCGGTGCGCCGCCCGTGGCCACCCTGACGTTTCAGCCGAACAGCACCTGGCAGGGCCACCGCGCCGGTCAGTACGTCCAGCTCGGTGTCGAGGTCGAGGGTGCTCGTCGTACGACGCGGTGCTTCACCGTCTCGTCGCCGGGCTCCGGGCCGGGCGACCGGTTCACGATCACCATGCGAGCCAACCCAGAAGGGGTGGTCTCTCGCTACCTGGTCGAGCGGGCCGAGCCCGGCACGATCGTGCACCTGTCTCAAGCAGCGGGGGAGTTCACGCTGCCGGACCGGATGCCCGACCATGTGCTGTTCATCACCGGCGGCTCCGGGATCACCCCCGCGATGTCGATGCTGCGCTCGCTGCAGCGGCGTACCCATCGCGGCCGGGTGACGTTCCTGCACTACGCGCAGTCGCCGGAGCACCAGATCTTCCGCGACGAGCTGGAGCAGATCCGGATGGCCGGGTACGGCGTGGACCTGCACCTGGTCTACCCGGAGACCGGCGGTCGGTTCTTCACGCCGATGGAGCTGGGCCGGTTGGTGCCGGGCTACCGCGACGTGGACACCTGGGCCTGTGGCCCGGCCGGCCTGATCGAGAAGGTGCAGACGGCGTACGACGGCTCCGACCGGCTGCGGGTCGAGTACTTCAAGACGCCCGTCGTCAGCAATGGCTCCGCCGAAGGCGACGTGACCTTCAGCCGGGCCGGCGCCACCGCCGCCAACTCCGGCGCCACCCTGCTCGAGCAGGCCGAGGCGGCCGGGCTGACGCCCACCTTCGGCTGCCGGATGGGCATCTGCTTCTCCTGCACCTCCCGCAAGACCGAGGGGACGGTCCGCAACGTGCTGACCGGCGAGACCTCCTCTCTTCCCGACGAAGACATCCGTATCTGCGTCAGCCGCCCCGAGGGCGACTGCGCGGTCGACCTCTAGCCGACCGACAAGGAGACCGACATGAGCAACCCGTACAAGACCCTGACCGCCGACGAGCTGGAGCAGTTCGGCGCCGAGATGGACGCGATCCGGCAGCGGATCATCGCCGACCTGGGCGAGGACGACGCGGCGTACATCCGCAAGGTCGTGCAGACCAAGAACCGCTTCGAGATCGCCGGCCGGGCGCTGTTCTACCTGCCGCCGGCGTGGCCGTTTGCGGTCGCCGCGCTGAGCGTCAGCAAGATCCTGGACAACATGGAGATCGGCCACAACGTCATGCACGGCCAATACGACTGGATGGGCGACCCGGGCCTGAACTCACGGATGTACGAGTGGGACAACGTCTGCCCGAGCGAGCAGTGGAAGTACTCCCACAACTACCTGCACCACACCTACACCAACATCGTCGGCAAGGACCGCGACGTCGGCTACGGCATCCTGCGGATGGACGAGGACCAGGAGTGGAACCCCTACTACCTCGGGAATCCGCTCTACGCGTTCTTGCTGATGATCTTCTTCGAGTGGGGCGTGATGATGCACGACCTGGAGGTCGAGGAGATCGTCGCGCGGCGGCGTACCTGGGCCGACACCAAGCACCTGCATCGCGGGATGCTGCGCAAGATCCGCAACCAGACGGTCAAGGACTACGTGCTGTTCCCCTTGCTGACCGGGCCGTTCTTCCCGCTGACCTTCCTCGGCAACGCGACCGCGAACCTGGTCCGCAACATCTGGGCGTTCAACATCATCTTCTGCGGCCACTTCCCGACCGGCGTGGCGACGTTCTCGATGGAGGAGTCCGAGGACGAGACCCGCGGCCAGTGGTACTACCGGCAGCTGCTCGGCTCGGCCAACATCACCGGCGGCCGGCTGCTGCACCTGATGAGCGGCAACCTGTCGCACCAGATCGAGCACCACCTGTTCCCCGACCTGCCGGCCCGGCGCTACCCGGAGATCGCGGTCGAGGTGCGTGAGCTCTGCGAGCGCTACGACCTGCCGTACACCACCGGGCCGCTCTGGAAGCAGCTCGGCAGCGTCGCGGCCAAGATCTTCCGGCTTTCGCTGCCGCCGCGGCGGCAGCCGAAGAGCGAGGTTGGCACCGAGCCGGAGCTGGCCGCGGCATGAGGGAGACTGAGCCCATGACCGACCGGATCAGCAAGGCCGAGATCACCAAGGACGCGGTGCAGAGCACCGCCGAGGCCACCGTCCACACCGTCGGCGAGGTCACCAAGATCGTGGCCACCGCGGTCAAGGACGTCGTCGGCGCCCTCGGTGGCCTGGCCACCGAGGTCTTCGAGATCCGGGACGCCGCCCGCAAGGCCGCTACCGATCACGACGAAGCCGCTGGTTGAGGAGGTTGCTCTAGCAACCGTCTCGAAACCAAGGCCGCCGTCTCATGCCTGGTCGAGCAGACGGACCAGCTTCTGCGGCGCGCAGATCCGGAAGCTCTCGGTGAGCAGCTCGGCGACCTCGGTCCAGTCGGTGTCCTCGCCCAGGACCAGCCCGATGATGGTCGGCGACCACGGCGGCTTGTAGAACGGCAGCCCGGCATGGGTCAGCGCGAGCAGCTCGTCGCCGCTCGCGTGGAAGGTCATGATCGTCTCCGGGCCGGGCAGCCCGGTGATCTCGCGGTACGACGACTCGTAGCCGTCCTGCGCGACCATGACGTGCCCGAACGTCTTCTTCCGGACCCGCCACCGCACGCCGGTCCAGGCGTCCTCCTCGTAGGCGTCCGGCAGCGTGAGGGTGAGGTCGCGGAGGCGTCCCACCACGTCGGCGTCAGGTTCGATCCGGCTCACGTCGCCAGGCTACTGACGACCGGGGACAGTCAGCCGCGGCTCAGATTGGGACCACGGTGGGGTCGGTGAAGACCCGGTCCAGGGCGGCGTACGCGCCGCCGAGGGCGGCGGCGTCGAAGCCGAGGCGGGAGAGCTCGACCCGGCAGCCGTCGGCGTCGGCGGCGACGACGCGGTCGGCGATCTCTCGGCGGACGCCGTCGAGGAGGTAGTCGCCCAGGACGGCGAAGTAGCCGCCCAGCACGAGCACGGCCGGGTTCATCATGTTGATCAGCACCGAGGCGCCGAGGCCGAGCCCGGTGGCGACCTGCTCAAGGGTGGAGAGGGTACGCCGGTCACCGGCCCGGGCGCGCTGAACTATCACGGCCAGCCGTTCCTCGAGGTCGCGCTGCGGGTCGTGGACCGGGTCGTCGGGGTCGGCGGCGAGGCTCAGCAGCGCGCCCAGCCCGACCATCGTCTCCCAGCAGCCGGTGCGGCCACAGGCGCACGGCGCGGGCGCAGGGTTGAGCGGGAGGTGGCCGATCTCGCCTGCGTGCCCACGCGTACCGCGGACCAGCCGGCCGGCCGCGATCACGCCGGCGCCGACACCCATCTCGCCGCTGAGGTAGGCGAGGTCGGCGGTGCCGGCGGCGGCGCCGAGAGCGTGCTCGGCGATCGCCGCGAGCTTCACGTCGTTCTCGACCTCGACCCGGAGGGCGGCGTCGCCCAGCTGATCGACCAGCCGGTCGGCCAGAGGCGCGGCGACCGGTGCGTCGTACCAGCCGATCAGGGGTGCGTAGTCGACCCGGCCGGTGCCGGGGTTGACGTTGCCGGGGGCAGCCAGGGTCAGCCCGGCGGGACGGCCCGGGACCTCTGACGTCGTCTCCCGGACCAGCTGGCTGAGAGCGTCCAGGGTCGCCTCGCGCTCGGCCCGGGGTACGTCGTACCCGACCCGCTTCCGGGCCCGCACCTCGCCGCGCAGGTCGAGCACGGTCACGCTCAGGTAGTCCACGCTGACCTCGGCGCCGATGCCGTAGACCCGGTCGTGTAGCTCGTAGTCGACCGCCGGCCTGCCCGAGCCGCGGTTCTCCGGCGGGCCGACCTCGCGCAGCAGACCTCGCTGGACGAGGTCGGCCACCAGGACCGAGACCGTGGCCTTGGTCAGCCCGGTCTCCTCGGCCAGCCTGGCCCGCGATCGAGGACCCGCCTCGCGAAGCCGGCGCAGCGCTACGGACAGATTGCCGCGGCGTACGTCGAACTGCTCGGCGGGTCTGATCGTGGGCTGCAACGCACTAGCCTCCGCAGTGGAACCGGGCGTCGGCCCAGTCCGCGTGGTCGTTGCCGACGCCGTCGCCGCCGTCGGTGACCCGCAGCACCACCTCGTCGGCCGCACCCAGGTCCGCTTCGAGAGCGTACGCCGCCGAGTCGGACCGCAGCACCGGCGACTGTGCGACCACCTCACCGTCGGCCACCACCTGGAAGGCCACCGAGCCGCGGCTGGTCTGGTAGTCGTCGACACCGACCTGAGCCGTGAACCGGGCGCAGTTGCCGCCGAGGTAGTAGGCGATCTCGCTGGGGGCGTGCGTGCCGAGACCCTTCTCGTACGTCGTGCCGTTGAGCTTGAGCGGCGGCCCGTCGCCCGCGTCCGACTCTCCGTTCGCCCGGTCCAGCTCGACCGGACCCCAGCCGTTGCTGGACGACAGCCAACCGAGGTCGCTGGCCCAGGTGTCGGCGGTCGGCGGCGGTGGCACGGTGCCGACCAGCGTCGAGCCGGTGACGGTCCGGGCACCCTGCTCCGACCGGTAGGTCGCCGTGGTCACCAGGTCGTACTCACCGGTGGGGGTGTCCGCCGGTGGCGTCACCGCCCACTCGGTGCTGACCGCGGCGCCGGACGCCACCGAGTCGAATGTGGCCGGTCCGGTCGCGGTGGCGGTCCAGCCCTCGGGTAGGGCGAGTGCCAGGTTCACCGCGGTGACCGCGGCCGTCTCGCCGTTGCGGAAGGTGGTGGTGACCTTGTTGGCGCGGCCGGGGAGCAGGTTCTCGTTCTCGGACGCCACCTCGGCGACACCGCACGGGTCGTCGACGGTCGCCCGGCCGAGGTCCTCGACCTCGAAGCCGTCGAGGGTGAACTCGACCTGGTCCTCGTTGCCGGGCAGCCGCTTCAGGCCCACCCAGTAGTCGCCGCAGCCGCCGGCCACGAACTCCTGCACGTGGGTGGTCGGGTCGGTCTGCCGCGGCAGCTTGGTCACCTTCACCTCGCGCGAGCCCGCCGGGCCATCCACGCCGAGCACCCAGCCGTAGCGGTCCGCGGTCTCGGCCTCGTAGTCGAAGCTGACCCGGTACTTGCGGCCCGGCTGGAACCGCACCGTGGAGGGCGTGGTGCGGTAGCTGATGCCGCTGAAGTACTCGTAGGACTTCAGGCTCCACTCACCGCTGATCACGTCGTCGATGGCCTTGCCGTTCCAGCCGCGCTGCGTGTACGGCGCGTTCAGCTCGGCCAGGTGGGTGTTGGCGTCGCTGACCGGGATGTCGCCGCGGTAGAACGGCCCCCAGCCCGCGTCGACGTCCTCGAAGTCCCACGAGGCCAGCAGGTCGGCCCTGACCGGCTCCGCCATCGGCACCACGCGCACGTTGTCGAACCGCACCCGCCCTGCGCCGGCCGCGGTCTGCAGGGCCAGCTTCGCCTCGTCACCGCCGCGCGGGACGGTGAAAAACACCCGCACCCGCTGGTACGCCGTGCCGTGCTTCTCGTCCGAGGCGGTGGAGTTGGTGAGCGTGCTGCGGTCCAGCCGGTTGGTGGCGGTCCGGCCACCCTCAGGCTCAACGGTCACGAACGTCGGCCTGGTCGCGCCCGGCTCGATCTCGACGTCCACGGACGCGGAGTAGGAGCCGGGCTCCAGGCCGCGCAGCCGCTGGCTGAGCTTGGCCGACCGGCGTCCGGACAGCACCGCCTCGAACTGGCCGCGGCCGTTGCGCTCCACGGCGGCCGCGCCGCTGGGGTTCCAGGCGCGCAGGTCGCCGTAGTTGAAGCCGGGGTCACGGACCGGCGTCCCCGCGCCGTACCTCGGGTCGGGCGCGGCGGCCGGCGCCGCGGCGTACAGCACGTACGCCGTCTTTGCGGCCGCGGTCAGCGTCACCTTGCCGTTGCTGACCGGCACCGTGCCGGCCGAGACCCGGCCCCGGTCGGTCAGCTGGTAGAGGCGCAGCGAGCGGGCCTGGGCGAACGCTCCGGTCAGCTGCCAGGTGGTGGAGCCGCCGTCGGCGTTGTAGTGGTAGAGCTTGGTCGGCTGCGCCGGGTTCCAGGGCAGCAGGTAGGCGTCGCCGTCGAGCACCTTGGCGCCACCGCTGGTGATGGTGCGGTTCGCGGTCGTCGTACCGGCAACGGTCACGCCGTCGGCGAGCCGGATCTCGGTGTCGGTCCAGCGCTGGATCGGGAAGTGCTGGAGGAACTTCACCGGCAGGTTGGTGCCCCACACGTTGTGCAGGAAGGCGTTGTAGTCGACCTCGCCGGTCCAGCCCTCGAACTCGTCGATCTGGGCGCTGCCGAGCAGCGGGTGCGGGATGTAGACGTCGCGCCGGTGGTTGTCGACGAACCGCATGATCTTGGAGTTGATGCCCTTGGAGTCCACGCCGCCGTAGTCGAAGTCGGCCGACCAGTGGGTCCACAGCGCGTCGCGGACGAACCGGTGGGACCATTCGGTCGAGATCTCGTAGCCCTGCTCGCGCAGCTCGCGGGCCAGCCGGTCGGCGGTCCAGCCGGACTCGCGGAACACGTCGATGTAGAGCAGGTCCAGCTTGCCGCCGGTCTCGTCGCGCAGCTGCTCGAAGCGGTCCTGGACGTCCCCGCTGACCAGGTCGCGGCGCTGGTCGATCCGGTAGGACTGGTCCATCCACGCCCACTGCGGGTTGTTCTTGTTCACCAGCGTCTCGGAGAACGCCTTCGCCTCCGGGTAGGCCTCGGTCGCGTTGACGTGGACGCCGTACTCGGTGTTGGTCGAGGGAGCCTCGGCGAGCAGCTTGTTGAGGTCGTCGAGCCCGCCGGCGCGCGTGTTGTAGTTGCCGCCGTAGTCGGGGTGTGCGGCGTCGTGGCCCTCGGACTGGTAGCCCTTGAGGATCGCGAACTGGCCGAGGCCGTCGGTGGCCAGCGCGATCCGCTTGGTGTCGTCGCCGGTCTGCAGGAACGGGTGGGTGGCCATCGAGGCGATGTTGAAGGGGATCCGCTGCACCACCCGGTCCTTGACCGCGTCGGCACCGGCCGGCTTGTAGGCGATCTCGCGGAGCGCGATGGCGCCGTCCTGCCAGTCGGTGGCGCCGTCGTCGTTGCGCTCACCGGTGATCGCGATCTTGACGGTCGGGGCCGGCTCGGTGTCGTCGTCGGCCGCGGTCGCCGCGCGGTAGGTCCACTGGCCGCTCCACACGCCGACCTCGGTGTACGACGCGGTCTTGCGCGCCTGCCGCCAGAAGTGGCCGTTGTCGTCGGTGGTGCCTCCGCTCGGCTTGTCGTAGACCGAGTTGGTCTCCATGGCCGCGGCGACCTTGCCGGTGGAGACCAGCGTGAAGTACGAGCCGATCGGCGACGCGTTGGGCGGGGTGGCGTCGGTGACCGGGTAGATCGTGTCGCCGGTGCGCTGGGTGGACAGGTCCACCTTCGCGGCCGCGACCTGGGCCTTCGCGTCGGTGCTGCGCACCGAGACCAGGTCGTGCTGGGGGATGTCGATGGTGTTGACCCGGAACGTGCCGGACTCGGTCACCTCGTCGATGGTGAAGGTGACCACGTGACCGTCGACGCTCAGGCTGGCCGACAGCGTCACGTCGACGGTGGGGAAGCTCAGCGTGTAGCGGGCGGTCGTCGCGTCGACCTCGGAGGTGACCTCCGGTTGGTACGCCGTGCCGTTGAGGACCACCGAGCCCAGCGTGGCGGCCCGGCCATGGAGGACCTCGCCGGTGGCCAGGTGCCGGTAGTCGACGACCTGCGGGAACGCCCGGTCGACGGTCACCTCCAGCTCGGACGAGGCGAGCGTGGCGGGCTCCCCGGCAGCGGCCTGGGCGGCCGGCGTACCGGCGGTGGCGAGGCTCGGCGAGGTCGGGCTCAGCGCGGTGGCGGTGACCGCGGTAATCGTGGCGAGGGCGAGTGTGGCGGTGCGCAGCAGGGGCGTCATCGGTTCCTCCGGCAGTTTGTTGACCCGTTGAACTATCTAGGCCATGGCCGTCCGGAGTCAATGGTTACGTGCAAGTAGCCGCCGGCAGGCGGACGGACTACGGGCGGATTACCCCGGCCTGCCGGGCCGCTTCCAGCCAGGATGGGAACTCCTCCAGCAGCCGGTCGTACAGCTCGGCGTCGCTGACGGTCTCGATGTCGTCGACGGCGAAGAAGCCGGCGTTGTCCACCAGCCGCCCGGGCATGGTGTCGAGCCGCTCGAGGATGCCGTACTCGGCGCGCCCGAGGCCCACGAACTGCCAGAAGATGGGGTGCTGCGCCGCGTCGACGAGCAGCTGACGGATCTGCCTGGTGCGGTTCACGCCGCCGTCGGAGAAGAAGATCACCAGCACCGGATCGCCGGGCTCGCGGAGGTACCTGTCGATGATGTCGGTGATGACCAGCGGCTCGTTGTTGCCGCCGCGGGCGTGCGCCAAGTGGTCGGGGTCGCGCAGCGAGCCGTCGGGCAGCGGCGGCAGCTGCCGTCCGCCACTGGCGTTGATGTAGACCCACTGGGTGATCCAGTCCGGCAGCTCCGGGATCCGCAGCGACGGCAGCCGGGCGAAGTCGTCGGCGAAGGCCCAGGCGTCCAGCGAGCCGTCGTCGTCGAGGGTGGCCGCGACCGGGGCAAGGCGCTCGACGATGCGTGCGACGACGCCCTCGGCGTACAGAGTGCGCATCGACCCGGTGCGATCGAGTACGACGGCGACCCGCGCCCGCACGCCCGGGATGCCCTTCTTCTCCAAGGTGATGCGGACGGTCTCCTTCCGCAGCGAGATTTGCTTGGCCATGTTGACCGGGAGCCCGGCGACGTCGGGGTCCTCAAGGTCAGCAGCGGGCGGAGCGACGTCCGGCTCGTCGTCGACGGTGACGCCGTAGTCAGTGGCGAGCCCGGCGAGCCCGGTCGTGTAGCCCTGTCCGATGGCACGGAACTTCCAGCCGCCCGCCCGTCGGTAGAACTCACCGAGGACCGCCACCGTCTCCGCGTCGTACGCCGGCACGGCGAACTCCGCAGCCACCTCCGAGCCGTCCGCGACGCTCACGGCCAGACCGGACACGCCCGCGAGCGTGCCGTCGTCGGCCGAGGCCGCGATGACCAGCCGATCGATCGCATCCGGGACGTCCGGCAGCCGTACGCCGATCCGCTGGGCGCCGTTCTCGCCGCCGAGGTGTCGCACCGACCCGCCGCCACCCTCGGGCTGGTTGTAGAACACGAAGTCCGCGTCGGAGCGCACCCTGCCCGCGTGGGTCACCAGCAGCGCCGAGGCGTCCAGGGACCCGCCGGACCAGCGCACCGTCACGGTCAGCTCGGTCGCGGGTACGTCGGTGTTCCCGCCCGGCGGCAGCGTCGTCATGGGGCGTTTGTATCACCCGTGACCGGGGTCAGTCCTCGGGGTCGTCGAGACGTGCCAGCCAGGTCGCGAACCGCTCGACGGCGGTCTCGAACTCCGGGAAGGTGTCGGTGAACTCCTGGAGCCGTTCGCCCAGCCACGCCAGGGTGACTTCCTCGTCACCCCGGCGCTTCTGGAGCTCCTCGATGCCTCGATCGGTGAAGTACACCGGCGACCTACGCGAACGCCTCGTCGAGCAGGTTCTTCTGCTCCTCCTGGTGCCGCTTGACCGTGCCGACCGAGGGGGCGGCAGAGCCGGGGCGGGTGACCGCCTCGAGCGGCGAGGAGAGGCGCGGCGCGACGTTCATCGTGTAGTGCGGCCACGGGCCCATGTTGAACGGCTCGTCCTGCACCCAGCGGACCGTCTTGAGGTTCGGGTACTTGGCGATCTCCGCGTTGATCTCGTCGGCCGGCGCCGGGTAGAGCTGCTCGACGCGGGCGATCGCGAACCGGTTGCCGTCCTGCCGCTTGCCGCGCTCGACGGCCAGGTCCCAGGTGATCCGGCCCGAGCACAGCAGCAGCGTGTCGACGCTGGCCGGGTCGGCTCCGGAGTCGCCGATCAGCGGCTGGAACGAGCCCGAGGTGAAGTCGGCCGGCTGCGAGGCGGCCTCCTTGCGCTTGAGCATCGACTTCGGCGTGAACACCACCAGCGGCTTGTGCTCCTCGCCGAGCGAGTGCCGGCGCAGCAGGTGGAAGTACGACGCGGGCGTCGACGGCTGGGCGACCACGAACGACCACTCGGCACACATGGTCAGGAACCGCTCGATCCGCGCCGAGGAGTGGTCCGGGCCCTGGCCCTCGTAGCCGTGGGGGAGCAGGAGGACGACGCCGGACTGCTGGCGCCACTTCGCCTCACCCGAGGAGATGAACTCGTCGATGACGGTCTGGGCGCCGTTGACGAAGTCGCCGAACTGCGCCTCCCAGAGCACCAGTGCCTCGGGCCGCGCCACGGAGTAGCCGTACTCGAAGCCGAGGGCGGCGTACTCCGACAGCAGCGAGTCGTAGACGTGGAACTTCGCCTGGTCCTCGCTGAGGTTGGACAGCGGCGTCCACTCGTCGGCGTTCTTGCGGTCGATGATCGTGGCGAACCGCTGCACGAACGTGCCGCGCCGCGAGTCCTGGCCGGCCAGCCGGACCGGCCGGCCGTCCATCAGCAGCGCGCCGAACGCGAGGATCTCGCCGGTGCCCCAGTCGATCGGACCGTCGGTGATCGCGGCGGCCCGGCGCTGCAGTTGCGGCATCACCTTCGGGTGCACGGTGAAGCCCTCGGGCGGGGTGATGTAGGCGTCGGAGATCCGCTTGAGGGTCTCCTCCGAGATCGCCGTACTCGCCTCGCCGGCGGGCTTGTCGGGGTACTCCGGGACCGTCGTCCACTCGGTCGGCGCGGCGTTGGCCTCACGCACCTCGGTGAAGACCCGCTCGAGCTGCTGCTGGTAGTCGCGCAGCACCTGCTCGGCCTCCTCGATCGTGATGTCGCCACGACCGATCAGGGACTCGGTGTAGAGCTTGCGGACCGAGCGCTTCTGCTCGATCAGGTCGTACATCAGCGGCTGGGTGTACGACGGGTCGTCGCCCTCGTTGTGACCGCGGCGGCGGTAGCAGACCAGGTCGATCACGACGTCCTTGTTGAAGGCCTGCCGGTACTCGAACGCCAGCCGGGCAACGCGGATGCACGCCTCCGGGTCATCGCCGTTGACGTGGAAGATCGGCGCCTGCACCATCCGGGCCACGTCGGTGCAGTACAGCGAGGAGCGCGACGAGCCGGGGGAGGTGGTGAAGCCGACCTGGTTGTTGACCACCACGTGGATGGTGCCGCCGGTGCGGTAGCCACGCAGCTGGGAGAGGTTGAGCGTCTCCGCGACGACACCCTGGCCCGCGAACGCCGCGTCACCGTGGACCAGCAGCGGCAGCACCGGGTAGGCCGCGCCCTTGTCGAGCACGTCCTGCTTGGCCCGCGCGATGCCCTCGAGCACGGGGTCGACCGCCTCCAGGTGGGACGGGTTCGCGGCGACCGAGACCTTGATCCGGTCACCCGAGCCGGCCACGAACTCGCCCTCGGCGCCGAGGTGGTACTTCACGTCGCCCGAGCCCTGGACGGTGCGCGGGTCGATGTTGCCCTCGAACTCCCGGAAGATCTGGGAGTACTTCTTGCCGACGATGTTGGCGAGCACGTTCAGCCGGCCGCGGTGCGCCATGCCGACGGTGACCTCGTCGAGGCCGGACTCGGCGGCCGCCTCGCAGATCTCGTCGAGGACCGGGATCGTGGTCTCGCCGCCTTCGAGCGAGAACCGCTTCTGGCCGACGAACTTGGTCTGCAGGAACGTCTCGAACGCCTCGGCCTGGTTGAGCTTCAGCAGGATCCGCAGCTGCTCCTCCCGCGGCGGCTTCTCGTGCGGCCGCTCCACGCGCTCCTGGATCCAGCGGCGCTGCTCGGGATCCATGATGTGCATGTACTCGATGCCGGTGGTGCGGCAGTAGGAGTCGCGCAGGATGCCGAGGATCTTGCGGAGCTTCAGGAAGCGGCGGCCCTCACCGCCGAACGAGCCGGTCGCGAACTCGCGGTCGAGGTCCCACAGGGTCAGCCCGTGGGAGGTCACCTCGAGGTCGGGGTGGCTGCGCTGGCGGTACTCCAGCGGGTCGGTGTCGGCCATCATGTGGCCGCGCACCCGGTAGGCGTGGATCAGCTCCAGGATGCGGGCCTGCTTGCCGATCTCGTCGTCGTGGGAGGTCGCGATGTCGTTGGCCCAGCGGATCGGCTCGTAGGGGATCCGCAGCGACCGGAAGATCTCGTCGTAGAAGCCCTCCTCGCCGAGCAGCAGCGCGTGGACCCGCTTCAGGAAGTCGCCCGACTGGGCGCCTTGGATGACCCTGTGGTCGTACGTCGAGGTCAGGGTCAGGATCTTGCTGATCGCGTTGCGGGTGATGGTGTCCTCGGACGCACCCTGGAACTCCGGCGGGAACTCCATCGACCCCACGCCGATGATCGCGCCCTGGCCCTTCATCAGCCGCGGCACCGAGTGGTTGGTGCCGATCGTGCCGGGGTTGGTCAGCGAGATCGTGGTGCCCTGGAAGTCGGCCACGGTGAGCTTGTTGTTGCGGGCCTTGCGGACGACGTCCTCGTACGCGGTCCAGAAGGCCGCGAACTCCATCGTGTCCGCGCCCTTGATCGACGGCACCAGCAGCTGCCGGGTCCCGTCGGGCTTGGGCAGGTCGATGGCCAGGCCCAGGTTGATGTGGGCCGGCGTGATCAGGTTGGGCTTGCCGTCGACCAGGTCGTACCCGACGTTCATCTCCGGCATCGTGCGCAGCGCCTTGACCAGCGCGTAGCCGATCAGGTGGGTGAACGAGACCTTGCCGCCGCGGGCACGGGCGAGGTGGTTGTTGATGACGGTGCGGTTGTCCCAGAGCAGCTTGACCGGCATCGAGCGGACCGAGGTGGCGGTGGGCACCGTCAGCGAGACGTCCATGTTCTGGGCGGTGCGGGCCGGCGCGCCGCGCAGCACGGTGTACGACGGCTCGTCGGTCGCCGCGGACGGAGCCGCGGGTGCGGTCTCCTTCGACATCGGGGTGGTCGTGCCACGAGCGGGCTCGGCGGCGGCAGCGGCCGGGCGGGGCTTGGCGACCGGGGCGGGAGCGGGCGCGGACGTCGCGGCCGGCTGGGCCGGGGCGGCGGGAGCTGCAGGAGCCGCGGGGGCGGCAGGCTTGGACGCGGCGGGTGCAGCGGGGGCGGCGGGAGCGGGCGCTGCCGGGGCCGCGGGCGTTGCCGGCGTCGTACCGGTGGTGGCCGATTCGGGTGCGCCGTTGGCGGTGGCGGCGTCCGGGCCGCCGTTGGCCTTGAAGTAGGCAGCCCACGCTGCGTCTACACTGCCCGGGTCTTTCTGAAACTGCTCATACATCTCGTCAACGAGCCACTCATTGGCTCCGAACGCGGAGAGCGGATTGTCTTGAGAAGACTCGGGCACGGCTAGCTTCGCCTCTTCCAGTACGGCTGGTTGGTGGTGGTTTCCGTCGTCAAGGCTAGACCCAGACCGCAACAAATGCAGTGGTCAGGGCCAGTACGCGGGCAGGGTGTCACGAGTCGTACAACACATCGGGAGCTGACTTCATGAGAACTCCGAGAACCTGCTGGCGCGGCTACGCCGGATCGCTGCTGGTCATCGCGCTTGTCCTCTCCGGCTGCAGCGGCGATGACAAGAACGACAAATCGGACGATAAGCCGACGCCCACGCCGACCCCGACCGCCGAGGCTCCGGCGCCGGTTGCGGTCGACGCCAGGATCGGCGTGGTCCGCGGCAGGCTGCGCTCCAAGCAGCGCACGCCGCTGGTCAAGGACGTGGCCAAGGTCGTCGACGACTGGTTCGAGGCGGCGTACCTCGCGGGCAGCTACCCGCGCCGCGACTTCGGCGCGGCCTTCCCCGGCTTCACCGCCGGCGCCGCGCGCCAGGCGAAGGGCGACCGCAAGTTCATGAGCAACGCCGGCATCGGCACCCGCATCGACGGTGCCGAGGCCCGGGCCAAGGTCGTGCGCGTCGACGTGCTCGCCGGCAACAAGCTGCCGGCCGCGGTCACCGCGAGGTTTCGACTGGTGTTCCGCACCAGCGGCGAGTATCAGCGCCGGATCACCATCGACGGCCGGCTGTTCCTGACCCGCGGCAAGGAACGCAGGTGGCGGATCTTCGGGTACGACGTGACGAAGGGAGTCGAGAAGTGATGATCCGGACCCTCAAGACCATGGTGCTGGGCGTCGTACTCGCCGTCACGGCACTGACCATCCCGGACTCCGAGGTGCAGCCGGCCGACATGGCGCTGGTCGACCTTCCCCGAGCCCGGGGGGTCGACCTCTCGCCCGACGTGATCTGGATCATGGCCGTCGGCTCGGACGCCCGGGCGGGCCAGTCGATCCTGCACAGCCGCGGCGACGCCCTCCAGCTGATCGGCATCAACACCCGGACCGGCGCCGCGACGGTGATCGGCATCCCGCGGGACTCCTGGGTCAACCTGCCCGGCCGCGGAAGCGCGAAGATCAACGAGGCGACGATCTCGGGTGGTCCGCGACTGATGGCCAAGGCGGTCAGCGGGCTAGTGGGGATCGAGGCCGACTACGCCTTCATGACCGGCTTCGGCGGCTTCGAGCGGCTGGTCAACTCGATCGGCGGCATCACCGTGCGCTCGCGGTTCTCGTTCAGCGACCCGAACCTGCGCCCGCGAGGCTTCCGCGCCGGCAAGATCAAGCTGGACGGCCGCGGCGCGCACGCGTTCTCCCGGATCCGCAAGTCGCTGCCCGGCGGCGACTTCGACCGGTCGGCCAACCAGCAGCGCACGCTCCGCGGGATCCAGGCCCGGATCCGTGGCAACGCCCACCGGCCGGGCTTCATCGAGGGCGGGGTGCTGTCGGTGATGCGCAACCTGCACACCAACCTGACCCCGGCCCGGCTCTACGAGCTCGCCCAGGCCGTCGCCCAGGTCGACCCGCGCAAGCTCACCACCTGCGTGATCCCGGGCGGGACCGGGTACGTCGGCGCGGCCAGCGTGGTCTTCCCGAGCCGCTCCACCGCCCGCCGCTACGGCAGCGACGCCCGCCGCGACGCCACCCTCAGGCGCTGCTGAAGTCGTCGGTCAGGTGCAGATCAGCCGGTTGTTGTCCGCGATCTGAAGCAGCGCGTGGGACGCGGCCACGGAACGCATCGATGATCCGAAGAGTTCCGAACTGTGCGAGTCCGCGCTATCGTTTCTATAGCCGAGAAGACTGCCAACGCGGTTCTGCTCAACCGGGTGAGACTGCCAACGCGGTGCTCACATTGTTGACTCGGCCCGAACGAGGCCCAGCATCGCTGGGCCTCGTTCCGATTTTCCGACGGAGGCGCACGTGTATCTGATGTTCGTGGACGAATCTGGCACTCACGGCGGTAGCCATGCGTTCGTGCTCGGAGGCGTCGCGATTCACGAAGACGATGCGCAGCGGCTCCAGGTGGCACTGGATGAGCTGGTTTCGACGAAGCTCGGACGGATCCCGCCCAACCTCGAGGAGTACGAGCTTCACGCCAGCGAGCTCCGCAACGCGAAGAAGCCGCGCCCGGACGAGAGAAAGGCGCCGGCGGTCACCAGCATCTGGGCGAACGTGCCACGGACCACTCGGCTCGAACTCCTTGACGCCCGCCTATGACCTGGTCGCCTCCTTCCAGCCCAGGAGTACGGACACTCCGCCCGCTCTCTTTGGCGTCGTGGTCGACCGCAACTTTCACCCCGACGATTCACAGATCGAGCGAGAGCAGTTCGCCTACGAGGTCTTGCTGAACAAGTTCGACGTCATGCTGAAGCGGCGAGCAGCCGCTGGCCATGCGAACCGCGGACTTGTCATTCACGACAGGCGCGTTGTCGCAGAGCGAGACATCCAGTCATGGACCAGCGAGTGGAGGAAGGCCGCGGGAAACATCGGTCAGCTGATGAACCTGGCCGACGTCCCCCTGTTCGCAGACTCGCGGGCAACGCGTCTTCTCCAGATTGCGGACATCGTTTCCTACGCGTTGTTCCGGCGATATGCGCCCGGCGCTCCGGGGAGAGCCTTCATGAAGCTGTGGCCGCTGTTCCACGCCGAGGACGGTGCTGTGCATGGCTTGGTGCACTACACGCCCTCGTTCGGGCAGGCCACGTGTGACTGCGAGGCATGTCGAGGGCGCCTTATCGAGGCGGGCCAGGCTCGGTTCGTTCAGCCCGCCAAGCGTGAAAGTCGGTTGCGACGACGCACTCGGGGACGACGGACCACCGAGTGAGTCTGGCTGGCCCGAACCGACGCACGAATGGTTCGGGCTGCAGCTCGTCCGCGCTTTCGCCACCGTCGTGCGCTGGCGACCCTGATCGGTCAGGCGGGTGGTAGCGGCGGCACCACCCGGTCCATCTCGTGCACTTTGGCGCCGGTGAGCCGCTGCAGCATCTCGTCCAGCGGGGCCGATCCGAGTACGGCGAGGTGGTCGATGGTCGGGACCGCGATGGCGCGACCCAGTCCGTGCTTGGCCGCCTCGATCAGCTGGCCGAACGCCGCCGGCGCCGTCGAGTCCTGCTCGATGAACACCTCCGCCAGGTTGAAGCCCTGGCCCTGCGCGTACTCCCGGAACACCGCCGCGACCTTGGCCGGCTCCGCCTTCAGCTGGTGGACGCGGAGATATCCGGCTCTTCCTACCTGAGGTGGGTGTGAGCGACTCGCGGTGACGGCCTGATCTGGAGATGGGTCGAGACCTTCCAGAGTTCGGAGCGACCAAGCTA
>NZ_QEOO01000010.1 GCF_003121585.1 Nocardioides speluncae
GAGCTTGAGATGGGTCGCAACACCGACTCTTGGACACCCTCAGCCCATTTCACTCCTGCCACACCGACCGCACACCTTGGAATAACTCATCTAGTGGCAATACCGTTAAGTTAGGACTACAGCGGTGTAGTTTGGTGGTATGCCGCGTGCTGGATGGAAGAAGCCGGAGACCGAGCGACGCTTGTCCGATCTGGTGTCGGTCGGAGTGCTGACGCGGGTGTTCCCGCCCGAGCTGGTTGATGAGGTGATCGCTGGGGCGGGGCGGACCGAGCAGCGGAATCGTTCGTTGCCGGCGCGGGTGATGGCCTACTTCTCGATCGGGATGGCTCTGTACTCCGAGGGCTCGTACGAGGACGTGCTCGCTCAGCTGACCGACGGGCTCTCGTGGGCCTCGGGGTGGCAGGAGAGTTACACCCCGCCGAGCAAGTCCGCGATCTTCCAGGCTCGCGCCCGGCTGGGCTCGGAGCCGTTGGCGGCGCTGTTCGAGCGGGTCGCCAAGCCGATCGGTGCCGAGGCGACGCCGGGAGTGTGGCTGGCCGGGCGGCGTCTGGTCGCGGTCGACGGGATGTGTCTGGACGTGGCAGACACCCCTGTGAACGCCGAGCACTTCGGGCGCCCGGGGGTGAACAAGGGCGAGCAGGCGGCGTTCCCGCAGGCCAGGGTCGTGGCGCTGGCCGAGTGCGGCACGCACGCGGTGTTCGCTGCCGAGATTGGCAGGTACTCGGAGTCCGAGGCCACGTTGACCGGACCGCTGCTGGACCGGCTGGAGCCGGGGATGCTGCTGCTGGCCGACCGTGGGTTCTTCTCCTACGCCCTGTGGCGCAAGGCGATCAGCACCGGCGGCGACCTGTTGTGGCGAGTCCGCACCGACAAGGCCGGCCCGAAACCGACCCACCTCCAAGACCTTCCCGACGGCTCCTGGCTGGCCCACCTGCGCCGCACCACACCAGCCTCGGCGCGTCGGGAGGAGCCGATGCTGGTCCGCGTCATCGACTACACCATCGACGACGGCCGCCAGAACCCCGCCGCCTACCGGCTGTTCACCACGCTGCTTGATCCCGACCAGGTCGCCGCGGTCGACCTCGCTGGTGCCTACACCCAACGGTGGGAGATCGAGTTGACCTTCGACGAGTTGAAGACCCACCAGCGTGGACCACGCACCGTGCTGCGATCGAAGTCCCCGGACCTGGTCCTCCAGGAGATCTGGGGACACCTGTGCTGTCACTACGCGATCCGCTCGCTGATGGCCGAGGCCGCCACCCACTCCGGGCACGACCCGGACCGGGTCAGTTTCGTCGCCGCGCTGCGGATCGCCAGGCAAACCCTCGCCCACCCGGGCGCTTTTCCCCCCTGACCAGCACGGCCGCGATAGCCCGGGCTGGCAGTCCTTCCTCCAGCGACTCATCCGTCGGCTCAACCCCGCCCGACGCCAGCGTTCGGCACCGCGCGTCATCAAACGCAAGATGCCCAAGTGGCACGTCAAACGCGCCCACCACGCAACCTGGCCCCAACCGCAGCACCCGCCCGACTACCGCATCCAGGTTGCTAACTGAACGGTATTGCATCTAGTGGGCATCTCCCCGGTCAGCTGCTGAGCGGGCTGCAGATCGTGGTGTCTTCTCGCACCGTGACTGCGCTGGCGCCGCGCCTGAGCCGCTCGAAGTCCTCGCCGATGACCACGACCACGCCCAGCGCCGTCGGCGGGCTCTGGATGATGCGCGGCTTGTCGCCGAGGTAGCTGGCCACCAGCCGGACCGCCGGGCTGCTGGGGTCGTCGGTCACGATCGCGACGCCGAGGACGTCGTGCTCGGTGGGGGCGTTGCCGAGCTCGCCGTCGCCGAACCCGCGCCCGGTGAACTGGCGCATGGTCTTGGCGGCCAGGCCGTCCTGGGCGGTGGCGTTGAGGATGCTGACGGTGACGTCGACGGTGCGGATCCTCTCGCCCTTCTTGACCGCACGCGGCTCGCAGACCGGGCCCTCCTCCTCCGCCGAACTGTCGCCGCCGAGGCCGGGCAGGGGTGCGGTCGCGGCGTTCCAGCCCCAGACCAGGAAGACCACGAGAATGACGCCGAGCACCGTGAGGGTGAGCGCTGACTTTACTTGCGGCCCCATCAGCCTGCCCCCGTCATCTCGGTGTCCGTCGCTAGCCCTGTACCGAGTGCACGCGGGCGTGCAGAACGTTGCGCTGCTGCAGGGCCGCCCGCAGCGCGCGGTGCAGACCGTCTTCGAGGTAGAGGTCTCCGCGCCACTCGACGACATGGGCGAACAGGTCGCCGAAGAAGGTGGAGTCCTCGTCCAGCAGTGCTGCCAGCTGGAGGGTGTCCTTGGTAGTGATCAGCTCGTCCAGTCGTACCTGTCGGGGCGGCACATCCGCCCAGCCGCGAGCATTCAGTCCGTGGTCGGGATACGGCCTCCCGTCGCCCACTCGCTTGAAGATCACGGCGTTGACTATACGGAAACCTGATCTGTCCGCACCCGTGGGCTTCGCGCGAGTTGCTCTTGCACAGCCACTAACCTCGGCCTCGTGGGTAGCCGGGCGCGTGCGTTGGGGCTGGCGGCGGGCTTCCTGGCCGACCGCGCCTTCGGCGATCCGCGCCGTGGGCACCCGGTTGCGCTGTTCGGGCGGGTGGCCGGCGGCGTTGAACGGGTCGGGTACGCCGACTCCCGGGCCCGGGGCGCGGCGTACACGGTGCTGCTGGTGGGCGGCACCGCCGTGGTGGCCGAGGTGGCACAGCGGCGGATGCGCGGCGGCGTTGCCGAGGTGGTGGTCGTGGCCGTGTCGACGTTCACCGTGCTCGGCGGTACGTCGCTGGTGCGCGAGGCCGAGGCGATGGCGCGGCTGCTCGAGGCCGACGATCTTGCCGGTGCCCGGGACCGGCTCTCGCACGTCTGCGCCCGGGACGCCGCGGACCTGGAGTCGCCCGACCTGGCGCGCGCGACCGTCGAGTCGGTGGCCGAGAACACCTCCGACGCGGTCGTCGCCCCGCTCTTCTGGGGCGCGCTGTTCGGCGTACCCGGACTGCTCGGGTACCGCGCGGCGAACACCCTCGACGCGATGGTGGGCTACCGGTCCGCGCGCTACGAGCGGTTCGGGTGGGCCTCGGCACGCGTGGACGACCTGCTCAACCTGCCGCCCGCACGGGTCGCCGCGATGCTGACCGTCGCGGTCGCCGACCGGCCCGGCGACGCCTGGCGGATCTGGCGTCGCGACGGCGCCCACCATCCGTCCCCGAACGCCGGCCAGGTCGAGGCGGCCGCCGCCGGCGCGCTCGGTGTCCGGCTGGGCGGTGCCAACGACTACTTCGGCGTGACGGAGAATCGTGGCGTGATGGGTGACGGTCGGCCGGTCGACGTCGCGGACGTACGACGCAGCGCCGCGCTGTCTCGTCGGGTCTCGTCGGCGGCAACGGTGGCGGCCGTGCTCGGCGCACTCGTGGCCGCCCGCGCGGCCGACGCCTTGCCGCCGGTCCCCGCCGTCTGGCGGCGGCGATGACGCGTGGCCTCCTGATCGCAGGCACCACCTCCGACGCCGGCAAGAGCCTGGTGACCGCCGGCGTGTGCCGGATGCTCGCCCGGGCCGGCATCTCGGTCGCGCCGTTCAAGTCGCAGAACATGTCCAACAACTCGATGGTCTGCGGCTCGGCCGACGGCTCGCCCGGCGGCTCGGCAGCCGAGATCGGGCGCGCCCAGTGGCTGCAGGCGGTCGCGGCCGGCGTCGTACCCGAGCCCGCGATGAACCCGGTGCTGCTCAAGCCGGGCTCCGACCGGCGCTCCCACATCGTGCTGATGGGGCAGCCCGCCGGCACCCTCGAGGCAGGCGAGTTCGCCACCGGGCGGGCGCACCTCGCCGCCGCGGCGTACGACGCCTTCCGCTCGCTCGCGAGTCGCTATGACGTGGTCGTCGCGGAGGGCGCGGGCTCACCGGCGGAGGTGAACCTGCGCACGGGCGACTACGTCAACATGGGCCTCGCCCGCGAGATGGGGCTGCCGGTCGTGGTCGTGGGCGACATCGACCGAGGCGGGGTGCTCGCGGCGATGTACGGCACGCTCGCGATGCTCGACGACGCCGACCAGGCGCTGATCCGCGGCTGGCTGGTCAACAAGTTCCGCGGCGATGTGACCTTGCTGAACCCGGGGCTGGAGGTGCTCGAGGAGCGCACGGGCCGGCCGGTGCTGGGCGTCCTGCCGTGGCTGGACGACGTCTGGCTCGACTCCGAGGATGCGCTCGCGATCGGCGGCATCTCTGGGACATCGGTGGAGGCCTCCCTTCGGGTAGCGGTGATTCGTCTCCCGAGGATCTCCAACGCCACCGACATTGACGCCCTGGCGAGCGAGCCGGCTGTGGATATCTCGTTCACCGCGCAGCCTGTGGACGTTTCGGGGGCCGATCTGGTCGTGCTGCCGGGGTCCCGGGCCACCGTCTCCGACCTCGCCTGGCTCCGGGCCCGCGGCCTGGACCGAGCGCTGGCCGAGCGGGTCGCCGCCGGGCGGCCGGTGCTGGGAATCTGCGGCGGCTACCAGATGCTGGCCCGCTCGATCAGCGACCCGGCCGGGGTCGAGTCCGGCGGCGTGGTGGACGGCCTCGGCTTGCTGCCGACCACGGTCGGCTTCGGCGCGACCAAGCAGCTCGGCCTGCCCCGCGGCGCCTGGCGCGGCCACGACGTCTCGGCGTACGCGATCCATCACGGCGTCGCGACGCTGGCCGACGGGGCGGAGGCCGAGCCGTTCCTCGACGGGTGGTCGGTCGGTCCGGTGTTCGGTACGACGTGGCACGGGGCCTTCGAGAACGACGACTTCCGCCGCGCCTTCCTCGGCCACGTCGCGACGCTGACCGGCTCGACCTGGGCGGCGACGCCGGGTACGCCGTCGTACGCTGCTCGCCGGGAGGCGATGGTGGACCGGCTCGCGGATGCGCTGGAGGAGCACGTCGGGCTCGATGCGGTTCTGAACGTCATCGATGGAGTGGTCTCGACGACGGTTGCTGCGCAACCTGCTCGACCACCGAGTGCTCGACCACCCGTGCGGGTCGTGGGGATCGGGGCGGACGGCTGGGCGGGGGTGGCGCCGGGGTCGCGGGCGGCGATCGAGGCAGCGGGCGTGGTGGTCGGCGGCCAGCGGCAGCTGGACCTGCTGCCGACCGGGGTCAAGGCCGAGCGGGTGGCGTGGCCGTCGCCGCTGCGGCCGAGCGTGCGGCCCTTGGTCGAGCGGCATGCGCCGCGCGGGCTCGTCGTACTCGCCTCCGGGGACCCGATGTGGCACGGCATCGGCCGTACCCTGCTGGCCGAGGTCGGCGCCGACTACGACATCGAGGTGCTGCCGCACCCGGGCTCGGTGAGCCTGGCCTGCGCGCGGCTGGGCTGGCCGGTTGAGCAGACGACCGTGGTGTCACTGCTCACCCAGCCGGCCGACGTGCTCCGCCGGCACCTCCATGACGGCGCCCTAGTCCTGGTGCTGAGCCGCGACGAGAGCACCCCGGCCGAGGTCGCTGCCGTGCTGGCCGATGCGGGATTCGGCGACTCGTCGGTGACCGTTCTCGGCGATCTCGGGTCGTTGGCCGAGTCGATCGTGCGGGGCACGTCGGGCGAGATCCCACGGCTCAACGTGGTCGCGGTCGAATGCGTCGGCAAGGGCGAACAGGTGACTCCGGGCCTGCCCGACGAGGGCTTCGAGCACGACGGCCAGCTCACCAAGCGCGAGATCCGCGCGGTCACGCTGAGCGCGCTGGCGCCGCGGCCGGGCGAGCTGCTGTGGGACGTCGGCGGCGGTGCTGGGAGCATCGCGATCGAGTGGCTGCGGGCGGCGCACTCCTGCCGGGCGATCGCGATCGAGCAGGACCGGACCCGGGCCGACCGGATCACCAAGAACGCCGCCGCGCTCGGCGTACCCTCACTCGAGGTCGTGGTCGGCAGTGCGCCGGCCGCACTGGAGGGCCTGGAAGCACCCGACGTGGTGTTCGTCGGCGGCGGGCTGACGACCGATGGCGTGCTGGACGCGGCCTGGGCGGCGCTGAAGCCGGGCGGCCGGCTGGTCGCCAACGCGGTCACGCTGGAGTCGCAGGCCGACCTGGTCCGCTACCGCGAGAAGCTCGGCGGCACGCTGACCAGGCTCGAGGTGGCGCGGTCGACCGAGGTCGGCAGGTTCACGGGGTGGCGGCCGGCGATGCCGGTCGTGCAATGGAGTGCGAAGAAAGTCTCGACAGGCTCGACCACCGAAAGGCAGTCATGATCGTCCACTTCGTAGGTGCCGGGCCGGGTGCGGCCGACCTGATCACGGTCCGCGGGCAGCGGCTGCTGCAGTCGGCGAGCGTCGTGCTGTACGCCGGGTCGCTGGTGCCGCGCGAGCTGCTCGACGAGTGCCCGGCGGACGCCCGGCTGGTCGACACCGCCCAGCTCGACCTGGACCGGATCGAGGCGGAGTACGTCGCGGCGAGCGACGCCGGGCACGACGTCGTCCGCCTGCACTCCGGCGACCTGTCGGTCTGGTCTGCCGTCGCCGAGCAGCTCCGCCGGCTGGACGCCCTCGGGATCGACTACGACCTCACGCCCGGCGTGCCTGCGTTCGCGGCGGCTGCGGCAGCCCTCAAGCGCGAGCTGACCGTCCCGACCGTCAACCAGACCGTGATCCTGACCCGGATGGCGCGCGAGGCGAGCGCGATGCCCGAGCACGAGACGCTGGCCAACCTCGGCCGGAGCCGCGGCCTGATCGTGCTGCACCTGGCGACCCACCTGATCGACGAGGCGGTGGCCGAGCTGTTGCCGAACTACGGCGAGGACTGCCCGGCCGCGGTGGTCGCGTTCGCGTCCCAGCCCGGTGAGGTGATCCTGCGCGGCACCCTGGCCACGATCGCGGCCCAGACCAAGGAGGCCGGGCTGCGGCGTACCGCCGTGATCATCGTCGGCGCCTCGCTCGCCGCGGAGGGGTTCCGCGACTCGCACCTCTACTCCTGCGACCGGGTCCGGGCCTTGTAACGCGGAGTTACGGACACTGCCACCCAGAAATTACAGACACACATGAGGTCGTAACTCCGCGTTACAAGGGCGGCCAGCGGCCGACGATCTCGCCGGCGCGGTCGATGCAGATGACGTCGACGGCGACGGGTGCGCCGCGGAGTACGTCGAGCGCGGTGTCGCGGGCGCGGGCCGCGACCTCATTGCCCAGAGGAGCGCCGGTGGCCTGGGCGATCCGGAGCGCGTCGAGGCCGGTGTTGGCGGCGGAGATGCCGAGGCCAGGGGCGAGCGCGTCGAGGAACGCGAGGTCGACCTGGGAGCGCCCGGAGTGGAGGTCGAGGTGGCCGGCGGCGAGCTTGGAGAGCTTGGCGAAGCCGCCGACGATCGTGAGCCGGGGGATCGGGTGGCTCCTGAGGTACTTGAGGACAGCGCCCGCGAAGTCGCCCATGTCGAGCAGCGCGTCGTCGGGGAGCCCGTAGGTCTCGACCGCGACGCGCTCCGAGGTCGAGCCGGTGCAGCCGGCGACGTGCGGGTGCCCAGCCGCACGCGCGACGTCGATGCCGCGCCGGATCGAGTCGATCCAGGCCGAGCAGGAGTACGGCACGACCACGCCGGTGGTGCCGAGCACCGACAGCCCGCCGAGGATGCCGAGCCGCGGGTTCCAGGTGGAGCGGGCGAGCTCCTCGCCGTGGTCGATCGAGATCTCGACGACCAGGTCGCCAGGGTCGGCGAAGCGGGTGGCGAGCTCCTCGACATGGGCGCGGATGAACTCCCGCGGCTTCGGGTTGATGGCCGGCTCGCCGACGTCGAGAGGCAGTCCCGGCTTGGTGACCGTGCCGACGCCCGGGCCGGCGCGGAAGGTGACCCCGCTGCCTGGCGGGCCTCGCCGTACCGTCGACCTGACCAGTGCTCCGTGGGTGACGTCCGGGTCGTCGCCGGCGTCCTTGACGATCCCGGCCATCGCGCTTGTCCTGTCGCCGGCCAGCGACTCGACCGCGAGCGCGAACGCCGGCCGGTGCTTGGGCAGCGTGATCGTCACCGGGTCCGGGAACTCGCCGGTCAGCAGCGCCTGGTATGCCGCGGCGGTCGCCGCCGTCGCGCAGGCACCGGTCGTCCAGCCGGAGCGGAGACCGGTGCGCTCGAGCTGCGCGTCGCGGCCGCTGGCCACGCTGTCGTTCACCCGGCCATTCTCGCTGGTCAAGAATTGGATTGCGGTCAGGCGCCCGCGCCGGACAATGGCTGTCATGCCCACCACCAGTCAGCTGCTCGCGTTCGTCGTCGCGTCGATCCTGTTCATCCAGGTACCGGGACCGAGCCTGCTCTTCACGATCGGCCGCGCGCTGACCGTCGGCCGGCGCGCCGCGCTGCTGTCGGTGGTCGGCAATACCTTCGGCCTGGTCGCGCAGGTGCTGATGGTCGCGGTCGGGCTGGGCGCGATCGTGGCGGCCAGCGCGACGGCGTACTCGGTGCTCAAGATCGCCGGCGCGGTGTACGTCGTGTGGCTCGGCATCCAGGCGATCCGCAACCGCGCGGAGGCACGCGAGGCGCTGGAGCGGCCGGCCGACGCCAGGTCGGAGCGCCCCGGGCGCGCGGTGTGGACCGGGTTCGTGGTCGGTGTCACCAACCCGAAGTCGATCGTGTTCTTCGTGGCGTTCATGCCGCAGTTCACCAATGAGGCGGCCGGCCACACCGGGCTCCAGGTCGCCCTGCTCGGGGTTATCTTCGGCGCGCTCGCGGTCACCTCCGACACCATCTGGGCGCTGGTGGCCAGCAAGGCGCGGGACTGGTTCGCCCGCAAGCCGAAGCGGCTCGACGCGCTCGGCGCCACCGGCGGCACGATGATGATCGGGCTCGGCGTGACCATGGCCGCCTCCGAGTGAAGGTCCTGCTCCTCGGCGGCACCGGCGAGGCTCGGGAGCTGGCCTCGCGGCTGCGTGGTCATGAAGTGCTCACCTCGCTCGCCGGCGCCGTAGCCGACCCGCGGCTGCCCGAGGGCGAGGTCCGGATCGGCGGCTTCGGCGGCGCCGAGGGGCTGGCGGAATGGCTGGTCGAGCATCGGATCGAGGCGCTGGTCGACGCGACCCATCCGTACGCCGCCCGGATCACCGCCAACGCGCATGCGGCGGCCGCTGCCGTCGGCGTACCCGCTCTGATCCTGGACCGGCCGTCCTGGCCGGCCGACCCCTCGTGGTTGCGGGTCGCATCGGCCGAGGCGGCGGCTGCCTCTCTCGCCGCCGGTGAGCGGGTCTTCCTGACCATCGGCCGCCAGCACGTCGGCGCCTTCGCCGGGGCCGACGCGTGGTTCCTGGTCCGCTCGATCGACCCGCCAACGGGGCCGCTGCCGGCCCGGCACGAGCTGCTGCTGGCGCGCGGGCCTTTCGAGTACGACGACGAGCTGGCGCTGCTGCGCGAGCACCGGATCGACACCCTGGTCACCAAGAACTCCGGCGGCCCGGCGACCGTCGCCAAGCTGGACGCGGCGCGGGCGCTCGGCGTACGGATCGTGGTGATCGACCGGCCGCCGCTACCTGCCGGCGCCCGGGTGGTCGAAACCGCCGACGCTGTGGCGGACTGGGTGGGACAGTTGGCTAGAGCATCGACCTGAGGGGGTTGAGATGGCACGACGACTTGCCCTGTCCGCGGGCGCGGTCAGCATCGCACTACTCGGGGCCGTGGCGCTGCCGGCGACCGCGGTGAGCACCTACAACTCGGAGCCGGCGACCGAGCGCACCGAAGTGGGCGCATTCATGGTCCTCTGGGACCGCGACGGCGACGGCAGCAACGAGACCTTCGACTGGTACTGCAGCGGCACCATGATCGACGACGACACCTATCTGACGGCCGCACACTGTGCGACCGACTGGTCCGCTGACGCGCATTTCTACGTCTCGCTCGAGCAGGACGTGCAGGGCCTGCTCGACGACGCGGCCGAGGCCGGGAGGACGGGCGCCGAGGCGGCGGCGTGGTTCGTCGTCAACGGCCATGCCGTTGAGGGCACGCCTGCGTACGACCCGGCGTTCCCCGGCACCGGGGCCGACTCCCATGACATCGCAGTGGTCGACTTCGCGGACCGCGCGACGACCCCGGCCGACGTCTGGGAGTTCACTCCGGCAAGCCTGCCGACGGCCGGCCAGTTGTCGGCGGTCGGCTCGCGCGGACTGGACGCGGCCGACTGGCTGGTCGTCGGCTATGGGACCGCGGAGGCCCAGCGTGCGCCCGGCGGCCACATCCATCCCGGCGGTGGCGTCCGGCTGAAGGCCGCAGTCGGGTTCGACGCGCTCAACAAGGCCTGGGTCCGGCTGGCGATGCGGGAGTCGCAGGACTGGGGCGGCGCCTGCTACGGCGACTCCGGCGGCCCGAACTTCGTCACGCTGGGCGGCGAGATGGTGCTGGCGGCGACCACGATCACGGGCGACGTGCCGTGCTACGCCACCAACGTCACCTACCGGCTGGATACGCGGTCCGCGCGGACCTTCCTCGCGCCCTACGTCGCGCTGCCGTAGCGGCGGGGGGTCCAGACCACGACCTCGCCGCCGGCCCGCACGACGCGCTGGGTCTGCGACGAGCCGATGATCAGCAGCGTCCGCATGTCGACGGTCTCCGGGTCCAGGTCGGCGAGATCGACGACCTGGACCGACTCGGTGGGGCCGCCGACGTCGCGCGCGACCACGACCGGGGTGTCCGGCTTGCGGATCTCCAGCAGCAGGTCGCGCAGCTCGCCGACCTGGTGCCGACGCTCGCGGGACGCCGGGTTGTAGATCGCGAGCACCAGGTCCGCCTCCGCCGCCGCCCTCACCCTGCGGGCGATGACGTCCCACGGCTTGAGCCGGTCGCTCAGCGAGATCGTGGCGTAGTCGTGGCCGAGTGGCGCGCCTGCCCTCGCCGCTGCCGCATGGGCGGCGGTCATGCCGGGCAGGACCCGGACGGGTACGGCGGCGTACCGCTCCTCGCTTGCCACCTCCAGCACCGCCGTCGCCATCGCGAACACCCCGGGATCGCCACTGCTCACCACGACGACGTCGCGGCCTTGGCCGGCCAGCGAGAGCGCGAACTCGGCCCGCTCCGACTCGACCTTGTTGTCGGAGAGGTGCCGGGTCTGGCCGGCTCGCTCGGGGACCCGCTTGATGTACGTCGTGTAGCCGACCAGGTCGGTCGCCCGGGCCAGCGCGCCCTTGGCTTCCGGCGTCAGCCACATCGGGCCCGCCGGGCCGAGGCCGACCACGGTGACCTGGCCTTGGGTCGCAGAACTGTCGGTGGTGGCCTTTACGTTCTCGCTAGCACCCAGACGAGACGGGAGGACCGCCATCGAGAAGTAGGGAACCGAATCAGCGTCGACGTCGGCAACGGCGGCGACCCGTTGTTCGGGCATGGTCGCGCGCTCGACGTACTTCGCATCGTCGAGCCGGCCAGCCCGTCCTAGTGCCTCGCGTACAGCGGGGAAGGTGCGGCCGAGCTTGAGCACGACCGCCGAGTCGGTGCTGGCCAGGCGGGCGGCCAGTTCTTCGACAGGCAGTGTGCCGGGCAGCACGGTGAGCACCTCGTCGGCCTCGCAGAGTGGCACGCCCAGCGCCGCGACCGACGCCGAGATCGAGCTGACCCCGGGGACGGTCTCGGTCGGGTAGCGGTGGGCGAGCCGCTTGTGCAGATGCTGGTACGACGAGTAGATCAGCGGGTCACCCTCGCTGAGCACCGCCACGTCGCTGCCCGCGTCGAGGTGCGCGGCGAGCCGGGCGGCGGCCTCCTCGTAGAACTCGTCGAGCGCGCCGCGGTAGCCGCCCGGGTGGTCGGTCGTCTCCGTGGTGAGCGGGTAGACGAGGTGCTCCTCGATGTGGTCCTCGCGCAGGTGCGCGGCGGCGATCCGGCGAGCGTTGGAGCGGCCGTGGCGAGCCGAGTGGTAGGCGACGACGTCGGCCTGCGCGATCACCTCGACGGCGCGCAGCGTCATCAGCTTGGGATCGCCGGTGCCGAGCCCGACGCCGTACAGCCGTCCGGTGGTGCTCACTCAGATCTCCCTCTCCGTAGCGATGGCGTTGACGGCGGCGGCGGTGATCGCGGACCCACCGCGCCGGCCGTGGACGACCAGCCAGTCCAGGCCGAGCTCGCTCTCCGCGAGCGCCTGCTTGGACTCGACCGCGCCCACGAACCCGACCGGGATGCCGATCACTGCGGCCGGCCGGGCGTCGGTCGTGGCGAGCGCCTCCAGCAGATGGAACAGCGCGGTCGGAGCGTTGCCGATCGCCACCACCGCGCCGTCCAGCCGGTCGCCCCAGAGGTCGAGCGAGGCCGCGGACCGGGTGGTGCCCAGCTCGGCCGCCAGGCCGGGAACCCGTTCGTCGCGGAGCGTGCAGACGACCTTGTTGTCGCGCGGGAGCCGGGCCCGGGTGACTCCGCTGGCGACCATGTGGGCGTCGCAGAGGATGGGCGCGCCGGCCTGGAGCGCGGCCCGGGCGCGGCGGACCACGTCGGGGGTGTGCGCGACGTCCGCGGCCAGATCGACCTGCCCACAGGCGTGGATCATCCGGACCACGACCTGCGCGGTGTCGGCGTCGAACCTGGTCAGGTCGGCCTCGCGCCGGATCGTCGCGAACGACTCGCGGTAGATCGCCGCGCCGTCCTTCTCATACTCCATCTGGCCGCTCCTGGATCTGGTAGCCGGCGTCGGTGGCCACGACGTCGAGGTGGGCCGCGACCGGGTGGCCGCAGCGGCGCGCGCAGCCCGAGATGTGGATCGTGCGGCCGGGGTGGGCCGTGGCGAGCTCGGCGGCGTCGCGGCGTACGTCGGCGAGTGCGCTCGCGCAGCCGGGCCGGCCGATGCAGGCGCTGGTGCGCGCCCAGACCGAGTCCGGGTCGGTGTCGAAGCCGGCCGCTCGCACCGCCGCCGGATCCGCAACGACTACGACGGTGCGCCAAGGTGTCAGCACCAGCTGTGGCGCCAGCCCGGCGAGGGCGCGCCATGCCTTGGTCGGCGCCCCGAGCGGGACGATCGCGGTGGCCGGGTTGGACGTCATACGAGTCGGCAGCGATAGCAACCGCTTCGCATGACGCTCCCCGAGATGCGCGGCGGCGGTGCCCAGTTCGCGAACCCGCCAGGCCTCGGGAGCGTGCTGGGCGCGCAGGTCGAGGAAGCGGTGCGCCGCGGTGATCAGCAGGGTCACGGCGTCACCGACGAGCTCGGTCGGGTGACCGTCGACGACCAGCCGCCACCTGTCCGGACCGTCCGATCCGGCGGTGACCGCAAGGTCGGGCCGGAGCGCGAGGACGTCGCCGCTGCCGTCGTCGATGCCGAACAGGAACCGGCCGGACAGCTCGACCAGCCCGGGGTCGGCCACCAGCGCTCGGTCGAAGTCGGCCAGGACGCCATCAAGGTCGGCGTACGGCGAGGCGACCACGTTGCGGACCCGGTCGTGCGCCAGTGACGGCAGCAGGCCGGCCGCGACCAGGCGGGTCGCGACGTCTTCGCCGGCGTCCGCTGCGAGCCCTCTGACCTGCACGTTTCCGCGTGAGGTGAGGTGGAGTACGCCGTCACCGAGCGCGTCCGCCGCGTCGCACAGCGCGAGCAGCTGGGGTGCGGTGACCCGTCCGCCGGGCACCCGGATCCGGGCGACATGGCCGTCGTCCGCCGCGTGCAGCCGGAGTGCTCCGGGGCAGCGGTCGGTGGCGGTTCGGGTCGTCGGCATGGCGCCCGCAGCATACGTGCCAGGTCAGGCCGCGATCTTCAACGTGTAGCTGTACGACCTAGGGGACACCGCGGATCTCTGCCGCCGGCCGCATGCTGACCATGTTGTCGAGGATCCACTCGCGGTCCCGCACGGTGCGCGCGCGGATGGTCAAGGAGAACGGGTTGCCCTCCGACATCACCGACAGCACCCATGGCTGCGCAGTGTCCTGCGGCGGGTAGCGCCAGATTGTCCCGATCACGCGGCCGGCGGAGTCGCGATGTACGGACTCTTCCGTGGCGCCGCCCAGTTTGTTGGGGTAGTGGTCTTCGCCCCATCCGACGCTGAGGATCCGGCTGTGGAAGACCGTGGCGCCAAACTTTCTCAGTGGGCACTCGTAGTAGATCGGCCGCTGGACGGCCTGGCTGCGGTCCATGCACTGGTGAGGCTTGAGGTTCGGGAAGACCCACTCCATGCCGCGGGCACCATCGGGAGCGAGCACGACGAGAGGTCCGGGGTCTTGGTGCCGTCCCAGCACCGTGCGGTCTCGGCGGGCGGGTCGTCGGGCGGATCGTCGCGGGGTCCGGCGCCCGGCCGGGCGATCATGTTCGCGGTAGCGACGCCTGCGAGCACGCCGGCGACAGCAGACGTCGCCAGGGCCACGACCCGTCTGCGGCCCCTGACGTGTACTGCTGGCATCTTGGGCATCGAGCACCTCCCGTGCCAGCGATAGTAGGGACCTCCTCAACCGGCGGCGTGGTCGTCGGCTGTCCGTCCCGGACAGCGTGCGGCGCAGGTATGCTCGGGCCGGCGCGTCCGGCTGGGTGCGCTGCCGCTGAAGGTGACAGCACGGAGGAAGCCGGTTCGAGTCCGGCACGGTCCCGCCACTGTGAGCGAGCCCTGGTTGCGATGACAGGGCCGCGAGTCAGGAACTCCCGTCGCCTTCCTCACCCGGGGCGTGGATACCCCAGGAAGAGGTCCCCGTGCCCGAGCTGCTCCTGCTCTCGACCTCCGACACCGACCTGATGAGCGCGCGCGCCTCGGTCGGTACGCCGGAGGCCACCGTCGCCTGGCGCTATGCGAACCCCACCCGGGTCACCGACCTCGACGCACTGCTCGACGGCACCAGCCTGGTCGTGGTCCGGCTGCTGGGCGGCCGGGCGGCGTGGGAGGAGGGGCTGGACCGGCTGCTCGCCGGGCCGCGGCCGGTCGTCATACTCACCGGTGAGCAGGCGCCGGACGCCGAGCTGATGGGGCTGTCGACGGTCCCCGCCGGCGTCGCCGCGCAGGCCCACGCCTACCTCGCCCACGGCGGCCCGGCCAACCTCGCCCAGCTCGCGCGGTTCCTCTCCGACACCGTGCTGCTGACCGGCGAAGGCTTCGAGCCGCCGGCGCCCGCGCCGGCGTGGGGCCACCTCGAGCGACCAAGCCTTGGTTTCGAGACGGTTGCTGCGCAACCTCCTCAACCGGCGGCCGGGCCGGCGATCGCCGTCCTGTACTACCGGGCGCACGAGATGAGCGGGAACAACGCGTTCGTGCACGCGCTGTGCGACGCGATCGAGGCGAAGGGTGCGCGGCCGCTGCCGATCTGGTGTGCCTCCCTGCGCGACGCCGACCAGACTCTGCTCGACGCGCTCGCCGAGGCGGACGCGATCGTCACCACGGTGCTCGCGGCGGGCGGTACCAAGCCGGCCACCGCGCAGGCCGGCGGCGATGACGAAGCCTGGGACGCGGGTGCGCTGGAGCGGCTGGACCGGCCGATCCTGCAGGCGCTCTGCCTGACCTCGCCGCGGCAGGCGTGGGAGGAGAACGACGAGGGGGTGTCGCCGTTCGACGCCGCCACCCAGGTCGCCGTGCCCGAGTTCGACGGCCGGATCATCACGGTGCCGTTCAGCTTCAAGGAGTTCGACACGGACGGGCTGCCGGCGTACGTCGCGGACCCGGAGCGCGCGGCGCGGGTGGCCGGCCTGGCCGTCGCCCACGCCCGGCTGCGCCACCTGGCGCCGGCCGAGCACCGGGTCGCGCTGGTGCTCTCGGCGTACCCGACCAAGCACGCCCGGATCGGCAACGCGGTCGGGCTGGACACCGGCGCCTCGGCGGTGGCGCTGCTGCGGAGGCTGCGCGACGAGGGCTGGCTCGGCGCGGGTGCGCTGCCGGGTGTCGAGTCCGGCGAGGGCGACGCGCTGATCCATGCACTGATCGAGGCGGGCGGGTACGACGAGAACTGGCTGACCGAGAGCCAGCTCAGCGCCAACACCAACCGGGTCCCGGCGACGGTCTACCGGCAGTGGTTCGACGCCCTGCCGGACGGGCTCCGGGGCGACGTCGTCGAGCACTGGGGCGAGGCGCCGGGCCGGTTGTTCGTGGATGGCGACGACATCGTGCTGGCCGCGATCCAGAGCGAGAACGTCGTGGTGCTGGTGCAGCCGCCGCGCGGCTTCGGCGAGAACCCGATCGCGATCTACCACGACCCCGACCTGCCGCCGTCGCACCACTACCTGGCGGCCTACCGCTGGCTGGCCGCGCCGCGCGCTGAGGGTGGCTGGGGCGCCGACGCGGTGATCCACCTCGGCAAGCACGGCAACCTCGAGTGGCTGCCCGGCAAGAACGCCGGCCTGTCGGCCGACTGCGGCCCGGACGCGGTGCTGGGCGACTTGCCGCTGGTGTACCCGTTCCTGGTCAACGACCCCGGCGAGGGCACCCAGGCCAAGCGCCGGGCACACGCCGTACTCGTGGACCACCTGGTGCCGCCGATGGCGCGAGCGGAGTCGTACGGCGACATCCAGCGTCTCGAGCAGCTGCTCGACGAGCACGCCTCGGTCGCGACCCTCGACCCCGCCAAGCTGCCGGCGATCCGCGCGCGGATCTGGACGCTGCTGCAGGCGGCCAAGATGGACCAGGACCTGGGCCTGACCGACCGGCCCGACGACGAGCGCTTCGACGACATGATCATGCAGATCGACGGATGGCTATGCGAGATCAAGGATGCGCAGATCCGCGACGGCCTGCACGTCCTGGGCGCGCCGCCGCGCGACGACGCCGAGGTCGACCTGGTCCTCGCGATCCTGCGCGCCCGCCAGATCTGGGGCGGGTCCGCGCATGTGCCGGGGCTCCGGGAGGCACTCGGCCTCGACGAGTCGGCCCGTGACCGCGCCGGCGCCGACCGCTTCGAAGCCATCGCCCGCGAGCTTATCTCCACCCTCGCTGCAGGCGACTGGACCGTCGCCGCCATCGACAAGGCGCTCGAGATCGTCGGGAGGGATTGGCCGACAAGTTCCGGTTTCCCCGGTCAACCGGGGAAAGCTGAGGCTAGCGGTGCAGATGTGACGGATGAGGTACGGCGGGTGCTGGAGTTCGCCGTACAGGAGGTGGTGCCGCGGCTGCGGCGGACGACCGAGGAGCTGGACCACGTCGTCAAGGCGCTGCAGGGGCGGTTCGTGCCGGCGGGGCCGTCGGGGTCGCCGCTGCGGGGGCTTGTCAACGTGCTGCCGACGGGGCGCAACTTCTACTCCGTCGACCCGAAGGCGATCCCGAGCCAGCTGGCGTGGGAGACGGGGCAGCTGCTGGCCGAGTCGCTGGTCAACCGGCACAAGGACGACGCCGGCGAGTGGCCGAAGTCGGTCGGCCTGTCGATGTGGGGGACCAGCGCGATGCGCACCGCCGGCGACGACATCGCCGAGGTGCTGGCGCTGCTCGGCGTACGGCCGGTCTGGGACGAGGCCTCCCGCCGGGTGACCACGCTGGAGCCGATCCCGCTCGCCGAGCTCGGCCGGCCGCGGATCGACGTGACGATGCGAATCAGCGGCTTCTTCCGGGACGCGTTCCCGCACGTCGTCGCGCTGCTCGACGACGCGGTCAACCTGGTCGCCGGCCTCGACGAGAGTGCCGAGGACAACTACGTCCGCGCGCACGCCCAGCAGGACGGCGGCAACACCACGCGGATCTTCGGCTCGCGGCCCGGCACGTACGGCGCCGGCCTGCTGCAGTTGCTCGACTCCAAGGACTGGCGCACCGACGCCGACCTGGCCGAGGTCTACACGGTCTGGGGCGGCTACGCCTACGGCCGCGAGCGGCACGGCGAGCCGGCGCGCGAGGCGATGGAGACGGCGTACAAGCGGATCGCGGTGGCCGCAAAGAACACCGACACCCGCGAGCACGACATCGCCGACAGCGACGACTACTTCCAGTACCACGGCGGCATGGTCGCGACCGTCCGCGCGCTGACCGGCGAGGCGCCCGCGGCGTACATCGGCGACTCCACCCGCCCCGAGTCCGTCCGCACCCGCACGCTGGTCGAGGAGACCTCCCGCGTCTTCCGCGCCCGGGTGGTCAACCCGCGCTGGATCGAGGCGATGCGGCGGCACGGCTACAAGGGCGCGTTCGAGATGGCCGCGACCGTCGACTACCTCTTCGGGTACGACGCCACCACCGGCGTGGTCGCCGACTGGATGTACGAGCAGCTCACCTCGTCGTATGTGCTCGACGACGAGAACCGCGCCTTCCTCGAGGAGGCCAACCCGTGGGCCTTGCACGGCATGGCCGAGCGGCTGCTCGAGGCCGCCAGCCGCGGGCTCTGGGAAGCGCCGCCGGCCGAGATGACGGCCGCGCTCACCGACGTACTCCTGGCCGCCGAAGGCGAGATCGAGGGGCGGTCCTCGTGACCGGCGACGTCACCTTCCCGTTCAGCGCGGTGGTCGACCAGGACGACCTCGGGCTGGCGCTGTGCCTGTCGGTGGTGTCGCCGGCGATCGGCGGCGTGCTGGTGCGCGGCGAGAAGGGCACCGCCAAGTCCACGATGGTGCGCGCGCTCGCCTCGGTGCTGCCGCCCGTCACCGTGGTGGACGGCTGCCGCTTCTCGTGTACGCCGACCGCGCCCGACCCGAGCTGCCCTGACGTTGCCGCTCACGCTGGCACCGCTACGGAGCGGCCGGTCCGGCTGGTCGAGCTGCCGGTCGGCGCGGCCGAGGACCGGGTGACCGGGTCACTGCACCTGGACCGGCTGGTCTCCTCGCGCGAGGTGGCCTTCGAACCCGGGCTGCTGGCGACCGCGCACCGCGGACTGCTGTACGTCGACGAGGTCAACCTGCTGCCCGACCACCTGGTCGACACGCTGCTCGATGCGGCCGCGATGGGCCGCGCCCGGGTGGAGCGTGAGGGCGTCTCGGTGACGCACGCCGCGGCGTTCGTGCTGGTCGGCACCATGAACCCCGAGGAGGGCGAGCTCCGCCCGCAGCTGCTGGACAGGTTCGGGCTGGCCGTCGACGTGGTCGCGTCCCGGGAGCCGGCCTCGCGGGTCGAGGTGATGCGGCGCCGGCTCGCCTACGAGGCCGACCCGGCGTCGTTCGCTGCGTCGTACGAGTCTGCCGACGGTGCGGTCGCCGAGCGGATCGCCAAGGCGCAGGCGCTGCTGCCCTCGGTGGTCCTCGACGACGAGTCGCTGACCGCGATCGCCACCATCTGCGCGGCGTACGACGTCGACGGGCTGCGCGGCGACCTGGTCATGGCTCGGGCCGCAGTCGCGCACGCGGCCTGGTGCGGACGGACCTCGGTCGACAACGACGACATCCGGGTCGCCGCCCGGCTGGCGCTGCCACACCGGCGGCGCCGCAACCCGTTCGACACCGGCGACTCCGCCGACTCGCTCGACGACCTGCTCGACGAGCACGCGCCGCCCGAGCCTGACGACGACCCCGACCCCGACCTGGATCCGGATCCCGATGGCGGTCCCGATGGTGGTTTCGAGACGGTTGCAGAGCAACCTCCTCAACCACCGGAACTGCCGGCTGATTCGCCGGTTGAGGAGGTTGCGCAGCAACCGTCTCGAAACCAAGAATCGCCGCGCACCCGCGAGGCCGCCGGTACGCCGTACCGCGCCCGGCTGCTCCGCCTCGACACCGTCGGCGCCGGCCTGTCCGGGCGCCGGTCGCGCGCCATCACCTCGGTCGGCCGGCAGCTGCGCGCCGTACCGCTCGACCACCCCAGCGGCACCGGCTTCTCCGCCACCGGCACCCTGCTCGCCGCTGCTCGCATCGGTGAGCTCGGGCCGGACGCGCTGCGGCGCAGCGTGCGGGAGGGCAAGGAGGGCAACCTGGTCGTGTTCGTCGTCGACACCTCGGGGTCGATGGGTGCCGCGAAGCGGGTGCGCGAGGTCAAGACCGCCGTGGTCAGCCTGCTGCTCGACGCCTACCAGCGCCGCGACCGGGTCGCCGTGGTGACGTTCGGCGGCGACGCGGCCGCCGTCGCGCTGCCGCCGACTGCGGGCGTGGACCGGGCCGAGCGCATGCTGAGCGAGGTACCGACCGGCGGCCGGACGCCGCTCGCCGAAGGGCTGGCGACCGCCGCCGACCTGGTACGACGCGAGCAGGTCCGTGACCCGCGGCGGCGGCCGCTCGTCGTCCTGCTCACCGACGGCCGCGCCACCGCCGGGCCGCACGCCCTCGCGAGGGCCCGGGCCGTCGCCGACGCGATCGCTGCCCGCGGCACCAGCTGGATCGTGGTCGACGCCGAGGACCCGCGGGCGGTCGTCCGGCTCGGGCTGGCGCGCGAGCTGGCCGTCCGACTGGGCGCCGACCATCTGCCGCTCGGCGACATCGCCGCGCCGACACTCGCCGGGATCGTCAAAGGAAAGGTCGCCTAGACATGCCACAGGGACAGCCGACCGCAGTGCCCAACGACGGGCTCACCACGCGGCAGCGGCGCAACCGGCCGCTGACGATCGTGCACACCGGGCCGATGAAGGGGAAGTCGACGGCCGCGTTCGGGCTCGGGCTGCGCGGCTGGAACCAGGGCTGGAGTATCGCCGTGTTCCAGTTCGTGAAGAGCGCGAAGTGGCGGGTCGGCGAGGAGGCGGCGTACAAGGCGCTCGGCGACCTGCACGCCCGCACCGGTGTCGGCGGGCCGGTCGAGTGGCACAAGATGGGGGAGGGCTGGAGCTGGTCGCGCAAGCAGGGGACCGAGGAGGACCACGCCGCGGCGGCCCAGGACGGCTGGGTGGAGATCAAGCGGCGGCTCGCGGCCGAAAGTCACGACCTGTACATCCTCGATGAGTTCACCTACCCCATGAAATGGGGTTGGATCTCGGTCGACGACGTGGTCGCCACACTGCGCGAACGGCCCGGCCACCAGAACGTGGTGATCACCGGCCGGGACGCAGATGGGGCATTGGTGGATTACGCAGACCTGGTTGCGGAGATGACGAAGGTGAAGCATCCGATGGACGCGGGCCAGAAGGGCCAGAAGGGGATCGAATGGTAGGGACACCGGGCCGGCTGCCCCGGTTCGTGGTCGCAGCGCCGGGCTCCGGCCACGGCAAGACCATGGTCGCCACCGGGCTGATGGCGGCCCTGCGGGCCCGCGGGCTCGCGGTCTCCCCGCACAAGGTGGGGCCGGATTACATCGACCCGTCCTACCACGGCCTCGCGGCCGGCCGGGTCGGCCGAAACCTCGACCCCTTCCTCTGCGGCGAGGAGCTGGTCGCACCGCTGCTGCGGCATGGCGCGGCGGTGCCGTTCGCCGCGGACATCGCGGTGATCGAAGGTGTGATGGGCCTGTTCGACGGCGCCATCGGGCGTGACGGCTTCGCCTCCACCGCGCACGTCGCGAAGCTGGTCGAGGCGCCCGTGATCCTGGTCGTCGACTGCGCGGCGAGCGCCCGCAGCGTGGGCGCGACCGTGCACGGCTTCGCGACCTACGACCCGGAGGTGAACGTCGCCGGGGTGATCCTCAACAACGTCGCCTCACCCCGGCACGAGGCGGAGGCGCGCGCCGGCGTGGAGCGCACCGGGCTGCCGGTCCTGGGCTCGGTCCCGCGGCTGCCGCAGCTCGTCGTACCGTCGCGGCACCTCGGCCTGGTCCCGGTCGCCGAACGCCATCCCGACGCCGTCTCCGCCGTCGACGCCCTCGCCGACCTGATCACCGAGTACGTCGACCTCGACGCCCTGCTGGCCATCGCGCTCACCGCACCACCGCTGACTGCCGAGCCCTGGACGCCGGCCGCAAGCCTGACGGACAGCACTCCAGCGGACCCGACCCTGCGCCGGGCGAAGCCGGTGATCGCGGTCTTCGGCGGCCCGGCGTTCTCCTTCACCTACGCCGAGAACGTCGAGCAGCTGACCGCCGCCGGTGCCGCCGTCGTCGTGGTCGACCCGCTCCGGAGCGGCGGCCTGCCCGCAGGCACGTCGGCCCTGGTGATCGGCGGGGGCTTCCCCGAGATGCACGTCACCGAGCTCGCCAAGAACCGCAGACTGCTCGGCGAGGTCGCCCACTTTGCCCGCACCGGCGGGCCGGTGGTGGCCGAGTGCGCCGGCCTGCTCTACCTCGGGCGCGCGCTCGACGGCCACCCGCTCGCCGGCGTGCTGCCTATGTCGGGCGCGATGACCCCCAAGCTGACCCTCGGCTACCGGCGCGCGACAGCTGTCGCCGACAGCCCGATCGTGCGCGCGGGCGAGCAGGTCGCCGGCCACGAGTTCCACCGCACGGCGGTGGCGTGGGACGACACCCGACCGGCCTGGACCTGGCCGGTCGCCGACGGCAGCACCGCTGCCGAAGGCTGGGCCGGACCGACGGTGCACGCGTCGTACCTGCACGTGCACGGCGCCGGCCATCCCGAGCAGGCCGTCCGCCTCGTCGAGGCCGCCCGTGACTTCGCCCGCGCGCTCCTCGACGTGACCCAGGTGCTCGAGCGGGTCGACCTGCACTTCTCCGAGACCACCCGGCCGCAGCCGTGACCGTCCTCGGCGTCGGTGGTCGACCGGGCGCCGAGCCCGACGACCTGCTAGCGCTGGCCGCGAAGGCGATCGCCGAGACCGGGCAGTCGCTGACCGACCTCACCACCGTCGCCACCATCGACCGGCGACGCGACCACCCGGGCGTGCGGCGCCTGATCGAAGCCGCCGACTGCAGGCTCGCGGTGTACGACGCGGCCACGCTCGCCGGACAGGACGTCGACCACCCGAGCGACACCGTCGCCGCGCACGTCGGCACCCCGTCGGTCGCCGAGGCGGCCGTGCGTGCCGCCAGCGCCACACCCGTCAGCACACTGGCGGCTGACGGCTGGGTGGTGTGTGTCGGTGAGCCCGGCCCCGACCTGCGCCACCACGGCGATGTCGAAGCGGCGCCCGGCATGCTCGACTTCGCGGTCAACGTCCACGCGCAGGAACCCCCGCCGTTCCTTGCGTCCGCACTCCGCGACGCCGTCGCCGACCTCGCCCGCTACCCCGACCCGACCGCCGCCACGGCAGCCGTCGCGCGAGCCCACGGCGTCCCGCCTGACGCCGTACTGCTCACCCACGGCGCAGCCGAGGCGTTCTCACTGGTCGCGCAGCAGCCCTGGCAGCACCCGGTCGTGGTGCACCCGCAGTTCACCGAGCCCGAAGCGGCCCTCCGCGCCCACGGTCACGCCGTGCACCGGCTGCTCCTCGAACCCGACACGGGCTTCCGCCTCGGCGGCGCGCGACCGCCCAGCGGCGCGGACCTCGTCATCATCGGCAATCCCACCAACCCCACTTCCCGGCTCCATGACCCCGATGAGATCGAAGCACTCGCCACCGACAGTCCGGCCGACGAGCGGCTGGTGGTTGTGGATGAAGCCTTCATGGACGTCGTGGAGGACGTCGCCGAGCCGCACCACTCACTGGCCCGGCGCGCGGCCGCCGGCCGCCACCTGGTGGTGATCCGCAGCCTGACCAAGACCTACTCGCTCGCCGGCCTCCGGGTCGGCTACCTGATCGCCCACCCCGACCTGATCGAACGGCTGGCCGCGCGCCGCAACCCGTGGCCCGTCAGCTCGCTCGCCGCCGTCGCCGCGATCGCCTGCCTGTCCGACGAGGGCAGGGAGTACGCCGCCAAGGTCCGCGCCGAGCTGCCCGGCCACCTCGCTCACCTCGCGGCCGGCCTCCACGCGAGCGGCTTCACGACCGTCCCGAACCCGCGGGCGCCGTACCTCCTCGCGCGCCACGCGGACGCCGCCCGGATCCGCGAGGACCTCCGCGGCCAGGGGATCGCGGTCCGCCGGGCCGACACCTTCCCGGGCTTGGACCAGACCTGGCTGCGGCTCGCGGCTCGCGACCGGCCGACCGCTGATCGGCTTCTTGCCACGATCGCGAGACGATGACGCCATGGCCTTCCACCTCGCCGGCTACATCGGTGCCTCGCCCACGCCCCGCCCCGACTTCCTGTCGCGGTCGGTACCGGACCCGCTGCTGACCGTGAGCGGGTGCCTGGCCGACGGCCTGATACTGCCCGAGTACGGCTGGTACGACGGTCCGGCAGACGTGCCAGGTGACGACATCGTCGCGCTCGGCCTGGCGCCGAAGGATGCCGCCGAGCTCCTGGCCGAGTTCGCCGACGAGCTGGATCCGACCGAGTTGCTGGCTCGGCAACAAGCATTGCCCACCGGGTCGAAGCGGCTCGGGTTCGAGGTGATCGGCGTCGAGACCTGGGGCGACGTCCACAGCTGGCACTGCCACAACTACCTCCCGATGGTCGACTCGGTGCTGGACGTCCGCGTCAACGAGCTTGGCCTAATCCCGAGCTACGACATGGCAAATCGGCTCCTTGAGTGGATGCTCGAACTGCCGCCGGAGGAAGAGCCCGAACCGGTGCACTGGACGATCGTGGCGCTCGCGACGGTGCCGAACGGGTAGCCCAGAACCCGCCTGATCGGGCCGCAGTGCGGACTAGGCTCCCGCCATGACCGACGCACCCGCCCAGGGCTCGATCGCGGAGGCGATCGCGGCCGGCTACCAGTTCGAGGGCGAGGCGCTCGAGCTCGGCGGCCTGATGCTCAACCCGACCGACCTGTCCGACGTACGGATCCGGATCCCGCTCGGCATGCTCAACCGGCACGGCCTGATCGCCGGCGCGACCGGCACCGGCAAGACCAAGACCCTGCAGCTACTGGCCGAGCAGCTCAGCGCGGCCGGCGTACCGGTGTTCGCGGCCGACATCAAGGGCGACCTGTCCGGTCTCTCCACCCCGGGCGAGGCCAGCGACAAGATCACCGAACGAGCCACGAGCGTCGGCCAGGAGTGGCAGGCCACGGGCTTCCCGACCGAGTTCTACGCGCTCGGCGGGCAGGGCACCGGCATCCCGCTGCGGGTGACGATGACCGCGTTCGGCCCGATGCTGCTCAGCAAGGTGCTCGGCCTCAACGAGACCCAGGAGTCACCGAGGCGATCGTGGCCGAGGCCGCGGTCAGCCGGGGCGCGCTCTACCACCACTTCGCGGACAAGACCGAACTGTTCGCCGGCGTGCTCGAGTCCGTCGAGGCCGACGTCACCCAGAAGATCGCCGAGCACGCGCTGGCCGGCGACGACCCGACGTTCTCGGCGGTCATGCTGCGGGCCATGGACGCCTGGCTCGACGCGTGCGAGGCGCCAGAGGTGCAGCGGATCCTGCTGACAGACGGGCCGTCGGTGCTCGGCTGGATGCGGTGGCGCGAGCTCTGCCAGCCCTACGTGCTAGCGCTCATCGAGGGCGCGCTCATCCAGGGCATCGCCGACGGAGACGTCATCGATCTCCCGACCCGGCCGCTCGCCCACGCCCTGATCTCGGTCGCCGACGAGGCGGCGATGTACGTCGCGTCGGCCGCCGACCGTGACCTGGCGAGGCGCGAGATGACGACGGTGATCGAGCGGACCCTGTCGGCGTTCATGGCGGGTTGACCCGGCCCCGTACCCTGGAATGCTCGGCCGCCACCCGTGGTTGTCACCCCACGTGACCACGCCGATCAGCCCCGACCGATGGAGCCCTGCCCGATGAGCTCGACCGAGGTCGTGACCCCGGCCGACGACCAGCCCACCGTCGGGACCGCTCGCCCCGGGCTGGCGATCTTTGCGCTGGCCGTGGGTGGCTTCACGATCGGCACCACCGAGTTCATGACGATGGGCGTGCTGCCCGAGATCGCCGACGGCGTGGACGTCTCGGTGCCGATGGCAGGCCACATCATCTCGGCGTACGCACTCGGGGTGGTTGTCGGCGTACCGGTGCTGGCGTTCTTCGGAGCGGCGCTGCCGCGGCGCGCGATGCTGATCGGCCTGATGGCGGCGTACGGCGCGTTCAACCTGATCAGCGCGTTCGCACCGGACTTCCGGGTGCTGACCGCCGCCCGGTTCCTCGACGGGCTTCCGCACGGCGCGTTCTTCGGCGTCGCCAGCCTGGTCGCGGCCAGCCTGGTCGCGCCGGCACGGCGCGGGCGCGCGGTGGCCAGCGTGATGCTCGGCCTTTCGGTCGCCAACGTGGTCGGCGTACCGCTCGCGACCTGGCTGGGGCAGCAGGCCGGCTGGCGTACGACGTACCTGCTGGCCGCGGTGCTCGCGCTCGTGACCGCGGCGGGTGTGCTGGCCGCCGTGCCGTCGGTGCCGGGTGACTCGGAGACCAGCGGCCGCAAGGAGGCCCGCGAGTTCTTCGGCAGCGTGCAGGTCTGGCTGACGATGGCCGCCGGCGCGATCGGCTTCGGCGGGATGTTCGCGGTCTACTCCTACATCGCCAAGACGGTCACCGTGGTCGGTGGTCTGGAGCGCAGCACCGTCCCGTTCTTTGTGCTGGCGCTCGGCCTCGGCATGGTGATCGGCACCTGGGTGGCCGGCGAGCTCGCGGCCTGGTCGGTCTTCCGCAGCCTGCTGCTCTCGGCCGGCTTCGGGATCCTGGTGCTACTGGCCTACTTCGTGGCCGCCGCCGGTGGCTGGGCGCTGCTGCCCGTCGCCTTCCTGGTCACCGCTACCGGCTCGGTGCTCGTGATCAACCTGCAGCTAAGGCTGATGGACGTCGCCGGCGGTGCGGTCACCTTGGGTGCGGCCATGAACCACGCGGCGCTCAACGTCGCCAACGCGCTGGGTGCCTGGCTGGGCGGCCTCGTGATCGCCGCCGGGTGGGGCTACCGGGCTCCCGCCGTACTCGGCGCTGGCCTTAGTGCGCTCGGCCTCGTGATCCTGCTCGTCGCCGCGGGCCTGGCAGCCCGGTCAGCCCGCCAGCCCGGTCGCCGCTGACTCCACGCTGAGCCAGCGGCGACCAGACCGCGCGCGACGCCCGAGAGTGCTGGGCGTCGCGCCGCCGAGAGAACGCTTAGTGGCTATGCGGTCCAGCGGACCGCGTCGTCGACCATGTCGGCCATCGCGTAGACCCCTCGCAGATCGGCGCGATCGTCCAGCAGCGCGACGATGTCACGCGCACGTCGTGCCTCCGCCTCGTCACGCTTGTCCCGTCGTGCGTCGAGCGTGACGTCGATGTCATGACTTGTGGTCATCTCTTCCGAAGCCCCCTGTGTGGTGGTTGAGCGTTCTAAGTGTTGTGAACTACTCCAGATTGCCATGTCCGTTTAGCGAGGAGGTACACGGCGAGTTACAGGTGTGTCTCACTGCCTGTGAGATACACCGCGTCCAACGCGACTCGGGCGCGCTAGGTTCCCCTAGTGGGTATCTCCGGAAGTTCGTCGGGGTCTGAGCGGCCAGGGCACGCACATCGCTGCGTTGTCGTCGGTCGACGGGCCACCGGCCCGCCTCCCTCCGACGCCTTGCGCTGCACGCACCCTGACCACTCAGACCCTCGACGAACTTCCGGAGATGCCCACTAGTGGACGACATCGACGCGATCGCGCGGCTGAAGTACCGCTATCTCCGCACCCTCGACACCAAGGAGTGGACGGCGTTCGCCGACTGCTTCGTCCCCGAGGCGACCGCCGACTACGCCGGCCTGGTCTTCGGCAGTCGCGAGGAGCTGGTCGGCTACATGCGGACCAACCTCGGCGAGGGCATGGTCACCATGCACCACGTCCACCACCCGGAGATCACCGTGGACGGCGACACCGCGGTCGGCGTCTGGTACCTCGAGGACAAGGTGTACGCCGTTCCGTACCGCGTCGTGATCGAGGGCGCGGCGATCTACGAGGACCGGTACGTCCGCACCGCCGACGGCTGGCGGGTCCAGCACACCGGCTACCAGCGCACCTTCGAGCTCACCTGGTCGATGGACGACGTACCGAGCTTCAAGATTGACACCAGCCCGCGGCCGCACGCCCGCTGAGGGCGCTCAGTTGCGGTGCAGCGCCTCCGGCGAGAGGTCCGCGATCGTCGGGTAGCCGTCGATCGCCATCAGCAGGTCGGCCTCGGCGAGGATCGAGCGCAGCACGTGGACGACCCCGTCGACCCCACCCAGCGCCAGCCCGTAGGCGTACGGCCGACCGATCCCGACCGCAGTGGCACCGAGTGCCAGCGCCTTGACCACGTCGGCGCCGGTGCGCACGCCCGAGTCGAACAGCACCGGCGCGTCACCGGCGGCCTCCACAACGCCGGGTAGCGCGTCGATCGCGGCCATCCCGCCGTTGGCCTGCCGGCCACCGTGGTTGGAGCAGTAGATCCCGTCGACGCCGGCGTCCAGCGCCCGCCGCGCGTCCTCGCCACTGCAGATGCCCTTGAGGATCAGCGGCAGCTTGGTGAGCGAGCGCAGCCACTCCAGGTCGTCCCAGGTGAGCGGGTTGCCGAAGGTGCCGACCCACTGCATGATCGCGGCCTGCGGGTTGTCGGCCGGGTCCTGGCCGAGCGCGGCCTTGAACACCGGGTCGGTGAAGTAGTTGGCCAGGCAGTGCCCGCGTAGCTGCGGGAAGTTCCCGGCGGCCAGGTCGCGCGGCCGCCAGCCGGGCACCCAGGTGTCCAGCGTGACCACGATCCCGCGGTAGCCCGCGGCCTCGGCGCGGCTCACCAGGCTGGCCGCGAGGTCGCGGTCCTTCGGCGTGTAGAGCTGGAAGAACCCGGGCGTGGACTCGGCCGCTGCGGCGACCTCCTCCATCGGGTCCTCCATCAGCGTCGACGCGACCATGGGTACGCCGGTCTGCGCGGACGCCTTGGCTGTGGCGAGGTCGCCGTGGCCGTCCTGGGCGCAGAGTGCGATCACGCCGATCGGCGCCATGAAGACCGGCGTGGGCAGCGTGATCCCGAACAGCTCGACCGACAGGTCGCGGTGCTCGGAGGCCCGCAGCATCCGCGGGATCAGCCCCCACTTCTCGAAGGCGGTGACGTTGACGCGCTGAGTGAGCTCGTCGCCGCACCCGCCCGCGACGTAGGACAGCACCGACGCCGGCAGCGCGCCGGCCGCGGCATCCTCGAGGTCGGCGTAGGTGATCGGCAGCTTCGGGAGGACTCCCGTCAGGCCGTTCAGGTAGATCTCGAGCTGGTAGTTGCCGAACGGTGCCGCCAGTGCCATGTGTCTCTCCCTCAGGTTCGCTTCCGCGACCCTAACCTGGTCAGATGTCCAACATCTAGAGGGCGGTGTCGGTCCAGGCGAGCTGGACGGTCTGGGTGCCGGCATCGCGGGTGACGATCCGGCCGCGGCCCGGAGGCGCCGGGACCGGCCGCAGCTTGCCGATCAGGAAGCCCTCGTCCGGGCTGCCGGAGAGCAGCATGCCCGGCATCGCCAGGTCGCGCAGGGTCTGGATGACCGGTTCGTAGAGCGCGCGCGAGGCGCCACCGGAACGCCGGGTCACCGTGAGGTGCAGGCCGGTGTCGCGGGACTGCGCGAGCAGCGGCACCAGCGGCTGCAGCGGCGAGGACTGCTGGGTGGCGACCAGGTCGTAGTCGTCGACCACGACGAACACCTCCGCGCCGGTCCACCACGAACGGGCCCGCAGCTGCTCGGGGGTGACGTCGGGCCCGGGCAGCCGGTTCTGGAGGTAGGCCGCGAGGTCGCGGATCGCGGGCTCGGCCTGGGTCGCGCTGGTGAGGTAGTTGAGCAGGTACTCCTCGCCCACCTCGCCCAGCAGTGCACGCCGGTAGTCGATGACCACGATCTGCGCTTCCTTGGGCGTGCGGGTGCGCATGATCTCGCGGAGCTGGGCGCGCAGGAGCGCGCTCTTGCCGGACTGGCCGTCGCCGAACACCAGCAGGTGCGGCTCGGTGTCGGGGTCGAGCGCGACCGGAGCGAGCTCCTTCTCGTTGATGCCGAGCAGCAGCAGCCGGTCGTCCAGCCCCATCTGCTTGGCCTGCTCGCGCACCGCCTCCAGCTCGATCCGCTCGGGCAGCAGCCGCAGCTTCGGACCGGTCGGGCCCTGCCAGGCCGCCCGGCTGCGCTCGATCAGGTTGTCGACGCCGTCGCCGAGGGTGGCGGCGTCGGGTGCGCCGTCCACGCGCGGCAGCGCGCCCAGGAAGTGCAGCTTGCCGGGGACCAGACCGCGGCCCGGGCGGCCGGACGGCACCAGCGCCTGCACCTTCCGGTCGACCTCGGAGTCCATCGCGTCACCGAGCTTGAGCTCCAGCTTGGTCCCGAAGATGTCACGGGTGGAGGCGCGGAAGTCCGCCCAGCGGCTGGTCGCGACCACCAGGTGCATGCCGAAGGTGAGGCCGCGGGTGGCGAGCTGCTGCAGCTCACCCTCCAGGTCGTCGAAGTCGGCACGGAGGGTGCTCCAGCCGTCGACGATGAGGAACACGTCGCCGTACCCGTCGTCGGCGCGGCCCTGGGCCCGCCGAGACCGGTAGGTCTCGATGGAGTCGATGCCCTGGGCGCGGAAGTACGACTCGCGGCGGTCCACCACGCCCGCGACCTCGGCCACGATCCGGCGTACGACGTCACCCTCGGAGCGGCTGCCGACGCCGGCGACGTGCGGCAGCCGGTTCAGCGGCGCGAAGGTGCCGCCACCGAAGTCGAGGACGAAGACCTGGGTCTCCAGCGGCGTCGTGGTCAGCGACATCGAGGTCACGATCGTGCGCAGCAGGGTGCTCTTGCCGGACCGGGGACCGCCGACGATCGCGACGTGGCCGGCCGCGCCGCTGAGGTTGACCGTCATCGTGTCGCGGCGCTGCTCGCGTGGCCGGTCGACGGTGCCGAGCGGGATCACCAGTCCGCCCAGCGCCCGCCATTGCGGCGAGACCAGGCCGAGCTGCGGGTCCACGGTCAGGTCCGGCATCAGCTGGTCGAGGGTGTCGGGTACGTCGAGCGGCGGCAGCCACACCTGGTGCGCCGCGGGTCCCTGGCCGACCATCCGGCCCACCGCGATGTCGAGCAGCGAGGCCTGGTTGCCCTCCTGCGGCGCCTGCACCTGCTGTGGCTCCGGCTCGTGGTCGACCGGCTCCAGGGTCTGCACCTCGGAGATCGTGAACGGCAGGATGCCCTGGACGTGGCCGCCCTCGTCGCGGCGTACCCGCACCCGGCCGCTCGGCGGGCCGGAGACGTAGGCCGCCTTGAACCGCTGCAGCGTGGTCGGGTCGGGCTTGAGGTAGCCGAGGCCCGGGACCGGCGGCAGCTCGTAGGCATCGGGTACGCCGAGCACCGCGCGCGACTCGCCCGCGGAGAAGGTACGCAGGCCGACCCGGTAGGAGAGATGGGACTCCAGCCCGCGCAGCCGGCCCTCCTCCAGGCGCTGCGAGGCGAGCAGCAGGTGCAGCCCGAGCGAGCGGCCGAGCCGGCCGATGGCGACGAACAGGTCGATGAACTCCGGCTTGGCGGTCAGCATCTCGGAGAACTCGTCGACCACGATGAACAGCGACGGCATCGGCTCGAGGTCGTCGCCGTTGAGCCGGGCCTTCTCGTAGTCGCGGATCGAGGCGAAGTTGCCGGCCTCGCGGAGCAGCTCCTGGCGGCGCACCATCTCACCGGACAGAGCGTCCTGCATACGGTCGACGAGGGTGAGCTCCTGGGCCAGGTTGGTGATCACGGCCGACACGTGCGGCAGCTCCGACATGCCGGCGAAGGTCGCACCACCCTTGAAGTCGACCAGCACCAGGTTGAGCTGCTCGGGGGAGTGGGTCATGGTCAGGCCGAGCACCAGCGTGCGGAGGAACTCCGACTTGCCGGAGCCGGTCGCACCGATCGCCAGGCCGTGCGGGCCCATGCCCTGCTGGGCCGACTCCTTGATGTCGAGGTGGACCATGCCGCCGCTCTCGTTGAGACCGATCGGCACCCGGAGCCGGTCGCGCGCCGGCCGGGTCCGCCACGCGGCGGACGGCTCGAAGGTGTGGACGTCGCCGAGGCCGAGCAGCTCCATGAAGTCGGTCGGGCCGGTGATCTCGCCCGGCGTCGCCGCCGCCTCCGACGTACCGGCCGAGACCGTGTGCAGCGGCGACAGCCGGCGGGCGAACGCCTCCGCGGTGGCCAGGTCGCACTGGTCGGCCATCGCCTTGATCGGTTCCTCGCGCATCCGCAGCGCGGTCACCGGCAGCTTCTCCTTGGCCGGCGGCGCGTCCTCGAACTGCAGCCGCAGCCGGGTCGGGTCCTCCAGCTGGTCCCAGCGCGCCGGGAGGTCGATCAGGGTGACGCCGTGCAGGCCGTCGGGCGGGATGATGTGGTTGCCGGGCGGCAGGTGGCCGCCGTCCACGACCAGCAGGATGTGCGGGTTGGCCGGCCGCTCGTCGGCGCCGAACCGGGGCCGGTCGGCGAGGTCGCTGGGCAGCAGCGCGCCGAGGTCGTCGAGCGAGGTGGTGACCATCCGCATCGGTCCGACCGCGTCGGACTGCTGCGCGCTCTGCGCGTGGGGAAGCCACTTCATCCAGTCCCAGTGCTGCAGGTTCTGGTCCGAGGAGAGCACCGCTATCAGCAGCTGGTCCGGGTTGTGGAACGCCGCGGCGGAGCAGACCATCGCCCGCGCCAGCGACCGGGCCTCGTCCTCGGGGCCGCACACCTCGATCCGGTCGAAGGCCCGCAGGTCGATCGAGGCCGGCAGGTTCGGCTGCAGCCTGTGTACGACGAGCAGCCGGTGCAGCGCGGACGCGGCGGCCGGGTCGACCTGGTCGATCGGGGCGCTCTCCGGCGGCACCAGCTCCAGCGAGAGCGGCTGCGAGCAGAGGCCGTACCTGACCTGCAGGAAGTTGGGGTCGCTCGGGCCGTGCTCCCACAGCCGGGTCCGGTCCTCGGCGATCGCGGGCAGCGCGTGCGGCTCGGGGTGGTGCCAGTTGAGCGCTCGGCGCTGCTGGTCGGCGGCGTCGCGCGCGACCTTGCGGATGCTGCCGAGGTAGCGGAGGTACTCGGTCCGGGAGCCGGTGACCTGCTGCGCCCTCTGCTTACGCTGCCGGTCGATCTGGACGAAGATGAAGCCGAGCGTGGCGAACAGGAACATGCCCGCCGCGATCCAGCGGGTGCCGCCACCGCTGGCGCCGCCCATGGTTGCGACCAGCACGATCGAGCCGACGCTGCCGAGCATCGGGATCGCGTTCATCATCACGCTGGCGGCGCCTTCGTGCTCCTGCAGTTCCGGAGGCGCTTGCAGGACGATCTGGCCGCCAGGCATCTCCGGCTCGTCGAGCCGCTGGCCGCCACGCAGCGTTGTACTCAATCGTCCCCCAAGATCGTCGGACTCGGACGGCCCGATGCTAGCCCTTAACTCCGACACTCGTTCGGCCGGAGCGTTCGGCTAGCCTCTAGACGACTCAGACTCGCGCGTAGGAGGGCAGCGGCCGTGGCGGCACTCGGGACATCCGGCACCCTGTCGGAGACGCTCGCGCTCAGCGTGCACGGCCCAGGTGGCGTCCTCGACCTGGTGGTGCCGGCCGGCGCATCCGGGTCCGACGTCGCGCTCGAGTACGCCCGCGAGGCCGGGCTGGGCGTCGTACCCCGGCTGCACACCACCACCGGCCGCGTGATCGACCCGGCCCGCCCGCTGACCGAGGAGCGGGTCGTCTCCGGACAGCTGCTGGTCGCCGCGCTCGGCGGCCCAGGGCCCGCCGTGAGCGGCGCGGGCCGAACCGACGAGGCCCCGGAGACGGCCGGCCCGGTCTCCGGACTGGTGATTGCGGTCGCGGCCGCTGCAGCCGTGCTGTCCGGCTGGTTCGCCGCACACGTCGACTCGTTCCTCCTCCACACGATCACCGTCGACCTGCTCGCCGTCGGCGCGATCCTCGGCGTACTCCCCGTCGGCCGGTACGCCGCCCAGCGCGCCCTCGCCGCGCCGGCCTTCGCGGCCGCCGGCGCCTACGCGATCGTGTGGGAGCCCGGCGCGGTCGAGCTGCCGATGGCGCTCGGCATCGCCGGCCTCGCCGCCGCGGTCACCGCGGCGATCGCCCGCACCCTCGCCGACGAGCGCGACGATGCGCTCACCGTCGTGATGATCACCGGCGCCGGCATCTTCCTGGCCGCCGGCGTCTGGGCGGTCGCCGGCTTCAGCCCGCCACTGCTGTGGAGTGTGCTGCTGGTGACCGCGATGCTGGCCGCCCGCTTCATCCCGTCGTTCGCGATCGACGTACCCGACCAGGTGCTGCTGGACCTGGAGCGGCTCGCGGTCACCGCCTGGTCCGCCCGCGATCGGCCGCGCGGCCGTCGCGGCCGGATGCTGGTCACCACCCCGACCATCACCGCCCTGGTCCGGCGCGGCAGCCGGATCGTGACCGCAGGAGCGGCAGCCGTCTTCGTCGTCACGGTCCTCTCGGCCACCCAGCTGCTGGCCACCGCGCTGGTCGAGGTGGATCAGAACGGCGCTCGCTGCCTGGTGTTCTTCGCCGGTGGCGCGCTGCTGTTCGCGGCCCGCAGCTACCGGCACCGCTCCGCGCGACTGCTGCTCCGGCTGGCCGGTCTCGCCTGCTGGCTGGTGCTGACCATCGAGCTGCTGAGGCACGCCAAGAGCGGCCAGGCCACGCTCGTCGTAGTCACCTCGCTGTTCCTCGGCGCGATCATGGTCGCCGCCGCGGTGGCGACCGGCCGCGGCTGGCGCTCGGTCTGGTGGGCCCGCCGCGCCGAGATCGGCGAGGGCATCTGCGGAGCCTTCGCCGTCGCGGCGATCTTCGTGTCCTCCGGCATCGTCCGCACCCTCTGGGAGATCAGCTCCGAGCGCTTCGGCTAAGCCCGGATCCTCCGGGCTGAGAGTTATCCACAGGCCTCCGAGGACCCGTTTGCCCCATGTCGGCCCGGGCAGGAGAGTGGCAATGCCGAGTGCCACCGAGGGGGAAGGAGCCGACCGATGTCGACTCTCAAGGCCGATCTCAAGGACATGTATCGGGCGGGGAAGGTGACCTTTCCGGAGTTTGCCGGGGAGCTTGCATCGACCGTCGAGCAACTGGGCGACGCCAGCGACGCGTGGCAGGCCCAGGCGTTCGCCGCTGGCTCGCCCACATCGCTCACCCGGGCCGTTGCGATCAACGACGACGCGTACCGGCTGCTGCGGCGCGCGGTGTTGTCGTGGCATGCCGCGGCGACCGCCATCGTGGCGGTTGCTGACGACTATGTCGCCACCGATGAGCGGGCGGCCGCCGCGGCCGACAGCATCGGAGGAGATCTTGCCGAGCGTCGTCTCGAGCTGCCGCCGGTTCCACCCGCGCGCAGCGGAGGTCAGGGCTGATGGGCACCTATGACGGGCCGGGCGACGGCGCGGCGGGCTACACCGACCAGGAGTTCGAGCGGGTGACCGACGACATCGAGGAGCTCCTTGCCGACCTCATGGGGATCGAGTCGGTGGCTCGGTATGTCCGCGAGCAGAACCTCCCCACGGACACCGGCGAGGAGGGCGGCGCGGGACCGGCGCCGTACACGTATGCGATGCCCACCAGGAGGTCCTTCACCGTCTGGCCGACACTCCCCAGCATCGGGTACGACGAGTGGAAGCCTCACCTAGACGCCGCGTTCGCGGTAGGCAAGGGCCAGGCCGCGGGCATCGGGGCCTGGCTCCGTGGCTGCTTGGTGCAGCACCTCTACGGCGTGGACGCCCAGTCCTTGATCCGGGCGGCTCGGGCCCAGCAGGCCGAGCTGGGGACGACGAAGCGCGGGTTGTTGGTGGACTGCTTCGCCGACGTGCAGGTGCTGATGGACAACCACTGGACGGGCGGTGCCTCGACAGAGTTCGAGGTCTGGAGCAATGAGGTTGGCCCGGTCGTTCATGCCCTGCTCAACTATGCGGCCGCCGCTCAGATGGCCGCGGGCGGGACCGGCGACATCATCGCCGCGGGCCAGAAGACCATGCTTCGGCAGGCCACGAACGCTCGCCAAGGCTTGGAGGACGCGTTGGCTGCCTGGGTCGAGGACGCCGACGTGTTTCCCTTCCCGCCCGGAAGTGGCTACAAGCTCTCCGACCTCATGATGGCTACCAGGGACGCGGCCGTCGACTACGCCGACCAGTTCCCTGGGGGAGGCGTGCTCCTGGCCGAGCTCGTCGGCAGCAAGGAGTACGCCGGGACATTCGATGTCGCCTTCACCTACACCTACGACGCCCTCCAGAAGGCGGAGTCCGGGGACTCCAGCCCGAAGACGCCGAAGACGGCCCAGGAGTTCGTCGACGACCTGGAGGCGGCTCTCACCAAGATTGCGAAGCACGCCACCGACGCCATGACCGATATCGGCGACCGGCTCAAGCCGCTGGCGGAGGAGATCAACGACAAGCAGGTGCTCCGGCTGGACGCGATTCCGAACGCGGAGGACCCTGGCGGTCGCTACGCGTAGTCGGCGCTGCCGACCCAGCCCGGTAGCCTGGGCCGACGCCAACAGACTCGATCGGGAGAGCCGCCATGCGTATCCGCTCCGGCATTGCCGCCGCCGCGACGACCGTTCTCGCCCTCACCGCCGCGTGTACGTCGGGGTCGGACGACGACGGCGACGGTGACAGCAAGCCGTCGGCCAGCCCGAGCGCCTCGGAGTCCACCGAGGAGTCACCCACCGACGCGCCGACGGAGGCCACGGGCGACCCGACCGGCGACGGTGAGATGACCGCGCCCGGCACGCAGCTGAAGTACGGCGAGACCGCGACGTTGGAGATCAAGGGGTCCGGTGTCATCGAGCTGACCGTGCTGCGGATTGATCGCGCGAAGCCCGCGGACCTCCGGGGCGAGTCGGTCGACCTCGCCGCCGACACGGTGCACTACATCCGGAGCCGGGTGACGATCGTGAGTCACGCCAAGGACGGGATGGTCAGCACCGGCGATGTCGCCCCCGACTTCGGCGGCGTGACGAAGACAGGCTTCGCCGGCCCACTGGCGAGCTCGACCCTCGAGCAGTGCCAGTACCCGGTGGAGCCGAGGCTGCCCGAGCCCGGGGACTCGTTCGAGACCTGCAACCCGATCACGGTCCGCAAGGGCGAGGCGCTGGTGGGCGCGCAGTACTCGCGCTCGGACTCGCCGTACAACATCTGGGACGGCAAGCCGATCGTCTGGAGACCCTGAACTGTGCGTTCGCAAAAAAAACTGTGGAAAATGTCTGCAGGGGTGTTTGGGTAAAGGTCGGTCGGGTAGACAGGTTGTTGTCAGGGTGGCGACCGCCACCCGAAACCACGATCTCGATGCGACGGAGTCGCCCGGGGGAAGGAGGCCGCGATGTCTGGCGGCAACGCAATGCAGAACATCAACGCGACGATGAAGCGGGGCGCGGAGATGACCCGCACCTGTGAGACCGACCTCCAGGGTCGTCTGAAGACGCTCCGCGGTCAGCTCGAGGGCATCGGCGCGCAGTGGGAGGGCATGGGTTCGGTGTCCTTCGTGAAGGTCATGCAGGCCTGGGACACCCACGCCGCCACCGTTCTCGGCAACCTGGTCGAGCTTGCCGACAACCTCGACGGCACCGACAAGGAATGGAACATCACCGACGACGAGCAGCAGCAGGCGTTCAGCAAGCTGCAGGGCCGTCTCGGCTGACCATCCACCACCAACGACTTTAGAGAGAGGGTATGAATCAAATGAGCGACGGAAACCTGAAGGTTAACCACGGCGGGCTCAGCAACGCGTCGCAGGACCTGGTGAAGGCCTCCACCGACGTGGACAACCGCCTCAACCAGCTCGAGGGTGACCTCGAGAAGATCCTCCCCGACTTCACCGGTCAGGCCAAGGAGGCCTACTACACGGCCAAGAAGAACTGGGAAGCCGCGATGCGCGACATGAAGGACCTGCTCAAGGACATCGGTGTCGCTGTCGACCAGTCGAACACCTCGTACCTCGAGGCCGACCTGCGCGGCGCGAACCGCTTCCGCGGCTGAACGACGTCATGACGACGGGGGCCGGTGCTGATCGTCAGCCCGGCCCCCGACGGCGATAGGAACACGATCCGACAGAGGGGGAGCCCCGATGGGTTTCATGCCGTTCGATGCGCTCACCAGCTCGACCATGAGCGTCCTGCTGGATGAGATCAGCGGTATCGCGACAGAGTTGCTGAGCGAGTCCGACAACGTCTCCGACGTGAAGTTCGGCGACATGCCGACCAAGGAGAGCGACTTCGGAGGTTCGTACTCCGGAAAGATTCTCGGCTACGAACACGACCGCGCGCACAAGGTGATGCACGGAACGCTCACCGGCGTGATCAAGGACCTCCGTGACTTCCACGATGGCATGCAGAAGGCCGGCCGCGAGGCCATTGACGCCGACGAGCTGAGCGCCGAGGACCTGGCCCGCATCCAGCGGCTCGCGGAGATGAACAACACCGCCACCGACACGAACGAGTCTCAGGACGACGCGGCCTCCGGTGACACCGACACCGAGGACGACGCCGACACCGACGGCAACCCGGACTCCGAGGAGCCGGACGCCGACGGCGACCCGAGCACCGACGACCCGGGCTCCGACAAGGGGCCGACCAAGGAAGAGGGTGAGGGCTGATGGCGATGGGGCCGAACGAGAAGAAGCTGCGCGCCGCGGTCGCCCACCTCAGCGGCTCGTCGATCGCCGCCGGCAAGGGCAAGTGGACCATGGGCGCCACCTCCCTCGAGGAGGTCTCGGCCTCCCTCACCCGGGCTATCAAGAAGCTCGAGTCGGACGAGCCGCTCGGCAAGCAGACCCGGGTCGCCGCCCGGGAGGCGTTCATCGCGGTCCGCAAGAAGGTGGACGACGAAGCCAAGAAGATGCGGCGTGCCGAGACCGCCCTCGGCACCGCGGAGTACGAGCTCGGTAGCGCGAGCTCGACGGTCAACCAGTTCGACGGCAGTCCGATCTCCAATCCGGAGCTCAAGAAGCCGAAGGGCCTGGAGCCCCTCTCTCCCGAGGACAAGAACCACAACAAGCAAGAGGTCGCCAAGAACGAGGCGGCCTGGGCCGCCCGCGAGAAGGCGGCCAGGATCAAGCTCGACCAGCTGACCCCGAAGCTGGACGAGGCGGCGGAGGAGATGCGCCAGATCCACGGCATTCCGCCCACGGATCGCAACGACCCGGGTGGCAGGAAGCCCGGCGGCGGTCGGACGCCGATCCGGACCCCGGGCCGGCCACCGATCGACCCGCCGCGTGACCCGTACGACCCGCCGGACGACCCGATCGACCCGCCGGACGACCCGGACGACCCGCGCGACCCCGACGACCCGCGTGACCCGACGGACCCGCGCGACCCGATCGACCCCCGCGACCCGTACGACCCGCCGGACACCCCGGGCGACCCGGAGGACGGCGGGACCTACACCCCGCCGACGCCGGGCGGACCCGGTCACGTCGGGACCCCCAGCCCGGGCTCGCCGGGCGGGATCGGTGCGATCGGCGGTGTGGCCGGTGCGATCGGTGGCGGCATCGGCGGCATCGGCGGTGCGCTCGGCGGCCTGAAGGGTGGCGGCGTGCTCAGCCCCGGTGGCGGCGTCCGCCCGATCGGCGGCACCCGCGGTGCGGGTGGCGTCAAGGGCGGCGCGATCGGCCGTGGCGGTGCGATGTCGCCGGGCGGCGGCGCCGGCCGTGGCACCGGCACGCGTGGTGCCGGTCGTGGTGCCGGTCGTGGTGCGATGTCGCCGGGTGCCGGCGCCGGCAAGGGCGGCGCGAAGGGCGCCGGCCGGGGTGGCGTCAAGGGTGCGGCCGGCGGTCGCGGGGCGGCCTCGGCGGGCTCCGGCAGCGGCAAGGGCGGCGCGAAGGGTGGCGCCAAGGGCGCTGCCAGCCGCGGCACCAGCGGTGGTCGCGGCGCGATGTCCCCGGGCGGCGGCGGAGGCCGGCGCAAGGGAGACAAGCAGAACCCGAACGAGTCGGAGTTCTTCGACACCGAGCATGACTGGACCGACGACGAGGGCGCCGCTCCCGGCGTACTCGACTGACACCGGATGCAGCAACCCCTCCACAGGGCCCGAGCCAGTACTCCTGGCACGGGCCCTGTGGCCCGTCCGGCAGCCCAGCCCGGATCCACCGATGGGCGTCGTCACGAGCGTCGCCAGGTGGGTGTGATGGCAAGGCGGCGGAGCGAAGGCGGGCCGGAGGCCCGTCGAGTCTTCGCCAACGCAGCTAGCGCGCCCACATGGTGGCGCGCAGTAGGCGGGCATCGGTGGATCCGGGCTTGGGCACCGCCCGATAGCATGCGAGCGCTGACCACCAGGCAACTACTTCGAGGAAGGGCACGATGACTCAGGCATCTGCCGCCACGTCCGGACTGGTGCGTGTCACCGTCGCCTCCGGGACCAGAAGGGTTGACCTGGTACTGCCCGGAGCGGTGCCGGTCGCCGAGCTCGTCCCGGAGCTCGCGCGCAGCGTCGGCCTGCTGGACGCGGCCACGGTGTACGGCGGCTACCGGCTGGTCACCCAGGACGGCCGCCAGCTCTCGCCCGACGCCGGGCTCACCATGCAGGGCGTGGACGACGGCGGTCTGCTGACCGTCGCCGCGGGCGTCGACGACGAGCCGCCCCGGGTGTACGACGACGTGGTCGAGGCGATGTCCGACGTCGTCGAGCACGAGCTGCGGCCCTGGGAGCCGGCCGCGGGCCGGCGTACCGCTCTCTGGTCGGCCGGCCTGCTGCTCACCCTCGGCGCGGCCGCCCTGCTCATCCAGCGCGACAGCCTGCTGGCCGGTGTCGCCGCGTCGGTGGTCGCCGCCCTGCTGCTGACCGGGTCGATCGTGCTGTCCCGCGCCCAGCATGAGCCCGAGGCCGCGGTAGCGCTGGCGTGGATGGCCGCCGGGTACGGCGCCGCGGCGGGTCTGATGCTGGCGCCGGACGGCAAGCCGTTCGGTCTGCCGCTCGCGTGCGCCGGCCTCGGAGCACTTGGAGTCGGGATCTTCGCGCTGACCGGCCTCGGCGAGGGCCGGCCGCTGGTGCTGCCCGCGGTCGTGGTTGGCGCGATCTTCGCGGCCAGCGGCATGGTCCGCGAGAACGCCGAGTTCGACCCGGCCGTGGTCTACACGATCGCGCTGGCGCTCGTAGTGATCGCCGGCAGCGTCTTCCCGTGGCTTGCGCTCGGCGCCACCAGCACCCGCGTGGAGCAGGTGGTCACCCTCGCCGACATCACCAACGACCCGGCCGAGATCGACCCGGAGCGGGTCCGCGCGGACGCCCGGCTGGCCCACGAGATCCTGCTCGCGGTGTCCGGCACGGTCGGCGTACTCCTCGTGCTGATCGCGCCGCTCGCGGTCTCGCTCGGCATCTACGGCACCGTCCTGGCGATCGTGTGCTGCCTGGTCGTGATGCTGCGCACCCGCCAGTACCGCACCGGGTCCGAGGTCCTGGTCGGCCTGGTCTCCGGCATCCTCGGCCTGGTCGCGATCGCGATCGCGGTCCTCTGGATGCACCCCGACTGGCGGCCGGCCGCCGCCGTCTCGCTGGCGGCGACCGGCGCTCTGGTGCTGGCGGTGACGCTGCTGCCGAGCACGCCGTCGGTGCAGCGCGGCCGGTTCGGCGACGTCGTCGAGACGATCGCGCTGCTGTCACTGCTGCCGCTTCTCGTGCTCGCCATCGGGCTCTTCGAGTCGATCCGCAACTGAGGATCTGAGGAGACATGTCCACCAAACGTGATCTGGTCGAGGCACACTCGTTCAGCCGCCGCCGCCTGGTGACCGCGTTCGTCAGCGGTGCGCCCGGAGGCCGCGAGGTCGAGCCGGTGCGGCCCGGCCGGACGGTGGTCGGTGGCCTGGCGCTCGCGATCCTCCTGGTCGCCGGTGCCGCGATCGCCGGCATCTTCCTGAAGCGGCCCGAGTCGGACTGGCTCAGCCCGGGTCTGATCATCGCCAAGGAGACGGGTACGCCGTACGTCATCCTCGATGACGACGGCGATCCGGAGCTGCGACCGCTGGACAACAACACCTCCGCCAAGCTGATCTTCGGAGACGCCCTGGACCCGCGGACGGTCGCGGACGAGGACATCGCGGCCCAGGACATCGGCGAGGACATCGGCATCTTCGACGCGCCCAAGGCGCTGGCCGGGTCCGGGCAGCTGATCAACACGGGCTGGACCGCCTGCACCGACTCCGACCAGGCGATCCGGCTGCGGCTGGCCAAGGACCCGGGCGCGGAGATCTCGGCCGGCCAGTCGCTCACGGTCCAGGAGGGCGGCAAGTTCTACCTGCTGGTCGACGGCGACGACGATGCGACGTACAAGTTCGAGCTGCCCGACAACGACGACGCCGAAGCGGACAACCTGCTGGAAGCCGTGGGGGCTTCCGGCACGGCCGACGCGCTCGAGGTGACGCAGGAGTGGCTCAACCTGTTCCCGGCGGGGCCACCGCTCACTCTGGAGTCGTTCGACCTCGAGGACGACGGCATCGACTACGCGGAGTCGATCGACGGCCTGGACGGCGAGCCGGAGGTGGGCGACGTGGTGGAGGCACCCACCGCCACCTACCTGCTGACCAGCGCAGGCCCGGTGCTGCTGACCGAGTTCGCCGAGGCCGCCTACCTCGCGGTCAGCGGTGAGGAGCCGCGCGAGGCGTCGGCGATGAACGAGGCCCGGGTCGGCGCCAACTACCCGCGCGACATCTGGCCCGAGGGCGACGCGCCGCCGACCGAGGGCGACCCGTGTGCCCGGCTGGAGCCCGAGGCCGGAGAGCCGCCGACGGTGCGACTGGCCGCCAACCCCTCCGCCGACGCGTCGGCGGAGGACATCGACGATGGCGATATGCAGGTGTCGGTACAGCCCGGCCGGGGTGCGTTCGTGCTGGTCGGGGGCTTCGACGACACCTCGGGTGGCCTCCCGTACGTCGTGGACGCGGCGGGCAAGCGCCACCAGCTCCTCGGCCCGAAAGCGCCCGAGAACCTCGGCTATGAGGTCTCGAAAGCGCCGATCGTTCCGGACACCTGGATGAGGCTGTTCGAATGCGGTGTGCAGCTGTCGACGGCGCTGGCACTGGCACCGCCCGACCCGGAGCTCGAGCCGTCGTGCGAGTAGCCACCCGCGCTGCCGCCCTGCTCGTCGCGGCCACGCTGCCCGTGCTACCGGTTGCGGTGCCCACGCCGGCGTTCGCGGCCGACGACGACTGCTCCGGCGACTTTACGGAGGCGCATTCGGCGGACGCCATCAGCAAGCCCTTCGAGGAGCTCAACGTCGAGCGTGCGCAGACGATCAGCAAAGGCGAAGGCGTCGGGGTCGCGGTGATCGACAGCGGCGTCGACAAGGACTCGAGTTCGTTCGTGAACCTGGCCGACGAGATCATCCTGGGCGGACTCAACAAGGGGGAGCTGCGCGCCGCGCACGGCACCGAGGTGGCCGGCCTGATCGCCGGTGGCGAGCGCGACGGCAAGATCACCGGCATCGCGCCGGAGGCGCGGATCCTGTCGGTCCGGGTGTACGACGACAACACTGCGAAGGGCGAGGAGTCCGACGAGGACGTCGACCTCACCGCCGAAGGCATCGCCAAGGGCATCGATGTCGCCGTCGACAACGCCGACAGGTACAACATCAAGGTCATCAACGTCTCGCTGACCACCGGTTCGACAGAGGCGCTCAAGGACGCGGTCAAGCGGGCGCAGGCCAACGACATCCTGGTCGTGGCCGCCACCGGCAACCGCACCGGCGATGGCGACGAGGAGATCGAGCCCTACGAGCCGGGCGAGAACGCGAAGAAGTTCCCGGCGTCCTACGACGGCGTACTCGGGGTGAACGCGAACACCGCCGCCGGTGAGACCGAGAATGACGTCGCTGGGTACGTCCTGGCCAGCCGGTCGACCGATGTCACGGCGCCGACCGCCCTCGCGGTGACGGCGTACCCAGAAGGCGGCACCTGCCTCCTCTCGGAGGACCAGGTCGCGACCAGCTGGTCGACGGCGATGGTGAGCGGGCTGGCCGCCATGATCTGGGAGGAGTTCCCGAAGTACACGCCTGAGCAGACCGCCGCGCGGATCATGGAGACGGCCAACGGCAGCACCGACGACCGCAACGTGTTCACGGGCTTCGGCGTGATCCGGCCGGTCGAGGCGCTGACCCGGGACCTGACCATCTCTCGTGAGGGCGAGGTGAGCGGCGCCCGGCCGGAGCGCAAGGAGACCGGTCGCGCGTCCGCCCCGGAACCGCCCGCCGACCGGTACGCCGACGCCCGGCGGTCGTTCGTCTGGTGGGGCCTGCTCGCCGGCGGTGCGCTCGTCCTCGCCGCCCTCCTCCGCCCCCTCTTCGCCCGCCAACGCCGCTGACCCGGCCGGCGTTAACCTCAGGCAGCGCCGACCCGGTCCGTGTTGACGCCAGGCAACGCTGACCCGGCCCGTGTTGACACTCTCTGTGTGAAGACGGGCCGGGTCAGCGAGTTTGTGCGTGAAGACGGGCCGGGTCAGCGAGTCTGTGCGTGAAGACAGGCCGGGTCAGCGAGTCTGAGCTGGCGAAGACTGCCTCGACCCGGAGCTCCGCTGGCGGCGGGAGTGGGACTCCTCACTACCGGCGCGGGTGCCGGATGTGAGAAGGTGCCGATGCCGCAGTGCACGGGAAGTCGGTGCGATTCCGACGTGGTCCTCGCCACTGTGACCGGGGAGTCCACCCTCGACTGATGCCACTGGCCCGCCTCCGACCATGGAGCGGCTGGGAAGGCGAGGGGCGGGCGTCGATCCGGAAGCCAGGAGACCGGCTGCGGCGCGATCTATCCACGAGGCATGGAAGAAAGGGTCCCCGCCCATGTCCAACGTCACCGCCAGTACCCGCGCCACCGTCCCGGTCTGGGCCTGGGCGCTGGTCGCGCTCGCCTTCGCCGCGCTCTACCTGATCACCCAGGAGAACGGCAGCCTGGTCGGCGCCACCGCCGCCGAGTACATCCACGAGTTCACGCACGACGCGCGGCATGCGCTCGGCGTCCCCTGCCACTGAGATGGGCATCGGATACCTTCTCCGCCGCGGACTCGCGGCCGGAGCCGCTGCCGGCGCGCTCGCAGCCGTCTTCTTCTACCTGGTCCTCGAGCCCGTCGTCCGCCGGGCGCTGGTGATCGAGGAGGCCCGCGGCAACGCCGACGGCGGCGGCCACTCCCACGAGGAGCCGCTGGTCTCCCGCTCGATGCAGGTCTTCGGCGGCATCGTCACTGTGACCGTCGCCGGCCTGCTGTTCGGGCTGGTGTTCGCGGTCGTCTACGCGTGGTCGCGCAACCGGCTGCCGGGCGGGTCCGACTTCGGTCGTGCAGTGGTGCTGGCCGGGCTCGGGTTCATGGTCTTCACGCTGCTTCCGGGCCTGCGGATCCCGGCGAACCCGCCGGCCGTCGGTGACCCGGAGTCGGTGACCCGGCGGACGCTGATCTACGTGCTGACGATCCTGGTCGGGCTGCTGATCGTGCTCGCGCTGTTCGCGCTGGACCGGGCGCTCGCCGACCGCGGGTACGACGTACCCCGCCGGGCAGCGCTCGCGGTGGCCGGTGCGGTGGTCGGGCTGACGCTGCTGTTCCTGCTGGTGCCGGGCTCTCCCGACGGCATTCCCGCCGACATGCCGGCCGACATCCTCTGGGACCTGCGGGTCGCCTCGTTGGCGATGCTCGGGCTGCTGTGGACCGTGCTCGGGGTCGGATTCGGTCTGCTGCTCTCGCCGCGGACCCGTACGGCGGCAGCCGCCGAGCCGGCCGTCGCCGGGTGAGCCTGCCGACGGTCACGGTCTGCCGGGACTGCTGCTGCGGCAGCCGCCGCAAGCACCCTGACGTCGACCACGACGGGCAGCTCGAGGCGCTGCGGACCGGGCTGGAGGGAGCCGCCCGGGTTGTCACCTCGGGCTGCCTGCTCGCCTGCGAGGACTCCAATGTCGTGGTCGTCTCGCCCAGCCCGGGCGCGCGCAACGGGGGTGCGCGCCCGGTCTGGCTGTCTTCGGTGCTGACCGACGCCGCCGTGTCGGCGATCGTGGCCTGGGTGCGTGCCGGTGGTCCCGGTACGGCGCCGCTGCCCGGCGTATTCGCGGGCCTGGTGCGGCAGCCGCCGGCCCTCACCGCGGTGGAGTAGCCGGGAGCCGGCGACAGGAGTTCGACAGTCGCGGGGTCCTGAGGCGTACTCGGGCCGAATTTGTACGGACAGCCCTGTACGTACACCTTCGGGACCTCAGGGCCGGATGGAGGCGAGCAGTCCAGGTGCGAAGCCGTTCACGGGGTCCCTGTCAGCCCCCACCACGGGAGAGCACGTAGTGCTGTGATCGGTCACCGGCCAGGAACCCCCACACGTGCTGCAGGTTGCTCCGCCACATGTCGCTGGTCTTGTTCTGCCAGTCGGGTAGCTGGTCGGTCAGCCGGTAGGTCTCTTCCGCCGCGCTCGCAGCAATGGCCGTTGTCGCATCGGCTCGCCATCCGCCTTGACGAACCCGATAGAGCTTGGCGCGCGACCACTCGTCCAGGTCAGCGACGACCCGAAGCTCGCGTTGCAGGTGGGTCTCATGGCGGCGCCCGAGCACCCTGTACCAGCCGGCGTCGCGAGACATGTGGCGGAGGATAGGGGATTCGAACCCCTGAGGGCTATTAACCCAACCCGCTTTCCAAGCGAGCGCCATAGGCCACTAGGCGAATCCTCCGCGGAGGAGGTTACCCGTCGGCGCCTGGCTGGTGAAATCCGGCTCGCGGAGGCCCGCTTTGGTGCGTCGTACGCCGCTCACCTAGACTCAACGGCAACCCCCCGTGTGGCGGCATCTTGCCCAACTCCCCCAGGGCCGGAAGGCAGCAAGGGTAAGCGAGCTCTGTCGGGTACGCGGGGGGCCTTTTCATGTCCAGAGGCGCGGCGCCTTTGCCGCAGCCCTCGGACACGTCACGATGGCAAGGTGCTGGTCATCGCGCATATCAGCGACACCCACTTCGGCGGCCACGACACGGCGGTGGAGCGGTCGGAGCGGGTGATGGATCACCTGGCCGGGATCCGGCCGGGACCGGACGTCGTACTCGTCACCGGCGACATCGCCGACCACGGCCTGGCCGAGGAGTACGCCGAGGCCGAGCAGACGCTCGGCAAGTGGCCGGGTCCGGCGCCGATGCTGTTCTGTCCGGGCAACCACGACGTGCGCGAGGGGTACGCCGCGTTCCGGCGCCGCCCGGGCGACGGTCCGGTCAACGAGGCGCACCGGGTCGCGGGCCACCTGTTCCTGATGCTCGAGTCGCTGGTGCCGGCGCCGCCGGGTGAGCGGTTCGACCACGGCTTCCTGGAGAAGGAGACGCTGGCCTGGCTGGACGAGCGGCTGGCGGCGCGGGAGCCGGGCGAGCGGGCGTTCGTGTGCCTGCACCATCCGCCGGTCGACGTCCACATCGCGCTGATGGACCCGATCAAGCTCGCCAACGCCGACCAGCTCGCGGTGGTCCTGGAGCGGCACGACGACGTCGTCGCGGTCCTGGTCGGGCACGCCCACACGGCCTGCGCGTCGACGTTCGCCGGGCGGCCGGTGCTGGTGGGCGGTGGGGTGGCCTCGACGGTCACCCTCGACGCGGAGCCCCTGCCGCTGGTCACTCACGAGCTGGGCCCGAGCTTCGCCGTACACCTGCTCGGCGACGATGGCCGCCTCGTCACCCACTGGCGCACGCTCTGAGTCGCCGCCCCGCGGTACGTCGCCTACCAGGTGTCGGCGGGGGTGCGTAGGGTTCAGGACGTGGAGTCACCCCTCGCCCTCTACCGCCGCTACCGGCCCGAGACCTTCGCTGAGGTCATCGGCCAGGACCATGTCACGGCGCCGCTGCGGGCTGCGCTGGCGAACAACCGGGTGAACCATGCGTACCTCTTCTCCGGGCCGCGCGGCTGCGGCAAGACCACCTCGGCGCGGATCCTCGCGCGGGCGCTGAACTGCGAGCAGGCGCCGGTCGCCGACCCGTGCGGTGAGTGCGACTCCTGCCGCGACCTGGCCCGTGGCGGGCCGGGGTCGATCGACGTGATCGAGATCGACGCCGCGTCGCACGGCGGCGTCGACGACGCGCGGGACCTGCGGGAGAAGGCGTTCTTCGCGCCGGTGAAGAGCCGGTACAAGGTCTACATCATCGACGAGGCCCACATGGTCTCCACGCAAGGCTTCAACGCGCTGCTGAAGCTGGTCGAGGAGCCGCCGCCCCACCTGCGCTTCATCTTCGCCACCACCGAGCCGGAGAAGGTGCTGCCGACGATCCGGTCGCGCACCCACCACTACCCGTTCCGGCTGATCCCGCCGCGGCTGCTGTCGGCGTACCTCGCCGAGCTGTGCCAGCGCGAGGGCGTCGCGATCGAGCCGGCGGCGCTGCCGCTGGTGGTGCGCGCCGGAGGCGGGTCGGCGCGCGACACCCTGTCGGTGCTCGACCAGCTGCTGGGCGGTGCGGGCGAGGCCGGCGTCACCCACGGGCTGGCCGCCGGGCTGCTCGGCTATACGCCGGAGTCGCTGCTCGACGAGGTCGTCGACGCGTTCGCGGCCGGTGACGGGGCGAGTGTGTTCGGCGTGGTCGACAAGGTGATCGAGACCGGCCAGGACCCACGCCGGTTCACCGAGGACCTGCTGCGCCGGCTGCGCGACCTGGTGATCGTGGCGGCGGTCCCGGACGCGCCGGCCACCGGCCTGATCGACGTCGCTGAGGACGCCGGCGAGCGGCTGGTCGCCCAGGCCGCCCGGTTCGGTGGGCTGGAGCTCAGCCGGGCCGCCGACCTGGTCGCGGCCGGCCTCACCGAGATGCGCGGCGCCACCGCCCCACGACTGCTGCTCGAGCTGATCTGTGCACGGATCCTGCTGCCCGGTGCCGACGACAGCAAGGACGGCCTGCTCGCCCGGCTGGACCGCCTCGAGAAGCGGATGTCGATCGTTGGAAGTGGTACGCCGATGCCCGCGGCGCCGGCACCGGCTCCGGCGCCGGCGAGGAGCGCGCCGCCCGCCGCTCCCGAAGCTGCTGCCCCCATCCCGCCTCCACCCGCTCCGGAACCTGCGCCGGAGCCGCCGCCGGTGCCCGAGCCGGAGCCAGCACCTGCACCTGCGCCCCCGCCGAAGGCGGCGGAAGCCGCCTCCCCGGCGGCCGCGGCGCCGAAGAGCGGCGGGCTGTCGCTCGTCGACGTACGCCGGCTGTGGGGCGACATCGTCGAGGCGACCAAGCTCAAGCGGCGGGTGACCTGGATCCACCTCACCCAGCACGCCCAGGTGGTCGCGGTCGACGACAAGACCCTGACGCTCGGGTTCGCGAACTCCGGCGCGCGGGACAGCTTCGTCAACGGTGGCAGCCCGGAAATCGTCCGCCAGGCCGCGATCGACGTGGTCGGTGCGGACTGGCGGGTCGACGCGATCGTGGATCCGGGCGCCCAGGCGTCGGTGCACGTGCAGTCTCAGCCGCCCGCGCCGGCACCAGCCGAGCCGAGCCCGGCACCGGAGCCGTCGGCCGCGACCGCGCCGCCACCCGAGCCGCCGCTCGCCGCACCCGAGCCGCCACCGGTGGCATCTCGGCCGGCGAACCTGCCGCCGTCCAAGGAGGAGCTGGCGCGCGCGGACGCCGAGGCGCACCCGGACGACGCGGACGCGGAGAACAATGGGCTCGCCGGCACCGAGCTGCTCCAGCGTGAGCTCGGCGCGCAGGTGATCGAAGAGATCCGCCACGACTGACCGGCGTCGTACACCACAACAAGAAGAAGGAAGAACACACACATGACGGACAACCCGTTCGGCGGCGAGGGCTTCGGTGGCCTCGACATGAACGCGCTGCTGCAGCAGGCCCAGCAGATGCAGGCCGACCTGCAGGCCGCGCAGACCGAGCTCGCCGAAGCGACCGTCGACGGCACCGTCGCGGGTGGCGCGGTCACCGTGAGGCTCACCGGCGTGGGTGACCTGATCGGTGTCGACATCAAGGCCGGCCAGTTCGACGGCGGCGACGCCGACGACCTGACCGACCTTGGCGACATGATCGTCGCGGCGTACCGCGACGCCAAGGCGCAGGCCGACGTGCTGGCCAGCCAGAAGCTGGGTCCGGTCGCCGGTGGTTTCAGCGACCTCGGCTCCGGCGACGCGGGCAGCCTCAAGATGCCCGGCATCGACGAGGAGCACTAGTTGTACGAAGGTGTCGTCCAGGACCTGATCGACGAGCTCGGCCGGCTGCCGGGCGTCGGTCCTAAGAGCGCGCAGCGGATCGCCTTCCACCTGCTGCAGGCCGACCCCCACGACGTACGTCGGCTCGCCGACGTGCTGATCGAGGTCAAGGCCAAGGTGCGCTTCTGCAACGTCTGCTTCAACGTGTCGCAAGCCGAGCGGTGCCGGATCTGCAGTGACGAGCGGCGGGACCCGAGCGTGCTGTGCGTGGTGGAGGAGTACAAGGACGTCGTCGCGATCGAGAAGACGCGGGAGTTCCGCGGTCGCTACCACGTTCTGGGCGGCGCGATCTCGCCGATCGACGGCATCGGCCCGGACCAGCTGCGGATCCGCGAGCTGATGATCCGGCTGGCCGACGGCACCGTCACCGAGTGCATCCTGGCGACCGATCCGAACCTCGAGGGCGAGGCGACCGCGACGTATCTCACCCGGATGCTGAAGCCGTTGGGGTTGCGCGTAACGCGGTTGGCTAGTGGACTGCCGGTAGGCGGTGACCTGGAGTACGCCGACGAGGTCACCTTGGGCCGCGCATTCGCCGGAAGACGGCAGGCGGAATGAACAAAGGGGCGAAGATGACTGAGAGACGGCTCGAGGACGTCGACAGCGAGACCGAGGACTTCGCGCAGCAGATCGCCGACCAGGTGACCAGCTTCCTGCTGGCCCTCCGGGAGATCGCCAAGGAAGGCGGCGGCAGCGCGATCTCGCTGCTGCTGCTCGAGGTCAGTCAGGTCCTGCTTGCCGGCGCCCGGCTCGGCGCGCAGCACGACTTCACGCCACCGCAGGAACACCAGCCCGACGTCGGCCCGGAGGCCGACCTCGACGAGCTGAGGCTGCGGCTGGCCACGATCCTGGACAGCGTCGATACCTACAGCTTCGTGTTCGACCCGTATGCGCCCGAGATCGTCATCAACCAGATGTCCGACGACCTCACCAGCATCGCGACGGACCTGGAGAACGGCCTGCGCCACTACCGCCAGGGCAACGTCATGGAGGCGCTGTGGTGGTGGCAGTTCTCCTACGTCTCGTCGTGGGGCAACCTCGCGGGCGCGATCCTCAACGCGCTGCTGACCGTGGTCGCCCACGACCGGCTCGACGCGGAGTTCACCGGCGAGGACGAGGACCTGGCCGCGGCCAATGAGATGCTCGACGCGACGGGTGCCTAGCGTCGGTAAACTCAGGCCTCAGATCGCTGACGTGCAACGACGCCGTCGCGAACGCGTCGTACACCCCCAGCGCTGAGAGAGAGTGCACACCGTGCCGATTGTCGTGCAGAAGTACGGCGGTTCCTCCGTAGCCGACGCGGCCGGCATCAAGCGGGTCGCCCAGCGGATCGTGGCCACCAAGAAGGCCGGCAACGACGTCGTGGTCGTCGTCTCCGCCATGGGTGACACCACCGACGAGCTGCGTGACCTCGCCGAGGAGGTCACCCCGCTGCCGCCGCCGCGCGAGCTGGACATGCTGCTGACCGCCGGCGAGCGGATCTCGATGGCGCTGGTCGCGATGGCGATCGCGCAGCTCGGCTACAAGGCTCGGTCGTTCACCGGCAGCCAGGCCGGCGTGATCACCGACTCTGCCCACGGCAAGGCAAAGATCATCGACATCACGCCGGGCCGGATCGAGGCCGCCATCGGCGACGGCGCGATCGCGATCGTGGCCGGCTTCCAGGGCGTCTCGCAGGACACCAAGGACGTCACCACGCTCGGCCGCGGCGCCTCCGACACGACCGCGGTCGCGCTGGCAGCGGCGCTGGGCGCGAAGGTCTGCGAGATCTACAGCGACGTCGACGGCGTGTTCACCGCCGACCCGAGACTGGTCAAGACCGCCCGCAAGCTGGACCGGATCTCCACCGAGGAGATGCTGGAGATGGCGGCCTGCGGCGCGAAGATCCTGCATCTGCGGTGCGTGGAGTACGCCCGCCGCTACCACATGCCGATCCACGTGCGCTCCTCCTTCAGCCAGAAGGAGGGCACCTGGATCGTGCCGGAGAACAACGAAGGAGAAGCCGTGGAACAGGCCATCATCGCCGGAGTCGCACACGACCGGAGCGAAGCCAAGATCACGGTGGTCGGCGTACCCGACAAGGTCGGCGAGGCGGCCCGGATCTTCGAGGCGCTGGCCGCCGCCGAGATCAACATCGACATGGTCGTCCAGAACATCTCCGCCGCCGCGACCGGCCGCACCGACATCTCGTTCACGCTGCCGCGCACCGACGGCCAGACCGCGATGACCGCGCTCGCGCGGATCCAGAGCGAGGTCGGCTACGACAAGCTGCTGTACGACGACCAGATCGGCAAGGTCTCGCTGATCGGCGCCGGGATGCGCTCGCACCCGGGCATCACCGCCAAGTTCTTCGCGGCGCTCGCATCGGCCGGCGTCAACATCGAGATGATCTCCACGTCGGAGATCCGGATCTCGGTGGTCGTCGACGAGGGCCAGGTCCCAGCCGCCGTCCAGGCCACGCATACCGCGTTCGACCTGGATGCCAACGAGGTCGAGGCCGTCGTGTACGGCGGGACCGGACGATGAGCCGCGGCGTACGCCTCGGCGTCGTCGGCGCGACCGGGCAGGTCGGCGTCGCGATGCGGCAGATCCTGCTCGAGCGTGGCTTCCCGATCGAGGAGATCCGGTTCTTCGCCTCGGCGCGGTCGGCCGGGACGGTGCTGCCGTTCGGCGACCGCGAGGTCGTGGTCGAGGACTCGACGACCGCTGACCCTGCCGGGCTCGACATCGCCGTCTTCTCGGCGGGCGCGACCGCGTCCCGCGAGCTGGCGCCGAAGTTCGCGGCCGCGGGTGTGGTCGTGGTCGACAACTCGTCGGCCTGGCGGCGCGACCCCGACGTCCCGCTGGTGGTCTCCGAGGTCAACCCGTACGCGATCGCCCGCCGGCCGAAGGGCATCATCGCCAACCCGAACTGCACCACGATGGCCGCGATGCCGGTGCTCAAGCCGCTGCACGACGAAGCCGGGCTGGTCCGGCTGATCGCGTCGACGTACCAGGCGGTCTCCGGCAGCGGCGTCGCCGGCGTCGAGGAGCTGGCATCGCAGGTGACCGCGGTCGGCGAGAAGGCCCGCGAGCTGGCATACGACGGCGAGGCGGTGGCCTTCCCCGAGCCTGTGAAGTACGCCCGCACCATCGCCTACAACGTGCTCCCGCTCGCCGGCTCGATCGTCGACGACGGGCTCAACGAGACCGACGAGGAGCAGAAGCTCCGCTTCGAGTCCCGCAAGATCCTCGGCATCCCCGAGCTGCGCGTCTCCGGGATCTGCGTGCGGGTGCCGGTCTTCACCGGCCACTCGCTGGCGATCAACGCGGAGTTCTCGCGGCCGCTGACCCCGGAGCGGGCGCGTGAGCTGCTCGCCGGTGCTCCCGGCGTCGAGCTGAGCGACGTACCCACGCCGCTGCAGGCCGCCGGCAAGGACCCGTCGTACGTCGGCCGGCTGCGCCACGACCCCGGCGTTGACGACAACCGCGGCCTCGCCCTGTTCGTCAGCAACGACAACCTCCGCAAGGGCGCCGCTCTCAACACCGTCCAGATCGCCGAGCTGGTCGCCGCCTCGCTCTGACGTGGGCGGGCAGATTCACAAGGTGGGTCACATCGGTGAGTGCAACATCCTGCTCCTGATGGGTGTGTCGCATGGCTGGTCCGGTGTTCTCGTGGCGGATGGTGCCGTCTGTGTT
>NZ_QEOO01000019.1 GCF_003121585.1 Nocardioides speluncae
TGCGGAGTCAGGGTCAACTCGGCCTTCGGACGTCCTGATCGTGGCATGTCCACATCCTACGACTTATCTAGCGAACTTCACGTGCGCCTCACTAGGTACCTAGTGAATTTGTCCCAGCCCACGCGAAGTTTCCGACGGGGTGGGACAGTTTCACTAGGTACCTAGTGAAACTGCCCGCCTCACCGGCACTTGCCGGAGCCGAGGAGGGCCAGGCCCTTCTTGTCGCCGGGGCCCCACCCGGAGCGGCCGGTGTTCTCGGCGGCCATCAGCTCGCCGCGGTCGCTGACGTGGTTGAGGCCGACCAGGTGGCCGAACTCGTGGTCGATGATGGCTTGGGCCTCACGGCTGCCGAAGTAGCCTCGGCCGAGGTTGTCGTACGTCGCCCGGTCCAGCACCACGCTGCCGGTGACGTACTGCTCGAAGTTGGGGCGGATCCGGATCGAGGTGGCGCCGCCGAGACCGGCGACGTCGCCGCCCAGTCGCGGCACCTCGTCGGCGGTCGCCCAGGCCACCAGCACCGGAGGCCAGTCCTCGGGGTCACGGCCACCGTCGCCCGAGCCACCCGCCGTACCGTCGTCGTCAGGTCGCTCGTCGGTCTCGCCGACGAAGTCGAACTGCAGGCCGCTCTGGTCGGTGATGTGGTCGGCGGCGGTGCGCACCAGGTCCTCGTAGTTGTTGGGCGCGCCGTCGGGGTTGATCGCGACCCGGATCTTGCGGCACGGCGACCAGGTCACGGGCTGGTCGTCGCGGCCCGGCTGGGTCTTCATGAACGCGTACGGACCGTTGGTGTCCTCCAGGAACGGCGGTCGGCCGAGCGGCTCCGGGCCGAGCCCGATCAGGCTGCGCACCTCGGACGTCGCCGCATCCGGGCTCCAGGCGACCACGCCCAGCGTCACCGTCAGCGCGAGGATCGCCGCGACCAGCGAGCCGCCGCCTCTGCGACGCCCCCGACCACCTCGACTACCCGGCACCGGCTCGCCGTCCTGGTACGGCGCCGGCCGGCGCGCGTCGTCGGGCAGGTAGCCGCGCTGCGGGTAGGCGCCCAGGCCATGCTTGCGGTCGAGCCGGTCCAGCTCACGCAGCCGCTTGAGCATGGCGCGCTCGCGCCGCGCACGCATCCTCGACTCACGCCACGACTCGAACACAGACACACCCCGATCCCCGTTCATCATCCGTCATCGGTGGTTGCAACCCGCTAAGGCGCAGCCGTATGCCCGGTCTGCCCGCGCAGCGCCGCGAGTGCCTCCTGGTAGGCCGCCAGGTCGGTGCCCAGCTGCGCCCTTCGCCCCTCGGCCGCCTCGGCACAGGCAGCCGCCAGCGCCGGCTCCCGCGCCGCGGTCTCGTCCAGCCAGGCGATGGTGAGTACGGCGTCGTTGCGGGCGCCGAGCACCTCCTGGACCCGCTCCGCGCGCTCCGCGGTCTCGGCGGCCGAGTCGACGACCTCGGCCGCCGCCTCGGCGGTGTAGCGGAGCCGCTTGGCCGCCTTGCGGACGTCGTGCAGCCGTTCATCGTGCTCGTGCGGGTCGTCGGCCACCTCGTCCGCGGCGTCCGCCCGGTCCAGCACCCGCGAGGTCTCGCGGGCGATGGCGTCCTCGGCAGCCTTCGTCGCCGCCACCTGCGGGGCGGCCGTCCATGCGTCCGGCTCGGCCAGCGCGGTCAGCCGGTCGAGCAGCCGCCGTGCCCGGCCGCCGTCCGCCGCGGCCCGCGCAGCGTCGTACTCCCCCGCGCGGCGCTCGGCGAGGTAGCCGACCAGCTCGGGGTGCCCGGCCAGGCTCGCCGCGAGGACGTCGAGGTCGCGGACCGGCCCGATCTCCGAGCCCAGCCACTGCAGCTCACGGCGCAGCCGCGGCCACCCGGTGTCCGGAACCACGGGTGAGTACGACGCCAGCACGCTGCGCAGCCGGCGCAGCCGGACCCGTGACTGGTGGACCGGCTCGGTCTCGTCGAGCCGCGGAAGCGCCGCCTCGAGCTCGGCGAGCTGGCGCGCGACGTACCCGCGCAGAAGGTCCGGAGCGGTCGCTGGCGAGGCCATCGCACCAGTGTGACGGACTCGCCCAGTGGAACCCGGCTGGCCTTAAAGTCTCCTAAACCACTAGACTTAACAAAGGTTGTCCGGATTCACGGTCAGCCTCGACACGTAGGAGGGGCAGATCGTGCGCATTTCCGTGATCGGCACGGGATACCTCGGTGCGGTGCATGCTGCGGGCATGGCCGAGCTCGGGTTCGAGGTGGTCGGCATCGACGTCGACGCCGCCAAGGTCACCGCGCTCGCCGACGGCAGGGCGCCGTTCTACGAGCCGGAGCTGGAGCCGCTGCTGCGCAAGCACGTCGGCTCTCGGCTCACCTTCACCACCGACCTTGCCGCGGCCGCCGGCTCGTCAGTCCACTTCCTGTGCATCGGCACCCCGCAGCGCAGCGACGGCCCCGGCGCCGACCTCACCTATCTCGACGCCGCCGTCGGCTCGCTGCTGCCGCACCTGCGGCCGGGCACGCTGGTCGTCGGCAAGTCCACCGTCCCTGTCGGCACCGCGGCGCGAATCGCCGACCTGGTCGAGGCGACCGGAGCCGAGCTCGCGTGGAACCCGGAGTTCCTCCGCGAGGGGTACGCCGTCGAGGACACGCTGCGCCCCGACCGACTCGTCTTCGGCGTCCGCGGGGGTGGCGCCGAGGTCATACTGCGGCAGGTGTACGCCGACGCGATCGCCGCCGACACCCCGGTGGTGGTGACCGACCTGCCCACCTCCGAGCTGGTCAAGACCAGCGCGAACGCGTTCCTCGCCACCAAGATCTCGTTCATCAACGCGATCGCGGAGATCTGCGAAGTCACCGGTGCCGACGTCACCACCCTCGCCGACGCGATCGGGCACGACGCCCGGATCGGCCGCAAGTTCCTCGGCGCCGGCCTCGGCTTCGGCGGCGGCTGCCTGCCCAAGGACGTGCGCGCCTTCCAGGCCCGGGCCACCGAGCTCGGCGTGGGCGACTCGCTGAAGTTCCTCGCCGAGGTCGACGCGGTCAACCTGCGCCGCCGGGAGCGGGTGCTCGCGCTGGCTGCGGAGGCCCTGGACGGCGACGTCGCCGGGCGCCGGATCGGCGTACTCGGCGTCTCCTTCAAACCGCACTCCGACGACGTCCGCGACTCCCCCGCGCTCGACGTCTCCCGGCGGCTCGTCGAGCTGGGTGCCGAGGTCCGGGTCTACGACCCGGTCGCCACCGAGTCCGCGCGCCGGGTCGCGCCGCACCTGGAGTACGCCGACACGCTCGGCGAGGCCGTCCACGAGGCCGAGGTGGTCCTGCACCTCACCGAGTGGCCGGAGTTCCGGGCTGCCGACCCGGCCGCGCTCGGCACGCAGGTCGCCCGCCGGCAGGTGATCGACGGCCGCAACTGCCTGGACCGCGAGCGCTGGCGGGCCGCCGGCTGGAGCTACGTCGGGCTCGGTGTGGCGTGAGCGCGTCCACGTCCGACGACCAGGTAGCCCCGGCCGTCGACGAGCCGACCCTGCTGCCGACCACCACACCGGTGTCGGTGGTGATGCCGGTGCTCAACGAGGAGCGCTACCTCGCTGACTCCGTCGACCGGGTGCTCGCCCAGGAGTACGACGGCGAGCTGGAGATCGTGCTGGCGGTTGGGCCGTCGCACGACCGGACCGAAGAGATCGCCGAGAAGCTCGCCGCCGCCGAGCCCCGGGTCATCGTCGTACCCAATCCTCCCGGAACCACGCCGCACGCCCTCAACGCTGCCCTCGCCGCCTCGTCGCACCCGTACGTCGTCCGCGTCGACGCGCACGGCTTCCTCCCCGACGGCTACCTGCGCGAGGTGGTCCGGCTGCTCGACACCACCGGTGCCGCGAACGTCGGCGGGATGATGCGGGGCGAGGGCGAGAACGCCTTCGGCCACGCCGTCGCCCGCGCCATGTCCTCGCCGCTGGGTATCGGCGGCTCGAAGTTCCACGTCGGCGGCGAGCCCGGTCCGGCGCGCACGGTCTATCTCGGGGCGTTCCGGCGGGAGGTCCTCGAGAAGCTCGGCGGCTTCGACGAGCACTTCCTGCGGGCCCAGGACTGGGAGCTCAACTACCGGATCCGGCAGGCCGGCGAGACTGTCTGGTTCACCCCGCACCTGTCGGTGATGTACCGCCCGCGCCGCAACCTGCGCGCGCTGGCCCGCCAGTTCCGCGGTTCCGGTCAGTGGCGGCGTCAGATCGTCGCGGCGTACCCGGAAACGGCCAGCTTCCGTTACCTCGCCGCGCCGATCGCCACTGCCGGAATCGCGGTCGGCACCCTGCTCGGCGTACTCGGCATGGTCCTCGGCTGGCCCTGGCTGTACGCCGGGTTCCTGGCACCGGTCGGCTACGCCCTGGGCGTGCTGGCCGCGTCGGTGCCGATGGGCCGCGGCCTGAGCCCGAAGTCGCGGCTGCTGCTGCCGGTGGTGATCGCCACCATGCACCTGTCGTGGGGATGGGGCTTCCTCCGCTCCATCCCCCGCTCCAGGCGCCGCTAGGAGACGGTGACCTCGGCGGTGGAGCCTTCGACCGGCTCCATGTCCTCGGCGATCCGCATCGCCTCTTCGATCAGGGTCTCGACGATCTGCGACTCGGGGACGGTCTTGATGACCTCGCCCTTGACGAAGATCTGGCCCTTGCCGTTGCCGGAGGCGACGCCGAGGTCGGCCTCGCGCGCCTCGCCGGGGCCGTTGACGACACAGCCCATGACCGCGACCCGGAGCGGCACCTCCATGCCCTCCAGCCCGGCGGTGACCTGGTCGGCGAGCTTGTAGACATCGACCTGGGCCCGGCCGCAGGACGGGCAGGAGACGATCTCGAGCTTGCGCTCGCGCAGGTTCAGCGACTGCAGGATCTGCAGACCGACCTTGACCTCCTCGACCGGCGGCGCGGACAGCGAGACCCGGATCGTGTCGCCGATGCCCTTGCTCAGCAGGGCACCGAACGCCACCGACGACTTGATCGTGCCCTGGAAGGCCGGCCCGGCCTCGGTGACGCCGAGGTGCAACGGCCAGTCGCCGGCCTCGGCGAGCAGCTCGTAGGCACGCACCATCACGACCGGGTCGTTGTGCTTGACCGAGATCTTGAAGTCGTGGAAGTCGTGCTCCTCGAACAGGCTCGCCTCCCACACCGCGGACTCGACCAGCGCCTCGGGCGTTGCCTTGCCGTACTTGGCCAGCAGCCGCTTGTCGAGCGAGCCGGCGTTGACGCCGATCCGGATCGACGTACCGCGGTCGCGAGCCGCCGCTGCGATCTCCTTGACCTGGTCGTCGAACTGGCGGATGTTGCCCGGGTTGACCCGGACCGCGGCACAGCCCGCGTCGATGGCGGCGAAGACGTACTTCGGCTGGAAGTGGATGTCGGCGATGACCGGGATCTGGGAGTGCTGCGCGATCTCCGGCAGCGCCTCGGCGTCGTCCTGGCTCGGGCAGGCGACGCGGACGATGTCGCAGCCGGCGGCGGTCAGCTCGGCGATCTGCTGGAGCGTGGTGTTGACGTCGGCGGTGAGCGTGGTCGTCATCGACTGCACCGACACCTGGTGGTCGCTGCCGACGCCGACCTTGCCCACCTGGATCTGGCGGGTCTTGCGGCGAGGTGCGAGCACCGGCGGCGGTGCGGCGGGCATTCCGAGGCTGACCGAGGTCATGAATCTCCTAGGTGACGTGAACGGGGATGACGAGGTCGGCGACGATCAGGATCAGGCCCATCACCGCCAGCGAGATGGCCACGACGTACGCCACCGGCAGCATCTTCGCGACGTCGACGTGGCCCGGGTCCGGCCGGCCGAGCAGCCGCGAGGCGCCGCGGCGGGCCGCTTCGTAGAGGGCACCGGCGATGTGACCGCCGTCGAGGGGCAGGAGCGGCACGAAGTTGAACATGCCGATGAAGAAGTTAAAGGCCGCGATCAGCATCAGCAGGATGACGAGCTTCTCCTTGACCGGGAACCCCTCGTGGGAGCTGACCTCGCCGGCGATCCGGCCGCCGCCGACGATGCTTACCGGACTGTCCTCGGCACGCTCCTCGAGGCCGACGAGAGCCTGGGCAACGTCGAACACCTTGACCGGCAGCTGGCCGAGCGCCTTGACCGTGTCCACGGTCATCGTGCCCATCTGGTCCAGGGTGTAGAGCGGGCCGCCCACCTTCGGGTCGGTGAGCGTCGGCGCGACGCCGAGGAACCCGACCTCGCGTAGCGTCTCGTCGGTCTCCGACGTCCGCCGGGCGGTCACGGTGGTGTTGGTCGTGGCGGTGCTGATGACGCCGTCGCGCTCGTAGGTGATCACGAGCTCGCCGTTGTCGTTGCCGCGGATCAGCTTCTGCGCCTGCTCCCAGCTGGTGAGCTCGGTGCCGTTGAGCGCGAGCAGCTTGTCGCCGGGCTTCAGGCCGGCGGCGGCGGCCGGAGCCTTCGGGTCGGCCGCCGTGCAGTCACGGTTGGCCTCCGTCGCCGGCAGCACGCACTCGGACACCACGCCGACGGTCCTCGTCGCGTGGGTGTCGGCGATGTTGCCGTACGTCGCGTAGAGGCTGCCGAAGATCGCGAACGCGATCAGGATGTTCACCGTGGGCCCGCCGGCCATCACGACGACCTTCTTCCACCAGGCCATCTTGTAGAACAGCCGGTCGTGGTCGGCCTTGCTGATCGTCTCCCACTCGGCGGCGCGGGCGTCGGAGATCAGCTGGGTGAACAGGCCGGTGTTGGACTTGCGGACCAGGATGTTGCCCTCGTCGTCCATCTCGGCCTCGTGGGTGCGCTTGTCCCCGTCCTTGCCGGGCGGCAGCATGCCGACGATCTTGACGTAGCCGCCGAGCGGGATCGCCTTCACGCCGTACTCGGTCTCGCCCTTCTTCTTGGACCAGACGGTGGGGCCGAACCCGATGAAGTACTGGGTCACCTTCCCGCCGAACTTCTTCGCCGGGATCATGTGGCCGAGCTCGTGCAGTCCGATCGACGCGAGGATCGCGAACACGAAGAACAGCACGCCGAGCGTGTAGTAGACCGCCGTCATCGGCTGGTGGCCCCTTCTTGTGTGCTTTCGGAGTCCGGCACCGGGAGCAGTCGGGCTGCCTCAGCCCGCGCCCAGGCGTCCGCGGTGAGTACGTCGTCCACGGTGAGTTCTTGCTCCTCTGAGGGTACGTCGTGGGCCGCAACGATGCTGGCGACGGTGGGCACGATCTCCACGAACGGGAGCCGTCCGTTGAGGAACGCCTGCACACAGTGCTCATTTGCCGCGTTGTAGACCGCCGGCGCGGTCGCGCCCCGCTGGCCCGCCTCGCGGGCGAGCGCGACGGCGGGGAACGCCTCGTCATCGAGTGGGAAGAACTCCCAGGTGTCGGCCTTGGTCCAGTCGCAGCCGGGGCCCGCGCCGGGAACCCGGTCCGGCCAGGCCAGGCCCAGCGCGATCGGGATCAGCATCGAGGGCGGCGAGGCCTGCGCGATCGTGGAGCCGTCGTAGAACTCGACCATCGAGTGGATCAGCTGCTGCGGGTGCACGACGACGTCGATCCGGTCGAAGCCCACCCCGAACAGCAGGTGCGCCTCGATCACCTCCAGCCCCTTGTTGACCAGGGTGGCGGAGTTGACCGTGATCACCGGGCCCATCGCGAAGTTGGGGTGGGCCAGCGCCTGCTCGCGGGTCACGCCGACCAGCTCGTCACGGGTGCGGCCACGGAAAGGGCCACCGCTCGCGGTCAGCACCAGGCGGCGTACCTCGTCGGCCGAGCCGCCGCGCAGCGACTGGGCGATCGCGGAGTGCTCGGAGTCGACCGGCACGATCTGGCCGGGCTTGGCCAGCGAGGTCACGATCGGGCCGCCGATGATCAGCGACTCCTTGTTGGCCAGCGCCAGGGTGTTGCCGGCCTCCAGCGCGGCCAGGGTCGGCCGGAGGCCGACCGCGCCGGTGATGCCGTTGAGTACGACGTCGCACGCGAGCCCCGCGAGCTCGGTCGACACGGCCTCGCCGAGGCCGGAACGAGCCGGCCGGAACTCGGCGACCTGCTTCTCGAACAGCTCCGGGTTGGACCCGCCGGCGGACAGTCCGACCACCCGGAACCAGTCCGGGTTGGCCCGCACCAGGTCGAGCGCCTGGGTGCCGATCGAACCCGTCGACCCGAGGATGACGATGTCGCGCCTGGCAGTCACGCCTCTAGTCTCCCAGCCGACCGCGCCACGCCCGAATCCACGTCCCGCGGACGTCAGCCGCGCATCCGGCGGCGCACCAGGTAACCGACCCCAACCGCCGCCAGCCCGGCCGCGATCAGGCCCGGGCGGGCCCGCAGCCGGTGGTACTCATCGGTGATCACCGGCCACACCGACTGGTCGGTGAGCGCTCCGGCAAGCTCGGGCGTGGCCTCCAGGTCGGTCATCGGGATCGGCTCGCCGAAGGCGACCTGGACCCGGCGCGGAAGCGGCAGCCGCCGCTTCTCTGTGCCGGTGATCGCGGCCGGCACCAGCTGGGCGCCGGCCTCGATCGCGAGCCTGGCCGCACCTCGCTTGGGCCGGCCGAGCGAGTCCGGGTCGGGTACCCGGGTGCCCTCGGGGAAGAGCGCCAGCACGTCGCCGCGGGCCAGAATCGCCTGCGCCGTCGCAAGGGCTTCCTGGTCGGACTCCCCACGCTTGACCGGGAATCCGCCGAGTGCCAGGAAGAGTCGCCCGAACGGCCCCTGGAAGAGCTCGGCCTTGCCCATGAAGTGAACCCGCCGGCGGACCGGCATCGCGACGAAGAACGCGTCCCAGAAGCTCTTGTGATTGGGCGTGATCACCACCGGCCCGGTCTTCGGGACCAGGTCGGCCCCCGTCACCCGCATCCGGAACACGATCCGCAGCAGCGGGACGAAGACCAGCCGCGCGAGGAAGTACGCCGGACCGCTGATCCCGCGTTCGCGAGCGATCCGGTGCGCCTCCTCGTGGCTGAGCCTGGCAGTGGTCATCGATGGAGGTTAGTCGATGGCAGCCGTGGTCCAGGTGTGTGCAGCGCAAGGCCGACGAGGGAAGGCGTCGCGCAGCCACGTCGACCGAGGAGAACGCAGCGACGTGCCGCCTGGGCCGCGGCGGCCGCGGCGGCCGCGACCGACGACCACTAGGTCAGCCCTTGGTCACCGGAGCCCGTTGGCCTTGGTCTTCGCCGGCTTGTCCGAGGAGTACAGCCAGGCGCGGAAGAAGCCGTCGAGCCGCTCGCCGCTGACGTTCTCGGCGAGCTGCTGGAAGCTTGCGACCGAACCGTTGGCATTGGCCTTCTGCCGCAGCCAGGTGCGCACCAGCCGGGTGAAGTCGGCGTTGCCGATCCGGTGCCGGAGCGCCTGCACGGTCATCGCGCCGCGGAAGTAGATCGCCTGGTCGAAGATCCGGCCGGCGCCCGGACGCGCCACCTTGACGTCCCAGAAGACGTCGGAGGCCGGCAGCGCGTTGTAGAGGTTCAGCATCCAGCGCTGCGCGGTCGGACCGCCGTGGCCCTCGTTGTAGCGGGCCTCCATGAACGTCGCGAAGCCCTCGTTGAGCCAGATGTCGCGCCAGTTGCGCACCGAGACCGAGTTGCCGAACCACTGGTGGGCCTGCTCGTGGACCACGACGTAGACCTCCTCCGGCCCGCCCCAGTACTGGTAAACCGGGCGGGTCTGGGTCTCCAGCGCGAAGCCGGGCGAGAAGCCGGTGGTCAGGCCGCCGGTCGACTTGAACGGGTACGGCCCGAGCTGCTTGGTGAGCCACTTGACCACGGCCGGGGTGCGCTTGAGCAGCGCCATCGACTCGTCCTGCTGGCTCTTGGACAGCCTGCGGGACACAGCGAGCGTGTAGGGCAGCCCGTTGCTGGTGCCGCTCTTGATGTTGTAGGAGCCGACCGCGAAGAAGGCGAGGTAGGTCGCCATCTTGCCGGCGCCGCGCCAGCGCCAGGTGGTCTGGTTGCCGACGGTCTGGCGGCTGGCCAGGGTCCCGTTGGAGACCACCTGCCGGTCCTTGGGAGCGGTGATCTTGACGTCGAAGGTCGCCTTGTCGCGCGGGTGCTCGTTGGCGGCGAACCACCAGGCGCCGCTGTGGGGCTCGTTGAGCGCGAGCGCCTCGTGCCGGTTGGCGAGGAACGGCTGCTCGCTGCCCCACTTGATCTTCGACGGGTACCCGACGTACGCGACCTCGACGGTGAAGGACTGGCCCTTCCACAGCGGCTTGGCCGGCGTGACCTGCAGCTCGCGAAGGCTGGTCTTGCGGAACTTCGCCTTCGTGCCGTTGACCTTGACCGACGTCGGCCGCAGCACCAGGTCGAGGTTGAACCGGGACAGCGGGTGCAGCGCCCGCGCGGTGAGCTTGGTGGTCCCGGTCAGCCGGGAGTCCGACATCCGGAAGGTGTCGCGGATGTCGTAGTGGCCGACGTCGTACCCGCCGTTGCCGTCCTTCGGGAAGTAGGGGTCACCGATCCCCTCCGAGCCGGGCCGCGGCGGCGCCTGCGCCAACCCGACCGCGCCCGAGGCGATCGATCCTGCGAGTACGACGGCAGCCACGCCGGCGGCAAGTCGGCGTCGGATCATGTGGTCTCTCCTGCTAGTCGAGGTCTGGTGGATGCATGCATGTGCGAAGGATCAGAGCAGGCCGTTGGCCTGGGTCTTGGCGGGCTTGTTGGTGCTGAGCAGCCAGGCGTTGAAGAAGCCGCCGAGCTGCTCACCGCTGACCACCTCGGCCAGCTGCCGGAAGTTCGCGACCGAGCCGTTGCCGTTGCGCTTGTTGCGCAGCCAGGTGCGGATCAGGTCGCTGAAGTCGTCCTCGCCGATCCGGTGCCGAAGCGCCTGCACAGTCATCGCGCCCCGGTCGTAGACGGCGATGTCGAACAGCTTCGTCGCGCCCGGGTTCCCGATCTTGACGTCCCAGAACGGTGCCGATGATCCGAAGTCGTCGTAGGTGGCGAGCAGCCAGTCCTGAGCTGTCGGCCCGCCGTGCTCCTCGTCGTAGAGCTTCTCCATGAAGGTCGCGAAGCCCTCGTTGAGCCAGATGTCGCGCCAGCCGTGCACCGAGACCAGGTCACCGAACCACTGGTGCGCCTGCTCGTGGACCACGACGGAGAAGCAGAACAGACCGCAGCCCGGCGGATAGACGGGACGGGTCTGTGTCTCCAGCGCGAAGCCCAGGTTGAACCCGGTGGCCAAGCCGCCGGTCGTCCGGAACGGGTAGGGACCGAGCTTGGTCGTCAGCCACTGCACGACCTCCGGCGTCTTCGCCAGCAGCGTCATCGACTGGTCCTGCTGGCTCTTCGGAGGCCGCTGCGACACCGCGATGGTGTACGGCCGTCCGTGGCTGGTGCCCGACTTCATGGTGTAGTCGCCAACGGCGAAGAACGCGGCGTAGGTAGCCATGGTGCCGGCGCCGTTCCAGTGCCAGGTGGTCTGGCCGCCCGCGGTCCTCTTGCCGGCCAGCACGCCGTTGGAGACCACCTCCCGGCCGTTGGGCGCGGTGATCCGGACGTCGAACCTCGCCTTGTCGCGCGGGTGCTCGTTAGCGGCGAACCACCAGGCCCCGCTGTGAGGCTCGTTCAGGGCCAGCACCTCTTTGGAGTTGGCCCAGAACGGCTGCTCGTCGCCCCACTTGATCCTGCCCGGGTACCCGGTGTACTTCACCGACACGGTGAACGTCTTCCCGGCCGCGATCGGCTTGGCCGGGGTGACCTGTAGCTCGCGCTGGCTGGTCTTGCGGAAGCGCGCCTTGACCCCGTTGACCTTGACCGACGTTGGCCGCAGCACCAGGTCGAGGTTGAACCGGGTCAGCCCGTGCTTGGCCCGGGCGGTGACCTTGGTGGTGCCGGTCAGCCGCTGGTCGGACATGCGGATGGTGTCGCGTACGTCGTAGTGCCCGACGTCGTACCCGCCGTTGCCGTCCTTCGGGAAGTACGGGTCGCCGATGCCTGCGGCCCCGGGGCGCGGGGCCGGGGCCTGGCCGACCGCGCCCGAGGCGATCGATCCGGCGAGTACGACGGCCGCCGCTGCGGCGGCCATCCTCCTGCCAATCATGTGGTTCCCCCTGTTAGGTCGAGCGGCGTGCGGGAGGCGAGTCGCTCGAGTCGTTGACCCGGTGGTGTGGCCTGGTCGAAGGCATCACGTACGACAACGTCGCTGCCGGCCACGGAGTACGCCGTGGCGTCGGGGCCGACCTCGGCGCAGGGCGCGGCGTCGGTGCGGCCGGCGGCCAGCGCGGCCTCCCAGTCGAGGTCGCGGCGCAGATCGACCGGCTCGACGCCGCGCACGAGGCAAACGCTCGGCGTATGGGCGCCGAAGACGGGTGGGTGCGCGGTCGCCACCAGCACCGGCTGGTAGAGGTCGACGACGGCAGCGAGGTCAGCTGCTAGGGCCGCGGCGTACACCGCACCAAGGCGGGCGCACGCGAGCTCGGCGACGACCACGTCCTGCGGGTCGGTCAGTGCCAGCACCACCCGGTCGCCGACACCGACCCCGAGCGCGCGGAAGGCCCCCGCCAGCGCGCCGACCCGTTCGAGCAGGTTGGCGAAGTCGACCGAGCCGTCGGTCAGCAGCAGCGCGGGCTCCTCGGCGGCGCCGTGCACGACGTGACGGTCGACAGCGTTGAAGCAGAGGTTGAGCGAGCCGGACCGGCCGTCGCCGGGCTGGCGGAACCAGGTCAGGTCCATGGCGACTCCCCCTCTCGACCGGCTCTCTACTCGAACGCCTTGCAGGGTAGACGGCCGCTCCGACAAACCGCGAACCCGGCGTCCACAGGTAATTCGGTTGCGCCGCCGACGACCGGCCTGGGAGCCTGCTCCGGAGCGCCCCGGCATCGGCCGGTGCCCCGTCCGAGAGGAGCAGTGACATGGCTACGACTGTCTTCGGCCTGTCCTCAGACCGTCCCTCTCAGATCTGGAGCACCACCACCGATGTCTTCACAGTTCTTCTCCTCGAGCGAGCAGCTCGAACCTGACCTCGACGGGATCGACCCGCGCTTCGTCTTCGACTTCACCGCGTACGACGACCTTGGCGACGGCCAGCGCTGGTCCACCTGGCTGAACGTCGAACCACTCTGCCGCGGCCCCGAGCCCCGGCCCGACTGGGTGATCACCTCACAGGCGGCGATCGACACCGAGCTCGGCGTACTCAAGACCGGCAAGGAAGGCGACGTCTTCCTGCTCGAACGCGCCGTACCCGACGGGCCGTCTGTGGTGATGGCGGCCAAGCGCTACCGCGGCGAGGAGCACCGCGACTTCCACCGCTCCGGGGCCTACACCGAGGGCCGGCGGGTCCGCAACAGCCGCGACACCCGGGCGATGGCCAAGAAGTCCGCCTTCGGGCGGGCCGTCGCGGCCGGCCAGTGGGCGATGGCCGAGTGGGACGCGCTGGTCCGGTTCTGGAACCTCGGGCTGCCCGTCCCCTACCCGGTCCAGATCGACGGCACCGAGATCCTGATGGAGTGGATCACCGTCGACGGCGAGACGGCGCCCCGGCTGGCCCAGATGAAGGCCGGTGACCCGCGGCTGGAGCACTGGTTCGGGCAGCTGCGGGAGTCGATGGCGACCATGGTGCAGAACGGCGTGGTCCACGGCGACCTGTCGGCGTACAACATCCTCGCGGCGGGCGAGCGGCTGGTGATCATCGACCTGCCGCAGGTGGTGGACGTGATCGGCAATCCGCAGGGTATGGACTTCCTGATGCGCGACTGCGCGAACATCTGCAACTGGTTCCGGCACAAGGGGCTGTCTCCCGAGCTCGCCGACGAGCACACGCTGTTCGGCGACCTCGTGTCCACGGCGTTCTGACCCGTCATCTAGGTTCGGGGCGTGACTACAGAGCCCCGTGACTGGCAGAGCGAGGCCGACCGGCTCGCCGCCGCGACCGACGACCCGACGGCCTGGTTCGAGACGCTGTACGCCGCCGGCGTCGCGGGCGAGGTGAGCATGCCGTGGGACCGCGACCAGCCCCACTGGGCGCTGCAGGAGTGGTCCCACGGCAGGGCCGCGGCCGAGGGTGCCCGGGGGCTGGTCGTGGGCTGCGGGCTCGGCGGCGACGCCGAGCACCTCGCCGCGCTCGGCTTCGCCACCACCGCGTTCGACATCTCGGAGACAGCGGTGGCCACAGCTCGGGCACGGCACCCCGAGTCGAGCGTCGACTACCACGTCGCCGACCTCTTTGCGCTGCCGCCGGAGTGGCGCCAGAGGTTCGACCTGGTCGTGGAGATCTTCACCGCTCAGGCACTCCCCCGCGACCTCCGGTCTCGCGCGACTGCCGCGATCCGCGACCTGGTCGCGCCGCGCGGCCAGCTGCTGGCGATCGAGGCGATCCTGCCGGCCGACGACGACGGCTCCGGTCCCCCGTGGCCGTTCACCCGGTCCGACATCGACGCCTTCGCCGGCGACGGACTGTCGCTGGTCTCGGTCGATGAGCTCGCTCAGCCCGACAGCTTCCCGCTGTGGCGGGCCGAGCTGCGCCGTACCTGACGTGGACCTGTACGACGCCGTCCGGCGCCGCCGCGACACCCGCGCCGAGTTCACGGGCTCACCTGTGTCCGACGACGTGCTGGAGCGGGTGCTGGCCGCCGCCCACTCCGCGCCGAGCGTGGGCATGTCGCAACCCTGGGACTTCGTGCTTGTCCGCGACGCCGGGCTCCGCGAGGAGTTCCGCGATCACGTGGCCGCGGAGCGCGAGATCTTCGCGTCCTCGCTCGCCGGGGAGCGTGCGGACACATTCGCGAGGATCAAGGTCGAGGGGATCATGGAGTCCGGGCTCGGCGTGGTCGTCGGCTACGACCCGTCCCGCGGCGGCCCGGCCGTCCTCGGCCGGCACGCGATTGCCGATGCCGGCCTCTACTCGGTCTGCCTCGCCATCCAGAACCTCTGGCTCGCGGCGACCGCCGAGGGCCTCGGCGTCGGCTGGGTGAGCTTCTACCGCGAAGAGTTCCTGCGCGACCTGGTCGGCTTCCCCGCCCACGTCCGGCCGGTCGCCTGGCTCTGCGTCGGCGCGGTCGCCGAACTGCCCGACGTACCGGATCTGGAGCGGTTCGGCTGGCGGCACCGGTCCCCGCTGGCGTCCGTGGTGCACCAGGACCGCTACCTGCCTCGGTAGGTTCGGGCCATGAAGCACACGCGCGGACGGGTCGTCGAGGTGGACTCGCTGGCGGCCTTCGACCTGCGGCTGGCGCGCGGGGTCCGGTCCCTCGACGGCTGGCACCTGCGCGGGCTCGACCTCACCTCGCGCGGACCGATCCTCGGGAAGGTCGAGGTCGCGGGAGCGCTGTTCCTCGGCTGCCAGTTCGGCGACGGCGACGAAGGAGCGATGCGCGACCGGGGAGCCGTCGTCTTCCCGACCATCCCGGACGCCCCGGTCGACAGCTACCGCTCCAAGCTCTACACCGCGCGCGACCTGTACGACGTCACGCCGTACGACCGCTCGTTCGACGCCCGCGCCCACGCCTGGTCCCAGCGGCCCGCCGACCCGGACTCCGCGCTCGCCCAGGCGCTGCACGACCACGCGGTCGACGAAGCGCTCGGCCGCTGGGTGAAGGATCGCCGGCTGGTCGGCGTCATGGGCGCGCATGCACTGGCGCGCGGTGAGGTCGGGTACGCCGATGCCGCGCGGCTCGGACACGCGCTCGGCGGCTCGCTGGTGGTCGCCACCGGCGGTGGGCCGGGTGCGATGGAGGCCGCCAACCTGGGCGCCTGGCTGTCACGCCAGCCGGGCGGCGTACTCGACGAGGCGCTGGGGATGCTCGCGGAGGTGCCGTCGTTCCGGCCGGACATCGGTGCCTGGGCTGAGGCCGCGTTCGCCGTACTCGACAAGTGGCCGGACGGCGGAGAGTCGCTGGGCATCCCGACCTGGCACTACGGCCACGAGCCGCCCAACCCGTTCGCGTCGGCGATCGCGAAGTACTTCCGCAACGCCACCCGCGAGGCGATCCTGCTGGAGATCTGCGACGCCGGCATCGTCTTCCTCCCCGGCGCCGGCGGCACCGTGCAGGAGATCTTCCAGGACGCCTGTGAGAACTACTACGCCGACGAGTCCTCGGTCGCGCCGATGGTGCTGGTCGGCGAGGCCTACTGGACCGAGCAGGTGCCCGCCTGGCCGCTGCTCCGGGCACTCGCCAAGGGCCGCCCGATGGAGCCGCACGTGCACCTCGTCGACACCCTCGAGGAGGCTGCTGGTGTGGTCTCCGGTGCGGGGACCTCGGCATCGGAGCGACGTCATACGAACCGTTCGTGATAGCGCATGTTTCGTATGACGTCCCGTGGGACGTCATACGTAGCGGCATCAGTAGCGACCGGAGCGTATGACGCACTCCCGCCGGCCGCGCCGCCGCGCGCTAGGCCGACTCCACCCGATCCCGCGACGGTACGGCGGCCGCGGCGGGCTCGACCAGGCGGCCGAGGGTCTTGAAGTTCCAGCCCGCGGCGAGCCACGGCTCGGGGTCGAGGACGTTGCGGGCGTCGATGATCACCCGGCCGGCGGTCAGCTCGCCGACCCACACCGGGTCGAGCTCGCGGAACTCCTGCCACTCGGTTAGATGGAGTACGACGTCGGCCTTGCGCAGCGCGGCCTCGACGCTCGCGGCGTACCGCAGCTGCGGGGCGACCGAGCGGGCCGGCACCGACGCCTCCGGGTCGTAGACGGTGACCAGCGCGCCGGCGTCGTGGAGCCGCTTGGCGACCTCGAGCGCAGGCGACTCGCGGACGTCGTCGCTGAGCGGTTTGAACGCCGCGCCGAGCACCGCGACCCGGCCGTAGGCGCGGTCGTCCTTGCGGTCCAGCGCGGCCAGGGTCTCGGTCACCACCGTGTCGCGACGACGCTGGTTCACGCCCTCGATGCCGTGCAGGAACTCCACCGACTCGCCGGCGCCGAGCTCCTCGGCACGTGCGATCAGGGCCTTCACGTCCTTCGGCAGGCAGCCGCCGCCGTACCCGAGACCCGCGCCCAGGAACTTCCGGCCGATCCGATCGTCGTGACCGAGTGCATCGGCCAGCAACGTGACGTCGGCGCCGGTGATCGAGCACAGCTCGGCCATCGCATTGATGAACGAGATCTTGGTCGCGAGGAACGCGTTGGCCGAAACCTTCACCAGCTCCGCCGTCGGCAGGTTGGTGACCACGACAGGAGCGCCCTCAGCGATCGGCGTGGCGTAGACCTGGCGCAGCTCCCACTCGGCACCCGGCGTGGTGACGCCGAAGACCAGCCGGTTGGGGTGCAGGGTGTCGAAGACCGCGTGCCCCTCGCGCAGGAACTCGGGGTTCCAGGCCAGCTCGACGGTGACCCCGGCCGGCGTGAGCGCCTCGATCCGGGTGGCCAGCGCCTCCGCGGTGCCGACCGGCACCGTCGACTTGCCGACGATCAGGCAGTTGCGGGTCAGCCGCGGAACCAGCGCGTCGATCACGGCGTGCAGGTAGCTCAGGTCGGCCGCGCCGCCCGGGGTCTGCGGCGTACCGACGCACACGAAGTGGACGTCGGCGAACTCCGCGGCCTCCTCGATCGAGGTCGAGAACCGCAGCGCGCCGGCCGCGACGTGCTTGGACAGCAGCTCGGGCAGCCCGGGCTCGTAGAACGGCACCGTCCCCGCCGAGAGCGAGCGGATCTTGGCGGCATCGGTGTCGACACCGATCACCTCGAAGCCGAGCTCGGCCATCCCGGCGGCGTGGGTGGCGCCGAGGTACCCGGTGCCGATGACTGAGATCCGTGCGGTCACGCGATCCTCCTGGAAGCGCCTGCCTGGTCACCGCGGTGGGCGGCCAGGACTTCTCGGTAGTGACGGACCAGGGCGGCGTTGACCGCGGCCCAGGACCGTCCGTCGACGCTGCGCCGGGCCGTGAGGGCCATCCGGAAGCGCAGGCCCTGGTCCTCGACCAGGCGGGCGACGTACGACGCCAGCGCAGGCCCGCTGCCCGGCTCGTAGAGGAAGCCCGCGCCCTCGTCGACCACGTCGATCGGGCCGCCGGCGCGCGGCGCGACGACCGGGACGCCGCTGGCGAGTGCCTCCTGCGCGGCCTGGCAGTAGGTCTCGTGCCGGCCGGTGTGCACGAACACGTCCAGCGAGGCGTACGCCGCGGCGAGCTCCTCGCCGTGCAGCACGCCCAGGAACGCGGCGTTCGGCAGGATCCCGCGCAGCCGCTCCTCCTCGGGGCCGCCGCCGACGATCACCATCCGCACGTCCGGCAGCTCGGCTGCGTGCGCCAGCAGCTCCAGCTCCTTCTCCGGCGCGAGCCGCCCGATGTAGCCGACCAGCTTCTCGCCGTTGGGCGCCAGTTCGGCGCGCAACGTCTCGGAGCGGCGGGAGGGGCCGAACAGCTCGAGGTCGACACCGCGCGGCCAGCGCGCAAGCCCGGGGATCTCCATCTCCTCGAGCTGGGTCAGGCTCGCGGTGGACGGTGCGAGGGTGCGGTCGACGGCGACGTGGATCTTGCGGGTCAGGTAGCCCATCGCCCGGATCCCACCGGGGATCTCGTAGCGCTCCGCGAAGCCGACCAGGTCGGTCTGGTAGATCGCGACGGTCGGGATCCCGAGGTCGCGAGCCGCCTTGGCGGCCTGGTAGCCGAGCGTCGCCGGCGAGGCGATGTGGACCACGTCGGGCTGGAAGCGCAGCATCACCCGGCGCAGCCGGCTGCGGGTCTCCAGGCCGATCCGGAAGTCCTTGTAGAACGGGAGACTGGTGCCGTTAGCGATGGTGACCGGGAACCCGGCGTACGTCGCGGGGCCGGTCGGCGCGACCAGCTCGGCCTCGTGGCCCTCCGCCGCCAGGTGCTCTAGCACGCGGCGTACCGAGTTGGTCACGCCGTTGATCTGGGGAAGGAACGACTCGGAGACCACCAGCACCCGCAACCGCGGGGGCTGCCCCGCGACTGTCGCGGGCCGAAGGTGGACCAGGTTCCGCATCGGAGCCCTGTGTCGTTCGACTCTGGACCTTCGGATTCGCATCTTGTTCCTCTCGGAGTGGTGCATCATCCGCTTCGGACGGTAGGGAGCAGACCGAAACGCACCCGGAGGTCGACATGGACTCCACATGAACCGCGTACGTCGGGACGAGGGCCCTGTTCACACGCTGGTTGGGCGGTGTTTGGGCATGCCGAATAATTCGGAATGAGCGCTTTCCGGTATCTAGCCGTAGCCTGGGGCCCCGCGGCGTGCGCCGCGACCTTCGTGGGAGGAGAAGCGAAGCGCGGATGGAGAACTCGCAGGACCCAACCGAGCCCGTGGTGGTCGTTCATATCGTCGGGCAGCGGGTGACTGTCAACGCTCAGCCGGTGGAGCACGACGGCACCGGCGACCTCATCGGAGTCGGCGTACGCGCGGTCGCGCTCCGCTTCGCGCGGGTCATGCAGCGACCGGTGCCGACCATCGTGATTCACGGCGGCGCGAGCCACCGCCTCCTCGTGCACCCGAACGGTGCAACCAGCGACGTCGAGCCCCTCGGCCGCGACGAAGACCTCAGGTTCAGCACCGCCCCGCCCAGTGCTCGCGGGTCGAGTCAGGCCGTGGCCGGGCGACCGGCCGGGCGGTCGAACGGCGGCACGGCATGGGCCGTGGTGGGCACCGTCATCGCCGTGGCGCTCGTGGTCGGTCTGCTCACCTGGGTGCTGACCCTGGTGCGCGACGACGACGGTGACCAGGCCAAGAACGCCAACTCCACGCCGACCGCGAGCCAGACGCCGACCACCTCGCCGTCCCCCACCGCGTCGGCGACGACCACCACGCCGACCACGAAGCCGAAGCCGCCGGTCAGTCCGCTGCGGATCCGGGCCAAGGCGGCGGCGGGCCGGACCACGCTGACGCTGAAGGTCTCGGTGACCCGGCCCACCCCTGTCACCGTCCGGCTGGTGCCGGCGAAGACCGGCAAGCCCGTCTGGCGGACGATCACCAAGGTCGGCCGGATGCCGGTGACCGTGGTCTTCCGCAAGCTCCCGCCGGGCACCGCACGCTGGACGGTGATCGCGCGCGGAGGCGTCAAGACAGCGGGTACGACGAAGGTGCTGCCGCGCCGCTGATCGGCTGCGTGCGGCCGGTCAGCTCTCGGTCGCGGCCAGCTGGCCGCAGGCGCCGTCGATCTCGCGGCCTCGGGTGTCGCGCACGGTGGTCGGGATGCCCTTGGCCTCCAGCCGGCGTACGAACTCGCGCTCGTCCTTCGGGTCCGACGCGGTCCACTTCGACCCCGGCGTCGGGTTGAGCGGGATCAGGTTGACGTGCACCCAGCCCCAGTCGCCGTACCCGTTGAGTACGTCGCCCAGCAGGTCGGCGCGCCACGCCTGGTCGTTGATGCCGCGCATCATGGCGTACTCGATCGAGACCCGGCGCTTGGTGACCCGGGCATAGTCCCAGGCGGCATCGACGGTCTCCGCAACCGAGAACCGGGTGTTGATCGGCACCAGCTCGTTGCGCAGCTCGTCGTCCGGCGCGTGTAGGGAGAGCGCGAGCGTGACCGGGATGCCCTCGTCGGTGAGCTGCCTGATCCGCGGCACCAGGCCAACAGTGGAAACAGTCACCCCGCGCGCGGACATACCGAGGCCCGCGGGTGACGGGTCGGTGAGCCGGCGTACGGCGCCGATCACGGCCTTGTAGTTGGCGAGCGGCTCGCCCATCCCCATGAAGACCACGTTCGAGACCCGGGCCGGTCCACCCGGGACCTCGTCGCGGGCCAGGGACCGGGCACCGGCCACGACCTGCTCGACGATCTCGGCGGTGGACATGTTGCGCTGCAGCCCGCCTTGGCCGGTGGCGCAGAACGGGCACGCCATCCCGCAGCCGGCCTGGCTGGAGACACACATCGTGACCCGGTCCGGGTAGCGCATCAGCACCGACTCGACCAGCGCGCCGTCGAACAGCCGCCACAGGGTCTTGCGGGTGGTGCCCTTGTCGGCCTCCATCGTCCGCAGCGGCGTCATCAGCGGTGGCAGCAGTGCCGCGACCAGCTCGGCGCGCTGGGCCGCGGGCAGGTCGGTCATCTCGTCGGGGTCGTCGACCAGCCGCGCGAAGTAGTGGTTGGACAGCTGCTTGGCGCGGAAGCCCTGCAGACCGAGCTCGGTGAGCAGATCCTTGCGCTCGGCCTCGGTCAGGTCGGCGAGATGGCGCGGAGGCTTGCGGCGTCCGCGCGGCTCGTCGAAGACGAGCGGGAGCGCGGTGGCGCCGGACGGGGCGGTCGGGGGCGTGGAGGCGTCGGACATCAGGCCCCGATCATCCCACCCCGAGCCGGAAGGTCAGACATTCTCGCCGGCGGTCAGCACCATCAGGAAGATCACGACCGCGACCACGACCGCCACGATCGTGACCGTGATGCCCAGCAGCATCGACCAGCCGAACCGCCGGCTCGGCTCGCGGTAGATCAGGTACGCCGGCACCAGCAGGAACAACAGCACCGCCCAGAACGCCTTGGTCGCGGTGTCGGTGTCGAAGAGCGCGGCGACGATCGTGCTCCAGATGCCGGGGACCAGGATCGCCGAGCTGGCGCCGGCGAAGAAGCCGAGTGCCGCGTCGCGCACCCGGTGGTCGGGCACGACGTCGTACTCCTCGTCGGACTCGGCCACCTCACTGTCGTTCACCCTCAGCAGGCTACCGGGGGTCAAGGGTGAAGTCGCGGACCCGCCCGCCCGGGTCACGCGGGATCGGACAGCAGGAAGGCCAGCAGGCTGATCAGGCCGACCACGAACGCCACGGTGAGTACGACGCCGAGCAGTGCGCCCGCGCCGAAGAGCAGGGCCGGGCGTCGGGTGCGCGGCCACACCAGGAACGGCACCAGCAGCACGAACGGCACCACGACGGCACCGACCAGCCCGGAGTTGGTGCGCATCAGGTCGAGCCGCATGCCGACGAAGTAGCAGAGCGCCACCGCGGCCGGGCCGCACATGAAGCCGAACGCGAGCGGCCCACGCTGGCGCGCGAGCGTTGCGCCGGAGGGCTCGTCGTACCGCATCAGGACCCGGGCCGCGTCAGAAGACGAGGTAGTGCAGAAGCAGCCAGGTCGGGGCGATGGTCGCCAGCAGCGAGTCCAGGCGGTCCATCAGGCCACCGTGGCCGGGAATGATCTGCGACATGTCCTTGATCCCGAGGTCGCGCTTGATGACGGACTCGCACAGGTCGCCGAGGGTGGCCATCACGACCGCGATCAGGCCGAGCACCACGCCGACCCACCAGTCGCCTTCGAGCAGGTAGTGCACCGTCGCCCAGCCGACGGCCACGCAGGCCAGCGTGGAGCCGGCGAAGCCCTCCCAGGACTTCTTCGGGCTGATCACCGGCGCCATCGGGTGCTTGCCGAACAGCACGCCGGCGCAGAAGCCACCGATGTCGGAGGCGATCGTGACCAGGATGAAGGTGATCACGCCGAGCGAGCCGTAGTCGAAGTGCCCGCCGCTCTCGGCCCAGCCCGGACGGCCGTCCTCGGCCAGCATCAGCGCCACGAACGACGCCAGGAACGGCAGATAGACCAGTGTGAAGATCGACGCGCTGGCGTCGCGGACGTAGCCGTCCACACCGCGTCTGAGGATCCAGAGCATGCTCACCAGGGCGGTCATCGCGGTCGCGGTGACCAGCGCCGGGGTGCCCCAGACGAATGCCACCAGGATCATCGCCATCCCGCCGACCTGGATCGGCTCGCGCGGTAGGTCGATGCCCTTCTGCTTGAAGCCCTGCTCGAACTCCCAGACCGCGATCAGCAGAGCGAGGAGGACGACGGCGATGAAGGCCGGCTTCCAGAAGTAGAGCGACGCGCCGATCACGGCCAGCAGCACCACCCCGGACGCGATCGAGATCGGGACGTTGCGGCCGGCGCGGCCGTGGTCTTTGCCAGGGTCCTTCTGGGGCGCTGCCGGCGGAGTGGTGTTCGTCATGGGGTAGGTGCTGGGTGAGGTCCTCAGACCTCCAGCAGCTCGGCTTCCTTGTTCTTCAGCATGTCGTCGATGGCGTCGGTGTGCTTCTTGGTGGAGGCGTCGAGCCGCTTCTCCGCGCCGGTGACGTCGTCCTTGCCGGCCTCGCCGTCTGATCCGAGCTTCTCGAGGGCCTGCTTGGCGGTACGGCGTACGTTGCGGACCGAGATCCGGCCGTCCTCGGCCTTCGCCTTGGCGACCTTGATGTACTCCTTGCGGCGCTCCTCGGTCAGCTCCGGGAACACGCAGCGCAGCACCTTGCCGTCGTTGGCCGGGTTGACGCCGAGGTCGGAGTCGCGGATCGCCTTCTCGATCGCGGCCATCGCGCCCTGGTCGTACGGCGAGATCAGGATGACCCGCGCCTCGGGCGCGGTGAACGACGCCAGCTGCTGCAGCGGGGTCGGGGTGCCGTAGTAGTCGGCGGTGATCTTGCTGAACATGCTCGGGTGGGCTCGCCCGGCGCGGATGGCCGCGAACTCCTCGCGCGTCGCCTCCACCGACTTGTCCATCTTCTCGTCGGCCTCGTTGAGGACCTCGTTGATCACGGCTACTCCTGTTCGAATGTATTTCGGTCCGGTCGGCGCCTAGTTTTGGGCGCTGACCAGCGTGCCAATCTTCTCACCCTGGACGACGCGCAGGATGTTGCCCTCGGGCTCCATACCGAACACCACCATCGGGAGCTTGTTCTCACCGCAGAGGGCGAACGCGGTCTGGTCCATGATCCGCAGACCCCGGCTGATCGCCTCGTCGTAGGTGAGGTGGTCGAACTTGGTCGCGGTCGGGTCCTTGTGCGGGTCGGCGGAGTAGACCCCGTCGACCCCGCTCTTGGCCACGAGTACGACGTCGCACTTGCTCTCCAGCGCCCGCTGCACCGCGACGGTGTCGGTCGAGAAGAACGGCATGCCCATGCCGGCGCCGAAGATCACGACCCGGCCCTTCTCCATGTGCCGGATCGCGCGCCGCGGGATGTAGGGCTCGGCGACCTGGCCCATCGTGATCGCGGTCTGGACCCTGGTGTCGATGCCGCGCTTCTCCAGGAAGTCCTGCAGCGCCAGGCAGTTCATCACGATCCCGAGCATGCCCATGTAGTCGGCGCGCACCCGGTCCATGCCGCGCTGCTGCAGCTCGGCGCCCCGGAAGAAGTTGCCGCCACCGGTGACCACCGCGACCTGCACCCCGGCCTCCGCGACCGCAGCGATCTCGTCGGCGATCTTGTGGACGACGTCGGGGTCGACGCCCACCTTGCCACCGCCGAACACCTCGCCGGACAGCTTGAGCAGGACACGGTTGTAGGCGGTCACGAACTTCCCTTCGTACGGCTGACGGCACATGCGAGGAGGCCGGCCCCGCGATCACGTGACGTCGTGATCATGGACCGGCCTCCTCAAGGTCTTGCGGCTCCGAGCGAACCTCGGCAAACCCTACTGCTTCGTGCTCAGGCGCCGACCTCGAAGCGCGCGAACTGCTTGACCGTGGTGCCCGCGGCCTCGAGAACGGCCTTGACGGTCTTCTTGCTCTCGCTCACCGACTCCTGCTCGAGCAGCACGACCTCCTTGAAGAAGCCACCCAGACGGCCCTCGACGATCTTGGCGACCGCGGCCTCGGGCTTGCCCTCCTCGAGGGTCTTCTTGGTGAGCACGTCCTTCTCCGCCGCGACGATGTCCGCAGGGACCTCGTCGCGGGTGAGGTACTGCGCCTTGAGCGCGGCGACCTGCATCGCGGCACCCCGCGCGGCAGCCTCATCGCCGTCGTACGCGATCAGGACGCCGACGGCCGGCGGCAGGTCGGCCGCACGCTTGTGCAGGTACACGGTGGTCGGGCCCTCGAAGTAGGCGACCTGACCGAGCTCGATCTTCTCGCCGATCGTGATCGCCAGGGTCTCGACGACCTGGCCGACGGTGCTGTCGTCGAGCGCGACCGCCTTGGCGGCCTCGGTGTCGGTCGCCTTCGCGGCGTCGACGGCCTCGGCGATCTTCTGCGCAGCGGCGATGAAGTCGTCGTTCTTGGCCACGAAGTCGGTCTCCGACTTCAGCTCGATGAGCGCACCACCGGCGGCGGCAACCAGGCCAGCCGACGCCTCGCGCTCGGCGCCGCGCTTGGCCGCCTTGGCGGCACCCTTCACACGCAGCAGCTCAACCGCCTTGTCGAAGTCGCCGTCGGTCTCGTCGAGCGCCTTCTTGCAGTCCATCATGCCGGCGCTGGTGAGCTCGCGGAGCTTCTTCACGTCGGCAGCGGAGAAGTTAGCCATGTTCCTTCTTCCTCGAAGTGTGGGTACGTCGTGTGGCGGGCGTCATCCGAGCCGGTCGTTATTGGGCACGGCTCGGATGACGTCCGGGGACTTGGTCAGTCCTTGTGCTCGGCGTTGACGAAGCCAGCGGCCTCGGCAGCCTCGGCGGTGCGGAACCACACCTCGGCCTTGGTCCGCGAGTACCACGGGCTAGTCGGCGCGTGGAACTTCATCGAGTCCGCGTTGCCCTTGATCTCGAAGCCCTCGGGAGCCGAGCCGTCCTCGAGCGGGGCGGCCGAGTCGGCGCCGTACGGAGCCTCCGCGGGTGCTTCGGCGGTCTCGGTCGCAGCCTCGGTCGCAGCCTCGGTCGCAGCCTCGGTCGCAGCCTCGGTCGCAGCCTCGGTCGCAGCCTCGGTCGCAGCCTCGGTCGCAGCCTCGGTCGCAGCCTCGGTCGCAGCCTCGGTCGCAGCCTCGGTCGCAGCCTCGGCGGCGGGCGCCTCGGTCGTCTCGGCCGGAACCTCGGCGACGGCGACCGGAGCGGGCGCCTCGGCCGGAGCGGCAGCCGCGGCCTCCGCCTCGACGGGAGCAGCCGGGGCAGCCGGGGCCTCGGCCGGGGTCTCCAGAAGCTCGCGCTCCCAGTCGGCCAGCGGCTCGGCGGCACCGGGCTCCGTGCTGTCGGTCTTGGCACCGGAGCGGGCGATCAGGCCCTCGGCGACGGCGTCGGCGATCACTCGGGTGAGCAGGCCGACCGCGCGGATGGCGTCGTCGTTGCCCGGGATCGGGTAGTCGACCTCGTCGGGGTCGCAGTTGGTGTCGAGGATGCCGATGATCGGGATCCGCAGCTTGCGGGCCTCCTCGACGGCGAGGTGCTCCTTCTTGGTGTCCACGATCCACACGGCCGCAGGCGTGCGGGTCATCTCGCGGATACCGCCGAGGGTCTTGTCCAGCTTGTCGCGCTCCCGCTTCATCTGCAGGAGCTCCTTCTTGGTGCGACCCGAGCCGGCGACGTTGTCGAAGTCGACCTCGTCGAGCTCCTTGAGGCGGTTGATCCGCTGGTGCACGGTCTGGAAGTTGGTGAGCATGCCGCCCAGCCAGCGCTGGTTGACGTAGGGCATGCCGACGCGGGTCGCCTGCTCGGCGATCGCCTCCTGGGCCTGCTTCTTGGTGCCGACGAACATCACGGTGCCGCCCTTGGCGACGGTCTCCTTGATGAACGCGAACGAGCGGTCGATGTAGGCCAGCGACTGCTGCAGGTCGATGATGTAGATGCCGTTGCGCTCGGTCATGATGAAGCGCTTCATCTTCGGGTTCCAGCGTCGGGTCTGGTGTCCGAAGTGGACGCCGCTCTCGAGGAGCTGGCGCATAGTCACGACTGCCATGGTGGTTCTCTCCTGTGTGTGGAGGGCACACCGTTGACGCTCACCCTTCAGTCAGGGCGAACCGGAGCACCTTCTCCTGTTGTTTTCAGTTGCCACAGCCGGCGGGTGCCGACTGCCCTGACGCCGCGCGCGATCCGACCCGTCCGGCTCCCAGACGGAGCTGGGTGGCTGTGACGGAACTGAGGATCGTCGCCCACGGGTGATCGAGGCCCAGGAGCCTCGTCGCGGTCTGCGAGCGTGCGAAGTCAAACCCCGAGGGGTTTGCACGGGTCAGAGTAGTCCACGCTCTCCGCTTCTCGCCAATCCCGACAGCGGCGTACGGCACCACTCGGACCCGCCGCCCACTAACCGTCCACAGATTTCAACCCCTCGATTTCTCCACAGGCCCGACCGTCCCCTCCCCCAACCGTCGGCACCTCACAGCACGCTTCTCCCATGCGTCCTTCCGTGTTCCCGCTCCTGGCCCTCGCCGCGCTGCTGTTTCTCTGTCCGTCGCGGCCGGCCGCGTCCGACGACACCGTCCCCCGCGACGGCGTCTGGCCGCTCGACCCGGTTCCCGAGGTCGCGCGCGGCTTCGACCCGCCGGACGTGCCGTGGGGCTCCGGACATCGTGGTGTCGACCTCGTCGGCGCGGTCGGGCAGCCTGTCCGCTCGGCGCTGGCCGGGACGGTCAGCTACGCCGGCCGGCTCGCGGGCCGCGGCGTCGTCGTGGTCAGCCACGGCGACACCCGGACCACCTACGAGCCGGTCGCCGCGGCGGTGTCGGTCGGTGACCAAGTGGTCGCCGGTGACCAGCTAGGCCGGCTGGAGCGCCCGGGCTCCCACTGCTTCCCGTCGGTCTGCCTGCACTGGGGCTGGCTGCGGGGCGAGGTCTACCTCGATCCGCTCGACCTGGTCGGCGCCGGTCCGGTCCGGCTGCTGCCGTTCCTGGGTGGCCCAGGGGTCGGGTCGGCGCCAGTTTCCGATCGACTCCCCGTATCGGGAGGAAACTGGCGCCGTCTCGACACCTGCGGCTCAGCCTGTCCGGCGACGATCACCGGACCGGACCCGCCGTCGTGGTGGCCGTGGCCGGTCAGGCTCGGGGATGCGCCTGCTGATAGGCGCGACGAAGCCGGTCGGAGGTGACATGGGTGTAGAGCTGCGTGGTCGCGAGCGAGGCGTGGCCGAGAAGCTCCTGGACGGTACGCAGGTCCGCACCGCCCTCGAGCAGGTGAGTGGCGGCGGTGTGCCGGAGCCCGTGCGGACCGATGTCGGGAGCGCCGGGGACGTCCGCGATCCGCCGGTGCACCATCGACCGGACCGCACGCTGGTCGATCCGCCGCCCCCGCGCGCCGAGGAAGAGCGCGGCTCCCGCGCCCTCCACGACCAGCGGCGGCCGACCGACTCGCAGCCAGCGGGTCAGGGCCTGAGCCGCAGGCTGACCGAACGGCACCGACCGCTCCTTGCGGCCCTTGCCGAGGACGCGGACGACGTTGCGCTCCCGATCCACGTCGTCGACGTCGAGGCCGCAGAGCTCGCCGACACGGATGCCGGTCGCGTAGAGCAGCTCGAGGATCGCGACGTCGCGTACGCCGACCGCGCTGCCGTCCTCCGCCAAGGCGGCCGCCGCCTCCACGAGCGACCGCGCCTCGTCGGCGCGGAGGACCGGAGGGAGCGTCTTGTGCAGCTTCGGAGAGCCGAGCAGTGCGCCGGCGTCCGTCTCTGCGCGGCCGGTCCGCACCAGCCAGGCGGTGAAGACCCGCGCAGCCGTGGCCCGCCGCGACATCGTGGTCCGCGCCTTGCCGGTGGTCTGCTGCTTGGCCAGCCAGCTGCGCAGGGTGCGCAGCTCGAGCCGGGTCACGTCGGCGTGCCCGAGCCGGGCCGCGTGGTCGAGCATCGAGGCGACGTCCCCGATGTAGGCCCGCACCGTATGTGGAGTCAGGTCGCGCTCCGCGGACAGGTGGCGCTCGTACTCCCCCAGCACGGCCACCATCGCCTCCGGCAGCCCAGGCGACTCCGCGTCCGGCGGACCTGCGGACGTCGACTCGTTGCCCTCGGCCATGGATCGAGTCTAGGAAGCCGAGCGGCCTACTCGGTGTCGGCGCGCGCTCGCAGCCGCTCGTAGAACGCGACGTACTGGCGGTAGCGCTTCGGACCGGCGTCGAGCATCAGCACCAGGTCGTCGTTGGAGAGCGACAGCTGACCCCAGTTGTCCGAGCCCGTCGACACCAGCCGATGCCGGCGCCCGTCGCGGACGTAGTCGGCCAGCATCAGCTTGTTGTGGATGTGGTCGCCGTTCTTGAAGACCCCTGGGTGCAGGCGCACGCCACCCGCGAGCAGCTGGGCCCGGACGCCGCCACCAACGTGCAGCCCCTCGACCACCTCCACCCGAGCACCGGCCCGCGCCTTGCTCGCGAGCAACGACGCCAGTCGGTGTCCGCGTTCGGAGTGCCAGGCGTGCATGACGACGCGGATCGTCGTGCCCCGGTCGGGTAGCCCACGCAGCGTCCGGTAGATCGGCTCCTCCGCGGGACTGAAGCCCGGGAAGAAGTACGCCCGGTCGCGGCCGAGACGGCGGGTCATCGCCGGACTCGCCATCGGCTCGTCGCGCACCTGCCGGCGGAACACGGCGTCGAAGGCGCGCCACACGTCGCGGCGGCCGACGTAGGAGTACACGTCGGTGTACTGCCCGGTCGACAGGTAGGTGAGGTTCATCGAGCCGGCCATGACGACGTACCTGGCGTCGCCGGTACGCGAGAACGACCAGGACTTCTGGTGGGTGACGCCGCGACCGTCCGCGCCTCGTGCCGAGTTGCCGGTCAGGACCAGGAACGACCGCATGCTGGCGTCAGAACCGAGCTCACGGAGGAGGAGCTCGACCGCGCGGAACTGCCTGGAGTGACCATTGAGCACGACCTGCACCCGCACGCCGCGGTCGTGAGCGGCGACCAGGGCCTCGGCAACGTCGCGGAGTGTGAACGAGTAGCCCACGATCCTGATCGTCTCGCCGGGCGGCGTGTGCTCGATGTTGCCGATCAGTGCCCGGACGATCGCGTGGCCGGACGGCTCCGCCACCGGGTACCCGAAGAGCGCACCCCGCGGCGGCGTCCACGGCTCCGCGTAGCCCTTCTCGTCCGCCGCCCCGCGCAACGCGAAGATCCCGGCGGCCACGCCCACGAGAATGACGATGCAGGTCACCACCACACCGACCCCCGTCCTCCGCATCCCGGCAGTCTGACATGTGGCGCGTGTACGACGCCGCCATCAGGTCCGCGCCTCCTCGCCCAGCACCCAACCCGTGTCGGTGCTGACAACCAGACCGACCTGCTGCAGGCGGCCGAGCACGGAGCGCACCTCGACCAGTCCGATGCCGGCGGTCCGGGCGATCGAGTCGACGGCGGCGGGCCGGGCCGCCGGGACGGCGTCGAGGACCTGCTGCTCGCGTTCGCGCAGCCGATCCCGGGGCCGGGTGTCGGCCCGAGGGTCCTCGAGCAGGTGAGCCCCTGCTACCCCGACGACCTCCAGCACCTCCACCGCGGAGGTCACCAACATCGCTGACCCCGCGCGGATGAGCTGATGGACACCCTGGGACGGGGCGCTGGTGACCGGGCCGGGCACGCCCATCACCGGGCGGCTCAGCCGCTCCGCCCAGTTGGCGGTGTTGAGTGCTCCACTCCGGATCGCCGCCTCCACCACGACCGTGCCCTTCGACATGGCGGCGATGATCCGGTTGCGGCTGAGGAACCGCATCCGCATCGGAGCGCACCCCGGCGCGAGCTCGGAGATGACCACGCCGACCTCAGCGATGTAGTCGAGCAGGGGTTTGTGGGCCTTGGGGTAGGCCCGGTCGACGCCACAGGCGAGCACCGCAGCCGTGGGCCCGCGGACGGCGAGCGCCCCGCGGTGGGCGGCCTGGTCGATGCCGAAGGCGGCACCCGAGACGACGCCGACGTCCGCGTTCGCGATGCCGGCGGCCAGGTCTCGCGCGATGTCGGTGCCGTAGGACGTCGACGAGCGCGAGCCGACGACGCTCACGGACTCGGCGAACGTGTCGAGGCGGAGCGGGCCTTTGGCCCACAGCCCGAGCGGAACTCCGCCGCGCTGCTGCAGCGGCTCGGCGCGGTCGAGGTCGCCGAGCTGGATCGGCCACTCCGCATCGCCCGGGACGACGAAGCGAATGCCGAGTCGGGCTGCCTGCTCCAGCTCGCGCACCGGGTCCAACCCGCGGAGCCGGCTGGCGACGTCCTTGAGAACGCCGTCGACGTCCTGTTCCCCGGCGAGATGGTCGTGCACCCGTACCGCGCCGAGCTCGGCGACCAGGCCCGCCATCCGCGGGTCACCGGGTTCGGCGAGCCGGCACAGGGCGACCCGGGCCAGCCTGTCGCGCTCGAGGCCCGGAGGAGGCTCCGGGCCTGCCGACGGGGCTGACGGGGCCGACGAGGCAACCGCTGCCGGGTCGGTGCTCATCCGGCCCTCCTCTGCATCGCGGAGACCAGCAGTGGCTTGCCGAGGCGCAGATCGAGCGCGGTCCGGGCGTCCCCGCGACCGGGCTGGTTGCGGCCCGCGAGGTCCGCGACCGTCCAGGCCAGGCGGTGCACGCGCGTGGCTCCGCGCCGGGTGAGCGCCCCGCTCAGCAGGTGGTCGTCGACCAGCTGCTGGGCGTCGTCGGTCAGCGGCCAGTCCTGGCGCAGCGCCGGCCCCGGCGCCTGGGAGTTGAGCCGCCACGAGCGATCGACGTACCGCTGCGCCTGGCGTTCACGGGCGGCCATCACACGCTCCCGGACCGGCGCGGACGGCTCGTTGCCCAGCGGGTCGCGTCCGCGCCCACCCTGGCGGACCGGAGTGACGTTGCGGGTGATGTCGATTCGGTCGACGATCGGGCCGCTGAGCTTCGCGCGGTACTCGCGGCGCTGCACCTCCCGGCACGTGCAGTTGTTGTCACGCTGCATCGGGTGGTAGTCGCCGCACGGGCACGGGTTCGAGGCGACGACGAACATCCCGCGCGTCGGGTACGTCGCGGTCTCGTCGCCGCGGGCGATCGTCACCTCGCCGTTCTCCAGGGGCTGACGCAGGCCCTCGATGATGTCGGTGGCGAACAGCCCGAACTCGTCCAGGAACAGGACTCCACAGTGCGCCCGGCTGACCTCGCCGGGCCGCACCCTTCCCGAACCGCCGCCGAGGATGCTGTTGCGCGAGGCGTTGTGGTGGGGCGCCACGAACGGAGGCCTGGTGATCAGGCCGGAGCCTGGGTCGAGAACGCCGGCCAGCGAATGGATGGCGGTCAGCTCGAGCGACTCCTCCAGCGTGAGGTCGGGAAGGATCCCGGGCAGCCGCTCCGCGAGCGTCGTCTTGCCGGCGCCCTTCGGCCCGCTCAACATGAGGTGATGGCCGCCGGCCGCCGACACCTCCAACGCGAACCGGGCGTCCTCCATCCCGTCGATGTCGGCCAGGTCGAGGTCGGTGAGCCGCTCCTCGCCACGCCAGGACAGCAGCGGGCTGCCCGACAGCGGCTCGACGGGCGGCGCGTCCGGCACCTCGTTGCCGCACAGCTCGGCCACCACCTGGGCGAGCGAGCGCATCCCGAACACCGACATCCCCGGGACCATCGCCGCCTCCGGCAGCTGCGGCTCCGGCACGAACACCCGGTCGATGCCCCGGGCGGCCGCGGCCATCGTCATCGGCAGCACGCCGGGCACCGGCCGGAGCCGGCCGTCGAGGGTCAGCTCGCCGATCAGCACCGTCCGCTCCAGCGACTCGACCGGGAAGCCCTCGGTCGTCGCCGCGACCACGCCCACCGCCATCGCCAGGTCGAAGTGCGGCCCGCGCTTCGGCAGGTCCGCCGGCGAGAGCAGGATCGTCACCCGGCGGGTGGACGGCCATTCGTAGCCGCTGTTGGCGATGGCGGTCCGGCAACGGTCTCGGCCCTCGTTGATCGACGCGTCCGGCCGCCCGACCAGGACCATCGCGACGATTCCCTGCGAGACGTCGACCTGAACGTCGACGACGTGGCCCACGGCACCCTGCAGCGACACGGTGCGCGCGGTCGCGACCGCCATCAGCAGACTCCCCGCACATGCTCGACGGTCGCCGCGCCGCTGGGCGGCCGGAGCACCCCGACCAGGTCGAAACGTACGTCGGGCGGGTGCACCGGATGGTCCCTCAGCCAGCAGACCGCGAGCCGGCGCAGCCGCTCTGCCTTGGCCTCGGTCACCGTCGCCAGCGGCTCGCCGTACGCCGTCGACGAGCGGGTCTTCACCTCACAGATCACCAGCACGTCGCCGTCGCGCAGCACCAGATCGATCTCACCCTGCTCGCACCGCCAGTTGCGGTCGAGCACCACCATCCCCTGCGCCACCAGGTGGCGCGCGGCGAGCGACTCGCCGTACGCACCCAGGCCCTGTGTCCTTGTCGTCATGTCTGACCTCCTGCGACGAGCGTCGCGGGCGGCGGGGACAGTAGGGCGTCAGCGCGTGCATGCCTGTGGAGAGGACGGCCTGTGGACAGGAAGACGGCCAAAGTGGGCCGTTGGTGGTCTCGATACGGTCGCTGCGCGACCTACTCGACCACCGCGATTGGCTACGGCTTGGGCGGGTCGATGTCGGAGGGAGCGAGCTCCTCGACGTTGACGTCCTTGAAGGTCAGCACCTTGACGTTCTTGGCGAAGCGGGCGGGGCGGTACATGTCCCACACCCAGGCGTCGCTCATCGAGACCTCGAAGAAGACGTCGCCCGCCTCGGTGCGCGCCTTCACGTCCACCTGGTTGCAGAGGTAGAAGCGCCGGTCGGTCTCCACGACGTACTTGAAGATCCGCACGACGTCGCGGTACTCGCGGTAGAGGTTGAGCTCCATCTCGGTCTCGTACTTCTCGAGATCCTCGGCGCTCATCGGCACTCCTCCAGGGTGAACGTGTCCTCCGTATTCTGCCCCGACTCGGGTGGCTCCAGCCCGGCGGCCCGCCGGACGTTGACGAACCTCATCCGGTGCACCGGCGACGGGCCGTGCGCTGTCAGCGCCTCGGCGTGTACGTCGGTGATGTAGCCCTTGTGGGTCTTGAAGTCGTAGGCCGGCCACTCGCGGTCCAGCTCGCACATGATCCGGTCCCGGGTCACCTTCGCCAGCACCGATGCCGCCGCGATGCAGGCGGCCACCCGGTCGCCCTTCCAGATCGCCAGCCCGGGCACCTCCAGCCCGTCGACCGGGAACCCGTCGGTCAGCACGTACGACGGCCGTACGTCGAGCCGCGCCAGCGCCCGCCGCAGCGCTTCGACGTTCGCGACGTGCATCCCGAGCCGGTCGCACTCCTCAGACTCGATCACCACCACCGACCACGCGAGCGCCCGCCGTACCACCTGGGTGTAGCAGCGCTCGCGAGCCTTCTCGGTGAGCAGCTTGGAGTCGGCGAGCCCGGGAACCACGCCGGCCTTGCCGGGCGGCAGGATCGCTGCCGCGGCGACGAGCGGCCCGGCGCAGGCTCCCCGGCCGGCCTCGTCAACACCGGCGATCGGTTCCAGGCCGACCCGCCGCAGCGCCCGCTCGTAGCCGTAGAGCCCGGCGTCGCGGCGTACGGTCACTCCGCGCGGCAACTCACTCATGCTGGATCAGGGATGTCCTCGAAGGCGTCGGGACGCTTCACCCAGCTGAACCGGCTGCTGGGCCACACGAGTGCGAACACCTTGCCGACCACGAGATCCACCGGGACGTACTCGTTGCCGGGGACGCACTCGGTGTCGCCCTTGCGGCAGCGGTGGACGGTGGAGTCTGCGGAGTTGTCGCGGTGATCGCCCATCACGAACAGCTCGCCCTCGGGCACCGGTCCGGCCTTCCACTTGCAGCCGGTCATCGGCCCCTGGCAGTCCTTGAGGTTCTTGGTGAACGACTCGTCGTCGAGCGCGACCCCGTTGACCTTGATCCGGCCCTGCTTGTCGCAGCACACGATGGTGTCGCCCTCGACGCCGATCACCCGCTTCACCAGATGACCGCCGGACGGGTAGAGGCCAATCCTCTCCAGGGCCTTCGCGAGCAGGCTGGTCGGCCCGGCGGTCTCGGCCTCGTTCAGCCAGCCGCCCGGGTCCTTGAACACCACGACGTCACCGCGCGACGGACCTTTGCTCCCCCAGTACGCCGGCTTCTGCACGAGGATCCGGTCGTTCTTGATCAGCCCCGGCTCCATCGACTCCGACGGGATGTAGAACGCCTGCACGAAGAACGCCTTGATCACGATCGCCAGCACAAGCGCGACCCCGAGCAGCAGGATCGTCTCCTGCCACACCGGCAGCTGCTTGCGCTTCTCCTTGGGCTGCTTGGCCCTCCGGGATGGCTTGGCACGGCGGCCGCCGGTCGAGCTGGACTCGCTGGTCGACTCAGCGGCGAGAGTGCTCGCCGCGGTAGCGGAGTCGGGCTCGTTCGTGGTCACCCGCAGAGCCTAACCACTGACCCTGACGGATCCTCATTCAGGACGCGTCCGGAATGTCGTCGAACGAGCCCTCGTCTCCGACCCAGTCGAACCGGCCCAACGGCCACACCAGAGTCTGCACCTTGCCGACCACCAGGTCGACCGGCACGAACGGCTCGTCGGACAGGTGCGCGGAGGAGTCGCGGGAGTTGTCGCGGTGGTCCCCCATCACGAAAAGCGTGCCGTCCGGCACCGGCCCGACCTTCCAATTGCAGTCGCCGGGCATCGGCCCCTGGCACTCGGCGTCGTTCTTGGTGAACGACTCGTCGTCGAGCGGCTCGCCGTTGACCAGCAGCCGGCCCTGCTTGTCGCAGCACTCGATGACGTCGCCCTCGACGCCGATCACCCGCTTCACCAGGTGACCGCCGGACGGGTAGAGGCCGATCTTCTCCATACCCTTCGCCAGCAGGTTCGACGGTCCGGCCGCCTCGGCATCGCCCAGCCAGCCACCCGGGTCCTTGAACACCACCACATCGCCGCGCGACGGACCGTCGCCGCCCCAGTACGACACCTTCTGCACCAGGATCCGGTCGTTCTTCACCAGCCCCGGCTCCATCGACTCCGACGGGATGTAGAACGCCTGCACGAAGAACGCCTTGATCACGATCGCCAGCACCAGCGCGATCCCCAGCAGCAGGATGGTCTCCTGCCATACGGGCAGCTTGTGCTTCTTGGTACGGCGCTCATCGCCCTGGTCCCCCTGCTGGCTGCTCACCCGCCAGACGATAGGTGGCGATCCTGAGCGCGCTCTGAGGACACGTCGTACGCCGATGCTGCCGGCCTGAAATGACGCGACTCCCGTCCACCGAGCGGCGTACGGGAGTCGCGGACAGAGCGCGGCCTGACTCAGGCCTCGCGGCGCTCCTTGATCTTGGCGGCCTTGCCGCGCAGGTTGCGCAGGTAATAGAGCTTCGCGCGACGGACGTCACCGCGGGTGACGACCTCGATGGTCTCGAAGATCGGGGAGTTGATCGGGAAGGTGCGCTCAACACCGACGCCGAAGGAGACCTTGCGGACGGTGAAGGTGCGGCCGATGCCGGAGCCGTGGATCCGGATCACGACGCCCTGGAAGACCTGGACGCGGGAGCGGCTGCCCTCGACGACCTTGACGTGGACCTTGATGGTGTCGCCGGCGCGGAAGTCCGGGATGTCGTCGCGCTTCTGGGCAGCGGCGAACTCGGCAATGACGTTGGTCATGTCTGCTCCTCGCGAATGCCACAGGTCAGCCGCGGAGTAGTGATCGAATTGTCTCGGTGGCCCGGTCGGAGTGCCGTACGGCGCGCCCCCTGTGGCAGGTGCGCACGACAACTTCCGGGATTTTGGTTCCAGACAGTCGTGGCGACAGGGCCGAGGAGAAAGTCTGCCACACGCAGGCGAACGTCTCGAAATCCTTGGATTGAGTCAGCGTCGCTTGGTGAGGACGACGGCGCCGTGCGGGGCCGGGAGGTCGCGGCGCAGGCGGTAGCCGGCCTTCTTGTACATCCGCTGGTTGCGCTCGCTGCCGGCGCCGGTGAACAGCACGTACGACGTGACGTCCGGCGGCGCCGCGCGCTCGACGTACTCCAGCAGCAGCCGGCCGAGGCCGTGGCCCTGCAGGTCCGGGGCGACCATGATTCGGCCGATATCCCAGGTCGTCCCGTCGGCACCCTCGCGCCGGCCGCGGACCGCGCCGACCAGCCGCCCGTCGGCGCGCACCACGAACGTCGTCCACTCCTTCAGCCACGCGCGGACGTCATCGAGGTCCTCGTGCAGCGCCGGGACGTTCACTCCCGGGTTGGCCAGCTGCTCCTGCATCCAGCACGCGCGCTGCAGGGTCAGCAGCTCGCCGGCGTCGCCGGGCGACGCTGGCTCGATGCGCGCGGCGAGCCCGCCCAGGTCGACGACCGACGCCGGCCGGAGCAGGTCCGGGCGGCGCTCGGCGGTCCGCCGTACCGACTGCTCATGACGCCAGGCGGCGATCGCGGCATGGTTGCCGCCGGTCAGCACGTCCGGCACGTCGAGGCCGCGCCAGGAGGGTGGCTTGGTGTACGACGGGTACTCCAGCAGGCCGTCCTCGTGGGACTCCTCGGCCAGCGACTCCGGGTTGCCCATGAAGCCCGGGATCAGCCGGACCACCGCCTCGGTGATCGCGAGCGCGGCCACCTCTCCCCCGTTGAGCACGTAGTCGCCGATCGAGACCTCGCGGACCTCGGCCCGGGTACGTGCGTGCTCGACGACCCGCTGGTCGATGCCTTCGTAGCGGCCGCACGCGAAGACCAGACGCTCGCGGGTGCTGAGCTCGCGAGCCAGGTCCTGGGTGAACGGCTCGCCGGACGGCGTGGTGAACACGACCGTGGCGCCCTCGATCTCCAACGCGTCGAACGCCGCGCCCCACGGCTCCGGCTTCATCACCATCCCGGCGCCGCCGCCGTACGGCGTGTCGTCGACGGTGTGGTGACGGTCGTGGGTCCACTGGCGCAGGTCGTGGATCTGGATCTCCAGCAGCCCCTTCGCGCGGGCCTTGCCGGCCAGCGACAGCTCCAGCGGCGCGAGGTAGTCGGGGAAGATCGAGACGATGTCGATCCGCATGGCTAGGCCTGCTCGGGCTGTACGTCGTCGGGGTGCGGCGCGACCAGGCCGGGCCGGTCGGCGATCACCACCCGCCTCGCATCGAGGTCGACCTCCGGGACCAGCGCGCCCACGAACGGCACCAGCGTGTTCCGGCCGTCCGGGGTGCGGATGGTCAGCAGGTCCTGGGCCGCGCCGTGGACCAGTGCGGTGACCTCACCGAGGTGGTCACCGCTGACGTCGTACGCCGCCAGCCCGACCAGCTGGTGGTCGTAGTACTCGTCCGGATCCTCGGGCGACTCGTCGGCGCTGATGGTGGCGTGCAGGACGATCCCGCGGGCGGCCTCGGCGGCATTGCGGTCGGCGAGCTCCTCGAACGTGACCAGCAGCACCGACTGGTGCCAGCGGGTGGCCTTGACGGTGAGGGCACGGAGACTGCTGTGGGAGCCCTTCGGCGGCGCGGCGCGCAGCGTCAAGCCGACCGCGAACCGGCGGTCCGGCTCGTCGGTGCGGACGTCGACGGTGACCTCGCCCCGGATCCCGTGCGGCTTCCCTATCCGGCCGATCACAACCTCGATGCTCTCCACGGGGTCAGCGTAGACGTGGTGGAATCCCCGGCCGACCGGGGATTCCTGACGTTGTGGGCCGTTGCAACACCCCACAACGTCAGGAAGAGCCCACTAACCCTGTCCGGGATGTCGCCGGAAATGCAGTCAGGCGCGCCCCGAGGGGCGCGCCTGACTGGATGTACGACGGGTCAGCGGCGGTCGACGTCGACGAAGTCGACGCGGGCGCCGCCGCGGCCGGCGAGGGCGGAGATCACCGTGCGGAACGCGGTGGCGGTGCGGCCGCCGCGGCCGATGACCTTGCCGAGGTCGTCGGGGTGCACCCGGACCTCGAGGACCGACCCGCGGCGCAGCTGCTTGTCGCGGACGGTGACGTCGTCCGGGTTGTCGACGACCCCGCGGACCAGGTGCTCCAACGCGTCGGCCAGCATCGCGCTCAGGCCTCGGCGCTCTCGGTCGCAGCCTCGGCGGCCTCAGCGGGCGCCTCAGCCGGGGTCTCCTCGGCAGCCTCGGCCGGCTTCTCATCGTCGGCCTTCTTCTTCGAAGCCTTCGCGGTGGTGGCCGGCTTGTCCTCAGCCGGCGCCTCCTCGGTCTTCTCGGCCTTCTTGGAAGACTTCTTCGTCGTGGCGGAGGCCTTGGCGTCGCCGTGGGCTTCCTTGAGCGCCTCGTTGAAGATCTCGAGCTTGTCGCGCTTCGGCTCGGCCACCTTGAGGGTGCCTTCGGTGCCCGGCTCGCCCTTGAACTTCTGCCAGTCACCGGTGATCTTGAGGATGACCTCGACGGCCTCGGTCGGCTGCGCGCCGACACCCAGCCAGTACTGCGCCCGGTCGGAGACGACGTCGATGTACGACGGGTCCTCCTTGGGGTGGTACTTGCCGATCTCCTCGATCACCTTGCCGTCCCGCTTCTTGCGGGAGTCGACGACGACGATGCGGTACTGCGGCACCCGGATCTTGCCCAGGCGCTTCAAACGGATCTTGACGGCCACGTTTGTGGTGTCTCCTCGAAAGTTGTTGTGGTGAGGCGCCCGCTGCCAGGTGGGGTCCGGGTGGGGTTCCTCGATGGGCGCTGCGCATTCAGGTGAGAGGGTCCGAATGCGCAGGACTCAGCGCGACATTGTGCCAGACTCGGCCAGCGGCCCAGAAATCGCGCCCGTGCCCGCGCCGTACCCGAGGAGAGCCATGAGCTACCCGCCGCCGCCCACCCCGCAGAAGCGCCGTCCCAGCAAGTGGTGGTTCGTGGTCGGCGGCGCGCTGCTGGTGCTCGCCGTGGCGGTCTTCGTCGGCGGCCTGATCTGGACGATCATGGGCGCGTCAAAGACCGACGGCACCTTCGACGCGGACGGCCAGCCCGCCTCGGTCACCTCCCCCGCCGACGAGAAGCGGATGCTGTTCATGCCCGACGGCACGGCCACCGAGCCGACCTGCACCGTCACCGACGGCAGCGGCGCCGAGCGCGACCTCGATGACGTCACCGGTCGGGTCACGGTCGGCAACAGCAGCGGCGACTGGCGCGGGATCGCCTCCTTCGACTCCGGTGACGGCGACCTGACCATCACCTGTACGGCGACCGACCCCGGCACCGAGATGCGCGTCGGCGCGCCGCTCGGCTTCGGCTTCGCCGCCGGGCTGGTGATCTCGATCGTGGGTCCGATGATCCTGGGCACCATCGGTGGCCTGATCCTGCTGGTCACCACCGTCCTCTATCTGACCCGCCCGCGAGCGTCGGCCTAGCGGCCTAGCGATGAGCGACTCGCAGCAGCCGACCGTACGACGCCGGCCCAGCAAGTGGTGGTTCGTCCTCGGTGGTGCCTTGGTCGTGCTGTCCCTTCCCGTGCTCGCAGTCGGAATGATCCGGACGATGAACAACATGTCCGAGGTGGACGGCACGTTCGTCGTCGGCGAAGCCGTATCCGTCACCTCGCCCGCCCACCAGAAACGGATGCTCTTCGTCGACAAGAGCGCGTCTTCCGACCCTGACTGCACGGTCATCGACGGGACCGGCAGCGCGCGCGACCTGGAGGAGCTCGGTGTTCGGGTGACGGTCGACAACGGCGACGGCGTGTGGCGCGGGCTGGCGAGCTTCGACTCAGGCGACGGCGACCTGACAGTCACCTGTACTGGAGAAGCAGAAACGCTGATGCGCATCGGTCCACCGGCCGGTCCGATCGACGTCTTGAAGGTGATGTTTCCGATTTTCGGATCGCTGGTGCTTGGTGGAATCGGCGGGCTGATCCTCGTCGTCACCGGGATCCGGTACGCCACTCGGCGCCCACTCCGTCAGCCCGGCCTCGACTGAAAGAGCATCCGGCTCAGCCGACGACGTTGCCGCGCAGCACGATCCGCGCCGGCTCGTGCAGCACGGTGAGGTCGGCGAGCGGGTCACGGTCGTAGACCACGAAGTCGGCCGGCGCGCCCTCGCTGAGGTCGGCGTTCCAGCCGAGCCACTCGCGGGCCCGCCAGGATGCGGCGCCCAGCGCGTACTCCGCCGGCATGCCGTACGCCGCGAGCTCCAGCACCTCGCCGGCGATGTTGCCGTGGCCGAGTACGCCGCCCGCGTCGGTGCCGGCGAACATCGCGACGCCGGCGTCGTACGCCGCCATGATCGTCTCGCGGCGCCGTGAGTGCAGGTCGCGCATGTGGGTGGCGTACTTCGGGAACCTCTCCTCGCCGGCCTTGGCGTACCCCGGGAAGTTGTTGAGCTGCAGCACGGTCGGGACCAGCGCGGTTGACTGCGCCACCATTGACTCGATCAGGTCGATCGACAGCCCGGTGCCGTGCTCGATGCAGTCGATTCCGCCGTCGATCAGCATTGGCAGCACGGCCTCGCCGAACACGTGCGCGGTCACCCGGGCGCCGTGCTCGTGGGCGACCCGGATCGCGTCCGCGAAGGCGTCGGCCGGGAACGACGGCGCCAGGTCGCCCTCCTCACGCGAGATCCAGTCGCCGACCAGCTTGACCCAGCCGTCGCCGCGCTCGGCCTCGCGGGCGACGTACGCCGACAGCTCGTCGGGCTCGATCTCGTGGCCGAAGTTGCGGATGTAGCGCTTGGTCCGGGCGATGTGCCGGCCGGCCCTGATCAGCCGGGGCAGGTCCTCGCGGTCGTGGATCCAGGCGGTGTCCGCGGCCGAGCCGCAGTCGCGCAGCAGCAGCGCCCCGGCGTCGCGGTCGGTCAGCGCCTGCTGCTCGGCGGTCGCGTCGTCGACGGCGCCGTGCGCGTCCAGGCCGACGTGGCAGTGGGCGTCGACCAGGCCCGGCACGATCCAGCCTTCCGCGACCAGCTCGGCGCCGGCCGCCTTCTCGTAGGTGACCCGGCCGTCGACGACGTACAGGTCACGGGTCTCACCGTCGGGCAGGACCGGGCCACGGAACCTCTGTGCGGGCATGCCCCGAAACTACCTGCTGAACAGCGGCCGGCGCGGCGGGGCATCGTCCACGCCGGCCGCTTCCTTCCAACCGCCTCAGCGGTGGTCGAAGTGCAGCCCGGGGCCTCCGAAGACCTTGCCGAAGCCGGGGAAGCCGATCACGCCGGCGTCGTACGCCTTGAGCACCGACTCCTTGTCCGCCTCGGTCAGGTCGCCGTCCTCGACAGCGCTGTCCAGCCGCTCCTCGAGGTCCCCGCGGATCCCGCTCTCGGCGGCCTCGCGCAGCTCCTTGAACGCGTCGCTCAGCTCGTCCTCGGAGATGCCGAGAGCCTCGGCGAGCGCCTTCTCGAACTCCTGCTTGTGCTGCTCCATCTCCTCCTCGGACGGCGGCTCCGGGAAGTCGTCGCGGTCCGGCCGCTCGCCGTCCCCGAAGCGCTTCTCGAACCGCTCCTTGAGGTCGTCCACGTTCGGCACCAGCTCGTCGCGCACCTCGTCGAGCGCCTCCTCGACGTCCTCCTCAGGGACCCCGAGCTCCTCCGCCAGCCGCTCGGCGAAGTCGTCGTGGAACGCGTGACGGACCCCCGCCTCCGGCTTCGACTCGGGCGAGCCATCGTCGTCGGCCGCCGCCAGTGCCACCCCACCCACAGACAGGCCGGCAGCGGCGACTCCGGCGGCGATCGCGGTGCGGATCACTGTGCTCTTGTCCATCGTTGTCCTCTCGTCACGTCAGCGAGTACGACATCGATGGTGTCGGCCGAGCCTGCCAGCACTCTGTAGGTCACCTGAGAGTTCCGTGTGACCTACAGAGTGACCCACAGAGTGCTGGCGGCAGCTCCCTCTAGTGGCCCCATGTACGCAGCCCCCAGCCGAACGGGTAGAGCGGGTCGTAGTTGCGGTCACCGATGTTGATCGGCTCCTGGGCGACCGTGCGCGGCCAGGTCACCGGCAGCTTCCCGGTGAACGAGCGGCGCCCGAACAGCACGTCGGCCACACCGGTGCCTTCGCTGCCCGGCAGCCACGAGGCGACCAGCGCGTCGATCTTCTTCAGCAGCGGCGGGTCGATGATCATCGGCCGGCCGGACACCACCAGGACCGTGCAGCTGGCCGCGGCGTCGCAGACCGTCTGGATGGCGGCCTTGTCGGCGTCCGACAGTTCCATTGTCTTCGCCGGCCGCGGTACGCCGTTGTCCCCTGGGTCCCAGGCCCAGCGCGGCCCGCCCACATCGCCGAAGCCCTCGGCGTACGGCGTCTCGCCGACCACCACGACACCGTGCGCTCCGCGCGGCATCGGCGCTGACGCGTCGACGCTGAAGGTCACGTCACTGGCGTTGCCCTCGATGCCGTCCAGGATGGTGTCACCCGGGAGCTCGTGGTACGAGCCGCCCTGCCAGGTCAGCGTCCAGCCACCGGCCTGGTTGCCGATGTTGTCGGCGTTGGAGCCGGCGACGTACACCGGGCGGTGCCTGCTCTTCAGCGGCAGCGTGCGGTCGGCGTTCTTGAGCAGCACCTGCGACTCGGACACCGCCTTGCGGGCCAGGGCCCGGTGCTCGCGGCTGCCGATCTCGTCGAAGTTGCTGCGGTCGGTGAACGGCTTCTCGAACAGGCCGAGCTCGAACTTCACCTTCAGGATCCGCGACACCGCGTCGTCGATGCGGGCCGTCGAGACCCGGCCCTCCTCGACGAGCCCGATCAGGGTCTCGATGAACTGCGGGTAGCCCACGGTGCTGCCGGAGTACGGCTCCATGAACATGTCCAGGCCCGCGTTGACCGAGGCCTCGACCTGGTCGTCGAAGTCGCCGGGGATCTGGTGCAGGCCGCGCCAGTCGGAGATCACCAGGCCGTCGAAGCCCATCCGGCCCTTCAGCTCGCCGGTTACCAGCTCCTTGTGGGCGTGCATCTTCACCGGGTTGCCGAGGCCGTCGTCGGTCCAGTCGACACTGGAGAACGACGGCATGACCGAGCCGACCTTGTGCCGCTTGATCGTGGCCGGGTACGGCGACAGCGCGAGCTTGGCGAAGTCGCGGCGGCTCACCCGGGTGATGCCCTGGTCGAGGGTGTAGTCGCCCTCACCGGTGTCCCAGGCGGTCAGGCCGTCGCCGGCGTAGTGCTTCGCGGTGGCGAGCACCCGGTCGGAGTCCTTCAGGTCGCCACGGCCGCCCTGCAGGCCGTCGATGACGGTGGCCAGGGAGGCGGCCAGCTTCGGGTCCTCGCCGAAGCTCTCGTAGGTGCGGCCCCACCGGTCGTCGCGGGCGACGCAGACGCACGGCGAGAAGTTCCACTGCGGGCCGCTGGCCCGGGTCTCGATCGCGGTGGCGTGGCCGATCTTCTCCAGCAGCCGCGGGTTGCGGGTGGCGCCGAGGCCGATGTTGTGCGGGAACACGGTGGCGCCGTACAGGTTGGCGTGACCGTGCACGGAGTCCACGCCATAGATCAGCGGAATGCCGAGGCGGGTGTCCAGCGCGGCCTGCTGGAAGGTGTCGACCGTGTCGGCCCATGCCTCGGCCGTGTTCGGGGTGGGCACCGAGCCGCCGCCGGACAGCACGCTGCCCAGGCCCAGCTCGGTGATCTCGGACGGGTCGCCGACGACGTCTTGGCGCTCGGCCTGGGTCATCTGCCCGACCTTCTCGGCGAGCGTCATCCGGCCGAGCAGGTCGGCGACGCGGACCGTGACCGACCGCGAGGCGTCGCGGTAGGCGGGAACCCGCTCCTCGTCGGCCTGGCTCGGCTGGGCGGAGGTCTGTGCGGGAAGGAGCGCGGCGGCGAGTACGCCGGCTGTGACGGTCGCCAGCGCGGCTAGGCGCCCGCGCCGACGAGGTGGACTGACTGGTTTGGTGGCTGACATCTAGGACTGGCCTCCCTGACGGTTCGAGACCCCGGCCCGATCAGGTTGTGGCCGGCCGGGGGCACGCGGGTGCCGCGTCCGCTCAACGTAGGAGCCGCGATTTCGTCGCGTCAATGCCAAAAGATTCGCTCTGCGCGCGTTTTTAGTGCATTTCTCGGATGAATTGCCGTAGCCTCCCTCACGTGAGCGGTAGCACCCAACGACGCGGCTCCCTGGAGCGGCTGCGCACCGGCAACCGACGCGCGGTCACCGGCCTGCTAGCCACCGAGGGCCCGCTGAGCCGGGCCGACCTGGCGCGCGGCACCGGCCTGTCCCGGACCACGGTCTCCAGCCTGGTCCGCGACCTGATCGAGTCCGGCCATGTCGTCGAGACCGAGGACCGAGGTACGCCGTACAAGGGCGGCAGCGGGCGGCCGCCGCTGCTGGTGCGGCTGGCCACGCCGTCCGGTGGGGTCGCCGGTGTGGACGTCGGCCACCGGCACGTCCGGGTCGCGGTCGCCGACCGCTCCGGCGCCATCCTCGCCGAGGCGGAGACCGCGGTCGACGTCGACGCACACGGCGCGGGCGCGCTGGACGAGGCCGCGAAGATGGTCCGGGCGATGGCCCGGAAGGCCGAGATCCCGATGACCGACCTGCAGGCGGTCGGCATGTGCGTACCCGCGCCGATCGACCGCCGCTCGGCCCAGATCTCCTCCGGGATCCTGCCCGGCTGGCGGGACCTGGTCCCGTCCGAGGAGCTCGAGCGGCGGCTCAAGATCCCCGTCGTCGCCGACAACGACGCCAACCTCGGCGCGCTCGCCGAGCTCCACCACGGCGCCGGCCACGGCACCAGCGACGTGATCTATGTGAAGGTCGCCAGCGGGCTCGGCGCCGGCATCATCCTCGGCGGCCGACTGCACCGCGGCACCACCGGCATCGCCGGCGAGATCGGCCACGTCCAGCTGCACGAGGACGGCCGGGTCTGCCGCTGCGGCAACCGAGGATGCCTGGAGACCGAGGCGTCCGCGCCGCGGCTGCTCAGCCTGCTGCGGCCGGCGTACGACGACGACCTGACCACCGAGCGGGTGCTGGAGCTCGACCTGCTCGGGGACGCCGGCGTACGGCGGGTGCTCAGCGACGCCGGCCGCACTATCGGCCGCGCCCTCGCCGACCTGTGCAACAGCCTCAACCCGGAGATGATCGTGATGGGCGGCTCGCTCGGCTCCTCCCCCGCGATGGTCGAGGGGATCCGGGCGTCGCTGGACCGCTATGCGCAGCCTGCGACCGCGGCCGCGGTCCGGGTGGTGTCCGGCCAGCTCGGCGACCGGGCCGAGGTGGTCGGCGCGGTCGCGCTCGCCGTAGCGAGGGTCGGCGCGATCTAGGTCAGAGCTGGTCGAGCAGCCAGGACGGGCTGAACACGGTCGCGCCCGCGACCTCCGCGGCCGCCCGCAGCCCCCGGTCGGCGGTCACCGCGGTGACCCGGTCTCCCGCGTCGGCGGCGCGCCGGATCTCGGCCACGATCGCGTCGTCGCCGGACCTCTTCGCGTGCACGGTCCGGACGTGACTGTCGCGCCCGGCCGGCACACCGCCCTTGGCCTGACCCTCCAGGACGAGGACCACGACGTCGTGCGGCAGGTCGGCGACCAGCAGCCGCTCGTGCAGCCGCCGCGCGGCACCGGCCCGGTCCTTCCACCACCCGTCCGGGTTGCTGCCGACCACGTTGGCGGCATCGACGACGAGGACTGTGGACACGTGGCTCAGGCTAGTGGGCACTCCGGAGGTCCTGCGGGTTTGGGAGGCGCAGCGGCACGGACGTCATCCGATCCGTCACCTGTCGGTTGCGCCTCGTACGACGCACCGAGGGACGTCATCCAAGCCGTGAGCTATCGATGCCGACCGCCTGACGTCCGGCGCCCCGACACGAAGGGGCATCCCCGCGCGGGCGGTTCGACGTCGGACGTTCGCGGGCGGCGTCAAGCGGCTTGGCCGCGGCGCGCGCCGACGGCGCGCAACCAAGAGTCACGGCCACGCGCGCGACGCGCCGCCGCAGCGCCCGGGGACGGCCGAGGTCGGGCCGCCCGCGCCCTAGGCCCTTCATCCACCTGACTACTTGAGGAACTTCGAGAAGTCCTGCGGCAGCTCGAACTCCTTGGCCGCCTGCTCGAAGTCGACGTCGTTCGCGGGCTGACCGAACGGGTTGCTGCCCGCCGAGGCTGCCTTCTCCTTCTGCGCCTTCGCCTGCTGGGCGGCCTTGGCGGGGTTCCCGGAGACCCGCTTGCCCTTCCCCTTCTTCGCCTGCTGCTTGGCCTTGGCCCGCTTGCCGCCACCCGGACCGCCGACACCCGGCATCCCGGGCATGCCGGGCATCCCCGGCATGCCGCCGCCGCGGGCCATCTGCTGCATCATCTTGCGGGCCTCGAAGAACCGGTCGACCAGCTGGTTGACGTCGGAGACCTGGCGGCCCGAGCCCTTCGCGATCCGGGCGCGGCGGGAGCCGTCGATGAGCTTCGGGTTGGCCCGCTCCTTGGGCGTCATCGACTGGATGATCGCCTGGATCCGGTCGATCTCGCGCTCGTCGAAGTTGTCGATCTGGTCCCGGAACTGGCTCATCCCGGGGAGCATCCCCATGATCTTGGAGAGCGAGCCGAGCTTGCGGATCTGCTGCATCTGCGCCAGGAAGTCGTCGAGGGTGAACTCGCCGCCCTTGCCGGTGAGCTTCTCGGCGGCCTTGAGCGCCTGCTCCTGGTCGAACGCCTTCTCGGCCTGCTCGATCAGGGTGAGCATGTCGCCCAGGTCGAGGATGCGCGAGGCCATCCGGTCTGGGTGGAACAGGTCGAAGTCGGTCATCTTCTCGCCGGCTGAGGCGAACATGACCGGCTTGCCGGTGACCGAGGCGATCGACAGCGCGGCACCACCGCGGGCGTCGCCGTCGAGCTTGGTGAGTACGACGCCGTCGTACCCGACGCCCTCTTCGAAGGCCAGCGCGGTGTTGACTGCGTCCTGACCGATCATCGCGTCGACGACGAAGAGCACCTCGTCGGGGTTGACCGCGTCCCGGATGTTCGCGGCCTGCTGCATCATCTCGGCGTCGACGCCGAGGCGGCCTGCGGTGTCGATGATGACGACGTCGTACAGCTTCTGCTTGGCGTGGGCGATCGACTCCCGGGCCACGGCCACCGGGTCGCCGACGCCGTTGCCGGGGGCCGGCGCGAAGACGGGTACGCCGACCCGCTCGCCGTTGACCTGGAGCTGAGTGACGGCGTTGGGCCGCTGTAGGTCGGCAGCGACCAGGACGGGCGTCTTGTCCTGCTCCTTGAGCCAGCGGGCGAGCTTGGCGGCGAGCGTGGTCTTGCCGGCGCCCTGAAGGCCGGCGAGCATGATCACGGTCGGTCCGGTCTTGGCGAACCGCAGCCGGCGGGTCTCGCCGCCGAGGATGTTGACGAGCTCTTCGTTGACGATCTTGAGGACCTGCTGGGCGGGGTTCAGCGCCTGGCTGACCTCTTCGCCGCGCGCCCGCTCCTTGATCGCGCCGACGAACTCCTTGACCACCGGCAGCGCGACGTCGGCCTCGAGCAGCGCGATCCGGATCTCGCGCGCGGTCGCGTCGATGTCGGCCTCGGACAACCGTCCCTTGCCGCGGAGGTTCTTGAAGGTGTCGGCAAGACGGTCGGAGAGTGTGGCGAACAAGGGCGGTCCTCGTATTGGAAACAGTTAAGGAATCAAGACAGGGCAGGACAGTCGAACAGAGGCTCCAGCCTAACCGGGCCGGGTCAGGGACCACGAAAGGCCGGATGCGCCGATGGACGCCGTGAGCTGCGCGCCGCCAGGCGGGTGTGATGGCAAGGCGGCGGAGCGAAGGCGGGCCGGCGGCCCGTCGAGCGACGCCAACGCAGCCAGCGCGCCTGCATGGTGGCGCGCAGTAGGCGGCCATCGGCGCATCCGGGCTTAGGCAACCTTTCGCGGGTGCCGGACGTTGGACCCAATGTGCCGGACCTGATTCCTCCCTACCTGTTCACGCTGATCGGCGTCACGCTGATCCTGGTGGTGACCGGGTTGGCGGTCGCGCGCTACCAGCGCGGCCTCGGCAAGCCCGGCGGCCGCGACGGCATGGGCGGGATCGGCGACGCGCTCGGGCCGCTGGTGGAGCTGTTCCACCCGGCCGGCTACCGGGCGACGCAGGAGATCAAGGACCAGAAGCGGAAAGCGGCCCCCAGCCCGGCGAAGGACGATGACCCGGACGACGGTCCGTTCACGCTGCTCAACGGCCGGGACGGGATGCCGCGAACCGTGCTCCTGAGGCGTCAGAGCCCGGGCGCGACGAACCCCGACTCGTAGGCGCGGATCACCGCCTGGGTGCGGTCGCGGACCCGCAGCTTGGCCAGCAGCGACCCGACGTGGGTCTTAACCGTCTCCACCCCGACGTAGAGCTCGGCGGCGATCTCGGCGTTGGAGAGACCGCGGGCCATCGCCCGCAGCACGTCCGCCTCGCGCTCCGACAGCGGAGGCAGCGGCGGCCGCTCCGACGGCTCGGCCGCGCGGCCGTCTCGCGCCGACACCAGGTCGCGCAACTTGGCGGGGAACAGCAGCGCGTCGCCCTCGGCCGCCATCCGTACGGCGGCCAGCAGGTCCTCGACCGGCGCCCGCTTGAGCAGGAAGCCGCGCGCGCCGGCCAGCAGCGCGTCGTACACGTAGTCGTCGTTCTCGAACGTGGTCAGCACCACCACGGCCGGCGGCTGCCCGTCGCTGTCGTTGCCCTCGACCACCAGGCGGGTGGCCGAGATGCCGTCCACGCGCGGCATCCGGACGTCCATCAGCACCACATCGGGTCGCAGCCGCCGCGCCTCGGACACCGCCTCGGCACCGTCGCCGGCCTCGCCGACCACCTCGATGCCCGGCTCGGAGGAGAGGGTCGCCCGTAGCCCGGTGCGCACCAGCAGCTCGTCGTCGACGAGCAGCACCCGGATGGTCATCGGGCCACCCACGGGAGCACGGCGCGCAGCTGCCACCGGCCGCCGTCGGCGGGGCCGACGGTCGCCCGGCCGCCGATCGCCTCCACCCGGTCCACGATGCCGGCCACCCCGCTGCCGGTACGGCGCCGCGGCCGGCCCGACCGGGTTGTCGGCGTACCGATCTCGTTGGTGATCTCCAGCTCCACCTCGGCGCTGCGGCGGCCGAGCCGGATCCGGCACGGGCCGGAGCCGTGCCGGAGCACGTTGGCGAGCCCCTCCTGGGCGACCCGGTAGAGCTCGCGCGACGCGACCGGCGACAGCTCGGCGACGTCCTCCGCGCCCAGCTTGTCGTCGAGAGTGACGTCGAGGCCGGCCCGCCGGGTAGCGGCAACCAGGTCGCCGAGCGCCGTCAGGTCGGGCGTGGTGTGCCGCGGCGCCTCGTCGGCGCGGAGCAGGCCGAGGACGTGGTCGAGCTCGGCGGCCGCCTGGCGTGAGGCGTCCTCGATGGCGGCGAGCGCGTCGGCGACGAATGCCGGGTCGCGGGTCTGCACCCGTCGCGCAGCGGCGGCCTGCACGGTGACCAGGCTGAGCGCGTGCCCGACACTGTCGTGGATCTCGCGGGCGATCCGGTTGCGAGCGCCCAGCTCGGCGGTCTGCCGCTCGAGGGCGGCGATCCGCTCGTGGACCGAGGCGCCGAGCAGCGGCAGCGCGACCAGCCGGAGGCCGGCGACCAGCGCGGCACCGCCCACGACCGACACGACCAGGCCGACCGGGAACAGCCACCAGCGCAGGTCACCGAGGAAGACCGGCAGCGCCGCGGCACCGAACACGAAGGTCGCGCCGGCGACCAGGTGCGCCCACAGCCACGCCACGCTGCGGAACCGGTCGTCCCAGCGAGCGGCGGCCCGCGGCGTACCACCGGGGAAGGCGACGCCCAGCAGCGACTCGGTCGCGACGCCCTCGATCCGGCGTACCGCCGGCAGTGCGCCAACCAGCCCGACCAGCAGTACCCCGATCACGGCGCCGACCACCATGGACACCGCGGCAGGCACGTCCTGCACCGGGTCGAGCAGCGGCGTCAGCAGGCCGATCGTGAGCAGTGCGAACGCCGTGGCCAGCGCCCCGCCCAGCATCAGGAACGCCAGCCCCAGCAGGGCGCGGGACCCGAGCAGGCGGCGGGCGATACGGCTGAGCACGGCTCCATCGTGTCAGGCCCGCTGTCGCGACGAATCCCTCGCAGGAGGGAGGCCGCTCACCCTCCGGAGCGAGGCGGGCCACCCGCGCGGGCGAACAGGCTGGCGGCATGACGACATCAACGCCTCCACCTCTGATCTACGCCTCATCGACTCCGACGCCCACGCGGTCCCGGATCGCTGTCGCGGTCTCCTCGACGGTGATCGCGCTGCTCGGCATGTCCTGGCTGATGGGCGACACGTTCTGGTTCTTCGAGCGGTACGGCGACCGCGAGGGCCTGTCGCTGCTCACGCTGATCCCGCAGGAGGTGGCCGGCGCGATCGCGATCGGCTGCGCACTGGCCGGCTTCGCGGCGCTCCGGTCGCACGGGCGCGAGTTCATCTGGTTCGGGATCGCCCAGGCTCTGCTCTTCACCGTGGTCGCCGGCGACATCGGCGTACTGATCATCCTCGGCTACCTGATGGCGCTGCTGTTCCCGGTGCTGCTGGTCGCCGCGCTCGCCTGGGGCGCCCACCGGAGCCGAGCGGCCCGGATGGCGGTCGGGCTGATCGTGGTCGCACTCCCCCTGGTCGTGGTGCTGAGCGGCGCGTTCGACGGCGAGGCGATGCGGAACCTGGGCTCGGGCATCGTCACCGGCCTGAAGAACAACGTGCTCTCGCACCTGGTCGTCGCCGTACTGATCGCGCACGGGCTGACCTGGGCCTGGGCGGCCGTCGCCGAGCGGCGCGCCGTGCGGCGCGCGTGCGTGGCCTGTGGACGCGGCGACGGGAGCGGTCCTTCGGCCGCGCGCTGGGCGACACCGGTCACCCTGCTCGCGGCGGCCTGCGCGCTGCCCTACGGGCTGATCCGGCTGACCTGGTTCACGGACTGGCCGATCGGGATGCCCGACTCCGAGCTGGACGCCGAGCCCGGGATCCGGGTGATGGGCATCCTGCTCGGGCTCGCCGGCCTGGCCGGAGCGACGCTCACGATCGGGCTGCTGCGACGCTGGGGCCGGATCTTCCCGAGCTGGATGCCGTTCTTCGGCGGCCGCGTGGTGCCGGTGCTGTTCCCGACGCTGACCGCCGGCACCGTGGGCGTGGTGATGGCGGTGGCCGGGCGGTCGATGGTGCAGCAGGTCATCTACGAGGGCAAGCCGGAGGACTGGCTGATCGTGGCGGCGCTGCCGTTCCCGATCTGGGGCCCGGCGCTGATGCTCGCGGCGTACGCCTACTACCTGCGGTACCGCGGCCGGTGCGGTCAGTGTGGCCAGGGCGGAGCGGGTGCCGGCGAGGCGGCCGGCGTCGATAGCGTGGCCGCGTGAGCACTCCCCACTGGACCAGCCGGATCGACATCGACGCACCTATCGACCGGGTCTGGGCGGTGCTCGCGGACGTGGAGCAGTGGCCGGCGTGGACGCCGACGATGACCTTGGTCGAGCCCGATGGCCCACTCGCCACAGGTACGCGAGTGAAGGTGACCCAGCCCGGCCAGCGCGCCGCGACGTACGTCGTGACCGCGCTGGCCGCGGGCCGCTCGTTCACCTGGGAGGCGCGTCAGATCGGCGTCGTACTCACCGCCGACCATGTCGTCGAGGAGCGCGAGGGTGGCAGCGCGGTGACGCTCGGCTTCTCGGTCGGCGGGCTGCTCGGTCCGCTGCTCCGGCCGCTGCTCGGCGGCAAGATCCGGGGCTACATCGACACCGAGGTGGGAGCGCTCAAGCGCCGCGTCGAGGCCGGCTAGTTCCCGCCGTACGGCACGGTGATGATCTCGAGGTTGTGGCCGCACGGGTCCGGGAAGTAGACGCCGCGGCCGCCGTCGTTGTGGTTGATCTCGCCCGGCTGGCTGTGGAACGGGTCGGCCCAGTGGTCGAGCCCGGACTCGCGGATCCGGCCGTAGATCGCGTCGAAGTCCTCGTCGGAGACCAGGAACGCGTAGTGCTGCGGGTGGATCTCGGTGCCGGACGGGACCTGGACGTAGTCGAGGCTGGCGCCGTGGTCGAGCTCGACGACGGCGAACGGCCCGTACGACGACGGCGCGGCGAGGCCGAACAGGTCACTGAGGAACTCGGCCGACTCTCGCCTGTCCCGAGCCTGGACGATGGTGTGGTTGAACGCGATGCCCATGCCCATCGACCCTAGTCCCCGTCCGAAACTGTCCCAACCCGCTGGATGTTTCCGACGGGGTGGGACGGATTCACTGGGTACCTTGGGCGAGTTCGGGCGGTCAACGCAACAAGAGGTCTTGGATGGCCTCTGAGGGGCGAGCGTAGTCGAGGCGTTTGCGGGGCCTGTCGTTGAGTTCG
>NZ_QEOO01000035.1 GCF_003121585.1 Nocardioides speluncae
GAACAGGCCGGCCGACGTCAGCGCCGCGAACGACCCTCCGACTGCGGCGTATCGGCCCCACGAACGTTTGCACGAGGCGCGGGCGTGTGGGTGACCACCCAGACACCGGAGGCGAAGGTCGACAGCACCAGCGCCAGCGCCAGCCTGCGGTACGCCGCCGTCCGGAACGGCGTCAGCGCCCGCGGCAGGGACCGCGCCGGCTTGCCCGACTGGCCGGGCTCCGGGGTCGGGCTCGGGTCGGGTGCGGTCGTGGTCACGGCCATGTCCCCTCCTTCGTCGTGAACTCTGTCAGTTGGGACCGACAGTTCCGCCGAAACTCATCGGCGTACTCACGAGTCTGGAAGTTGAAGGACGCTTGAGGTCAAGCCGTCAGCGCGTGGGCGTGACGGCGACCGGGGTGAGCGGCGACAGCTCGGTCGGGCATTCGTCGCTGTCGCAGAGGTTGTCCTCGAGGCGTTCGAGCAGCCGGAGCGCGACGCGCTTGTCGTCATCGGAGAGCCCCGCGGTGGTGCGCGTCTCCAGCTCTCCCCAGACGTCCGCGATCCGGCCGGCCAGCTCGCGCCCTGCGGCGGTCAGCGAGACGATCATCGATCGCCGGTCGGTGGGGGCCGGGCGCCGGGTGACCACGCCGGCCTGCTCCAGCCGCTGCAGGGTCTTGGTCGCGGTCGAGGCGTCGACGCCGAGAACCTTGGCCAGCTCACCCTGGGACTGATCGTCCTGCTCCCAGAGCCGCATCAGCATCAGCTCCTGGCCGGGGTAGAGACCCAGCTCGCGGAGCAGGTGCGCGGCCTGCACCCGGTGGACCCGGGCGAGCCGCACGATGGCATGGCTGAGCGGACCGTGGGCGGCCGCCGTCGCGGATCCCCACTTGTCGCACTCGGTGTCGTTCGTGTTGCTGCTCATCCTGGTCAGACGCTACTCCCCTTGTAGTTACTTGGTTGGCCATGTAGTTTCTTGGTTGACCAATAGTTGGCTGACCAACATTCTACAAGGAGACCTCTGATGTCCCGTTTGTTCGAGCCTGTGTCCGTCGGCAAGCTGACGCTGCCGAACCGCCTGGTGATGTCCCCGATGACCCGCAACCGGGCGACGGCGGAGGGCCACGCCACGGCCCTGATGGCCGACTACTACAGCCAGCGCGCCGGCGCCGGGCTGATCATCACCGAGGGGATCCAGCCGAGCGTGATCGGCCAGGGCTACGTGGACACGCCGGGCCTGCACGACGACGACCAGGTCGACTCCTGGCGCCAGGTCACCGACGCCGTACACAGCGCGGGCGGCCGGATCGTCGCCCAGCTCATGCACACCGGGCGGATCGGCCACCCGGCGTTCTACCCGGATGGCATGCACCCGGTCGCGCCGTCAGCGGTGCGCGCCGACCAGCAGACCTTCACCGGCACCGAGATGCTCGACCTGGTCGAGCCGCGCGAGCTGACGGTCGCCGAGATCGCCGAGACCGTCGCCGACTTCGCGAACGCCGCGCGCAACGCCATCGCCGCCGGGTTCGACGGCATCGAGATCCACGGCGCCAACGGCTACCTGGTCCAGCAGTTCCTGTCGACCAACACCAACCTGCGCACCGACGAGTACGGCGGCTCCGTGGCCAACCGGATCCGGTTCGCGGTCGAGGTCACCCGCGCGATCGCGGACGCGATCGGCCCCGAGCGGACCGGCCTGCGAATCTCTCCCGGAAACACCTACAACAGCATCTCGGAGACCGAGACTCTCGAGACCTACGTGGCGCTGGTGCGCGAGCTCCCCAACATCGCCTACGTGCACATCATGGAGTCCGCGAACCGCGACGTCACCGCCCGGCTGCGCGAGGAGTGGAGCGGCGCGCTGATCCTCAACCCGCACCCGACGCCCGACTCCTTCCCCGCGACCACGGACGCGGCCGAGCAGGCGGTCGCCGACGGCGTCGCCGACGCGACCAGCCTCGGCCAGGCCTTCCTCGCCAACCCGGACCTGCACGAGCGGGTCCGCGCCGGCGGCCCCTTCAACGAAGCCGACCCGGAGACCTTCTACGGCGGCGACCACCGCGGCTACACCGACTACCCCGCCCTCTAACCGCTGCCAGCGGAGCTCCGGGTTGACGCCCCGTGTTCACGCCGGAGCACGCTGACCCGGCCCGTATTGACGGGTCGTCCGTGAAAACCGGCCGGGTCAGCGCTCCTGAAGGTGAAGACGGGCCGGGTCGGCGGTCACGGCAGCCAGGTCATGGCGCCGCCGTGGCCCTCGGTCCAGGCGAGCGGGCGGCCGTCGAGGGCGAGGACGAAGCGGGGGTGCATCGACTCGCCGGGCGGGCGGAGCTCCGGGAGCACGAGCGGCGACTCGTTGCTGACCCAGTGACAGCTGCCGTCGGCGACGTGGGCCGTCATCATCGCGTGGAACCGGCGGCGATCCTCGGGCTCGAGGTAGGCGATCACCGCGGTGTGGAAGACCAGCGGGGTGCCGTAGCCGCGGATCTCCTCGAGCAGGCGGGGCAGCTCGTCGAGGAGGTTGCCCTTCCTGATGGCCGGCGGCTCGGCACGCGCCACCTCGACCGCCACCCGCAGCCGCTCGCGGCGCCACTCCTGCTCCGGGAAGACCAGGGTCGTCAGCCAGGCCATCGCGTCCTCGTCGTGGACGTCGAGTGGGTTGAGGTCGATCCCGCCGCGCCAGGCCACCTTGGGAAGTCCGGCCGGCACCGGCATCGGGCCGTCGACCTGACACGGCAGGGTGGGGCTGTCCGGCGGGCCGGCCAGGCCGCCGAGCGGCGTCCAGTCGTAGGAGTAGCGGTCGGGGTAGAGACACAGCCCCGCGCTGGCTCCGACCTCCAGCAGCGCCACCGGCCCGTCGATCATCGCGAACACCGGCGCCAGGTTCGCCAGCCGGCCGACCTCGTTGGTCTGGGTACGGCGCTCGAGGATGGTCGCGCGAATCGTCCCGTCGTCGGCGAGCAGTGCGTCGCGCAGCGCGTCGTACGGCGCGGGAGCGGGTACGCCGTGCCAGCGGGCGGCGGCAAACACGATGTTGGGCTGCTGCTTGAGCGGCGGCAGGGTCGCGATCCACGCCTGCACCTCAGCGTCTCCGGCCACGCCCGCGCACCACTGCGCGAAGCAGTCCGAATACCCCGCCGAGTAGGTCGCGAAGTCGGCATACTGACTGACTATGTCGTCGTATATCCGCATGCCTCACATGCTGCCGGAGCCGGCGGCCCGATGAGCAGCCAGGTGCCGGCCGAGCAGCCCCTGGGCCTGCTCCGAGACATCGACCCGCCGCTGCCGTCGATGGACATCCTGAGCGGCTACGGCGCCAAGATCCTCGACCCACTCCAAGCGGTGACGCTGCCCGGGCAGGCGGTCCGCAATACGGCGTACGTCGCCGACCGGCTGCTGATTCCCGCCAGCGTGCCGGACGCGACGTGGGGGCTGCTCCAGCGAGCGGCCGCGGAGCAGGGCTACCGGCTCGAGCTGGACGAGGCGGATGCCGACCGTCCCTTGGGGGTACGCCGGACCCGCATCGTCCCGGCTGGCGACCGCCCCACCGTCCCGCCCGACGCGTGGACCATCCTGCAGTGGGCCCGGTCGCTGGCCGCGCCCGACGAGCTCACCGGCGTCGGGCTCGACCACCTGCTCTTCGCGAGCGTCGGGGTGATCGGGGTGCCCTACCACTCGTCCCGGCAACCGCAACAGGCCGCTGCGACCCCGCAGCCCGAGGCCCAGCCGCCCGCGGCACCCGGCGACGCGGCCAGCCCACCGCCCGCGCCCGCACCAACGCCGCCGGCCCGTGACGACGCCGCGTTCGCGAGCTACGTCCGGCAGGGCAGCGGTGGCCGGCAGCCGGTGATCTGGAGCGGCCCTGCGCCACACCGCCGTTCCGACGACTCGCTGCCCGGTCGCCGGCCGGTGGTGGCCATCCTCGACAACGGCTGCGGCCGGCACCCGTGGCTGGACTACACCGTCCGGGCCAACCTGAGCCTCGACGGCCGGCCGATCGGCCTGACGCTGGCGGGCTTCGACCCCGAAATCTCCGGCGACCTGATCGGGCCGCTCGACGACTACAGTGATGCGGTCGCCGGTCACGGGACGTTCATGGCCGGTCTGGTACGGATTGCCTGTCCCGACGCCGACATCCTGGCCATCCGCGTAGTCAATCCGGACGGCGTGGTGGTCGAGTCCGACCTGATCGCGGCCCTCGGCGACCTGGCCGAGCTGGTACGCCGCAACAGCGAGGGCGAGCCCGGCGGCCGGCCGATCGACGTACTCGTGCTGTCCATGGGCTACTACCACGAGACACCCGACGCCGCCGCCGACCCGGCACTGGCCTGGGTGCTGGACGAGCTCGGCCGGCTCGGCGTGATCGTGGTGGCGGCCGCCGGCAACGACGCCACCACGCGGCCGATGTACCCCGCGGCCTTCGCGCCGTGGGCCACCGGCGACCGCACCGCCTACCCGGACCGGGTCCCGCTGGTCTCGGTCGGCGCGCTCAACCCCGACGCCACCGACGCGTGGTTCTCCAACGGCGGTCCGTGGGTCTCCGCCTGGGCCGCGGGCGCCTCGGTCGTCAGCACCATGCCGGACACGTTCCACGGCGGCCTGACCCCGGTGTCGACGTCCGATAACTTCGGCCGGCGCCGCAGCACCATCGACCCCGACGACTACCGCTGCGGCTTCGCCGTCTGGAGCGGTACGTCGTTCGCGGCGCCGACCGTCGCCGGCCGGCTCGCCGACGAGCTGCTGCGCGGGGACGACGGTGGCCTGCAGGCGGACGACGTACCGGCGGCGGTCGAGCGGGCACGCCGGGTGCTCGACCAGTGCCTCGGCCTGGCCGGATGAGTCCCGCGATGCGACCCGGCGGACGCCGGAGCCTCGGCGATCGGCTGCACCGGCTCGGCCGCAGCTGGCTCACGCTGGCGTTCGTCTGCCTGGTCGTCGTACCGCTCTACGCGCTGGTGCTGGTCGTCGTGGTCCGGTCGGACCTGTGGCAACTGGGCGGCGGGCCGTTCAACGACGAGCAGTTCAAGGCGCTGTTGCTGTTCCTCGGAGCCGCGCTCGGCACCGTCGCCACGGTCGTCGGCTTCCTGCTCACCAAGGCCAGCAGCGAGCGCTCTCTCGCCCAGCAGCAACTGGACTCCGCCGTACAGGCACTGAGCCTGATCAAGCAGGACGACGGGTACGCCGCCAAGGCGGTCACCGCTGGCGCCCTCGCGACGCTGGTGCACCTCGGCCATCCCGTCATCGCGATGCGCACCCTCCAGGCCGCCCTCGACGACGACGCCGTCGACCTCTCGACCGCCGTCTGGCTGATCGACCAGGTGCTGACCGCAACCCCGGTGCGCGGTGCCCGCGACGACCTCGTGGTCAGCAAGCAGGACGCGGTCGAGCTGCTGGCGACCCAGCTGCCCCGGCTTCCCGACGACGACCACCCCGGCAACGTCGCGTGGCCGCTGTGCGCGGTCGGCGCCTGGCCGCCGGACCTCGGCCAGCAGCCCGGCTGGCGGCTCATGCACACACTGCTCGGCCTGCTCGTCTCGCGCGACGCGGGCTGGTGGACCTCGCGCGGGCTGACCTGGTCGTGGGTGATCGCCAGTCTGGACCGGGCCGCCAGCGATGAGACCGTCGAGATCGGTCTCCGTCAGGAGGCCGCCCGGCACGGGCTGCAGCTGCTCGGCGCGCTCACCGGTGACGTCAACACCCTCTACGACACCGAGCCGCGGGACGCCGTGCGCGCGCGGCTGGCAGCAGTCGTGGCCGGCGCGGACGAGTTCGCCAACCCGAAGATGCGCGACGCGGTGACCGCCTGGGTCGACCGCGCGACGGCATAGGCGGGACGTCATACGAACCGTGAGTTGCTGCACGCGGGCCGGATGACGTTGCGCACGACGTCATACGAAACGAGAGCAATGGCGACCGGGCCGTATGACGTCCCCGCGACGGCTCAGGTGGCGTTCTTGTCCCGCCAGCGCCGCTCGAACGGCAGCCGCCAGGCGCGGGGGGCGATCAGCTGGTGGATCTGGTTGGGGCCCCAGGAGCCGGCGGCGTACGGGCGCACCGGGGGCTGGTCGTCGAGCAGCGGCTGGGAGATCTCCCAGAGCCGCTCGACTCCGTCGGCGGTGGTGAACAGCGTGTGGTTGCCCTTGACCGCATCGAGGATCAGCCGCTCGTAGGCCTCCAGCACAGAGCCCGCCCACGAGGTCTCGTCGACCGAGAACTGCATCGACTGCTTGTCGAGCCGGAAGCCGGGGCCGGGCCGCTTGCCGTAGAACGACAGCGACATCTTGGCCTTGTCGGCGAGGTCGAAGGTGAGGTGGTCGGGGCCGTGCTGGCCGATGCCGGACCCCTCGGGGAACATCGACTTCGGCGGCTCGCGGAAGCCGACCGAGATGATCCGCTGGCCCTCGGCGAGCTTCTTGCCGGTGCGCAGGTAGAACGGCACGCCCGCCCACCGCCAGTTGTCGACGAAGCACTTCAGCGCGATGAACGTCTCGGTCTCCGACTCCGGGTCGACGCCCTCGCCGTCGCGGTAGCCGACGTACTGGCCGCGGACGACGTTCTCCGGGCGGATCGCCAGCATCGACCGGAAGACCTTGTTCTTCTCCTCGGTGATCGCGTGCGGGTCCAGCGCCGTCGGCGGCTCCATCGCGATGAACGCGAGCACCTGGAACAGGTGGGTGACCACCATGTCGCGGTAGGCGCCGGTGCCTTCGTAGAACGCGGCCCGGCCCTCGAGCCCGAGGGTCTCCGGGATGTCGATCTGCACGTTGCTGATCATGTGCCGGTTCCAGATCGGCTCGAACAGGCCGTTGGCGAACCGCAGCGCCAGGATGTTGAGCGCCGCCTCCTTGCCGAGGAAGTGGTCGATCCGGAAGATCTGCTCCTCCCGGAACACCTTGTGTACGGCGGCATTCAGGGCCTTCGCGGACACCAGATCGGTCCCGAAGGGCTTCTCCATGATGATCCGGCTGCCCTTGGCGAGGTCGGCGTCGCGGAGCATCTCGATCACCGAGAGCGCGGCCTTCGGCGGGACCGACAGGTAGTGCAGCCGGGTCTGCGACTCGGTGCACTCCGCCTCGGCCTCAGCGACGGTCCGCTTCAGCGCGTCGACGCTGCCGCCGGGCGCGAACCACAGCTTCTTGGCGAAGTCGTCCCACTGCCCGTCGGTGACGTCCGGCGCGAACTCCTCGATGGCCTTCCGCGCGAAGTCGATGAACGACTCCCGGTCGTGGTCCTCCAGCGAGGTGCCGACGATCCGCAGCTCCGGCAGCAGCTCGGTGCGCATCAGGTGCAGCATCCCGGGCAGCAGCTTGCGGCGGGCCAGGTCGCCGGTCGCCCCGAACAGGATGACGGTGGTCGGTGGGCCGGGGTTGCCGGCCGTGGTCCTGGTCATATCAGGTCATGTCTCCTTGTCTGGGGCCGTCGCGGCGCGTCGTCCGGTGCGTGCGATGGCAAGGCGGAGGAGGGAGGCAGGCCGGTGGCCTGTCGACTGACGACAACGCAGCCAGCGTGCGTGCCGGGCGGCGCGCAGCAGGGCACAGACAAGGAGACATGACCTAACTGACTCCGATCCCCACGTAGGTCGTCGAGAGGTACTCCTCGATCCCTTCGAACCCGCCCTCGCGCCCGAAGCCGCTCGACTTCACGCCGCCGAACGGCGCGGCGGGGTTGGACACCAGCCCGGTGTTCAGGCCGAGCATGCCGAACTCCAGCCGCTCCGCCAGCCGGATCGTGCGGGCCAGGTCGCGGGTGTAGGCGTAGGCGACCAGGCCGTACTCGGTGCCGTTGGCGCGCCGTACCGCCTCGTCCTCGTCGGCGAAGGTCGAGATCGGCGCGACCGGGCCGAAGATCTCGACGCCGTTGATCTGCGAGTCCTCGGGTACGCCGGAGAGCACGGTCGGTGGGTAGAAGTAGCCCGGGCCGTCAGGCACCTTGCCGCCGGTCAGCAGCGTCGCGCCGTCGTGGACCGCGTCGGTGACCAGCTGGTCGATCGACTCCACGGCGTCGGGGTTGATCAGCGGGCCGACGTCGACGCCGTCGTCCTGGCCGCGGCCGGTCCGCAGCGCGGCCATCCGCTCGGCCAGCCGCGCGCCGAACTCCTCGGCCACCGACTCGTGGACCAGGAACCGGTTGGCCGAGGTGCAGGCCTCGCCCATGTTGCGCATCTTGGCGAGCATCGCGCCGTCGACGGCAGCAGCAACGTCGGCGTCCTCGAAGACCAGGAACGGCGCGTTGCCGCCGAGCTCCATCGACAGCCGCTGCAGCTCGCCGGCACTCTGCCTGACCAGGATCTTGCCGACCTCGGTGGAGCCGGTGAAGCTCACCTTGCGGAGCCGGTCGTCAGCCATCAGCTCCTTCGAGAGCGCGGCGGAGTCGCTCGTGGTGACCACGTTGAGTACGCCGGGTGGCAGCCCGGCCTCGGTGAGGACCCGGGCCAGGGCCAGCGTGGTGAGCGGGGTCAGCTCGGCCGGCTTGACCACCATCGTGCAGCCGGCGGCGATCGCCGGCCCGATCTTGCGGGTCGCCATCGCGAGCGGGAAGTTCCAGGGCGTGATCAGCAGGCACGGGCCGACCGGCTTCTTCATCGTGAGCAGACGGGAGCCGCCGGCCGGAGCGTGCATCCAGCGGCCGTGGACCCGGACCGCCTCCTCGCTGAACCAGCGCAGGAACTCCGCGCCGTACCCCACCTCGCCCTTGGCCTCCGCCAGCGTCTTGCCCATCTCGAGGCTGATCAGCCGGGCGAACTCATCGGCGTGCGCGGTGACCCCGGCGTACCCCGCCCGCAGGATCTCGCCGCGCTCCCTCGGGGCGGTCTCCGCCCACGCGGCCTGTGCGGCGACCGCCGCATCGAGGGCGTCGACCGCGTCGTGGACGCTGCCGTCGGCCGCCTTGGCCAGCTCGGTGCCGTCGGCCGGATCGAGTACCGCGAACCGCCCACCGGCATGCGCCTCGCGCCACTCACCTCCGATCAGCAGACCCGGATCTGACTGCGCGAACTCCAGGAGATCGGACATGCTCACAGCCTGACACACCCCCGGCTGGTCGAGCGGTCTTGGTTTCGAGACGGTTGCTGCACAGCCTCCTCAACCAGCGGCGGCCCTTGCTCGGGATTCGGCCGGAGATGTGACGAATCCGGGTGAGTGGAACCACACCTCCCAGATGTGGATCTGAGGCGTCAGCGTGGCAGACTGGAACAGATCCAAACCTTCCGGTGAGCGCTCCCTCCCTCTGTTCACCGGGAGTTGAAGGCGACAGCCGCCGGCACACCCTCCCAGTGCCCGCGGCTGTCTGCCATTTCACGCAGTAAGCGGCGGGAGGGAGCGGGCGTAGAGCCAGGCGTCGAAGAGTGCGTCGAGCGGGCGGCCGGTGGCGGCGGCGCAGTGGGCGATGAAGGTGCCGGAGCTGATCGAGCCGCCGGTGTGGTCGGCTACCCACGACCGCAGGATGTCGAAGAAGACCTCGTCGCCGACCTCGAGCCGGAGCGCGTGCAGGGTGAGGGCGCCTCGCTTGTAGACCCGGTCGTCGAACATCAGCTCCGGGCCGGGATCGCCGAGCAGCAGGTCCTGCGGCAGCTTGGCCAGCCGGGCGTGGTGGTGCCGTGCCCACTCGTCGGTCGAGCGCAGGCCGGACTCCTCCGACCACAGCCACTCGGCGTAGCAGGCGAAGCCTTCGTGCAGCCAGATGTCCTTCCACGCGGCGAGGGTCACGGCGTTGCCGAACCACTGGTGCGCGAGCTCGTGGGCGACCAGCCGCACCGAGTCCCACTCGGCCGACGCGAAGTTGCGGCCGAAGGTCGACAGCGACTGCGACTCCAGCGGGATCTCGAGGTCGTCGTCGGTGACCACGGCGGTGTACGACGCGAACGGGTACGGCCCGAACCGGTCGACGAAGAACGCCATCATCTCCGGCTGCCGACCGAAGCTCGCGTCGTACGCCGGGCCGTCGAGGTCGGTGGGCGCGACCACCCGCATCGGGACGTCGGTGCCCTCCTGCTCACGAACGGCGTACCGGCCGATCTGCACGGTCGCGAGATACGTCGCCATCGGTGCGTCCTGGGTGAAGCTCCAGGCGACCGCGGAGCCGCGGCGCGAGGTCGAGGCCAGCTCGCCGCTGAACGCGACGTGGTACGGCGGCGCCACGGCGATCGAGACCGCATAGCTCGCCTTGTCGTCGGGGCGGTCGTTGCAGGGGAACCAGGACGGCGCGCCGTGCGGCTGCGAGGCCACGATCACGCCGTCGTCGAGCTCCTCCCAGCCGGCGTCACCGAGCACCTTCGACCGCACCGGGCGCGGCGGGCCGGCGTACCGGACCCTGACCGTGAACCCACCCGAGACCCGCGACCCCGGCCGCACCACGACCCGGGACGCGCGGTGGGTGAACCGGGCCGGCTTCTCGTCGACCCACACCTTCGCCACCCGCAGGGAGTACAGGTCGAGCGCGAACGACGCGACCGGCTCCGGCGCGTGACAGGTCAGCGTGGCCTCGCCGTCGAGGCGGTTGCTGGCGACGTTGTAGCCGAGGTCGAGGTCGTAGTGCGCGACCGAGTACGACGCGTCCCCGTGGCCCGGGACATAGGGGTCGGTGCCGGTCATGCCCGTGCGTCCTCATCAGCGTCCCATGGCCCGATCGGGTTGCCGATCCAGCGGGTCCGGCTCGGGACCGCCTCGCCTCTCATCACCAACGACACGGGTCCAACCGTCGCATGCCGACCGATCTGGGCCGCGGGCAGGATCACGCTGTTGGGACCGAGGGTGGCGCCGGCGCCGAGCTTGACGGTGTCCATGCTGAGCACGCGGTCGTGGAACAGGTGGGTCTGCACCACGCAGCCCTTGTTGACCGTGGCGCCGTCGCGCAGCTCGACCAGGTCGGTCTCGGGCAGCCAGTAGGTGTCGCACCACACGCCGGTGCCGATCTTCGCCCCGAGGATCCGGAGCCAGACGTTGAGCGCGACCGTGCCCTGGGTGACCGCCGCGAACCACGGCGCCGCGAGCACCTCGATGAAGGTGTCCGCGAGCTCGTTGCGCCACACGAACGACGACCAGAGCGGGTGCTCGCCCGCACGGTGCCGGCCGACCAGCAGCTCCTTGGCCAGGGCGGCGACGACCGCGGCGACCAGGCCGGCCGTGATCAGGACCGGACCGCCGAGGAGCACTGCGAGCCAGAGGCTGCGGTCGGCGAGGGCGAGCAGGGCGGCGGCGGTGGCGGCGTACAGGAGGGCACCGAGCAGCACCGGGACCACACGGCACACCTCGACCAGCATCCGCGCCACCTTCAGCCGGGTCGGCGGCGCGTAGGTGCGGCTGGAGTCGGCGTCGCCGCCGGTGCGGCGGAGCTTGGTGGGCGGGCTGCCCATCCAGGACTGGCCGGCCTTGACCTCCCGGCGGGCGGGCGCCGCGGAGAGTACGGCGACCAGCGAGGCCTTGGGCACCTTGCGGCCCGCCGAGACCATTCCGGAGTTGCCGACGAAGGCGCGCTTGCCGATCTTGACGTTCTCGACCCGGATCCAGCCGCCGCCGAGCTCGTAGCAGCCGATCAGGGTGTCGTCGGCGAGGAAGGCGTGGTCGTTGACGTTGGCGAACCTCGGGATCAGCAGCACCGTCGACGCCTCCACACCGCCGCCGATCCTGGCGCCCAGCACCCGGAGCCACGCCGGCGTCAGCGCGCTTGAGTAGAGCGGGAACAGCCAGGTCCTTGCCTCATCGAGCACTCGGAGCGTGCCCCAGATCCGGACCCCGCTCGCCGAGCGGACCGGGTGGTGGCCGGCCTTCAGGCCGAGCCCGAACAGCCGGACCAGCAGCGCGATCGCGACGGTGAGTACGGCGTACCCGGCGAGCACCGCGACCGGGAGTAGCGGCAAAGCCGCCCCGATCGCCTCGCCCAGGCTGTCGGTGTCACGGATCGCCGGCCAGAGGACAGCGGCGCCGGTGAGTACGGCGAGTCCCGGCAGCGCCGCGATCACGAACGCCAGCACGCCGTACATGCCGAGCCACATCGACGCGCGCGGCGGCGGCTGGGTGGACCACGGGCCGCGGGCCTGGGTGGTGTGCAGCTCGGCGGGCGCGCCGGACCAGAACTGCTCGTCGGGCACCTCGCCGATCACCAGCGAGCCCGGCGCGATCTCCGCCTCCTCGCCGACGATCGCGCCCGGCCCGAGGGTGCTGCGGGCGCCGATCCGGGCTCCCGGGCCGATGCCGATCTCGCCGACGTGGAAGACGTCGCCGTCGATCCAGGTGCCGCTGAGGTCGACCTCCGGCTCGATCGCGGCGCCGTCGCCGACGGTCAGGAAGCCGGTGACCGGCGGCAGCGTGTGCAGGTCGACGCCCTTGCCGATGTTCGCGCCGAGCAGCCGCGAGTAGTACGGGAACCACGGCGCACCCGACAGCGCCGCCGCGGCCAGCTCGTCCTGGATCCGCTCGGCGATCCAGATCCGCAGATGGGTGCGGCCGCCGCGCGGGTGCTCGCCCGGCCGGACGCCTGCCAGCACGCCGCGGGCCAGCAGCGCCGCCAGCGTCATCCGGCCCGGCGGCAGGATGAAGACCGCGGCAAGCGCGGCCACCAGCCACCACGGGTACGACGGCAGCCAGTCCAACCACCGCTCGCCGATGGTCGAGGCGAGCGTCAGCCAGGCGAGCCAGCGCATCGCGGCCAGCGCCCGGAGCGGCACGAGCGCTAGGACCTGGCTCGCCTGGGTCCGGCGCGGGATCGGGGCCACCTTGCGGTCCTGCTTGACCGTGGTGCCGGCGAGCTCGTCGAGTGCGGTGGCCAGGGCGCCGACCTTGGGGTTGGCGTAGAGGTCGCCGACCGCGACCTCCGGGTAGCGCTCGCGGAGCCGGCTCACCACCTGTGCGGCGGTCAGCGAGCCACCGCCGAAGTCGAAGAAGTCGTCCTTGGCCGAGGTCACCTCGGCGCCAAGCACGTCGTTCCAGATCTCGGCGATCAAGGCCTGGTTGCCGGCGAGGCCGGACGTGGCCGCTGCCGCCCTCCCCGTTTGACTCAGCGGGAGCGGCCAGGGCAGCGCGTCGCGGTCGACCTTGCCCGAGGTGCGGGTGGGCAGCTCGTCGACCACGGCCAGCCGCGGCACGAGGGCGGCAGGCATCCGCTCCCGCAGGAGCTCGAGGGCGCTGGCTGCGTCGTACTGGTCGTCGACGGTGAGGTAGCCGACCAGCAGCCGGTTGCCGGAGTTGGTGGCGCGTACGGCGGCGGCCGCGCTGGCCACGCCGGGCAGCCGGAGCAGCTGGTCGTCGATCTCGCCGAGCTCGATCCGGCGGCCGCCGAGCTTGATCTGGTCGTCGGCGCGACCGGCGAAGACCAGGCCCTCGGGGTCGTTGCGGACCACGTCGCCGGAGCGGTAGGCACGGTCCCAGCCGAGGCCGGGCATCGCGGCGTACTTCTCGGCGTCCTTCTCCGGATCCAGGTAGCGGGCCAGCCCGACGCCGCCGATGATCAGCTCGCCCTGCTCGCCTTCGGCGACCGGGTTGCCATGGGCGTCGACCACCGCGAGGTCCCAGCCGTCCAGCGGCAGCCCGATGCGGACTGGGTCGGTGCCGTCCAGCAGCGCACCGCAGGCGACGACGGTGGCCTCGGTCGGACCGTAGGTGTTCCAGACCTCGCGACCGGGCTGCTGGAGGCGGGCGGCCAGCTCGGGCGGGCAGGCCTCGCCGCCCATGATCAGCAGCCGCACCTTGGCCAGGCTCTCGGCCGGCCAGAGGGCCACCAGGGTCGGCACGGTCGACACCACCGTGATGTCGTTGGCGACCAGCCAGGGCCCGACGTCGACGCCGGACCTGACCAGCGAGCGCGGGGCGGGGACCAGGCAGGCGCCGTACGCCCAGGCCAGCCACATCTCCTCACAGCTCGCGTCGAAGGCCACCGACAGCCCCGCCATCACCCGGTCCTCCGGCCCGACCGGGGCACCCTGCAGGAACATCCGGCGCTCCGCGTCCACGAACGCCGCCGCGCCGCGGTGCGTCACCGTCACGCCCTTCGGCGTCCCCGTCGAGCCCGACGTGAAGATCACCCAGGCATCGTCGTCGACCTCGGGGTTGTCCTCGCCTTGGTTTCGCGACGGTTGCTGCGCAACCTCCTCAACCAGCGGCGAGGGCGGCGGGCGGCGCGACGCGATGACCAGGTCGTTCCCGATCACCGCGGCGCAGGCGGACTCCTCGAAGACCACCCGGGCGCGCTCGTCGGGGTCGTCGGCGTCGACGGGGACGTACGCCGCACCGGCGTGCAGGATGCCGATGATCGCGGCATACAGCTCGGTGGTGCCGGACTTGATGCGTACGCCGACCTTGTCGCCCCGCCGTACGCCGATGTCGGCGAGCTGGTCGGCGATCTCGGTGGCGGCGTCGTCGAGCTCGGCGTAGGTCAGCGTCTCCACGCCGCTGTCGACCGCCAGCGCATCCGGGTGAGCGGCGACCGTGGCCGCGAAGATGTCGACCAGGGTCCGTGGCGCCGGTGCCCGCTCGCCGCCGAGAAGAGAGGGCAGCAGCTCGGCGGTCACCCTGCCATCTTCACCTATCCAGCAGCGGTCGCGGAGGCGCGTTCGGCCTTGATCAGGGCGGAGACGGCGTTTATCAGCGCGAGATGGGTGAAGGCCTGCGGGAAGTTGCCGAGGTGGCGGCCGGTGTGGGGGTCGATCTCCTCGGCGTACAGCTGCAGGGAGCCGGCGTAGGACAGCAGCTTGGTGCACAGCGAGTGGGCGCGCTCCAGCTCTCCGATCAGCACCAGTGCGTGCACCAGCCAGAACGAGCAGATCGTGAAGCTGCCCTCCTCGCCGTGCAAGCCGTCCTCGGTGTCCTCGACCCGGTAGCGCAGCACCAGGTCGTCCTCGGTCAGCTCGTCGGCGATCGCCAGCACCGTTGCCTTCACCCGGGGGTCGTCCGGCGGCAGGAAGCCGAACAGCGGGATGATCAGCACCGACGCGTCCAGCGCCTTGGTGTCGTAGTGCTGGGTGAACACGCCGCGGTCGTCGACAGCCTTGGCGAGTACGTCGGCCCGGATCTCCTCGGCCGCGGCCCGCCACTCGGCCGCCAGCTTCTCCTCGCCGCGGCTCTCGGCCAGCCGGGAGCCGGCCTCGGCGGCCATGAAGCAGGCCACCTTCGACGAGGTGAAGTGCTGCGGCCCGGACCGGACCTCCCAGATGCCCTGGTCGGGCAGCTTCCAGCGCTCGAGAGCCCGGCTGACCTGGGTCTGCACGATCTCCCAGAGGCGGTCGCCGATCCGGCCAGTCTTGGCGCTGTAGAGGTCGATCGCGCCGACCACCGCACCCCAGACGTCGTGCTGCTGCTGGTCGTAGGCGCCGTTGCCGACCCGGACCGGCTTCGCGTCGCCGTACCCGCTGAGGTGGTCGAGGGTGTGCTCGGTGAGCACCCTCTCGCCGCCGACGCCGTACATGATCTGCAGATCGCCGCCCTCGGCCTCGGCCACGTCGCACACGAAGTGGAAGAAGTCGTTGGCCTCCCAGTCGAAGCCCAGCACGTGTAGCGCCCAGAGGGTCGCGGTGGTGTCGCGGATCCAGGTGTAGCGGTAGTCCCAGTTGCGGACCCCGCCCGGCGTCTCCGGCAGTGAGGTGGTCGCCGCGGCCACGACGGCACCGGTCGGCGCGAAGGTCAGGCCCTTGAGGGTGAGCGCGCTGCGCTGCAGGAAGGTGCGCCACGGGTGGTCGGGGAAGCGGCCGCGGTCCAGCCAGTGCTGCCAGTGGTGGGCGGTCCAGCGCAGCCGGTCGTCGGCGTCCTCGACCGTGCGCGGCGGGGCGTGCTCGCTCCAGCTCAGCGCCACGAACCGCTCCTCGCCCTGCTTCAGCAGCGTCCGCGCGGTCGCGACCGAGCCCTCGAACCCGACGTTGAGGTCGGTGGTCAGCTGGAGTCGCAGGTCACCTCCCTTGGCGCTGCCCTCGGCCGTCGCCACCGCCTCGCGGTAGCCCTCGCCGACGTACTCCCACTGCGCCGGCCGCGCGCCGTACTCGAACATCGGCCCGCACTCCATCCGGACCTGGACCTGACCGTTGACGCAGCGCACCCGCCGCAGCAGGACGTGGTCGGCGTCGTAGTCGGTGGGCGCCCGCTTGTGGGTCCGGGAGCGCTCGTCGTCGTGGTGCCACGGGCCCATCAGCAGCGCGTCGGTGACCACCAGCCAGCCGCCCGGCGTCCACCAGCTGGTCTCGAGCACCAGTGTGCCGGGGATGTAGCGGCGCGCCGACGGGACCTCGACCCCGGCCGGCGCGATCCGGAAGGTCCCGGCGTCGCGGTCGAGGATCGAGCCGAACACGCTCGGCGAGTCCATCCGCGGCAGGCAGAGCCACTCGACGCCGCCGTCGTGGGCCACCAGCGCGGTGGTCTCGCAGTCGGAGAGGAACCCGTAGTCGCCGATCGGCGGGAACGCCTGAGGGGTGCCGGCCATGGATCGAGCGTACTCAGATGTGCGCCGACACGCCCTGCGGTGTGGTTGGCAGCTGGCCGGTCGCCGGCACCTTGCCCTCGTGTACGCCGAGCTGCACGGCCTCGCGGATCTGCTCGCGGTTCTCGGCGACGACGTGGGCGAAGAAGGCGTCGATCCGGGCGTCGGCGAGCACCGCCAGCACCACCCGGAACGCGGTGTCGGTCACCGACTGCACCACCTCGTCGTGGAACGGCAGCCGCCTCAGCCGGCCGGCGAGCTGGTCCTCCCGGATCTTCTCGGTCACGATCGCCCGCAGCTCGGACTGGTTGGCGGCCAGCGAGCGGGCCAGGTTCTGCGGGTAGTTGCCGGTCTCCAGAACCTTCACGACCTCGTCCATCACCGCGATCGTGATCGGCTTCTTGATGGCCAGCACGATCGGCTCGGCCAGCCGGTCGACCAGCCGGTAGGTGAACCGCTCGCCGAACACCCGGTCGGTCGCGCGAACAACCCGGACCACGAGCACCACGATCCGGATCAGCCGGAAGCCGCGCAGCGCCGGGTGTGCGATCGGGATCATGCCGAGGATCTCGTACCAGTTGCGCGCGATGAACCGGCCGTGCCAGCCGTCCTTGCGCCACCGCGCCAGGAACTCCACGGCGAAGACACCGCAGATCACCGCGTCGGCGACGAAGATCCGGTGGGCGGTCTGGTCGCTGTGCTCGAAGAACATCACGTAGAGCAGCAGCCCGACCGACACCACCGCCAGCGCGAGCATGAACCAGTCGGTCTTGGTCACCACATGCGTACGCCGCGCCATGCGGGCAGCCTAGTGTCGTGAGGCCGGAGTTCTTGGATGGTTGCCGTGGTCCAGGTGCGTGCAGCGCAAGGCCGACGAGCGAAGGCGTGCCAGCGGCACGTCGAGCGAGGAGAACGCAGCGATGTGCGTGCCTGGGCCGCGGCAGCCGCCAAGATCTCCGGCCTCACGACACTAAAGTGGGCGCGATGATCGTGGCGGCGTTGCGGGCGGCGGGGTGCGTGTACGCCGAGGAGGAGGCGGCGCTGCTGAGCGAGGCGGCCGGGTCGCCTGCCGAGCTCGATGCGCTGGTCGCGCGGCGGGTGGCCGGCGAACCGCTGGAGTACGTCGTCGGCTGGGCGTCGTTCGCCGGGCTGCGGATCGCGGTGGCGCCGGGCGTGTTCGTGCCGCGCCGCCGTACCGAGGTGCTCGCCCGCGAGGCAGCCGCACTGGTGGGCCCGTCGTCGGTGGTGGTCGACCTGTGCTGCGGGTCGGGCGCGATCGCGGCGGTGCTGGCGGAAGCCGGCGCACGCGAGGTGTACGCCGCCGACGTCGACCCGGTGGCGACGGCCTGCGCGCGCACCAACCTTGCGTCATACGGAGCGGTCGTTACTACCGCCGACCTGTATGACGCACTCCCCGAGTCGCTGGCCGGGCGGGTGGACGTACTGGCCGCCAACGTGCCCTACGTCCCGACCGACGAGATCGCGCTGATGCCGCCGGAGGCGCGCGACCACGAGCCCAGCGCCACGCTCGACGGCGGCGCCGACGGGCTCGACCTGCTCCGCAGGGTCGCGCGTGACGCGCCGTACTGGCTGGCCCCCGGCGGCACCCTGCTCACCGAGACCAGCGAGCGGCAGGCGCCCGCCGCGCTCGACATCGTCGAGGCATCCGGCCTCGACGCACGCATCGTCACCGACGACAACCTCGGCGCCACCGTCGTCATCGGTTCGCGATGAGCGCGCCCGGACGTCATACGTGCCGGCAGCTACTGCCACCGGCTCGTACGACGTCCGCAGCGGCGCAGGTCAGCGGTTGCGAGCCAGCCAGGCCTCCAGCCGCGCGAAGCTCACCGGCTGGATCTTGGCGTCGGCCGCCGCGTACCGGGCCTGCTGGGCGGCGAGGTCATCGGCCGATGCGCGGGCGACAGCCAGCGTCTTGCCGTTGACCGCGACCGCGGCGCCGGTCAGCAGCGGGCTGATCAGTGGCGTGAAGCCCGCGGAGTGCCCGGCCCGGTTGGGGTGGAAGCTCTCCCCGATCGGGTTGGACAGCCCGTTGAGCCACTCGGAGCTGGAGCAGACCGCGTGCCCGATGAACGCCGAGGTCGGGTTGGCGAAGGTGAAGCCCCTCGCCGACGCCGCCGCCGAGATCTTGCCGTTGAGCAGGTCAGCGGTCTGGTTGAGCCGGGTCATCTCCGACCCCGAGAAGAAGGTGCCGGCGTTGCAGTCCACGCCCATGAACAGCCGCGGGTAGCCGACGACGACCACCTTGGCGTTCGGCGCCTTGCTCCTGATCGTCCCGTAGAGCGTCGAGAGCGCGCCGGGGAGCGTGTTGTTGATGTAGGCCTGGGCACCGTTGACCGCGCCGTTGCAGTCGCTGAACCAGCCGGGCATGGCGCACTCGGTGATCACGTCGGCGAAGCCGGCGTCGTTGCCGCCGACCGAGACCGTGACGTAGTTCGTGGTCGAGGTGAGCGCGGAGGTCTGGCCGTTGACGTCGGGGATCCGAGCGCCGGAGCAGGCCCGGAAGTTCAGCGTGTAGCCCTTGGCGGCCGCCAGCAGCGACGGGTAGGCGTAGACCGACCGCTGGCACGACGTACCGTCGTTGATGTAGGTGCGGGTTCCGGTTCCAGAGGCGTAGGAGTCGCCGAGGGCGACGTACGACGGCGCGGCCAGCTGGGCGGACTGGTCGGCGGCCTGGGCGGGCGTGGTGATGGCGGTGACCCCGGCAAACAGGGCAAGTACGGCGGCTGTGATGGCCGCGGGCAAGGAACGGTGCAACATCAGCGAACAGCTCCTTCGGTAGTCCCCCGAGTGGCTTACGGTTACCCAACGGTAAGTCCGAGCGAGGCGCTCCGTAAGGCCCAATTTGTGACACGTTGCGGCCACGGTGTCGGCTTGGTGTTGCAAGCCCGGAGTTGGCCAGATGAACCAGCCTCCGAACTTAGAGAGTACTTGCTCTCTAAGTTGCGTTAGGCTGCTGCCTATGACTTCCGAGTTGTCCGAATTTGCCCCAGACGTCATCGTCGTCGGCCACGGCCTCGCCGGCCTGGTCGCGACCCACGAGCTCGCCAAGGCCGGCCGCAAGGTGCTGGTCCTCGACCAGGAGAACCGCAACAACCTCGGCGGCCAGGCGTTCTGGTCGCTCGGTGGGCTGTTCTTCGTCGACTCGCCGGAGCAGCGCCGGATGGGGATCAAGGACTCCCGCGACCTGGCCTGGCAGGACTGGCTGGGCTCGGCGCAGTTCGACCGGCTCGACGACGAGGACGTGTGGCCGCGGCGCTGGGCGGAGGCGTACGTCGACTTCGCGACCACCACCAAGCGCGACTACCTGCGCGAGCTCGGGCTCAAGTCGCTGACCTTCGTCGGCTGGGCCGAGCGGGGCGACGGCCGGGCCAGCGGCCACGGCAACTCGGTGCCCCGCTTCCACCTGACCTGGGGCACCGGCCCCGAGGTGGTCCGGGTCTTCAAGGAGCCGGTCGAGGCGGCCGAGGCGCGCGGGCTGGTGAAGTTCGCGTTCCGGCACCAGGTCGACGAGCTGATCGTGGAAGACGGTACGGCGGTCGGCGTCCGCGGCAGCCTGCTGGAGGAGACCGACGCCGAGCGGGGCGTCGCGACGTCGCGGGAGAAGGTCGGCGAGTTCGAGCATCGCGCGGCCGCCGTGATCGTGACCTCGGGCGGCATCGGCCACAACTTCGACCTGATGCGCAAGAACTGGCCCGTGGACCGCGTCGGCCCGGTGCCCGAGCACATGATCGCCGGCGTACCCGCACACGTCGACGGCCGCATGCTCGGGATCACGGAGAGCGCCGGCGGCCGGATCGTCAACCGGGACCGGATGTGGGCCTATGTCGAGGGCATCCACAACTGGAACCCGATCTGGCCGAACCACGCGATCCGGATCCTGCCCGGCCCGTCGTCGATGTGGTTCGACGCAGACGGCAAGCGGCTGGAGGGCATGTCCGGCGTGCCGGGCGCCGACTCGATCGGGAGCATGAAGCAGATCCTGGCGACCGGCGCCGACTACTCGTGGTTCATCCTCACCCAGTCGATCATCGAGAAGGAGTTCGCGCTGTCCGGCTCGGAGCAGAACCCCGACTGGACCGACAAGGACATCAAGCTGATGCTCAAGGAGCGGCTGGCCAAGGGCGCCACCAGCCCGGTCGAGGCGTTCAAGGAGCACGGCGAGGACTTCATCGTCGCGGACTCGCTCGAGGAGCTGGTCGACGGCATGAACAAGATCGCCCGCGGCGGTCGGGTGCTCGATGCCGCGAAGATCCGCACCGTGATCGAGGACCGCGACCGGCAGATCGACAACGGCTTCACCAAGGACGCGCAGGTGATGGCGATCCACAACGGCCGCCGCGACCGCACCGGCAAGATCATGCGCGTGGCCAAGCCGCACAAGATCCTCGACCCCGCCAAGGGCCCGCTGATCGCCGTACGGCTCAACATCCTGTCCCGCAAGACCCTCGGCGGCCTGGAGACCAACCTGGACTCGCAGGTGATGCGGCCCGACGGGACCGCATTCCCCGGTCTGTACGCCGCGGGCGAGGTCGCCGGCTTCGGCGGTGGCGGTGTGCACGGCTACAACGCTCTCGAGGGCACCTTCCTCGGCGGCTGCATCTTCTCCGGCCGCGCGGCCGGGCTGGCGCTGGCCGAGGCTCTGAAGTGAGTCTCGACAAGCTCGACCACCGGAAGGTCGCGCTAGTCACCGGCGCGTCCTCCGGCATCGGCCAGGCGATCGCATCGGCGCTCGTGGCGCGCGGGTACCGGGTGCTCGGCACCACTCGGAAGCCCGCGTCCGCGCCGGCCGTCGACGGCGTGGAGTGGCTGGCGCTCGACCTCACCGACCCGACGTCGATCACGGCCTGCGCGGCAGCGGCCGGTCCCGTCGACGTACTCGTCAACAACGCGGGCGAGAGCCAGGTCGGGGCGTTCGAGGAGGTGCCGGCCGAGGAGTTCGAGCGGCACTTCCAGCTCAACGTCTTCGGCGCGGTCCGACTGACGCAGGCGGTGCTGCCCGGGATGCGGTCGCGCGGCTTCGGGCGGATCGTGATGATCGGCTCGATGCAGGCAAGCTTCCCGATGGCATACCGGTCCGGCTACACCGCATCGAAGGCGGCGATCAAGGGCTTCGCGATGGGGCTGCGGCGCGAGGTGGCGCCGTTCGGGATCGGGGTGTCGACGGTCGAGCCGGGCTCGATCAACACCGGCATCAGCGAGCGCCGCACCCGCTTCGGTGGCGACGGCTCGCCGTACGCCGCCGACTACGCGACCGTCTCGGCGAAGCTCGACGCCAACGAGACCACCGGGGTCAGCCCCGAAGCGGTCGCGGCGGTGGTGGTGAAGGCGGTCGTGGCGGCCAGGCCCGCGCCGCTGTACGGCGTCGGTTCGAACGCACCCGTCGTCTTCGCCCTCAAGCGCCTGCTCCCCCGCGGCACCGTCGAGCGCGTCATCCACCGCAAGCACGGCCTCTAGCGTCAGCCCGGCCGTGCCGGGTGCGAGACTTCGCCCGTGTACTGGGTCGAGGTGGCAACCACGGTCGGCGCTGTGGTCGCCTTCGTGGCGGCCGTGGCGTACGCCGGCTACCGGTCGAGGCTGCCGCGACCGCTACGCGAGCTGAACAGGCTGCTGGACGACGGCCGCTACGAGGAGGCTCGGTCCGCCAAGGTCCCCAGCGGCCGCGACCGAGCCCCCTTCCTCTGCGGGCAGGCGATGGCGAGCCTGGCCTGCGGAGACTTCGCGACCACCGAGCGGCTCCTCGACGAGGCCGGGCGAACGCCCGACGCCACGCCGGAGACCTTGACTCTCGCGCGGTGGCTGCTGGCCAGCTGCCGCGCTCAGGTGGGCCGCTACCCGGATGCGATCGCGATCCTGGCGGACGTCCCGGACGAGGGACTCCCACGGATTCTCCGCGCCCGGATCGCCGTCGAGTGCGGTGAGGACGACCTCGCCGAGGAGCTTCTGGAGCAACGAGAGCTGGCGGACCTCCACGAAGCCCTGCGGCTGGACGCGCTCGGCGCCCTCCGGGCACGGCAGGGCGCCTACGCGGAGAGTGACGGGCTGCTCGCCGAGGCGGTGCGGCTGCTCCGCTCGGATTCGCCCAGCAGCCACCTCGATATCGCCTCTGCCCTGGCACGGCGCGCGGAGGTGGCCGTCGAGCTCGGCCACCCGGATGCGGCCGACGCCTACCTCGGCGTTGCCGTGGACACCATCGACGGCTGGCCGCAGCACCGTCCGGGGACCGCCGTGGTCCACGGCACGGCGGCGCGGGTCCTGGCCCGGCGGGGCGACGCCGACGGCGCGCTGGCGCACCTGGAACGAGTCCGCGCTGCAGTAGCCGTGATGCACAGCCCACCGCTGCGCGCCGACCTGGAGGCGACCGCGGCCGAGGTGGCGGCGGCCAGGACGGACCACCAGGCCGCCCGCACGCACCTCGAGCGGGCGATCGCGCTGCACGAGGAGCTCGGCGAGCGCCCGGCCACCGACCGACTCCGCCGCCGGCTCGCCGACCTCGCCTAACTCTGGCCTCAGAACAGCGAGCTGGTGATGGTCAGGTCCGGGTCGGCGCGGAAGACGACGAAGAAGGCGAGGGCGGCGCCGGCGAGGGCGACGTCCTTGAGGAACTGGACCATCTCCATCTCCTTGTTGGTCGCGTCGGTCTCCTTCCAGAAGTTGTGCATGATCACCGCAGTCGGGGCCAGGAAGGCCACCAGGAACAGCGAGCCGAGGTCGCCCCAGACGCCGAGCAGCACCGACAGCGCACCGACGAGCATGAGGACTCCCGCAGCTTGGGTGGCGAGCTTGGGCTGGGGCACACCCTTGGACCCGGCGTACCCGGCCATCGCCTCGGTCTGGGTGAGGTGAGCGAATGCGGAGCCGAGGAAGAGAGCGGCGAAAAGGATGCGGGCGATCAGGAAGACGATTTCCATCGAGGCCTCCAAGTGGCGTCGATCGGGGCCCCGCCGACAGGGCCGCGGAAATCAAGGTTAGCGCTCAACTACCTCGCCGTGCGCGGCCTGGTTTGGCCGAATTTGGACGAGTTTCGGCCAGCGTCAGTCGCGGGGCTTCTTGTGCCGCGGCTTCTTGTCCTTGGCCGAGCGCTCGTCCGGCCCCTTGGGGCCGCTCCTGAAGCCGCCGGCCGGCCGGCCGCCCTTGTCGACCTGCAGCTCGATCAGCTTGCCGCTGATCCGGGTCGACTGCAGCTTGTCCCAGGCGCCGGGCGGCAGCTTCTCCGGCAGCTCGACCAGCGAGAAGTCGGGACGGATCTGGATGTGGCCGAAGTCGTGCCGGCTCAGCCCGCCCTCGTTGGCGATGGCGCCGACGATCTGCCGCGGCTCGACCTTGTGTCGCTTGCCGACCGCGATCCGGTACGTCGCCATCGGCTTGTCCGAGCGCGGCGCCCGGTCGCGCCGGGCGGGACGCTCGCCTCGGTCGTCGCGGCCCCCGCGGTCGGCGTACTCGCGCTCCCGGCGAGCCGGGCGCTCCGGCTCGGGCTCCAGCAGCAGCGGGGTGTCGCCCTGGAGTACGACGGCCAGCGCGGCCGCCACGTCGACTTCGGGCACGTCGTGGTTGCGCACGTAGTGGGCGACGATGTCGCGGTACTGCTCGACCTGCTCGGTCTCCAGGGCCTTGGTGATCGCGTCGTCGAAGCCCATCAGCCGCTTGACGTTGACGTCCTCGACGGTCGGGAGCTGCATCTGGGTGAGCGGCTGCCGGGTGGCCTTCTCGATGTGCTTGAGCAGGTGCCGCTCGCGCGGGGTGACGAACGAGATCGCGTCGCCCGACCGGCCGGCACGACCGGTGCGGCCGATCCGGTGCACGTAGGACTCGGTGTCGGTCGGGATATCGAAGTTGACCACGTGGCTGATCCGCTCGACGTCCAGTCCGCGGGCGGCGACATCGGTGGCGACCAGGATGTCGAGCTTGCCGGCCTTGAGCTGGTTGACGGTCCGCTCGCGCTGCACCTGGGCGACATCGCCGTTGATCGCGGTCGCGGAGAAGCCGCGGGCACGCAGCCGCTCGGCGACCTCCTCGGTGGCCTGCTTGGTGCGGACGAACACGATCATGCCCTCGAAGTTCTCGACCTCGAGGATCCGGGTCAGCGCGTCGACCTTCTGCGGCCACGACACGAACAGGTAGCGCTGGGTGATGTTGGGCGCCGTCGCGGTCTTGTTCTTGACCGTGATCTCGACCGGGTCGTGCAGGTAGCGCTTCGACATCCGCCGGATCTGCGCCGGCATCGTGGCAGAGAACAGCGCGACCTGCTTGGTCTCCGGGGTGTCGGCCAGGATCGTCTCGACGTCCTCGGCGAAGCCCATGTTGAGCATCTCGTCGGCCTCGTCCAGGACCAGGAACCGGAGCTCGGTCAGGTCGAGGGTGCCCTTGTCGAGGTGGTCCATGATCCGGCCGGGCGTGCCGACGACGATGTGTACGCCGCGTCTGAGCGCCGAGAGTTGCACGCCGTACCCCTGGCCGCCGTACACGGGGAGGACGTGGACGCCGCGCTGGTGGGCGGCGTACTTCTCGAACGCCTCGCAGACCTGCAGCGCCAGCTCACGCGTCGGCGCGAGCACCAGCGCCTGGGGGGTCTTCTGCTTGAGGTCCAGCCGGCTCAGGATCGGCAGCGCGAACGCCGCGGTCTTGCCGGTGCCGGTCTGTGCCAGGCCGACCACGTCCTGGCCGGTCATCAGCGGCGGAATGGTCGCTGCCTGGATCGGGGACGGCGACTCGTAGCCGACGTCGCGCAGCGCCTTGAGCACCGTGTCGTCGAGTCCGAGTTCGGCGAAAGTTGGGCCGGCGTCGGGCTCGTCGGTCGTGCTCACTGCGTCATCTTCCAGGGTCACTGCGTCCTCACTCACGACCTAACGGTAGTGGCTCGCGGCCTTCGCCGAAGATTCTCCGGCGCGGTGAGTCCGGTTACGTCGTCTTATGTCGTTAGCGCTGCGACCTGGGCGTCGATGATCGCCCGCAGGTCGGCCTGTGCCGAGCAGGAGCCGATCCAGTCGTTGTTGTCCGCGGTGGTGCCGCATCCGTCGACGTGTACCCGCAGCTTGGTCAGCACGGCGGCGGCCTTCGCCGGCTCGCCGCCCGCGGCGAACCCCTCCGCGCTGTCCAGCTGGGCGAGCATCGCAGCCTGGTGACCGGGAGCCTTGAACGCGCCCACCGGCAGTGCCGCCACGTAGTCCGCCGCGACCGACGGGTCCTCGCCGTCGGGGAGACCGTCGTCGTCGGAGTCCGAGTCGAGCGGGTCGGTCCCGGTGACGTCGACCTCGAGGCCGTCACCGAGCCCGTCGTCGTCGGAGTCGGCGTCCAGCGGGTCGGTGCCCACCTCCAGGACCTCCTCGCCGTCGTCGAGTCCGTCGTTGTCGGAGTCGGGGTCGGTCGGGTCGGTGCCGAGGTCGGCCTCGGTGGCGTCGGAGAGGCCATCGCTGTCGGTGTCGGCGACGGCGGGCGCGCCCGGGTCGACGACCACGCCGTTGGCGGTCAGGTCGTCGTCGCCGCGCTGGTCGTCGCGCAGGTGCAGGGTCACGACGTTGCCAGCGGGCGTCGCGCCGGTCGTACCGTCCCAGGCGAAGTCGTACCAATGGTCCGCCGGGTCCGCCTCGGTCGATCCGAACTTGCGGTACGCCGTCAGCGGCTCGTCGCCCTCGGGGAAGGTGAGCGTGACGGTCGCCGTCGGGTCCGCGGTCACGGTGAACCCGATGACGCCGTACGGCAGGAGCACGCCGGGCGGCGGCGCCGCGCCGGGCCCGGTGGTGACGTTGGTGAGCACCGATCCCTCGCTCGCCTCGGCGGTCACGTAGCCCTCGCCCGCGCCGACGGGCAGCGAGGTGACGCCGGGCTGGAGCCGGTCCGGGATCCCGTCGGCGTTGCCGTCACCGCCGTTCGGCGCGCCGTCCTCCACGGCCGGCGGGACGCCGTCACCGTCGGTGGGCGGCTGGAACTCGAAGGCGCCCAGGTCGCAGCGCGCGAACCCGTCGGTGTCTCCGTCGATCGGCCGCGGCTGGGTGCGCTGGTCCTGGTCGCCGCAGTCGAAGAAGGTCGCACTGGTGACCGCGACGTCGCCCTCGATGGCCGGCGAGCCGGCGAGCAGCGCGTGGTTCCGGGTCGGCCCGCCGTTGAAGGCCAGCGACCCGAGTAGGGGGTCGAGCGGGTCCTCGGCCGTGCCGGAGTCGATGAACCGGTCGTCGCCGAAGATGACGTCCTTGAAGTCGCAGTTGTCGGTCAGGATGCCGACCAGGTTGTCGCGCTCGGAGACGAAGTGGTGGGCGGCGGTGCTGTAGCAGTCCGGCGCGTAGCCGTCCTGGAACGACGACCGGTTGTCGGTGTTCTCCGCGAGGATCGTGTTGGCCATCGAGATCCGCGCGGTCGCGCTGTTGAAGATGCCGCCGCCGAGCCGGTCCGCCTCGCCGTCGCCGCCGGGCGCGTTGGCCTCGTTGCCGGTGATGGTGGAGAAGCTGATGTTGATCCGGCCGTCGACGACGTTGCGGATGCCACCGCCGGCACCGTTCGCGGTGTTGCCGGAGATCGTGCTGTCGAGGATGTCGATCCGGCCTTCGTTGACGTTGGAGATGCCGCCACCGCGGGTCGCGTAGTTGTTCGCGACCAGCGACTTCTCCAGGTCCAGGATGCCGGCGTTGAAGATCCCGCCGCCCTGCGAGGTCTGGCCGCCGCCGCCCTCCGGCAAGACGTTGCCCACGACCTCGGAGCGGCGCAGCGTGAGGTTGCCCCAGTTCTGCACGCCGCCGCCGAAGCTGGAGGAGTCGTTGTCGCGGATCGACACCTCGGTGGCGGTAAGCGTTGATCCGTCGTCGACCATCAGGCCGGCGGTGCTCCCGAGGCTGGCCTGGCCGTTGGCGAGGGACATGCCGTGGATGCTGGCGATCGGGCCTTCGCCGAGGCCGTCCCGCCACACGATGCACGACGGCGTGTCCATCGTGCTGGTGCCGCCGTCGAGGAAGACGTCCTTGAAGGCCCCGGTCTGGCCGTCGTACCGCAGGATCTGCTTCGTGCCGCCCGAGATGACGTAAAGGTCGCCGTCGGGTCCGAAGGACAGGTCATTCGGCTCGTCCAGACCGCCCGCGCCCGCCTCGACGAAGGCCCCCTCGAAGGCGCCGGTGGTGGCGTCGTACTCCAGGACCCTGTCGTTGGCCTCGCTGCTGACGAAGAGCGAGCCGTCGTGGAAGAGCAGGTTGCGGGGCGTCGCGAGGCTGCCGGAGCCGGCCGGCACGAAGTCCGTGTCGAACGCGCCGGTCTCGGCGTCGTACCTCAGTACCTCGTGGGTCCCGGTCGAGGTGACGTAGAGATGGTCGCCCTGGAACGCGATCGAGTTCGGGAAGGCGAGGCCGCCCGAGCCGGCGGTCACGAAGGTGCCGACCAGGTTGCCGGTCGCGCGGTCGTACCGCTTGATGCCGCCACCCGGCTGGAACTCGGTGGCGAAGAGGTCGAAGCCCACCGGCTCGCCGCCGAATGCCGCCGAGGTCGGGCCGAGCGGCGCCGGGTTGGTGAACAGCGCGCCGGGCGGGCCGTCCGCGGGGTACCGGTGGACGCCCGAGGTGAACCCGGTCAGGTAGAGCTCGCCGTCGTTGCGCGTGGTGAGGTCGATCGGGTTGTCGATGCCGCCGCTCCCGGACGGGATGAGGGTGCTGTTGAGTACGCCGTGGCGGTCGAAGCTGCGCACCCGGTCGTTGACCGAGTCGCACACCAGTGCCTCGGTCGTGCGGATCCGCAGCACCTCGGCGGCGTCCTGCCCGTCGAGGACGGTGGCGGTCATGCCCGCACCGGTGACCTGGACGGAGTCCTCGATGACCAGCTGCTCGGCCAGCGGGTAGGTGCCCGCCGGGACGGTGATCGTGTCGCTACCGGCGAGCGCGTTGGTCTCCTCGATGGCGGCGCGGAGCGTGCACGCCCCGCCGGCCGCCGCGCAGACGCCGTTGCCGGGATTGGCATCCGGCAGGTCCTCGGTGCTGTTCACCGCGAACCCGGCGGCCACTGCCTGCTGGGTGGGTACGACGACCACGGCGACCGCCAGCACCGTCACTCCCACTCCGACCACGAACCGTCTTGCGAGAGCCAGTCCCCACATCGCAATCTCCCCATGACGCAGAAAGCTCGGCCATCCGTTTCCCGAGGGCCGAGCCCCTCGAATGTAGCGACCCCCGAGACCGGCCGTGGCGACTTTGCCGAAAACTTGCCCGGGGTCGTCGGGTCAGGCGAGTCGGGTCAGGCGAGGAGGTCGAGCAGGGCGGCGTGGTCGCGCTCGACCTGGTCGGCGTAGGCGACGGCGTACGCCGCGATCGCGTGGTCCAGCTCCTTGCCGTCCTCGCAGTACCCGGCGAGCACGCGTGGGTCGATCGAGCGGGTGTGGGCGCGCGCGAGCAGCGAGCCGGCCAGCCGGCCGTAGTCGTCGAGGTGGTCGTCGGTCAGCACGGTCGGGTCGATCTCGCCCTTGCGGTTGCGGAACTGGCGGACGATGTACGGCGCCCCGTGGATGGTGGTCCAGCCGAACAGCAGATCGGTCTCCACCTGCACCAGCCGCGCGCCCTGCACCACCCGGTGGCCCTCGTGGTACGCGGGCTCCAGCGAGAGGTACGGCGCGAGCGCGGAATCGGTCATCTGCTTGACCTGCAGGATCAGTGCCTCCTGGTCGTTGCCCTGGAGGAGTACGACGTACGCGCGGAGCCCGACGCTGCCGGTGCCGACGATCCGCATCGCGACGTCGCACGGCTGGAACCGGGCCAGCAGCCGGCGGCGCGGCCCGCGCAGGGTGGCGACGTACTCCTGGGCTGCGTCGATGACCGCCTGCTTGGTGGCGTCGTCGACCGCGGTCAGGATCGGCGGGTCGGGCACGAAGCGCCACTGGCCGTCACCGTTGCGGCTGACCAGCTTGGTGGCGACCTTCTCGCTGGTGTTGCGGCGGGCCTTGGCCGCGGCCCTGTCGAAGTCGTCGAAGAGCTCCTCGGCCGCCGCGCGGCTGATCGCGGACTCGTCGCCGAGTGCGGTCCAGGAGTCGAGGAACGGGATCTCGGCGAGGTGCTTGGCGGCCTTGCGGTAGGCGCGCACCGCGTGCCGCGCGGCCTTCTCCTGCGAGTCGGCGTCGGCGCCGCTCACCCGGCCGGCGAGGACCAGGCTGGCGGCGAGCCGCTTCACGTCCCACTCCCAGGGACCGACCACGGTCTCGTCGAAGTCGTTGATGTCCATCACGATCCGGCCGTCGTGAGTGCCGTAGAGGCCGAAGTTGGCGGCGTGCGCGTCGCCACAGATCTGGCCGTGCAGGCCGGTCGCCGGGTCCTGGGCAAGGTCGAAGGCCATTAGCCCGGCGGAGCCGCGGAAGAACGCGAACGGGTCGACCGCCATCCGCTCGTGGCGCATCGGCAGCAGCTCCGGCACCCGGCCCTGGTTGCTCTGCTCCAGGAACGCCTCGACGCTCGGCCGGTCGTCGTCGGCAAGGGTGAACTGGGCCTGGTCGGCGTGCTCGACGACCTTCCGCAGGTCGCGTCCCTGCCGCCAGGCGTCGTCCGCGCTTATCCAGTACGCCGCCAGCGGCCGCTCGGTCTCCCCCATGAGCCCCTCCGTCATCTCTCCCCGTATTTCTGTTCGGCATCCTCTCAGGACCCGAGAGGGCGTCGCTGGATACTTGCCGAATGAGGCCGGACCAAAACCAGCTGCGGGCACTGGCTGCCGCTGCTGGCGGCACCGGCTCTGCCGAGGTGCTGGCCGACCGTCCGGAGGGGACGGTGCTGCGGCTGGGAGAAGTCGTGGTCAAGCAGCACGCCACCCGGACCGACCCTGCGGACTTGTCGCGGCGGCTGGCCGCGGCGTCGGCCTTGCCGGACGTGATGGTCGCGTCGCTCGGTGTGCCGGCCGGCTGGGCGGTGGCGGCGCCGGGGGTGGCGGCGCTCGGCGACCGGGTGGCGACACTCTGGCCGGCCGGTACGCCGGTCGACCCGGCCCGTCCCGACGACGTCCCGTGGACTGCCGCCGCCGAGCTCCTCGCGCGCCTGCACGTCGCCTCGCCCGCGCCTGGCCTCCCGCCGCACGGCGGCCACGCCCGCGCCCGCCGCGCCCTCGACCGCCTGTCCACCACGCCGGGCATAGGCCGGGCAGATGCCGACGCGGTCACGCACGCCTGGTCACTCCTGCCTCACTGGTTGACAGGTTTCCCCGGTCAGCCGGGGAAACCTGACCTTGTCGGCCTTTCCCTCCACCTCACCCACGGCGACTGGCACCTCGGGCAGCTGCTGCGGGTCGACAGGGCGTGGCGGCTGATCGATGTCGACGACCTCGGGGTCGGCGACCCGGTCTGGGATCTGGCGCGGCCGGCGTCCTGGTTCGCACTCGGGCTGCTGGCGCCCGACACCTGGGCGGAGTTCCTCGACACCTATCGCGCGGCGGGCGGTCCCGCCGTACCGCCGACCGGTGATCCGTGGCCGGCGCTCGACCTGCCGGCGCGCACGCTCACGGTCCAGGCCGCCGCGCAGGGTCTGGTGAAGGCCGCGCGTGAGGAGCGAGAACCGGACGAGGTGGAGCTGCTCCTCGTGGAGTCGTGTCGGCGCATGGCCGCCGTGGCTATGCTGCCGGGAACGCCCTGAACCACCAGTTGGAGGGCACCAATGAAGGGGGATCTGATCCCGTGAACCAGCAGACCATCAAGTGCCCGAAGTGCCCCGGCATGATGCGCACGTACAACCGCGCCGGCGTGCACATCGAGCAGTGCGACTCGTGCCGCGGCATCTTCCTCGACTACGGCGAGCTCGAGTCGATCTCGCGCGCGGAGACCCAGTACGCCGCGGCCCCGCCGCCGCCTCCGCCGGCCGCCCCCGCGCCCCCGCCGCCCGCACAGGGCTACGCCCAGCCGGGCTGGGGCCACCAGCAGCCGCACTACGGCCACCCGCGCAAGCACAAGAGCTTCGCCCAGATGCTCTTCTCCTCCTGAGACGAACGCGGACCGGGCACTCCTCGCATCCGCGAGAAGTGCCCGGTCGCTGCATTCCTGCCGACCATTAGTGCCCGGTCGGCGAAGTTAGACGCCGAGGCCGTAGCTGCGGAGGACGCCGGTGAGGCCTTCGGCGTACCCCTGGCCGACGGCGCGGAACTTCCAGTCGGCGCCGTTGCGGTAGAGCTCGCCGAAGATCATCGCGGTCTCGCCGCCCTTCTCGGTCAGGTCGTAGCGCGCGAGCTCGCGGCCGTCGGCCTGGTTGACCACCCGGATGTTCGCGGCGGCGACGTGGCCGAAGCTGATCCCCTTCGCCTGGCCGTCGTGGATCGACACCAGGAACGCGACCCGGTCGACCTCGGGCGGGCAGGCGCTGAGGTTCACCAGGATCTGCTCGTCGATGCCCACGCCGGCGCCGGAGCTGTCGCCCATGTGCCGCACCGAGCCGTCCGGGCTGGCCAGGTTGTTGAAGAACACGAAGTGCGCGTCGGACAGCGCCCGGCCGTTCGTGTCGAGGAGTACGGCGGAAGCGTCCATGTCGGCGCCCAGCGCGCCGACGTCCCAGCCGAGTGCGACCGAGACCGACTGCAGCCCGGGTGCGTCCTTGCTGAGGTTGACGTTGCCGCCCTTCGACAGGTTGATCCCGCCACCGGCCGGCGCCGCGGGAGCCGGTGGAGCAGCCGGCGGAGCAGCTGGGGCAGCAGGGGCAGCGGGCGACGCCGGCGGAGCGGCAGGTGCCGGCGGGGGCGGCGGGGGCGGCGGGGGCGGCGGAGGAGCGGCAGGCGCAGCCGTCGGGTCGTACGGCGGCGGCGCGGGCGGGTAGCCGCCCGGAGCAGCTGGCGGTGCGGCAGGCGGTGCCGCCGGCGGGGCCGCGGGCGGAGCCGGCGGGTACCCACCAGGAGCAGCTGGCGGAGCAGGTGGCGCCGGCGGATAGCCGGCGGGAGCCGGCGGCGAAGGCGGAGGCGGAGGCGGCGCCTGCATCACGGGCTGGGCGTGGCTGGCGACGTGCCCGGTGACGGCCGCGAAGACGCCGCCGCCCAGGATCTGGTTGAGGTGCTGGCCGAGGATGCCGGCCCAGTCCTGCCCGACCGACGCGTAGTCCACGCGGAACCGGTTCGAGCGATCGGTCGAGCCACCGAAGAACGTCTTCCGGTCGATCTCCAGGACCACGTCCATCGACGACGGGCCGGCGACGAACTTCACCTCGAGCTCGTTCAGCTTCGACCGGTACTGCGACGCCGCAGCGAACTCCACCTCCTGGTAGAACGGCAGCGGCGAGCCGGACAGCCGGCCGCGCTCGAGGTCGGAGCCCTTCAGCCGGAAGCCGAGCTGCAGCAGGCCGCCGAGGATCGCCTCGTGCGCCGGGAGCGCGACCACGGTCAGCGGGTCGACGTCCTTCTTGTCGACGGACCGGGCGATGTCGAGCTCGGTGCGCAGCCCGACCCGGACGCCGTGCAGCTGCTGGCCGCCGATCAGGTTGAACGGCGTCTCCCACGGCAGCGCCAGCGAGAACGGCACCTGGTGCGAGGCGCCGTCGTCGAGCCGGAACCCTCCGCTGATCCGGTTCTTGTAGGTGACGACGTTGGCGTCGTACTCCGAGTCCTCGGTCTCAACCTCGACCCGCGCGATCAGCGCGAGCTCGATGAAGTTGATGTTGAGGTCGGTCTTGCCGCCCCTGACGTTGACCACGCCGTCGACCGTGCCGCCCGGCTGGACCTGTGCACTGTGAAGGGTGGTCTCGACGTCCGCGCCGCCACCCAATAGCCCCTTGAACACCATGCGCCGGACCCTATTCCACCTTCGCAAGCAGAACGGCCCGGCCCCGCCACCACTGGGGTGGTCGAGGGCCGGGCCGGACCAGGTCTGTCAGCTCGGCAGCAGGCAGCCGGGCTTGTCGAGGTTGAGGTTGCGGCTGGCGTCCAGGCAGGTCATGAACCAGTAAGTCTGCTGGCCGTAGGAGATGCCGGGCCGGACCGTGGTGGTCCCGTCGGGCGCGACCTCACACGGGTTGTTCAGCGTGCACATCTCGCCGTTCTCGTTGCCGGTGTTGTTGACACCGACCACCAGGCCGGTGGCGTTGTCGACGACCGGTGAGCCGGACGTGCCGCCGATGGTGTCGCAGCCGGGTGCGTACCGGATCGAGTCGGTCCAGTTCCACACGTGCTCGCGCAGGTTGGTGAAGCCGTCGACCTGGCAGTTCCAGATCCGCTTCCAGTAGCCGGACGGGATCGTGATCGCGATGCCGTCGGCGGGCCGCGAAGCCGAGAGCGTGAGCGGGGTGGCGCCGTACTTGGTCTGGATCGAGGCGAAGGTGTCGCGGAGCCGGTACAGCGTGGCGTCGGTGCCGGTCATCGTCGCGTACAGCACCTTGTCGGCGCGCAGCGTGCCGAGCTCACCGCCGTTGGCATCGAGCAGTATGCCGGTCCGGCTGCTGTGCTTGTTGACCAGCACCTGGCCGGCGGCCAGGAAGCCCTTCTCGTAGCAGTGGCCGTTGGTCAGCATCATCGCCCAGGACGGGTAGCGCACCAGCGACGCCGAGCAGTTGCTGAGCTTGATCGTCGACGCGAGGGTCACGGCGGCCGCGCCCTGGTCGGAAGCAGGCTGAGCCGCGGCAGGTACGGCGGTCGGTACGGCGAACGCGGCCGCGGCGACCACGCCCAGCAGGCTGGCGGCGAGTCGGGTCGGTTTCACAGTTCTCTCCTCGGTGATCTCGTGTTGTGGTGAATGACCGCCGCGGACAACTGAAGCCGGCCCGGCTCTGCATGCACCCCGTGCATGGCGCAGAGCCGGACCGACCTACAGAAGAGACGCGGTTACCGCCAGGTAATGACGGCGTCCTTTGTTACGGAGTGAGGGTCCAGGTGTCGATCTTCCCGGTGTCCTGGTTCGCGTTGTCGTTGACCCGCAGCTTCCAGGTGCCGTTGGCGACCTCCGACGACAGGTTGACGGTATACGTCGTGTTGATGTTGTCGGCGCTGCCACCCGCACGGTTGTGCAGTACGTACACGGTGCCGTCCGGCGCGACCAGGTCGACCTTGAGGTCACCGATGTAGGTGTGCTGGATGTTGACCGCGACCTTGGCGGTTGCCGTGGCGTTGCCGGTGCAGCCGGCGATGGTCACCGGCGACTCCACGGTGGCGTTGTCCGCGATCGCGAAGTCGGTGCCGTTGGTCTGCGCCGCGCACGTCGGCGGCGGAGTGGTGCCACCGCCACCGGTGGTGAGCGTCCAGGTGTCGATCTTGCCGGTGTCGCCACCCGCGTTGTCGTTGACCCGCAGCTTCCAGGTGCCGTTGGCGACCTCCGACGACAGGTTCACCGTGTACGTCGTGTTGATGTTGTCGGCACTGCCACCGGTCCGGTTGTGCAGCACGTACACCGACCCGTCAGGAGCGACCAGGTCTACCTTCAGGTCACCGATGTAGGTGTGCGCGATGTTCACCGCCACCTTGGCCGTGGCGGACGCGTTGCCCGAGCAGCCGGAAACAATCACCGCCGACTCGACCGTGGTGTTGTCGCCGATCCCGACGTCGGTCCCGTTGGTCTGCGTGCAGCCCGGAGTCGGCGGCGGGGTGGTGCCGTAGTCCTTGTCGGCATACAGCCAGACCATGTGCCCGATCGCGTCGATGTTGCGGTCGAGCGCGGTCAGGTCCAGGTTGTCGATGTCGTCGCACGCGGCGTGGTAGCAGGGGTCGAAGGCCGTGGCCGTGCCGCCCCACTTCGCGACCTGCGCCGACGTCTTGCGGCCCTCGGCGCCGGTGAAGGTGCCGGACGTCGCGATCCCGGCGGCGCGGAACGACGCGTGGTCGGAGCGGCCCTGGACGTCGATGTACTCCCACGGGATCGACTTGCCGTCGAAGTACGCCGTGAGCTGGTCACGCGCGGCGTCGCCGGCCGGGTTGTCGTCGTACACGAAGTAGCCGGGGTTGGGCGAGCCGATCATGTCGAAGTTGAGGTACAGCTCGATCTTGTCCTTCTCCGACTGCGGCAGCTGCGCCGAGTAGTACTTCGAGCCCACCAGGCCCTGCTCCTCCGCGCCCCAGAACGCGAACTTGAGCCGGTTCTTCGTGGTCTTCCCACTGGCCGCGAAGGCGAGCGCGGTCTCGAGTACGCCGGCGCTGCCGGTGCCGTTGTCGTTGATGCCCGGCCCCGAGCTGACGCTGTCGAGGTGGGCACCGGTCATGACCACGTGGTTGGCGTCGCCGTGCGGCCACTCGGCGATCACGTTCCAGGACTTGGTGGTGCCGAGGGTGCCGGTCGTGAACTCCTGGACCGTCGTGGTGAACCCGGCAGCATCGAGCTTGGCCTTCACCCAGTCGACAGACGCGCGGTAGCCCGTCCGGCCGGTGGCGCGGTTGCCGCCGTTGGCGTTGGCGATGCCCTGGAGCGCATCGAGGTGCGCCTTGGTGTTGGTGACCGAGATGTCGGGCGAGTCGGCGAGCTGTGGCTCCCCGGCGGCCGGTTGACCAGCCCCGGCGGTGAGCACGGTGCCGGCCACGGCCAGCGCCGCACCGGCCACCGCGGCACGAGAACGGATACGCATATTTCCCTCCTGGCGAAGTGGGTATGGGACGGGGCGGCCGCCCTGCTGTGCAGAACGACCGCCCCGTCGGTGTGTTGCTCCCTGTTAGCTGAAGCTGCCTGTCAGCGAGAGTCCGCTGAAGGCGGTGTAGCCACGGACCACCACGTAGTACGTGCCGGCCTGTGCCGAGGCGATGATGCAGGTCTCGGCGTTCGACGAGCCCCAGCTGCGGCAGTCGTACGACGAGGTGGTCGGCGCCGAGCCGAACTTCACGTACAGGTCGGCGTCGCCCGTGCCACCCGAGGTGACGAACTTCAGGTTCGTCGCACCGGCCGGCACCTGCAGCGTGAAGGTCTGGCTCGAGCCAGCCGCACCGGAGATCCCGGTCTTCGGGACGCCGTTCTGCAGGACGTTGCCAGTGCCCGGCGGCGTGAAGCTACCGGTCAGCGACAGGCCGCTGAAGGCCGAGTAGCCGCGGACGAGCACGTGGTACGTGCCGGCCTGCGCCGAGGCGATGTTGCAGGTCTCGGCGTTCGACGAGCCCCAGCTGCGGCAGTCGTACGACGAGGTGGTCGGCGCCGAGCCGAACTTCACGTACAGGTCGGCGTCGCCCGTGCCACCCGAGGTGACGAACTTCAGGTTCGTCGCACCGGCCGGCACCTGCAGCGTGAAGGTCTGGTTCGACCCGGCCGCACCGGAGATCCCGGTCTTCGGGACGCCGTTCTGCAGCTCGGTCCCACCGCCAGGCCCGCTCGAGATCGTCCACGTGAACGTGGTCGAGCCGGACGCGTTGGTGGAGTCCTTGCCGGTCACGGTCACGTTGAACGTGCCCGCGGTGGTCGGCGTACCGGAGATCAGGCCGGAGGTGCTGATCGACAGACCGGTCGGAAGACCCGTGGCCGTGTAGGTCAGCGCGCCACCACCGGACGACGAGCCCTGGATCTGCAGGCTCGCGGCCGTGCCCACCGTGCCGGTCTGGTTGCCCGGGTTTGTGACGGTGACGGTGTTCGTCGGCGGCGTTGCGCCCTGCAGCTTGCAGCCGGCCAGGGTCAGGTCCAGCGCCCGGCTGCTGTTGATGCAGGTGTTGATCACGTAGGTCTGCTGACCGTAGCTCTGGCCCTGGTGGGCCGTGGTGGTGCCGTCGGGTGCCACCTCGCACGGGTTGTTGAGGGTGCACATCTCGCCACTCTCGTTGCCCGTGTTATTGATGCCGACGACCTCACCGCTGACGTCGCCCACGATCGGCGAGCCGGACGTGCCGGGGATGGTGTCGCATTCCGCGTTGTACCGCAGCGACTCCTTCCAGTTCCAGCCGTTCTCCCGCAGGTCGGTGAACCCGTTGAGCGAGCAGTCCCAGATCCGCTTGTGGTAGCCGGACGGGATGGTGATCTCGATGCCGTTCGCGGCCTTGGCGTCGGCGATCGTGTACGGCGTGCCACCGGTCCGGGTCTGCAGCGCGGAGAACGTCTCGTTGAGACGGTAGAGCGCGACGTCGGTGCCGGTCATGGTGGCGTAGATCAGCCGCTCGGAGGTGACCGTGCCGGCGGAGGTGCCGTCGGCCTTGAGCAGCGTGCCCGAGCGGGTGCTCGCGCGGTCGACGTAGTGCACGCCCGGGTCGATGAAGCCGCCCTCGTAGCAGTGACCGTTGGTCAGCATCAGGGCCTTGTCCCCAGCCTGCGAGGACGGGTAGCGGACCAGCGCCGCCGAGCAGTTGTTCAGCGCGATGGCATTGGCCAGCGTGACCGGGCTCGGGTTGCCGCCACCGGTGATCGTCCAGGTGAAGCTCGCGGTGCCCTGGGCGTTGGTGGAGTCCTTGCCGGTGACGGTCACGTTGTAGGTGCCCGCCGTGGTCGGCGTACCCGAGATCAGACCCGTGGTGGCGTTGATCGACAGGCCGCCCGGGAGGCCGGTGGCCGACCAGGTCAGCGCGCCGCCGCCCGAGGACGAGCCGGTCATCTGCAGGGTGGCCGCGGTGCCGACGACACCGGTCTTGTTGCCCGGGTTGGTCACGGTCACGGTGTTGCCCGAGGTGGTGCAGGTGGGCTCACCGGTCTGCGCCGGAACGCTGACAGCGGTCCAGGCGGCCTTGATCGCGTTGAACTCGGTGCAGGAACCCGGGTACAGGTTCTTGGCCGCGGTCAGCGTCCACACCCGGTAGTTCGGGTACGACGCGTTCGAGGCCTTCGACAGCATCGCGTTGTAGAAGATCTTGCCGGCCTTCTGGATGCCGATGCCGGTGACGGTGGAGCCGTCGCAGGTCGGGCTGTTCGGCTTGCCGCCGCCCGGGGCCGAGCCCTCGGCCGCCAGGTAGAACCAGTGGTTACCGGGACCTGCCGCCGCGTGCACGCTGGACGGCAGCGACGCCGAGTAGCAGTTCGGGTGACCCGAGACCGTGTCCGGCTTGTACATCACGCGGATCGGGCCCGCGCCGACCAGGTTGACCTCTTCGCCGATGGTGTAGTCCGGCGGGTCGAAGGTGCTGCCCTGGTTGTCGTAGAACTCGGTCAGGGTGCCCATCACGTCGGCGACGAACTCCTGGGTCTTGCCGCCGGAGACACCGCCGGAGCCGGTGTGGTGGTCGATGCCGTGACCCATCTCGTGGCCGACCACGTCCATCGAGCTGATCCAGTTGTTGGCGCCGGCCTGGTTGTGGCCGATCTGGACCTGCTCGCCGCCACAGAGCGGGTTCTGCGGGCAGTAGTAGGCGTTGACGTCGTCGAGGCCGACCCGCAGCGGCCAGGCGCCGCCGCTGCCGTCGAAGGAGTCGCGGCCGAGCCACTCGCTCAGCATCGCGTTCTCCTGCTCGACCGCGTAGTACGCGTCCGCGCAGCCGGTCTCACGGCTGGTCTGCTGGCCGTCGCCGAACTTGTCGTCCGGGCCGGAGAAGGTGGTGTTGCCGGCAGCGTTCTGGCAGACGAAGCCGTTGATGTTCGGGTGCGCCATCGAGTACGTCGTGCCGGACTGGCTGACGGTGATCGGCAGCGGGTTCGGGCCGTTGTAGTAGCCGGTGCCCTCGCCGTGCGCGAGGACGTCGACCGAGCGGATCACCTTGCCGCTGGCGGCGTCGACGTACACCTGCTTGATCGCGTCCTTGCCGGCCTTCTCGCCGCTGACCGAGACGTCCCACGCGAGCCGCGGGCTGCCGGCGAGCGCCCAGACGACCAGCTTCGGCTTGGTGGTCTTGACGACCTTGGAGACCTGGGCCTTGGTGACCGAGGCGGCCTTGTCGGCGGACACGGCCGGGCGGACCGAGAGGCTGCCGATCTTGGTCTTCTGGGCGACCGAGGTGGAGAGGATCTGGCCCTTGCTGTTGGTGGTGACCACGAAGTCACCGCCGACGACCTCGAGGCCCTTGTAGCTGCGCTGGAACGGCGCGTACTGGAGGGCGCCGTTGTTGGCGGAGGTGACCTCGCCGGCGGTGAAGATCTCGTGAGAGCTCACCTTCAGCTGGGGCGCCTTGCTCTTGATCAGGTTGCGGCCGGACTCCTTGGCCCGCTCGGACGCGGTCAGCGCCGTGCTTGCTTTCACAGAGTTCCCGGCCTCGGCACCGAGCGGCAACGCGCCCAGTGTGGCCACGGTAAGTCCGGCGGCAACCACGCCACCGAGTAACTTCTTCTTCAACGCACACTCCCTCGAGATGTGGACTCCGGCGAGTCCAGCGGTGGCATCCATTCCCCTGTGCGGAGGCCCGGTGGATGGCCGCTCCGGCGATAATTCGCCGGAGCGACCTGGCGCGTACATTGACAAGCCGCGAAGTGCGGGTCAACGAGAAGTTGCTGTCCAAATCCGGCATGGCCGGAAATGGTCACCCGCTCAGCGGGTGACCGGGGTCACATCGTCCTGGATGGCTGGGGTCCCCCTGGGTCAGTCTCTGGATGGTCTCTTGTATGGCGATGCCCGGGAACGACGACGGGGCGGCCGCCACCAGAAGGTGACGACCGCCCCGCTCTGCTGTGCTGGCGGGCGCTACGGAGTGAGCGTCCAGGTGTCGATCTTGCCGGTGTCCTGGGAGGCGTTGTCGTTGACGCGGAGCTTCCAGGTTCCGTTGGCGGCCTCGGAGGAGAGGTTCACCGTGTAGGTGGTGTTGATGTTGTCGGCGCTGCCGCCGGAGCGGTTGTGCAGCACGTAGACGGTGCCGTCGGGTGCGACCAGGTCGACCTTCAGGTCACCGATGTAGGTGTGCTGAATGTTGACCGCGACCTTGGCCGTGGCCGAGGCGTTGCCGGTGCAGCCGGCGATCGTGACCGACGACTCGACCGTGGCGTTGTCGGCGATGGCGACGTCGGTGCCGTTGGTCTGCGCGGCGCAGGTCCCGCCACCGCCGCCGGTGTAGCTGCCGGTCAGCGAGAGCCCGCTGTACGCCGAGTAGCCCTGCACCAGGACGTGGTAGGTCCCGGCCTGTGCCGTGGCGATGTTGCAGGTCTCGGCGTTCGACGAGGTCCAGCTGCGGCAGTCGTACGACGACGTGGTCGGCGCCGAGCCGAACTTCACGTACAGGTCGGCGTCACCGGTCCCGCCGGTTGTGACGAACTTCAGGTTCGTCGCGCCCGCCGGCACCTGCAGCGTGTACGCCGTGCCGGAGCCTGCCGCACCCGACAGCCCGGTCTTGGCGACGCCGTTCTGCAGCTCGCCGCCGCCGCCACCGCCGCCGGTTCCGATCGTCCACGTGAACGTGGTCGAGCCGGTGACGTTGGTGGAGTCCTTGGCCGTCGCCGTCACGTTGAACGTGCCGGCCGCGCTCGGCGTACCGGAGATCAGACCGGTGGTGGCGTTGATCGACAGGCCGGTCGGTAGGCCGGTCGCCGACCAGGTCAGCGCGCCGCCACCCGAGGACGAGCCGGTCAGCTGCAGGCTCGCAGCGGTGCCGACCGTGCCGGTCTTGTTGCCCGGGTTGGTGACGGTGACGGTGTTGCCCGAGGTGGAGCAGGTCGGGTCGCCGGTCTGCGCCGGGACAGACACCGCGGTCCAGGCGGCCTTGACCGCGTTGAACTCGGTGCAGGAGCCCGGGTAGAGGTTCTTGGCCGCCTGCAGCGTCCAGGTGCGGTACTTCAGGTAGTTGCTGCTGGTGGTCTTCAGCAGCATGGCGTTGTAGAAGATCTTTCCGGCCTTCTGGATGCCGATGCCCGCGTGGCCGGTCGAGCCGTCACAGGTGGGGCTGGCCGGCTTGCCGGCGGGGGCGTTGCCCTCGGCGAGCAGGTAGAACCAGTGGTTGCCCGGACCGGCCGCCGCGTGCACCCCGGTGGTCGGGATCGACGACGAGTAGCAGTTCGGGTCGCCCTTCAGCGACGGGTTGTACATGTTGCGGATCGGGCCATCTCCGACCAGGTCGACCTCTTCGCCGACGGTGTAGTCGGGCTCGTCGTACGCCGTCGACTGGTTGGCGTAGTGCTCGGTCAGCGCGCCGAAGACGTCGGCGACGAACTCGCTGCTCTGGCCGCCGGAGTGGCCGCCCGGGGTGTTCTGGTCGATGCCGTGGCCGTACTCGTGCGCCACCACATCCAGGTTGCTCAGGCTCTTGTTGTTGGCCTGGTTGTGGCCGATCTCGACCTTCTCGGTGCCGTTGCAGTAGCCGGGCTCGCTGAGGCCGGGCGGGCAGTAGAAGGCGTTGACCTCGTTGCGACCCAGGTGGGCCGGCCAGGCGGCCGGCGTCGAGCCGCCCTTCATCGAGGTGCCGCCGAGCCAGTTGACGAGCATGTCCTGCTGGGTCTGGACCGCGAACAGCAGGTCGACGCAGCCGGTCTCGTTGTTGTAGGCGCCGTTGCCCCACGAGTCGTCGGGGCCGGTGATCAGGGTGCCGAGGCCGGCGCTGTTCGCCGAGTTGCGGCAGTCCAGGCCCGAGATGTTCGGGTCCTTCATGCTGTACGACGAGCTCGAGACCTGGGTGGTGTCGATGCTCAGCGGGCCCGGGCCGTTGAAGAAGCTGTCGCCGGTGCCGAAGTGGACCCTGATCCGCTCGCCGAGAACCTTGCCGGTCTTGGCGTCGATGTAGACGTCCTTGATCTCACGGTCGCCGTCCTCGTGCAGGCCGTTGACCCGGACCTCCCAGGCCAGCGCCGGCTTGCCGAGTGCGTAGACGACCTTCGACGGCTGCCCGGTGCGGGTGACCTTGTCGACGGTGGACCGCGCGGCACGGGTGGCGGCCGCCGGCTTGAGCGCCGGCGTGGTCGAAAGGGCACCGATCTTCCGGGTCTGGGCGACCGAGAGCCCGACGATCTGGCCCTTCTTGTTGCTCGCGACCACGAAGTCGCCGCCGAACACGGGCAGGCCCTTGAAGGTGCGCTCGTACGACGCGTACTTCAGGCCGCGGGCGCCGGACATCACCGGCTGGGCGAGCTTGAAGGACTCGCCCTTGCTGATCTTCAGCTGCGGCGCCTGGCTCTTGATCAGGTTGCGGCCCGAGTCCTGTGCGGCCGCGACGGCGGTGACCGGACTGGTCTTGGCGGTGGTGCCAGCCTCAGCACTGAGCGGCAGCGCGCCCAGTGTGGCCATGGTGAGCCCGGCAGCAGCCAAGCCTCCGAGTAGTTTTCTGTTCACGCACACTCCCTCAAGGTGTGAGCACGTCATGCCGTGCTCAGCGGCGGCATCCGTCCCCCTGGGAGGCCTGGTGGAATGGCCGCTCCGGCGATACTTCGCCGGAGCGACCTGGCGCGTACTTTTATCCGCGTTCGGGCGCAGGTCAACGAGAAGTTGCTGTCAGAATCCGGCATTGCCGGATAGCGTCAACGCGCTGAGCGTGTGACGCCGTTCACACTGTGAAGAGACCTGGGGTTGCGCTCTTGCCGAGCGGGCTACTCGACCGTGACCGACTTCGCGAGGTTCCGCGATGTCGTGTCGGAGGTGGCGTGCTGCGGCCTCATCCACAGGCGGGCACGCTCTGCTAGCGGCCAGATCCGTCGGTGGGCCACCATAGAGTGAAGGGCAGCGAGGTGATGAGATGACAGACGAGCTCCGCGTGACACTGGACGGCGCGCACGGCGAGATCAGTGCCAAGGCGTTCCATCGCACGCTCGGAGGAACGCTTGAGCTTGTCAAGGCGGCCGGCGATGCGCTGGGGACCTCGGCGGGCCAGTGGACAGTCGCCGAACTCCGGGTCGGCTCGGCCACAGTCGTCATCGCCAACCCAGCGGCACTGGGCGTCACCACCCTTATTGCAAGCGGACTCGAAAGCCTCGCGAACTCCCCTGCTGTTCCAACACGATGGACCCAGGACATGGTCCAGCGAGTTCGTACCATCGGTCGGGTGGTCGGCTCCCACGGCGTGCGTGGCATCTCAGTCGGCCCGGCCGACTCCACCCTCCTACCGGTGGACTCTGCGGTGACGACCAACGCAGAGGCAGCACTTGCCGCGAAGGAGGTCGCTCTGGGCCGGGTCACCGGCAAGGTAGACATCTGGAAGGAACGCAAGGGGCGGGAAGTCGGCCTCACGCTCGACGATGGGTCGACGATGGCTGCGTTGTACCCAGCGCATCTCGCGGAGCGAGTTCGTCATGAGGCAGTCGGCGAGCGGGTTGAGCTCTGGGGCGAGATCGAGCGCAACGGCGCGGGCCAGCGTCTTCGCATCCGCATCGACGACTTCACAGTCGTGCCTGCAACCATCCCAACTCCGGTCTCGACCATCGTCGGCCTCTACGCCGACCTCGGCGCGCAGGGCGTCACTGTCGAGGACTTTCTGAGGGAGCGTGAGTGACCTCGCCACCTCGGGTCTACCTCGACACGTCCGTCTACGTGGCTGCCATGCTGGCCCCGGAGGCTGTGCATTCCGAGGTCTGCGTTTCCACGCTAGAACAGGCGGAACGCGGAGAGATTGAGGTACTGATCTCTGCCTTGGTCATCGCGGAGGTCGTTGGTGCGCCGCCAGTCAGGGCACCTCAGGGCCTACCTCGCTCCGTGGCGTTAGATCGTATGCCGAAGGCCGTCAGCTTCTTTGCAGCGTCGTCGTTTGTCTACATCGAGGTTGGCCGCAGAGAGGGCCTCCGGGCGGCCGAGATCGCGAGAGACCACGACATGAAGGGAGCCGATGCCCTTCATGTCGCTATCGCCGAACTCTCCGGATGCAAGGCCCTCTACTCGCTGGACAACGACCAACTGAAGGTCACTGACCAGATCGACGGCCTCAAAATCCAGCGCCCGGAGGGGTCGGATCAGCCCACCCTGCCATTCGCATAGGGTGGGTCACTCCACCGTCACCGACTTCGCGAGGTTGCGCGGCTTGTCGATGTCGTGGCCGAGGTGCCGCGCCGCGTGGTAGGCGAGCAGCTGCAGGGGGATGGTCAGCAGGATCGGGTCGAGCTCCGGCTCGTTGGCGGGTACGTCGATCCGCACCGCGTCCAGCTCCCCGAAGTCGACGCCTTCATGGGTGACCGCGAGCAGCGGGCCGCGGCGGGCGGCGATCTCGTGCATGGCGGCGACGTTGCGGTCGGCGAGCTCGTCGTTCGGCACGATCGCGATCGTCGGGACCTCGTCGCTGATCAGCGCCAGCGGGCCATGCTTGAGCTCCGAGGTCTGGTAGGCCTCGGCGTGTCGGTAGCTGATCTCCTTGAACTTCTGCGCGCCCTCCCGGGCCACCGGGAAGCCACGCACCCGGCCGATGAAGAACAGGCTCTCGGCGCCGGCGAGCCCGATGGCGATCTCGGACAGCTCATCCTCCTTGGCCAGGATCTCCTCGATCTGGCCGGGCAGCGCGTTGAGGCCGGCGATCAGCCGCTTGCCGTCGGCGATGGACAGGTCGCGCACCCGGCCCAGCTGGAGGGCGAGCAGCGCGAAGCCGAGGAACATGTTGGTCAGCGCCTTGGTGCTGGCCACCGCCACCTCGGGGCCGGCGTGCAGGTAGATGCCGCCGTCGCACTCGCGCGCGATCGCGCTGCCGACCACGTTGATCAGGCCCACGCAGCGGCCGCCCTTGCGCTGGATCTCCTGGACGGCGAGCAGGGTGTCGATGGTCTCGCCGGACTGGCTGACCGCGACGTACAGGGTGTCCGGCTCGATGATCGGGTTGCGGTAGCGGAACTCGCTGGCCGCCTCCGCGTCCGCGGGGATCCGGGCCAGCTCCTCGATCAGCGAGGCGCCCATCTGGCCGACGTAGTACGCCGAGCCGCAGCCGAGGATCTTGACCCGCTTGATCGCCCGGGTCTCGCGGGCGCCCATGTTGAGGCCGCCCAGGTGCGCCGTACCGAAGCGCTCGTCGAGCCTTCCGCGGAGGACGCGCGCCGCCACGGTGGGCTGCTCCAGCATCTCCTTGTGCATGAACGAGTCGTGCTCGCCCGCGTCGTACGCCGCCGGGTCGATGTCGACAGTGGTCGCCGCCTTGTGGGTGCTGCTGCGGTCGGCGGTGAAGGTGGTGAAGCCGGCGGCGGTGATGGTGGCCATCTCGCCGTCGTCGAGGTGGGCGACGGTGGTGGTGTAGCGGACCAGCGCGGCCAGGTCGGAGGCGACGTGCATCTCCTTCTCGCCGACGCCGATGATCAGCGGGCTGCCGTTGCGGGCGACCACGATCCGGTCCGGGAAGTCGGCGTGCATCACCGCGACGCCGTACGTGCCCTCGATCCGGCCGAGCGCGTCGATCAGCTTGCCCTCGAGGGTGTCCTGTTCGCTGCCGGCGACCAGGTGCGCGATCACCTCGGTGTCGGTGTCGCTGGCCAGGTCGAGGCCGTCGTCGGTGAGCTGCTGCCGGAGCGCGGCGGCGTTGTCGATGATGCCGTTGTGGACGACGGCCACCAGGCCCTTGGCGTCGGTGTGCGGGTGCGCGTTGACGTCGTTGGCCGGGCCGTGGGTGGCCCAGCGGGTGTGGCCGATGCCGGTCCTGCCCTGGAACCGCTTGGGCAGGGTCCCGCCCAGGTCACGCACCCGGCCCTTCTGCTTGGCGATCTTGATTCCGCTGGTCCCGAGCACGGCCACGCCGGCCGAGTCGTAGCCCCTGTGCTCCAGCCGGGTCAGCCCCTCCAGCACCAGCGGTGCCGCCTGCTGCCCTCCGACGTACCCCACGATCCCGCACATGTCCCGCTCCCCTTTATCCGTAGATGATGCGCCGTAACTGCCGCTCGCTCAGCACCGGCGGAGCGACCACCCGGTCGGCCAGCTCCTCGGCGATCCGGGCGAAGATCTCGTCGTTCTTCGCGCCGTACGTCTTCAGCTGCGCGTGCCGGCGCCGTACGAACTCCTCCACGCTCTCGGCATGGAAGGCGACGACGTCCTCGATCAGCCGGACTGCCTCCTGCGCGGTCAGGCCGGTGCTCGCGACGACGCGCTCGACCAGTGCAGGATCAACAGCCACGCGATCGAGGATGGGCCTCTTGCAACCCGAACCGCAACTTCCTGCCCGGAATCGGGCAGGAACCGCCCGAACTACCTAGCCGAGATAGTCACTTTGAGGATGCGGCCAGAGGCTTCGGTGACGAAGACGTGCTTGGCGGGGTCGGCGGGCGCATGTTGGCAAGGTACGGCAGGCTGGGCCCATGTCGTTCCCAGTTAAGCCGGCACAGCCGGCCTACCCACCCACGCTGTACGACGGTCCCGGCGAGAAGTCCGCGACCATCCGCCGTACCGACAGCCGGGCCGACCTCAGCTACAGCAACGGCGGCCGAGTCGACTACCTCGCCACGGGGGACCAGACCGGAGGTGCATCGGGGGTCGGCTTCGGCCTCTACCGCTGGACGTTCGGCGAAGGCGTCTCCGGGCCGGGCCCGCACTTCCACAAGACGATCTCGGAGTCGTTCTACATCCTCAGCGGCACGGTCAAGATCTACGACGGCAACGACTGGGTGGACACGCACGCCGGCGACTTCGCGCATGTGCCGCCGGGCGGCATCCACGGGTTCAAGCACGAGGAGGAGGCGCCGGCGTCGATGCTGCTGATGTTCACGCCGGGCGCGCCGCGCGAGGCCTACTTCGAGGGGCTGCCGAAGCTCGCCGGGCTCAACCTGACCGATGAGGAGAAGGACGCCTTCTACCTCGCACACGACAACTACTGGCTGTGATGCCGATGACCGGACTCGACGACGTACTCCCGCCGCGGCCGTACCCAGCGGCGATCTACACCGGTTCGACCGGCGAGGCGACCGCCACCATCCGCCGCGCTTCGACGCCGCCCGAGGTCGTCTACCCGAGCGGCAACTCGTGCGAGTACCTCGCGCGCGGCGAGGACACCGGCGGCCACTTCGGGCTGCTGAAGTGGAACTTCGGCGGCGCTCCCGGCCAGTCCGAGCCCCACCTGCACCGGACCTTCTCGGAGTCCTTCTTCCTGCTGTCCGGGTCGATCCAGTTCTTCGACGGCACGTCGTGGAGCGACGCCGCGCCCGGCGACTTCGTCCACGTCCCGCCCGGCGGCGTCCACGGCTACCAGAACGTCTCCGGCGCCCCCGCCTCGATGCTGGTGCTGTTCACCCCCGGCGCCCCCCGCGAGGCCTACTTCGAGTCGCTCCGAGCGATGGCCGAGGGCTCCCTGGCCCTGACCGACGACGAGAAGGCGTCGTTCTTCATCGCCCACGACAACGTCTTCGTCTGAGCGGGTTTCCCCGTCCGTTCCTGTCCCAGCCCGCTGGATGTTTCCGACGGGGAGGGACGGTTTCACTAGGTACCTAGGGCGAGTTCGGGCGGTCAACGCAACAAGAGGTCTTGGATGGCCTCTGAGGGGCGAGCGTAGTCGAGGCGTTTGCGGGGCCTGTCGTTGAGTTCG
>NZ_QEOO01000013.1 GCF_003121585.1 Nocardioides speluncae
ATCGGTAAGCCGTGTGCGGGAAAACCGCACGCACGGATTGAAAGGGGAATGGGGAAACGGGCCAGCAATGGCACCGCGCCCCTGACTACCAATGGCCGACTACGTGCAGCCCACTGTCGACGTACCAGCCCTGACCACGTTGCTCGACGGCGAGTACGCCGCCGTCCGCGACACCGTCCGCAAGCACCTCGCGCAGCACGCCGGCATCGTCGTCGATGAGCAGACGATGGGCCGAGACGAGTTCCGGGAGCGGGTGCGCGACCTGGTCGTCGAGGCGGCCGACGCGGGCCTGACCGGGTACGGCTTCCCGAAGGAGTACGGCGGCGGTGGCGACGTCGGCGCGTCGATCGCGGCCTTCGAGACACTGGCCTTCGGTGACCTGTCGGCGCTGGTGAAGTTCGGCGTGCAGTTCGGCCTGTTCGGCGGCGCGATCCTGCAGCTGGGCAGCGAGCGGCACCACGCGGCGTACCTCTCCGACCTCATCAGCGGCAGGCTGATGGGCTGCTTCGCGATGACCGAGACCGGGCACGGCTCCAACGTCCAGGCGCTCGGGACGACCGCGACGTACGACGCGGCCACCCAGGAGTTCGTGATCACGACTCCGGACCGGAGCGCGCGCAAGGACTACATCGGCAACGCCGCCCGGCACGCCGAGCTCGCCGTGGTGTTCGCGCAGCTGCTGCCGGCGCCGGAGGCTGCGTCGGAAGGTGTGCATGCCTTCGTGGTGCCGCTTCGTAAGAAGGGCTTGGGGAAGGACGGCGAGCCGCTGCCCGGCGTACGGATCGAGGACTGCGGCCACAAGATGGGCCTCAGCGGCGTCGACAACGGACGGATCTGGTTCGACGGGGTGCGGGTGCCGCGCGAGGCGCTGCTCAACCGGTTCGCCGACGTGACCGCGGACGGCGTCTACACCTCCGAGATCGAGAACCCCAACCGGCGCTTCTTCACGATGCTCGGCACCCTCGTGCAGGGCCGGGTGAGCGTGGGCGGCGCCGGCATCAACGCCGCTAAGGTCGCCTTGACGATCGCGCTGCGGTACGCCGAGCGGCGGCGCCAGTTCGAGACCGGCGCCGAGGAGGGGGACGGCGAGGAGGAGCAGCTGCTGCTCGACTACGGCATGCACCAGCGCCGGCTGCTGCCGCTGCTCGCCCGCACCTACGCACTCCACTTCGCCCAGGAGATCGTGGCCGGCCAGCTGCACGACGTCCTCTCCGGCGTCACCACCGAGGAGCGCGACCGCCGTGCCCTGGAGTCGCGGGCGGCCGGCACCAAGGCACTCGGCTCCTGGCACGCGACCCGGACCATCCAGGAGTGCCGCGAGGCGTGCGGTGGCGCGGGCTACCTCTCGGCCAACAGGTTCGCGGCGCTCAAGGCCGACACCGACGTCTTCACGACGTTCGAGGGCGACAACCACGTGCTGCTGCAGCTGGTCGCGAAGGGGCTGCTCACCGACTACTCCTCGGAGTTCTCCGATCTCGACCAGCTCGGCATGGTCCGCTTCGTCGCCGAGCTGGCCGTGGAGACCGTGATCGAGCGGACCAGCGTGCACAAGCTGTTCGAGCGGGTGAAGGACCTGCTGCCCGGCGGCGACGACTGGGACCAGGAGGCCGGGCTGCTCGACTCCAACTACCAGCTGGCGATGCTGCGCTACCGCGAGGAGCACATGCTGGCCGGGGTCGCCCGGCGGCTCAAGCGCGGCGTCGACGACGGGATGAAGCCCGGCGCGGTCTTCTCCCGGGTCCAGGACCATGTGATCGGCGCGGCCCGGGCGCACGTCGAGCGGCTGGTGCTGGAGGCGTTCGTGGCGAAGGTGGCCAAGACCGAGGACGGCGACAACAAGGTCGCCCTCGGGCTGCTGTGCGACCTGTACGCGCTGTCGGTGATCGAGGCCGATCGCGGCTGGTTCATGGAGCACGGCCGGCTCAGCAGCCAGCGGGCGAAGGCGATCACCCGCGAGGTGATGGACCTGTGCCGCAAGGTCCGCCCGCTCGCGGTCGACCTCGCCGACGCGTTCGGCGTACCGGAGGAGCTGCTGCAGGTCGAGCTGCTGGAGACCTCGTGAACGTCCCTGGCTTCGGCGGCTGGAACTCCGATCCGCTCTGGGCGCGGTTCTACGACTGGACCGTCGAGCACGAGCGGGTCGGCGGAGTGCTGTGGCGGGCCGGGATCGGCAGCGAGCTGCGCCTGCTGTACGACGCTGCCGCGGAGATCGGCCGGCAGCCGGCCGGTTCCCGGATCCTCGACATCCCGTGCGGCGGTGGGGTAGCGCTGCGTGGGCTGCGGCCCGGGCAGGGCGTCGAGTACGTCGCCGGCGACATCGCCCAGGCGATGCTGGACCGGACTCTTGCGGCTGCTCGGGATCGCGATGTCGCCGACCAGGTCAAGCCGCAGATCGCCGATGTCGGAGACCTGCCCTTCGCCGACGGTGAGTTCGACCTGGTGGTCTCCTTCACCGGTCTGCACTGCTTCCCCGACCCGCACCGCGCGATCGCCGAGATCGTCCGGGTGCTCCGGCCCGGCGGCGTACTCACCGGCAGCACGCTGCTCAACCGGTCCGGACTGCGCTACGCCCCGATCGGGCCGATCGGCCGCGCCGCCAACGTCCTCGGCCCCGGCCTCACCTACGGCGAGCTCACCGCCTGGCTCGCCGAAGCCGGCCTCGGCCACGTCACCATCGACCGCAGCGGCGCCCTCGCCTACTTCCGCGGGACCCGTCGCTGAGCAGAGCCGGCCAAATCGGACGGGGTTGTCAGGCACTCCCTGACGTTGTGGGCCGTTGCAACGCCCAACAAGGTCAGGAATACCCGGTCGGCCGGGGATTCCGCCACCCCGCGTCAGCCGTTCAGTGACCGCCGTTGACCTTCAGCCGCTCGAAGGACGCCTTGACCTCGGCGATGGCGTCCTCGCGGCCGACCCAGTTGGCGCCTTCGACGGACTTGCCGGGCTCGAGGTCCTTGTAGACCTCGAAGAAGTGCTGGATCTCGAGGCGGTCGAACTCGGAGACGTCGGAGATGTCCTGCAGGTGCGCCAGCCGCGGGTCATGCGTCGGGACGCAGAGGACCTTGTCGTCGCCGCCGGCCTCGTCGGTCATCCGGAACATGCCGATCGCGCGGCACTTGATGTGGCAGCCGGGGAAGGTCGGCTCCTGCAGAATCACGAGCGCGTCGAGCGGGTCGCCGTCCAGGCCGAGCGTGTCGGTGATGTAGCCGTAGTCCTCGGGGTACTGGGTCGAGGTGAACAGCTGCCGGTCGAGGTAGATCCGGCCGGTCTCGTGGTCGACCTCGTACTTGTTGCGCGACCCCTTCGGGATCTCCACGAGTACGTCGAACTCCAGCACCTCGGCGGCAGGCTCAGTCACAGTCAGCTCCATCGAACTTCTCGGGAATCGTTGGCCGCACCAAGTGGCCGCGCGGCGTACAGAAGTCTCGGCGATGCACCGCAACGCAAGACGACCGGCAGCCGGACACCGCCCGTTCTCGTGACCGGAGCCACAACCAGCAAGCCAGTAGGGTGCCTGCGTGACTGACGCGACGGGCAGCGAGGAGCGCCGGCGGCCGAGCCTGGCCGCCCGGTTCTTCGGGTACTGGTTGCCGACGCTGCTGGTCCTGGCGCTGGTGGGCGGCGCGTTTGCGGCGCACCGCTACGAGCTCGGCCCGCGCTGGCTGGGCTGGAAGGGCGACGACGCCGTCAACGCCTGCGGAGCTCCGGGTGGCAAGTCGATCGCTTCGCGATCGTCATGCCACCCGGCCGCCGTCGACCCGCCGGAAGGCCTCGACCTCCCCGATCTCGTCCCGGCCTCGCCGGTGGCCGAGCCGGTCCTCGATGGCGGCCCCGCCGATCCCGCGCTGGTCCGAGAGGCGCTGGCGCCGTACCTCGGCGACAACGACCTCGGCAAGCACGTCGCGGTCGCGGTGGCCGAGCTGGGCGGCGGTACGCCGGTCTTCGGCACCGCCGACGAGCTGGCCACCCCGGCGTCCACGATGAAGCTCGTCACCAGCGCCGCCGCGCTGGCCGCGCTGGGCCCGGACCGCACGTTCGAGACCTCGGTGGTTGCTGGCCGCAGCCCGCAGCAGATCGTGCTGGTCGGCGGCGGCGACCCGTTCCTCGCGTCCAAGCCGTTGCCGCCGGAGGTGCGCGACCTGACCTACCCGAGGCGGGCCGATGTTCGCACACTCGCCAAGAAGGTTGCTGCCAAGCTGGTCAAGCAGGGCCGGCGGTCGGTGAAGCTGGCCTACGACGACACCCTGTTCACCGGCCCGACCGCGAGCCCGCAGTGGCAGCCGGACTACATCGCGGACGCGATCGTCTCGCCGATCACCGCGCTCTGGGTCGACAACGGCGAGCCAGCGTCCGGCCTGGGCCGGGTGGCCGACCCGTCGGCGTACGCCGCGGATGTGTTCGCGCAGGAGCTGGCGGCCGCCGGCGTCAAGGTCGTGGGCGCGCCGACCAAGCAGGCGGCGCCACCGAGCGCAGCCAAGCTCGGCACCGTCGAGAGCGCGCCGGTGCTGCAGATCGTCGAGCGGCTGCTCGACGTCAGCGACAACGAGGCCGCGGAGGTCCTTGCCCACCACGTCGGCATCGCCGAGATCGGCGAGGGCTCCTTCGCCGGCGGCAGCAAGGGCGTGGTCGCGGTGCTGCAGGACCTCGGCGTGACGCTCTCCGCGAAGGAGAAGGTGTACGACGGCAGCGGCCTGTCCCGGAAGAACCGGCTCACGACCGCGACCCTGCTGGCGGTGCTGCGGGTAGCCGCCAGCGAGTCCCACCCCGAGCTCCGGTCGCTGATCACCGGCATGCCGGTCGCCGGCTTCACCGGCTCGCTGACCGACCGCTTCGACAGCGGCGCCCCGGAAGGGCGCGGGCTGGTCCGTGCGAAGACCGGCACCCTGTCCGCTGCCGGCGTACACGGTCTTGCGGGTGTGGTCACCGACAAGGACGGCACCCTGCTGTCCTTCGTGGCGATCGCGGACCAGGTCGCCGTCGCCGACGCCCTGGACGCGCGCGACACGATCGACAAGATGGCCGCCGCCCTCGCCGGCTGCCACTGCACGGAGACGCCGACGGCAGCCGAGACGCCGTCCGAGACGCCCACGGGGTCTCCGAGCGAGTCACCCACTGATACGCCCTGAATCGAGGACACCGGGCTCACCCACGCCCACGTAGGCTCCTCCGCATGACGAACAGCGCGCTCACCATGGTCGACTGGGACTTCGCCGTCGGCGTCGGCTCGCGCATCGCCGGCGACGGGCCGGAGGTGTCGAACGAGCAGGCGGCCGAGGCGGTCGCCGAGCTGCGCGCTGGGGCGGACCGCTCGACCGGCCTGGTGCGGGAGTACACCGGTCTGGTCGCCGCCGAGAAGACCGCGCCGGTGCTGGTCGTGGACCGCCGCGGATGGGTGCAGGCCAACGCCGACGGCTTCGCCACGATCCTGGAGCCGTTGGTCGCCAAGCTCGCGGAGAAGAAGAACCAGCCCGGCCCGCTCGCCCAGAAGGTCGGCTCGCGGGTGACCGGAGCCGAGGTCGGGGCGCTGCTCGGCTTCCTGGGATCGCGGGTGCTCGGCCAGTTCGACCCTTTCTTCGACCCGGCCGGCCGGCTGCTGCTGGTCGCCCCGAACATCGTGCACGTCGAGCGCGAGCTGCAGGCCGACCCGACCGACTTCCGGCTCTGGGTCTGCCTCCACGAAGAGACCCACCGGGTCCAGTTCACCGCGGTGCCGTGGATGCGCGACCACCTGTACGCCGAGATGACCAACCTGGTCAGCGGCTTCGAGCCGTCCTCGCTGCTCGACGAAGGGCTCAAGCGGGTCTCCGAGGCGCTCCGTGAGGGCGCCGGCCGGGGCAGCCTGATGGAGCTGATGAGTACGCCGGAGCAGCGGGCCGCGATCGAGCGGATCACCGGCGTGATGTCGCTGCTCGAGGGCCACGCCGACGTGGTGATGGACGGCGTCGGCCCGCAGGTGATCCCGAGCGTCAAGGAGATCCGCAGCAAGTTCACGCGCCGCCGCAAGGGCGTCGGCACCCTCGACCGGATTCTGCGCCGGCTGCTCGGCCTGGACGCCAAGATGGCGCAGTACCGCGACGGCGCCGCCTTCGTCCGCGCGGTCACCGGCCAGGTCGGGCACGACGGCTTCAACGCCGTCTGGGCCGAGCCCGGCAACCTGCCGTCCAAGGCCGAGATCACGGACCCAGAGGGCTGGGTCCGCCGGGTCCACGGGTAGCCGGATGAGTCTGGACCCCGCCGTCGCCGCCGTACGCCGCGCGGTCCGGGCCGCTCTCGACGGCGTCGAGCCCGGCTCGTCGGTCCTGGTGGCCTGCTCCGGCGGGACCGACTCGCTCGCGCTGCTGTCGGCCGCGGTCTTCGAGGGCCGCAAGGAGTCGCTGCGGATCGTCGGCGCCACCGTCGACCACGGCCTGCAGGAGGGCTCCACCGAGCACGCCGAGCGCGTCGTACACCAGATGGCCGAGCTGGGCGCGACCGAGACGATCAGCGTCTCGGTGCACGTCGACGGCGGTGGCCTCGGCCCCGAGGCAGCGGCGCGGCAGGCGCGGTACGCCGTACTCGAGGAGATGGCCGAGCGCGTCGATGCCGGCGTGATCCTGCTCGGGCACACCCGCGACGACCAGGCCGAGACGGTGCTGATGGGACTCGCGCGCGGCTCGGGCGGCCGCTCGATCGCCGGCATGCGCCGCGCCTTCGGCCGCTACCGGCGACCGCTGCTCGACGTCTCCCGCGCCGACACGGCCGCTGCCTGTGAGGCGGAGGGCATCGTGCCGTGGGACGACCCCCACAACGACGACCCCGCCTTCACCCGCGTGCGGGTCCGGCACCAGGTTCTGCCGCTACTGGAGACCGAGCTCGGGCCCGGGGTGGCCGTGTCGCTCGCGCGGACGGCAGACCTGCTGCGCGCCGACATGGAGTACCTCGACGGCGTCGCCGAGGCCGAGTTCAAGAACGCCCAGGAGCAGGGCCTCTCGGCCGCCGTACTCGCCGAGCTCCCCGCGCCGATCCGCACCCGCGTCCTCCGCCTCGCCGCCCTTGCTGCCGGGTCCCCGGCGTCCGACCTGTTCCACGAGCACGTCGTCGGCATGGACCGCCTGATCACCGACTGGCACGGCCAGAAGGGCATCGACCTCCCCGGCGGCATCCGCTTCGTCCGCAAGGGCATTGTCCTCGGCTTCCTGCGGTCGTCCGGGAGCTGACCCCGCCGCGAAACGTTGTCAGATCTTTGTCAGATCGGATCTGTATCGTCCTGCTTCACCACGCCTCGCTCCCACCACTTCACGCGAGGCCAGACGGTCGAGGGCAGCAGCATGCACGTACGAACCAGATTCACCCTGTTGTTGGCACTGTTCCTCCCGTTGCTCGTGGGGGTGCCCAGTGGGCCGGCGGTCGCCGAGACGTCGATGTCGTCGGCGCAGCTCAACTCGCTGTGGAACGCCTACGGAGACGAGGGCGGGCACTGGACCGGCGGCGACAGTACGACGTCGGTGCCGCTGCCGGACGGCCGGATCGCCTGGCTGTTCTCCGACACCTTCCTCGGCACCGTCAACCCGGACCACTCGCGGCCCGCGAGCACACCGATGGTCAACAACACCCTGGTCGTGCAGAGCGGGAGCACCCTCGGGCCGACGCGGCACGGCGGCACCACAACAGCGCCGAAGGCGCTCGTGGAGGCGACCGAGTCCGGCGAGTTCTACTGGGTCGGCGACGGCACGGTCACTGGCGGCAAGCTCAAGGTGTTCTACAACCGGTACAAGCGCAACAGCTCGGCGTGGATGGACATCAGCCTCGTCGGCACCGCGCTCGTGACGTTCGACCTGCCGTCGCTGACGGTCTCGGGCATTCAGCAGCTGCCGGTCGGCGCCACGACGACCTGGGGTTCCGCCGTACTCGAGGACGGCGGGTACACCTACGTCTACGGGACCGAGGACGCCGGTGCTATGAAGTTCGCGAAGCTGGCCAGAGTCGACGCGTCGCTCGCCGGCAGCTGGGAGTTCTGGACCGGCTCGACGTGGTCCGCCTCGGAGCCGGCGGCAACCCGGTTGCTCAGCGGCGTCGGTACGGCGTACTCGGTGGACAAGATCAACGGGCAGTACGTGCTGACCACCCACGACACCAACGTCGGCTTCGGCCCCTCGGTCATGGCCCACACCGCGCCGGCGCCGACGGGCCCGTTCGCTGCTCCGCGGTACCTCCTCGATGCGCCGGAAGCTTCGGCGGCCCAGGGACGGTACGTGTACGACGTACGCACCCACCCCGAGCTCGCCGCCGCCGGGAAGCTGCTGCTCTCCTACAACTCCAACGCGTTCAGCCATGAGCAGAACCTGGCCGACGTCCGCATCTACCGGCCGCGGTTCGTCGAGGTCGCCTGGCCGCCGCCCGCGCCGGGCGCCGTACCCGCGGCGCCGTCCGGGCTCACCATCAAGGGCAATGCCAGTCCGGTCGACCTCAGCTGGACACCGGTGAGCGGGGCGGACTCCTATCGCGTGTACCAGCGGGATGTCACCGCCGGCCAGACCCACTTCGCCCGGGACGGCAAGGTCTTTGAGGAGCCGTCGGCTTCGTATGGGTTCCTCACCGACGGTCACCTGTACGAGTTCCGCGTGGTGGCGGTGAACGCCGCCGGGGAGAGCCAACCGAGTGCGACGAGGACGGTGACCGTCGACGTGGCGCCGCCCCCCGCGCCAACGAACCTGCGTGGCGTGGTGAACGGAGACGGCAGCGTCGACCTGTCTTGGGACGCACCCGACGTTCCCTCGCACTTCGTGGTCTACCGGCGCAACGTCAGCATCGGAGAGACCGCGTTCTCCTTGGTGTACAACCCGGACCCCGGCGCGCGGACACTGACCGTCTCGGACCTCGGCGATGCGCAGGAGCACGAGTTCAAGGTCGCCGCGTCCAACGGCGCGGGGGAGGGTCTCACCAGCGCACCGATCCGGCTCACGTCGCGCTACGACAAGCCCGGCGCGCCGACGAGCCTGCAGGCGACCCCGGACCGCGCGGGCGGCATTGCCCTCACCTGGCAGCAGCCGGAGGCGAACGCGTGGTACTGGGTGTACCAGCGTGACATCACCGCGGGCGAGACCGAGCTGAAGCGCCTTGAGTACCCGGTGACCGAGGGCACGTCGGCCGACCTGGGCGGCTACGAGGACGGTCACGAGTACGAGTTCCGGGTCGCGGCGGTCAATGCCGGCGGCGAGGGCCCGCAGAGTACGACGGTCCGAGCGACGGCCTGGGTCGACAAGCCGCTGGCGCCGACCGGGCTGGTCGCGACCGCCGGCACCGACGGCTCGATCGACCTGGACTGGGACGGCACCGGCGAAGGCCTGTACTTCTGGGTGTACCAGCGTGATGTCACGGCTGGTGAGACCGAGCTGGTTCGGCTGGAACTCCCGGTCACCGACGGTACGGCGGCGGAGCTGGGCGGCTTCCTGGACGGCCACGTGTACGAGTTCACCGTCGCCGCCATCAACCAGGGTGGCGAAGGCCCGCAGAGCGCGACCGCTCGGGCGACCGCGCGGGTCACCGCACCGGCCGCGCCGACCGGGCTGTCGGCGGTGCCGGGCGATGGCGAGGTGGCGTTGTCCTGGACGTCCAGCGGGCCGGACGCCTGGTACTGGATCTACCAGCGTGACGTGACGGCCGGCGACACTGAGTTCCTGCGGCTGGAGTATCCGGTGACATCCGGATCCTCGTTTACCGCGGGCCTCCTCGCGAACGGGCACACGTACGAGTTCAAGGTCAGCGCGATCAACGCCGGCGGCGAAGGCGCGCAGAGCGCGGCCGTACAGGCCAGGCCGATGCCGCCCAAGCCGGTTCAGGTGACCGGCCTGACCGCGCAGGCTCGCGCCGACGGCTCGGTCGACCTGCAGTGGACCGGCCCGACGGGCAGCTACTTTTACTGGATCTACCGGCGTGACGTGACCGCCGGGCAGACCGGCTTCACCAAGCTCGAGTACCCGGCGGAGAACACGAGCTTCGCCGTCGAGGGCCTGACCCACGGCCACATCTACGAGTTCACGGTCGCGGCGACGAACCTGGCCGGTGATGGGCCGACCGCCGCCCCGGTCCGGGCGACCGTCGACTACGCGCTGCCTGCCGCACCTACCGGACTCGAGGGCGAGACGGCGGGTGACGGGTCCGTCGTACTCTCCTGGCGGCCGACCTCGGACCGGGACCTGTACTGGGTCTACCGGCGCGACGTGACCGCGGACCAGGTCGGGTTCACCAAGTCGGCGCTGCCGGCCAGCGACCCGACCGCCACGATCGGCCCACTTGTCCACAACCACGTCTACGAGTTCAAGGTCAGCGCGGAGGGACCCGGCGGTGAAGGTCCGGCGTCGTCGACCGTGCAGGTGACCTCGAAGGGCGGGCTGCCGCAGCCGCCGAGCGGGCTGACCGCGGACGCCGGGAACGCGCAGGTGCAGCTGAGCTGGCAGGCCAGCCCGACCCCGAACGTCATGTACTGGGTCTACTACCGCGACACCGTCGAAGGTGACCCGTTCCGGCGGCTCGAGCTGCCGTCGTCGGACACCAGCGTCACCGTGAAGCCGCTGACCAACGGGCACCGGTACGAGTTCCGGGTGGCCGCGACGAACGCCTCCGGCAACAGCGCGCCAAGCGGCATCGTGTCGGCGAAGCCGCTGCCGCCCAAACCGGCCGCCCCCACCGGGCTGGAGGCGATCGGTGACGACCACAAGGTCGGGCTCGGCTGGAACCAGACCTCCGGCGCCAACAGCTACCGGGTCTACTACCGGGACGCCTCGGCCGGCCAGACGACGTGGCGACAGTACGGGTCGGCGCGCGACGAGTGGTGGCGCACCGTGTCGGGGCTGGAGAACGGGCACCGGTACGAGTTCCGCGTGACCGCGCTCAACCTGGCGGGAGAGAGCTCACCGTCGGCGATCGTCAGCGCCACGCCGCGCCCGCCTGCGCCGGCCGCACCGTCGGGCCTGCACGCCACGGCGGGCAACGGCCAGGTCAGCATGTCGTGGACCGCGAGCCCGACCTCGAACGTGTACTACTGGGTCTACTACCGGCCACAGGGCCACTCACAGTGGTACTACTTCAGCAAGCCGGTCTACGGGACCAGCTTCGTGGCGAGGCCGCTGTACAACGGCTTCAACTACGAGTTCAAGGTGACCGCCGCCAACCTGGGCGGTCAGAGCGGCTACTCCAACACCGTCACCGCCAAGCCGTTCCTGCCGATCCCGTCGACCCCGGTCGAGCTCAAGGCGACGGCCGGCTACAGCAAGGTCTCGCTGGACTGGTCGGCCGGGGCGATACCGGGCGCGTACTACTGGGTCTACTTCAAGCCGGAGGGCAGCTCCAGCTGGTACTACCACCCGAAGCCGGTCACCGGCACCTCGTTCGTGCATCGGTCGGTCGTGGACACGTACACGTACCAGTACCGGGTGACGGCGGCGAACGCGGCTGGCCAGAGCGGCTACTCGAACACCGTCAGTGCCACGCCCATGCCGCCACCCCCAGAGGTATCGGATCTGCGTGTGACCAACGACGACCGCTACATCGGCCTGCGGTGGTCCGCGCCGTACAGCACCAAGCTGACGTTCACCGTGCAGACCAAGGAGGGCACCAGTTGGCGCACCGTCGTTCCCGGCAGGTGGTCGATGGCGACGCCCGGCGGGAGCCCTTACGACGAGACGGTCACGTTCGAGTCCCTGCGGAGCAAACAGGCCCATGAGTTCCGGGTGCGCGCCGAGAATCCCTCCGGAGTCGCCTACTCGAATACGGTGACGGTCCGGCGGCCAACCTCGTTGGCGGCGATGTACTACTCCCTCACCGCAGCGACTGACGCCAGTTGGGCCAAGTTCGGGGAACAAAGGCTTGCCCCACCCGATCCCTGGTACCCGTGGGACTGGTCGAACGACGGGTGCTCGACTCCCTGGTGGACTCTCATCGGGGATAGCCCGTACGACTTCTACTTTCCCTGCATCCGGCACGACTTCGGGTACGGCAACCACGCCCGCGCCGGCGTCAACGGTGAAAATGCGCGGGCCCGTATCGACTACACCCAACTTTTTGATATGAAGCGGGAGTGCGAGGAGATTTGGGGTAGCGACCGCAGCTGTTTTCGTTGGGCCCACCTGTTCTACGACGGGGTGCGCGCGTTCGGGCAGGACGCATGGGAGGACTGAGCGGGGACAGGGCAGATCCGTGTGACATCCTGACGCCATGGATACGGCCAGTGTCGAGAAGGACCTCGTCAACATCCTGTTCACCGAGGAGGAGATCCAGGCGAAGATCCAGGAGCTGGCTCGCCAGATCGAGCGGGACTACGAGGGACGGGAGCTGCTCATCGTCGGCGTCCTCAAGGGCGCGGTGATGGTGATGGCCGACCTGGCCCGAGCGCTGGACCGTCATGTCGAGATGGACTGGATGGCGGTCAGCAGCTACGGCTCCGGCACCAAGTCGAGCGGCGTGGTCCGGATCCTCAAGGACCTCGACACAGACATCTCCGGCCGCGACGTACTCATCGTGGACGAGATCATCGACACCGGGCTGACCCTGAGCTGGCTGGTCTCCAACCTGGCGAGCCGGCGGCCGGCCAGCGTCGAGATCGCGACACTGTTCCGCAAGCCGGAGGCGCAGACGATGCCGGTGTCAGTGAAGTACGTCGGCTGGGACATCCCCAACGAGTTCGTGGTCGGCTACGGCCTCGACTACAAGGAGCGCTACCGCAACCTGCGCTCGGTCGGCACCCTCGCCCCTCACATCTACTCCTGACGCGGTGATGTCGTGATGCGGTGATGCTAGGCTGGTCGCATGCGCACGACACTTGAGTTGGACGACCGGGTCCTCGCCGTGGCCCGGGCGCATGCCCGCGCGCGGAAGGTGTCTCTGGGTCAGGCGGTCTCGGAGCTTGCCCTCCGAGGGATCGACCAGGAGAGCGTTGTCAGGCCAGCCGGCGGGTTCCCGGTCCTGCCGCGAGTGGCCGGGCATGTGATCACCGACGAGATGGTCGAGGAAGCACTTGACGACATCTGAGACCACGTTTCTGTTGGACGTCAACGTGCTGGTCGCACTGACCAACGAGAGCCACCTTCACCATGCCGAGAGCCATCGTTGGCTGGAGTCGGCCGACTCGTGGGCGACGACACCGATCACCGAGTCGGGACTGACGCGCATGCTGCTCAACCCCGCGGTCACCGGCCGGAAGCTGACCCGCGCCGACGCCCTTCAGGTCATCGCCGAGCTGCGCCGGCAGCCGCGCGCAGGCTTTCTCCCGGATGCGAGCACCTTGGCCGAGCCCGACATCGATCTGGCCGGCCTGGTCGGCCACAAGCAGGTGACCGACCTTCACCTCGTCAATCTTGCGGCGGGATCGGGCGCCGTACTTGCCACCTTCGATCGCCGCATCCAGGAGTGCCTCGCACCAGCGGATCAGGGCAACGTCCACGTCATATCCGCACGGCCGCGCCTGGCCTCGGTCACCGAGTGACACAATGTCTCTTGGGTGGCGACATGTACCGTCGTTACCTCATACACCTGCCGTGATGACGGCGGGAGCCGTCCTGTTGAGAGAAGCCTGTGAAGCGCATATTCAAGGGTCCCTGGCTGTGGATCGTGATCGCCGTCGTCGGCGTGCTCCTCGCCCTCCAGTACCTCGCCCCCAACGGCGGGTACGACGAGGTCGACATGTCCCAGATGGAGGAGTACATCGCCAAGGGCGAGGTCAAGGAGATCACGTTCGTCGACCGTGAGCAGGAGATCAAGGCGACCCTTGACGACGGCGTCCGCAAGGACGGCGACAAGGTGACCACCAAGTGGGTGGGCGGCCAGCAGCGCGACCTGATCAACAAGGTCAACGCGCAGGTCGAGGCGGGTGCGATCGACAAGTTCAAGACCGAGATCGCCAAGCCCAGCCTGCTCGGCTCGCTGCTGCTCACGCTGCTGCCGTTCGCGCTGATCATCCTGCTCTTCCTGTTCCTGATGAACCAGGTGCAGGGCGGCGGAGGCCGTGGCGTCATGCAGTTCGCGAAGTCGCGCGCCAAGCTGATCACCAAGGACATGCCGAAGACGACCTTCGCCGACGTCGCGGGCTGCGACGAGGCGATCGAGGAGCTCGGCGAGATCAAGGAGTTCCTGCAGGAGCCCGCGAAGTTCCAGGCGGTCGGCGCCAAGATCCCGAAGGGCGTGCTGCTGTACGGCCCGCCCGGCACCGGCAAGACGCTGCTCGCCCGCGCGGTCGCGGGTGAGGCGGGCGTGCCGTTCTACTCGATCTCCGGCTCGGACTTCGTCGAGATGTTCGTCGGCGTCGGTGCCTCCCGGGTGCGCGACCTGTTCGAGCAGGCCAAGGAGAACGCCCCGGCGATCGTCTTCATCGACGAGATCGACGCCGTCGGCCGACACCGCGGCGCCGGCATGGGCGGTGGCCACGACGAGCGCGAGCAGACCCTCAACCAGCTGCTGGTCGAGATGGACGGCTTCGACGTGCGCGGCGGCGTGATCCTGATCGCCGCGACCAACCGTCCCGACGTACTCGACCCGGCGCTGCTGCGCCCGGGCCGCTTCGACCGGCAGATCGGCGTGGACGCGCCCGACCTGTCCGGCCGCCACAAGATCCTCCAGGTCCACTCGCGCGGCAAGCCGATGGCGCCGGGCATCGACCTCAAGAGCGTCGCGCGGCGTACGCCGGGCTTCACCGGCGCCGACCTGGCGAACGTCCTCAACGAGGCCGCGCTGCTGACCGCGCGGCTCAACCAGAAGCTGATCGGCGCCGATGCCCTCGACGAGGCCATCGACCGGGTGATCGCCGGCCCGCAGCGGCGGACCCGCCTGATGAGCGAGAAGGAGAAGCTCATCACGGCGTACCACGAGGGCGGCCACGCCCTGGTCGCCGCGGCGCTGCCCGGCAGCGACCCGGTCCACAAGGTCACGATCCTGCCGCGCGGCCGGGCGCTGGGCTACACGATGGTGCTGCCCGATGAGGACAAGTACAGCCAGACCCGAAGCGAGATGCTCGACAAGCTCGCCTACATGATGGGCGGCCGCGCGGCCGAGGAGATGGTCTTCCACGACCCGACCACAGGCGCCGGCAACGACATCGAGAAGGCCACCAAGCTGGCCCGGGCGATGGTCACCCAGTACGGCATGACCGAGCGGTTGGGCGCGATCAAGCTGGGCGAGGAAAATTCCGAGCCGTTCCTGGGCCGCGACATCGGCCACGAGCGCAACTACTCCGAGAGCGTTGCCGCGATCGTCGACGAGGAGACCAAGAAGTTCCTCGCCACCGCCCACCAGGAGGCCTTCGACATCCTCGAGGAGAACCGCGACGTCCTCGACACCCTGGTCACCGCGCTGATGGAGAAGGAGACGCTCGACAAGGCGGAGGTCGCGGAGATCTTCGAGGCGCTGCGGCGCCGTCCGGAGCGGCCCGCGTGGACCGGTTCGCCGGACCGCAGCCCGTCCAGCATCCCGCCGGTCGAGGTGGCCCGGAGCCTGCGCGAGCAGAACGGCGCCGAGCCGGGCCTCGACCTCGACAAGCCGGAGGGCGGCGTGATCGTCACCCCACCAGGCCCGGGCGGCGACGTCCACGGCGACCCGAGCCTGGGCGGCGTCGCGCCAGAGGTGCGATGACCGACCCGATCCGGCTGCCGGACGTCCGGCCGGAGGACGTGCCGGAGTACGACGAGCAGCGTGCCGAGGCGGCGGTGCGCGAGCTGCTGGCCGCGATCGGTGAGGACCCCAACCGCGAGGGACTGCGGGACACCCCGCGCCGAGTGGCGCGGGCGTACGCCGAGCTCACCGCCGGCATGCGGATGCGGCCGGAGGAGGTGCTCACCACCACCTTCGACATCGGTCACGACGAGATGGTGCTGGTGCGCGACATCGAGCTGTGGTCGATGTGCGAGCACCACCTGGTGCCGTTCACCGGCGTCGCCCATGTCGGCTACATCCCGGCCGAGTCCGGCAAGATCACCGGGCTGTCGAAGCTGGCCCGGCTGGTCGACCTGTACGCCAAGCGGCCGCAGGTCCAAGAGCGGCTCACCACCCAGGTTGCGGACGCGATGATGGAACTGCTCGATGCCCGCGGCGTGATCGTCGTGATCGAGGCCGAGCACCTCTGCATGACCATGCGCGGGGTCCGCAAGGCCGGCGCCCGCACCATCACCTCGGCCGTGCGCGGGCAGATGCACCACGCCGCCACCCGGGCCGAGGCGATGGCGCTGATCCACCGCAACCACTAGCGTCCAACCGGCGACTCAGCCACCAACCAGCCACCAACGACGACGGCGTACCACTCATGGACCTGGCCAAGCTCTTCGAACCGCTCGACCGTCCGCGAGTGATGGGCGTGGTCAACGTGACCCCCGATTCGTTCTCAGACGGCGGCCGCTGGGCCGAGCTTGCTGCCGCGGTCACCCACGGCCGGGACCTGCTCGAGGAGGGCGCCGACCTGCTCGACGTCGGGGGCGAGTCGACCCGGCCCGGCGCCACTCGACCGGTGCTCGCCGAGGAGCTCGACCGCGTCATCCCGGTGATCCGCGAACTCGCCTCCGGCGGTGCGGTCGTGTCGGTGGACACGATGCGCTCGGAGGTCGCCGAGGCCGCGCTCGACGCCGGCGCGCTGGTCGTCAACGACGTCTCCGGCGGCCTGGCCGACCCGCGGATTCTCAAGGTGGTCGCGGACCGGCAGGCGGCGTACATCGCGATGCACTGGCGCGCCCACAGCGACCAGATGCACAAGCACGCCGTGTACGACGCACCCGGCGGCGTGGTCGCCGCCGTCCGCAGCGAGCTCGCCGCCCGCGCCCACGACGCGGTCGTCGCCGGGATCAGGCCCGACCGGCTGGTCCTCGATCCCGGCCTGGGCTTCGCGAAGACCCCGGATCACAACTGGGAGCTGATCCGGCGCCTGGACCGGATTGCGGACATCGGATATCCACTTCTGGTCGGATCCAGCAGGAAGTCCTTTCTCGGATCGCTACTCGCAGGGGAAGACGGCGCGCCGCGGCCCGTTTACGACCGCGAAAATGCCAATATCGCTTTGACCACATTGGCTGCTTTGCACCATGTGTGGGGTGTCCGTGTGCACGAGGTGCGTGGGAGCATGGATGCCGTGCGGGTCGTCGCACGCTACCGGGAGCAGTGACGGATTCTTCGCGAGATGCAAGGCCACCAATCGGTGGCCCTACCAACTGTCCGGAGAGGTTACGACTTGTCGGAACGTACTGGCACACTCTCAGACGTGGAAGCGGTGATCGCCGCTAACGAGGCCTTCTACGAGGCCTGGGAAGCAGGCGACAAGGCGCAGCTGCGGTCGATGTGGCTGGACTCCGACGACGTCGTCAGCGTCCACCCGGGCGTCGACCCGGAGGCCGGGGACGTCATGCTCGCGACGTTCGACGAGCTGGTCGACCAGGTCAACGGCACCGGCACCCAGTTCTTCGTCTCCGAGGTCTCGGTCGCCGTCGTGGGCGACGTGGCCCGGGTGGTCTGCGTCGAGAACTGCGTGACCACAGTGCCGACCGAGCTGCAGCTGGTCGACTACTCGCGGCTCGGCACCACCAACCTGTTCCGCCGTACGCCGGACGGCTGGCGGATCTGGCACCACCACGCCGGGCCCGTGGTTCCGGTGCTCCGCCCGGAGCCGGAGGCGTGACGGACGAGATCTCGATCACGGGGATCGAGTGCTTCGGCCATCACGGCGTTTTCGACTTCGAGCGGCGCGAAGGTCAGAACTTCGTGATTGACGTCACGCTGGGGCTGGATACCCGTCCCGCGGCCACTTCTGACGACTTGCGGGAGACCGTCGACTACGGCAGCCTCGTGGCTTCGGTGAAAGTTGCCGTTGAGAACGATCCGGTCGATCTGATCGAAACCCTGGCCCAGCGCATCGCGGACGTCTGCCTCTTGGACGACCGTGTTGAATGGACCAGGGTGACGGTGCACAAGCCGGAGGCCCCCATCGACGCGACGTACTCGGACGTCGCGCTGACAGTGTTGCGGCAACGGCCGCAGACGAGTGACGGAGAGCTGACGAGTGACTGAGACGCCCAACCCGCACATCATCGACGCCGACAGTCTCACCGGCGAGATGCACCCGATCCGACGTGCGGTGCTTGCCCTCGGATCGAACCTCGGCGAGCGGATGGACGCCCTGCAAGGAGCCGTCGACACTCTCGCGGACACTCCGGACGTCTGGCTCACCAACATCTCACCGGTCTACGAGACCGAGCCCGTCGACGCGCCGGAAGGTTCGGGCAAGTTCCTCAATGCCGTTGTCCTGCTCGACACCACGCTGCCGGTGGCAACGCTGCTGGACCGGGCACTGGCGATCGAGGACGCCTACGAGCGCGAGCGCACCGATGTCCAGAACGCGCCGCGCACCCTCGACGTCGACCTGATCGTGGTCGGCGACCGGCGCAGCGACCTGCCCACCCTGAAGCTGCCGCACCCGAAGGCGCACGAGCGGGCCTTCGTGCTCCAGCCCTGGTACGACGTCGAGCCCGACGCCGTCCTGCTGGACGCCGGCCCGATCGCCGAGCTGCTGGAGAAGGTCGACCGTCACGTCGTGTCACGCCGAGACGACCTGGTCCTCCAGGTTCAGTGACCGAAGATCCCACGCCCGGCTCGCCTGAGCCGGGACGAGTCCGAACCACCCCGACCGGCGTTCTGGTCGGCTGGGGACTGGTCGGACTGGTCGGCGGCTGGGTGCTCCGGCCGCTGTCCGAGAGCTTCCAGGAGACCGCCCCGATCGTCACCTGGGCGCCGGTCGGCGTGCTGTTCTTCGTCGCCGCGATCCTGGGCGCGACGGCATGGCTGACCTGGCGCGCCGTACACGTCCGGCGGGAGCGGCTCCAGCCGCATCAGGCGGTCAACCGGCTGGTGCTCGCGAAGGCGTGTGCGCTGGTCGGTGCGCTGGTCTGCGGCGGCTACTTCGGGTACGCCGTCAGCTGGATCGGCCTGAACACCGAACTGGCTGGCCAGCGGCTGTTCCGGTCGCTGGTCGCTGGGGTCGCCGGGCTGCTGATCGTGATCGCCGCTGGGGCCCTAGAGCGCGCGTGTCGGGTCCGAAAGGACGACACCGACCTTTAACCTGTGTGGCATGTCTTCCCCTGCCGTCCGTCGTCGTCAACGTAGTGTGCGACTTTTAGTCGCCTGCGTTCTTCTCGCTGTGTCAGCACTACTCGTGATCGGTGCGGTGCTCAGCGGGTCTGCCGTCCTGGTGACTGTCTCCGCGATCGTGGCCGTGGCCCTCGGCGCCGCCGCGACCCGGATCACTCACAGTGAGCTGATGCAGTCCCGGCGCGATGCCGGCAACGAGCTGAAGAAGCAGGCGCAGGCGTACGCCGAGATGACGGCCGAGCGGACCGAGGACAACCGCCGGTTCGCCGCCACCATGGCCGACCGGATCATGGACCGGCAGCGCACCATCCACCAGCTGGAGAACGAGCTGTCCGCGACCCAGAAGAAGGTCGCCGAGCTGACCCTTCAGCGCAGCGCCGAGGCCCGTCGCGCCGATGCCGCCGAGAAGCGCCTCGGCGAGTCCGAGAAGGCCACCACCGCCGCCGAGATCCGGGTCGCCGAGCTCACCAACCGGGTCGCCGAGCTCGAGCAGCGGATCGACGACCTCAAGGCCGAGCTGGCAGCCTGGGAAGTCGCGGCCAAGGAGCCGGCGCGGAAGCACGCGTAGCGGGGTTGTTGTTTCGGGCGTGATCCACCGGCGGGCGCGCGCCCGGGCAGGCGCGGGGCGCTGCGGCGGCGCGTCGCGCGCCTGATGCTCGCCCTTGGTTGCGCGCCGTTGGCGCGCGCCGCGGCCAAGCCGCTTGACGCTGCCCAGCGCCTGCCCGCGCCCACGCCCGCCGGCGGGTCATTGGGCGCCCGGTCGTGGGTTTCGGGTCAGTGGGAGTTGGTGTTGACGGACTGACGCAGCGCTGAGTGGATGCCGTTGGGCGTGAGCACGCCCAGGAACTCTGCGCCACGACGGACGCCGAGCACAGGCTGGTCGGCGCGCATCAGCTCGGCCAGGGCGTCCTCCAGCGAGGAGTCGACGTCGATGGCGCCGGCGAGGTCGCCGGTCTTGTGGGTGCCGATGGGCTCGAGGTGGTCCGGGTCGATCGGAGTCACCGCGAGCCGGCGCAGGCCGCGGGAGGATCCGACGAAGTCGGCCACGAACTCATCGGCGGGGTTGCCGAGGACGGCGGCGGGTACGTCGTACTGAGCCAGGCGGCCGCCGGTGGCGAAGACCGCGACCCGGTCGCCCATCTTCACCGCCTCGTCGATGTCGTGGGTGACCAGGACGACGGTCTTGCCGAGCTCGCGCTGCAGGCGCAGGAACTCGTCCTGCAGCCGCCCGCGGACCACCGGGTCGACGGCACCGAACGGCTCATCCATCAGCAGCACCGGCGGGTTGGCCGCGAGCGCGCGGGCCACGCCGACGCGCTGCCGCTGGCCGCCGGAGAGATGGTGCGGGTAGCGGTCGGAGTACGTCGCCGGGTCGAGGCCGACCAGCTCCATCAGCTCGTGCGCACGCTCCCGCGCGACGGCCTTGGACTCGCCGTACAGCAGCGGCACGGTCATCACGTTGGTGACGATCTTCTGGTGGGGGAAGAGGCCGATCTGCTGGATGACGTAGCCGATGCCGCGGCGCAGCGCGACCGGGTCGGACTTGGTGACGTCCTTGCCGTCCAGGAAGATCCGCCCGGTGGTCGGCTCGATGAGACGGTTGATCATCTTGAGCGTCGTGGACTTACCGCAACCGGACGGACCGACCAGGCAGACAATCTCGCCGCGGGCGACGTCGAGGTCGAGAGCGTGGACGGCGGTGGTGCCGTCGGCGTACGTCTTCCCGACTCCCTCGAGCCGGATCATCGAATCGTCATCGGTGCCTGACTCGTCTTGGGGGTGGCCCCCGGTAACGTCCATGCCGTGACCCTACTCGTGCCCGCCGACACTGCTGCGGAGACTGAGCCGAGCTGTTACAGCCGGCTGGTCAACGACTGGTGGTGCGGGCAGTACCTCTCCGATCGCCAGCAGGAGCTGGTCGACGCCACCGTCGAGCACCTCGTGATCACCGCGTCGGCGATAGTGCTCGGCCTGGCGATCGCGTTTCCGCTGGCGCTGATCGCCCGCCGGATTCCGCGGCTGCAAGGGGCGATCCTCGGGGTGTCCACCGGGCTCTACACGATCCCGTCGCTGGCGCTGTTCCCGCTGCTGGTGCCGTTCACCGGCATCAGCCAGACCACGGTGGTGGTCGGGCTGGCGCTGTACGCGCTGACGATCCTGGTGCGCGGCATGCTCGACGGCTTCGGTGCGGTGCCCGCGGACGTGCGCGAGTCGGCGAAGGGCCTCGGCTACTCGCCGGCCAAGCAGCTCTTCAAGATCGAGCTGCCGCTCGCTCTGCCGGTGATCATGGGCGGGCTGCGGGTGGCGACGGTGTCGACGGTCGCGCTCACCACGGTCGGCACGCTCGTGGATCACGGCGGGTTGGGAAATCTGATTGCCTCTGGGGTGCGTGACAACTTCCGCGCCCAGCTGCTGGCGGCGTGCGTGCTCTGCGTGCTGATCGCCGTACTGCTCGACGTACTCCTAGTGCTCTCGCAACGGCTGCTGACGCCCTGGACGAGGGGAGCGCGGGTATGAGCGTCTTCGGAGACACCTGGGAGTACCTCACCACGCTGGCCAACTGGCGCGGCGACGAGGGGATGCTGGCGCTGCTGCTCCAGCAGCTGCTGCTGTCGGTGACAGCGTTGGGGATCGCGGTCGCGATCGGGCTGCCGATCGCGCTCTGGCTGGGCCACCTCGGCCGAGGCGGGTTCCTCGCGATCAACATCAGCAACGTCGGCCGGGCGATCCCGACGTTCGCGCTGCTCGGCCTGCTGGTCACCGCCGACTGGCCGGGGGTCGACACGTTCGGTCCCTACGGCCGCGCCGGGCTGGCCACGCTGCTCGCGCTGGCGGCGTTCGCGCTGCCGCCGATCATCACCAACGCCTACATCGCGATGCGCGAGGTGCCGGCCGACGTGAAGGAGGCGGCCGACGGGATGGGCATGCACGGCACCCAGAAGTTCTGGCGGGTCGAGCTGCCGCTGGCGCTGCCGCTGGTGGTCGCCGGCGTCCGGCTGGCGCTGGTGCAGGTGTGGGCGACCGCGACGATCGCGGCGCTGGTCGCCGGACCCGGGCTCGGCCGCGTGATCACCGACGGCTTCTACAACTCCTACTACGGCAAGGGCATCGCCGGTGCCGTGGTGGTCGCGCTGGTTGCCCTGGCACTCGAGCTCGGCGCCGCGGGAATCCAGCGGGCGGTCAACCCGTTGCCCCGGAGCACGACCGGCCGCAAGGCTGAGGCGGCGCCTGAACCCGCTGCGAAATAGAGATGCAGGATCCGGACACGCGTGGCCGACCGGTCACGGGACACAGAAGGTGAGTTTTGAGATGCAGGTACGACGGATTCTCGCGGCGACGGTCGCGACTGGAGCGGTGCTTCTCGTGGGCGCCTGTGCGGGGGACGACCTCGCGAAGGACGAGGGCGACGACTCACCCAGCGCGGGCTCGGGCGGCGGGGAGGTGCGGCTGACCGGGCAGAACTTCCCAGAGGCGACCCTGATGGCGAGCATCTACGAGCAGCTGCTGACGGCCGAGGGGTACGACGTCACCGTCGACCTGGTCGGCACACGCGACATCTACATGCAGGAGTTCCCCGGGGACTACGACATCGTCCCGGAGTATGTCGGCGGCATCGTCGACTACCTCAACACCACCAAGAACGGGCCGGAGTCCGAGCCGCTGACGACCTCCGACGCGGCCGAGTCGATCACCAACGCCCAGTCGCTGCTCGACGCCGAAGGGATCACGCTGCTGGCACCGTCGGCGGCCGCGGACACCAACGCGTTCTTCGTGACCGAGGAGTACTCCGAGAGCGAGCGTGTCACCAAGCTGTCCGACCTCGAGGGCAAGGAGATCGTCCTCGCCGGCGCCCCGGACTGCAAGGGCCGCCCCGACTGTGAGGGTGGCCTGACGGACGTCTACGGCATCAAGGTCACCAAGATTCTGCCGCTCGGCTACGGAGGCGATTCAGTGAACCGGGCGGTGATCGACGGCGAGGCGCAGCTTGGAGAGACTGCAACTACCGACGGCACCTTGGAATCGCAGAGTCTGGTGCTGCTGGAGGACGACAAGCAGATCCAGCCGGCTCAGAACCTGATCCCGGCGGTCAGCTCGGACTTCCTTGCCGAGCACCCCGACCTCGAGGAGACCCTGAACGCCCTGATGGCGGCGCTGGATACCGATCGGCTGACCGACCTTAACGGTCAGGTTGCTGTCGAGCGGGCCAAGCCGGAGGACGTCGCCAAGGACTTCCTCGAGGGCGCCGGCCTCATCTGACCTCTCTCGGGTGGTCGAGCAGGTTGCGCTAGCAACCGTCGTCGAGACCACGGCGCGTCATGGTGGTCTCGATGACGGCCCCAGCACCGCGGCCGCGTGGCCGCGACCGCGATGCTGCGGTTGCTGGCGCTCGCTGCTCGACCACCCGCGAGGTTAGGCTTCGCCCGGTCGGAGGGCGAGGGCGGCGGGGCCGATGCTGCGCTCGTCCAACGCCGTGCTGATCCTCGCCAGGTCGAGGCGCGCCGGCTCGCCCGTGTGCGGCACCGCCACGCCGCCCAACCCGGGGCTGCCTCGGAGGCGGCCAGCTGCTCGGCGTACTCCATGACGGCGGTAGCGTCGGCACACCGGTCCTGCTCGACCAGCCAGGCGGTACAGCGGGGTCAGGACGCTGTTGGTCAGTGAGCGGGACGCCAAGAACTCCACCGCGGCCGACGGCGGCAGCGCCCACCACTCGCCAAGGAGCCGGGATCTCGATGAGGTACCGGTGCATGTCGCCGGTCTACCCGATCCTCTCGACCTTGACTGCGGTGTCGGCAAGGAGTAACCGCAGGTCGTCAGGATCCGAGGTCAGCAAGACGACGGGCGCCGGCAAGGCGAGCGCAGTGGCTGCGACGACCGCATCGACCGTCAGGTCGCGAGGCTTGCGGCGCGTCGATGCAGCGACGGCCCGGAGCCGTCCGGCCCGGTATCCGATTTCGTCGGTTACTACTTCGAGTCGCAGAGACTTGGCGACGCGACGTACTCCGGCGTCGCGGGATGTTCCGTCGGTGACCTCGGCAAGTGTGACGGTCGATGCGTGCAGCGTCGAGTCGGTTCGCCGGGCGACGGTCGCCCACGCCTGGAGCCGGCGCTCGTCGGCCACTAGAGCCGAGAGCGCTTCGGCGTCGAGCAGGATCGAGTGGGATCGGACGATCACCCGGCCAGCCGGCCCATGATCGCGGCGACCTCGTCCTCGTCGACGACGCCGTGCTCGGCCTCCATGCGTGCAAGGGCGTCATCGAGGGCGTCCCGCTCGAGCTGGCGGGCCACGGCGCCGGCGACGTACGCCGAGAAGCCACGCGACCCGACGCGGGCGCGAACGCCCTCGGAGGTGGCCGCGGGGATGGAGACGGAGTGCTTCTCGACGCCAGCGGGAATACCCATGGTCGAATCCTACTTCGAGTAGGATATCTCGGGCAAGTGGGTTGACGAGGCGCGCCTCAGGCCTCGTCGGGGCGGAGGGTGAGGGCGGCGGGGTCGATGTTCGCCTCCTTCAACGCCTCGCTGATCTTCGCCAGGTCGAGGCGCGGCGGCTCGCCCGTCGACGGGACCGGCACGCCACCCAGGCCGGGTGCGGCTTCGGAGGCGGCCAGCTGGCCGGCGTACTCCATGACGGCGGTGGCGTCGGCGCGCCGGTCGTGCTCGACCAGCCAGCCGGTGAGGCGGTGCAGCGGGGTGAGCACGCTGTGCACCAGCGACCGCGACGACCAGAACTCCACGACTGCCGACTGCAGCAGCGTCCACCATTCGTCGGAACAGCCGGGGATCTCGATGAAGTAGCGGTGCATATCGCCGGCCAGCACCCGCTCCAGGAAGACCTCGCGGGTGTTCACGTTGCCGTGCGCCTCGACCGACGCGAGCGCCATCCGCTTGGTGGCGATCCGGTCCTCGAGGTCGGCGAGCGCCGAGCGCTGCTGGGTGATCGACGTGCCGTCGCCGCGGATCCGCCAGTGATAGACGATGTCGGGGAGTACGTCGAAGCGGCCGGCGAGGTAGGCGCGCGTGGTCGTCGGCTGGTCCTCGTAGCGGACCCGCTCCGGCCACTCCAGGCCGGCCGACTGCCAGAACGAGGTCCGGAAGACCTTGTTCCACGCGAACACGTCACCGAGGATCTCGGGATGCTGGTCGGCGGTGATGCCACGCCAGCGCGGGTTGTGCAGGCCGTGCATCCAGCCCGGCTCGTGCAGCTCGCCGCCCCGGTCGGTCTCCCAGCGCACGATCGAGCCGGTCGCGAAGTCCGACCCGGATCGGGTCAGCGAGCCGACCATCCGCGAGTACGCCGCCGGCGGCACCACGTCGTCGGAGTCCAGGAACGCGACGTACTCGCCGCGGACGTGCTGCATACCGACGTTGCGCGCCGCGCCGAGACCGCCGTTCGCCGTGTGTACGACGCGCACCCGGTCATCGCGCTCGGCGTACCCGTCGGCGATGGCGCCCGACGAGTCGGTCGCACCATCGTCGACGACCACCACGTCGAGCGCGCGGTGCCGCGACGCGAGAACGCTGTCCAGGCAGGCCGGCAGGTAGTCCTCGACGTTATAGACCGGCACCACCACGCTCAGCAGTGGCTGGCGACGGCCGAACATTATGCCGGCGGCTCGCCCGCGCGGGCGGCGACCTGTGCGGCGTACTTCTGCCAGTGCTCGCGGTACGGCGTGAGCTCGTCGCTCCAGGGCTTGAGCCCGCCGGCGTAGTGGACGATGCCGGGCTCGACGATCTCCTGCAGGACCGGCAGCGCGTTCCACTTCTCGTCGAGCTCGACCCGGTTGGGGCCGACGTACATGATCAGGATGTCCTGGTCGTGCAGCCCGAACCGGCCGACCAGCGGCAGGTAGGTCTCGACGAACTTGTCCTCGCGCATCCGCTGCAGGTCGAGTACCAGCACGCCGGCGTTGAAGTTGTCGAAGTCGTAGTCGAACTTCGCCGACATCGTCCGCCGCAGGTCCGACGCCTTCTGCGCGGACAGCAGGTTGCCGGCGGTCCGCCACTGGTCGGTGACCGAGTAGACCGAGGTGCGCGCCGCGAGCGGCAGCCCCTTGAGGTCGACGTTGTGCAGCTCGCAGACGTCGCCCTCGGTCACCGTGTCGATGTCGACGTAGGTGATCCGGTTGAGGTCGGGAAGCAGGTCCGGGAGCACCAGTCGGTCCATGGTCGAGACCGTGATGTGCGGGATCATCCGGGTGATGTCGCCGTACTCGATGCCGTCGAAGTTGAGGAACGTCATCGGCACCTCGGGCCACGCAGCGGCGATCCACTTCTGGTAGTCCGCGTCGAGGCCGCGCGCCAGGATCCACAGCCGAAGCGGGCCGGAGGCGTTCTCGATCAGCGACTCGAGCGTGGTCGGGAAGTGCTGCTTGAGGTTCTGGTCGAGCGCGAGGGCCACATCGGTGACCTTGGCGGCGTCGACCTTGTCGTGCGGTCCGTACGTCGTCGCGCCGGCCTGGACCTGCTTGACCATGCCCTCGATGTTGAGGTCGATCGCGTCCGGGTCGGCCGGCAGCCGCGCCTCGTGGCGGGCCTTGGCTTCGGCGACCAGCGGCGCGGTGACCTCGCGCCAGTGGGCGTAGACCTCGTCGCTCGACTTGCCGTCGAGGATCAGGTTGAACGACGACGCGATCAGCTCGCGGATCCCGTCGCGGATCGCGGCGAACGCCGGCGCCTCCGGCGTCATGTCGAGCAAGCCGTCGAAGCGGACGTCGCCGATCTTGCCGGGCTTGAAGTTGACCTGCAGCCCGAGCGAGGTGGCCGGCAGGTAGGCGTGCAGCCGGCTGGTGACGATCCGGTGCACCCGCTTCTGGTAGTCCTCCAGGATGTCGATCGCCATCCTGGTGCCCTCGACCAGGCCGACCGCGCGGTACTTCGGGTCCTTGTTGGTCATGAACTCGACCGGCCGGTTGGCCTTGATCTTCTTGGCCGGGGAGTCGATGGCGAGTACGACGCCCTCCGGGTCGCGGTCCACGTCCTCCAGCGGCGGGAAGACGGCGTTCACGGTCGTGGTCAGGCAGCCGGTGAAGAAGGCGTCGACGCCCGCGCTGAGCAGCACGTCGACGGTGGTCCAGTCGCGGCAGCCGATCGGGCCGTGCGCCTTGAGGTACTCGATCGCCTCGGGCGTCAGCAGCTTGATCATGTTGATGTGGAAGGAGATGAACAGCGGGTTCAGGTTCGGGTGGTACGGCAGCCCGTAGCGGAGCAGGTACATCGAGTGCATGTGCCAGCCGAACGCGATCCCCCAGGTGTTCTCCGGGAGGTCGTCGCCCTCGCTGTAGTCGCGGCTGATCGTCAGCAGGTTGACGTCGGCGTCGCCGCCGTCCTGGTGCTGGAGCTCGGGCCGGACCCGGGTCTGGAGGAGGCTCGCCAGCTCGCCGAGCCCCTGGTCGCCGGTGAACCGGGCCTTCTGGAACCGGGCCAGGTTGCCGAGCATCGACAGCGTCTGGACGTAGTCGCCGACGTTGCGCGAGGCCCGCGAGAGATCGGGCTGGTAGTAGTCGATGACCGCGACGTTGACCGTGCCCTCCTTGGCGGGGGCGGCGGTCGACGGCGCCGGGTGCGACCAGCGGCGAACGTTCTCGAGGATGTCGCGGGCGGTGAAGTCGTCGCCGTCCTCCACCCGGTCGAGCTCGTCGGCGGGCCGGGTCTCGGCCTCCTCCACCAGCGTCTTGGCCAGGTCCTGGTTGCCGGTCACGAGGAACCGGCCGGCCAGCTCGACCAGGTCGCGGGTCCCCAGGTCGGCGGGCCGCTCGGCCACCGCACGAGCGACGGCCACGGCTTCCGGCGTACCGACGAACAGCGCGCACTGCACTGCCTCCACCGGCGCCAGCTCGGCCAGCTGGGCGGGTTCGAACCGCGAGAACCGGCCCCACGCCGACTCGAAGTTCTTCATCGCGTGCGACACCAGCGCGTTGCCGAGGTGGTGTGCCTCCTCGGTGCCGATGCCCTCACCGAGTGCCCGGGCGGTGTGTCGCTGGTTGTGCGTGATCAGCAGCCGGGTGGCCCGCGCCTGCGCGACCAGCGAGCTCGATCCGCGCGCCAGCTCCTCGGCGTACACCGACAGGCCCTTGGCCCGGCCGGCCGCGGTGACCACGGCGCTGTTGAGCTTGTTGCTCCAGACCATCTCTTTCGGAGACGCCGGCATCGCGGCGTGGCCGATGAGCCGGCGGCCGGTCTTCCAGTAGGGCTCGTTGAAGCGGGGAGCGTCGTCGGCAGCGGCCGTGGCCGAGGGCTGGTTGCTCGGCTTTGCGGAGGTGTTGTTCGACGCGTGGGCGGACGCGTCGTGGCGCCGGCGCCGGCCGGCTCGAAGAAGACGTGCGGCAGCACCGCGTGGGGAGGGCTTGGGCATGGCGCACACCCTACCGCTGGGAACCATGGCGCCCTATTTGTAGTAGCGCGGCGAGTTGAACGTGCCAATTTTATGACCAGTAGGGTCTCTGCCCGTGAGTGAGACGCGAAAGATCGTGTACGTCGCGGGTGCCGGGCGGAGTGGCACCAGCACGATGTCCGGGATCCTGACGATCCTCGGTCTGCAGGTGCCGCAGCCCGAGGTGGTCGCCGACGAGTCCAACCCGAAGGGCTTCGGCGAGCCCCAATGGGTGGTCGACTTCCACGAGCGCCTGCTCGGCGAAGCGGTCGTGACGTCGGCCGACGGCCGGCCGTCGGCCTGGGCGGAAGCCGCGGCTGTCGCAGACCGTCCGGCCGAGCGCACGGCCGCCGCTGCCTGGCTCGGCGAGCACTTCGAGGTCGCGCCCGAGCTGGTCGTGAAGGACCCGCGGATCTCCTACTTCCTCGACCTGTGGCGCGAGGCCGCCACGGCGAACTCCGCGGAGCCGCTGTTCGTGACCATGCTCCGCCCGCCGGCCGAGGTGGTCGGATCGCGGCAGAAGTACTACAAGAGCCGCCTCGGCGCTGCTCACCTGACGGCGTCCTGGCTCAACATGCTGCTGCACACCGAGCTCGCCACCCGCGGCACCGCCCGCTCCTTCGTTCGGTACGCCGACCTCCTCGGCGACTGGCGTTCGGCCGTGTCGACCGTCGGCACCTCGCTGAAGCTGTCGACGCTGGCGGGGATCTCCGACTCTGCAGCTGCGCGGATCGACGGCTTCGTCGACCCGTCCCTGCGCCGGGTGACCTTGGACTGGGACGACCTCGAGCTCCCGCCGCGCCTCCTCGACCTCACCCGCACCGGCTGGGAGCAGCTCAACCTGCTGGCCTCTCCCGAGGGAGATACGGCCGAGGTGCACGGCGTACTTGACGAGGTGCGGGCGTCGTACACCGAGCTGTACGACGAAGCCGAGGCGATCTCGAAGTCGGTCGTCGTCGCCGCCACCACCCGCGCCCGCCGCGAAGCACTCGCCGAGCACCCCGCCCCCTCCGGCGACGGCTCCATCGGCGCCCCCGCCTCGCGCCGCGCCGTCGACCGCATCCCCCACGACCTCCGAGCCCGTATCCCCGCCCCGGTCCGTCGCGCTGCCCGGAGGGTCCTCAAACACCGCTAACCGCAGGTGGTCATTCCGGCGCTTCGACATCCGCGCGGAACTTGCGAGTGATGTCGGCGGCGTAGCAGGTCAGGGTTCAGCGGTGACACAGTTCGAGCACGCGAGAGAGGATCTCGTTCCGATCGAGTCGAATGTTCTCTAGGTCGATCCGGATATCGGTGGCGCTGCGCCGCATTCCTGAGTCGACCGGTTCGCCCAACACCGTGATTGGCACCGGTCGGCCCTCCGACTCATACGCGCCGGGCCGCTGCTCGGGTGGCAGGTTCAGCAGCCCGGGTGGACCGTAAGACAGGCCGGGTCCGTCGGTCAGCCAGCCGACCTTGTGTTGGCTGGTTCCGTTGGGTGCGACGTACACGTCGGTCGCGGCGGCCCACAGCGCACTCTCTCGCATCGTGTTGCCGACGAGATCCAGGACCTGGTCCGGCCGCGAGGCACGGCGTCGGATCTCGCTGGCCAAGGCGTGCAGCGCCTCGATCAACGGCTGCCACTTGTGTGAGATGAGGTCGCGTCCGACTGGATAGGAGTACCCGTCCAGAAGGAAGAGGGCATCTGGGTGACGCTCATGCACAGCATCGATCAGCCACGGAACTTCGTGTTCTTGGTCCACCCATGAGCGGCTGCCGACTCTGAGCCCGATCCAGATTGTCGGGAAGGGTCGTTCACGCTCGGGCGGTAGCTCTGCGGAACCGGTCGTATTGGGGAGTGCTCGCATCTGTTCGACCACTTGGTCTACCAGTGAGCGCCGGATGAAGTACGCAGCGAGTGGGACCACCAGGTGGTCCCGGGAGAACGGGTATGGGTCGCGCACCGCCTCGCGCTCGGTCTCGACGATGCGGCTGTCCGCAAGTGCCGGAAACAGGTTCACCAACGGTCCGAAGAACTCGGTTCCACCAACGTGGACCTCGTCGATGCGATCGACCAGCCCGTGGTCGATGGCTCGCTGGAAGCCTGAGAAGGTGTTCCAGAGATGGTGTGCGAAGTTCTCCACCGTCAGGGTGACCACTACCACCGTTCGTTGCGCTACCGGTTGATGGCGCGTGGCGACGGCCTCGGCGTACTCGGCCGAGCGGGCAGCTACTCGCTTCAGCAGTTGGGCCTGGAGGTTGGCGACTCGTAGCGGAGTGATGCGCCGCCACATCTCGGCACCGAGGTCGATCATCACGTTATGTCGGGGCAGGAGGAGACAGATCGCCTTGCTCCCCTCGGCGCCGGCCACGAGGAAGGTGAGCTCGCGGTCTCCGAAGGAGTACGTCGTCCGGCCGAACGGAATGGTCGTGTCGAACGGCTCCAACTCGACTCCGGTGTAGGGGTCGCGGAGTACTAGTCGTCCCTCGCGAATCGCGCGGGTATGGAAAGCGACGTGCGCGTCATTGATCTCGGTGATCTCCCGAGCGCGGGCGGTGACGAACAGGCGGTCATCAGGCTCAGGCAAGTCCGGCCGTAGGAACTCGTCCTGCCACCACCGCAGTGCCTCGTCGGAGAGGTCGAGCTCGGCCGAGGCCTGCTCGAAGGACACGATGCGTGGAGGCTGGGCCAGAAAGTAGAGGTTGACGTGCGCGATCGGGATCCTGGCCAAGGCCTCGCACTCTGCCGCGTCAAGCACTCGCAGGGCGGCGTAGTCGGCCCAGGCGCGTGCACAGAGTTGGGCGTTGTCCGAGTGCAGGAAGGCTTTGACCTTGGCCGCGTGCTCCTCCCGCACCGTGGCGGCGGACGGCCCTCCCAACAGTCGGAGCAGCACGCCGACAAGTGGTGTGTCGGTCTCCGCCTGGAGGTCGCTCAGGCGCCTGTCGATGCTGACCTCGCCGGCTGATTGGAGTCTGGCGACCCAGGTGTCGACGGGAGCCGTCGCTCCCGGGTTGGAGCGGACGGCGTCCTGGCAGGCTGCATCGAGTACTTCGGTAGTCGCGCCGGCCGACTCGAGTGCGGAGAGCAGCAACTTCAGCCTTGCTGCGTGCGGATCGGGGCTGACTGTCAACAGCCGTTCATGCACAAGAGCTGCGTCGGCGTGCTGACCGTCTTGCTCGTAGAGCGCGGCGATCTCACCAAGGAGTGCGCCATGGTCCTGGAACCTCGCTGCGGCAAGCTTCGCCAGGCGGCGTGCACGCGGCTTGCGGCCGGCCGCACGCAGTTCCTTGAGGACGGCTAGCACGCGCTGCGGCATAACATCTGGAACATCACGCTCAAGTCGGTCGATCAACCGATCGGCGGATGCCACTAGCCCCACGCTGTGGTGATCTTGCTGCGTCACCGGCACATCCTAATGACAACGCCAGGCACGAGCCGCCGTCGCGAACTGGCTGCCTCGCCGCGAGCTCCCACTTGTCCCTGATGGTGTCGTGGTGGACGCTTGCATGTGCGATCGTCACGTCAAACATCGCTGACCAGCGGCGGTGCGTTACCCCGGAATCTCGACGTCCGCACGGAACTCACGGGTGAGCTCGGCCGCTTCCTCGACGGTGACTGTGCCAGGCGTGAAGGCAGTGGTGCCCTGTCGACCTGCCGCTGTAAAGGTGCACATGACTACCCCCTTCGCCTGACCTGTGCTGCCTTTGCCGCACGCGAGCGCGCCGCCTTGAGGACCGGCGTCGAAGTAGTCGATGTCGTCAAAACCTGCTCCGGCCATGTAGTTGCGGGTGGCACGGGAGGGGGAGTCCTTGATCTCGTCGTCCAGGCCGGTCCCGGGCTGCGTGACCACCCCACTGAATCCCATCCGCCGGGTGTGGTCGTCGCCATGGAGGTACTGTCCAGCGACGATCGTGACGTCATCTCCAAGCTCGCTCCGCGCGCGCGTCTTCTGAGCCTCGAAGTGGCGTTTCGTCGCCTCACTTCGGTCGAGTTGCCAGTCACCGCTGGTGGCCGGGAGCTGGAGACCGGCTCGCTCCTCCGTGCGCCCGGATGCCGTTGGCTCGGCGTTCGGCCCGAACGAGCTGAGGACGAAGAGGCCGGCAGCGCCGACGATGACCGCCGGCCCATAGAGCCACCACGGCACCCGGTTCGGAAGGAAGAAGACAAGCAGCGCGACCGCCACGGCCGGCATCATTCCCCACGCGGACGCCTGGCCAAGGACGAACGACGCCGGCTCCGTGCTGCGCGGGATCTGGATCGCTGCCAGCACGAACACCATCAGCACACCCAGCGGAATCGTGATCGCGAACGCCCATCGGTTCGGCTTCGGCTGCACGGGTTGGTACGGCGACATTGCGTGGTACGGCGGCGCCGGATACGACGTGCCGGGCGGATAGGTCTGCTGAGGTGGCTGCTGCGGCGGCCCGGGATCGAATGGAGGCGGCCCCGGCGGCGGCATGGAATCATGAGTCATTTGGTTTCCCCTGCAAAGAACGGTCGCGGCAGCGTACTTCCCACTCGGGCGCCGCGTACTCGGAATACACACGACGGCCCCCGCCACTGGTCTAGACCACCTGTGGATAGCCGCTTGGACGTGCCGCACGGCTCCCGTATGGTCGCGCCCAACGTCTTTACACACGGGGGTGGCGACGATGGCCAGACGTCGATGGGTTCAGTCCGTAGCCGGTGGAGCGCTTGTGCTCACCGCGGTGGTTTCGGCGGCGACGCTGGCTCCGCCGGTTGCCGCCGTGGCCCCGCCACCGGCGCCCACGATCGTCGCTGAGCCCGGCGTCCAGGAGTGCGCGACCCCGCAGGAGCCGACGTCGTGCCCGGAGAATCCGCACGCCGGTCGCTCCTTTACCTTCAAAGCCGTGGCGACGCCCGGTCTGACCCTGGCCTACAACTTCCAAGGACCGACCGGCGGCGACTCCGGCCGGGTCGCCGCTGACGCCTCGGGTACGACGACACTCCCGCCGTACCGGGCGGACGAGGGGCTCCATCGGCTCGTCGTGCAGGCGATCGACAGCTCCGGGGTGCCGAGCCCGGACTCGACGTACGCCTTCCTGGTCGGCCCGATCAGGCCGACGGGTCTATGGACCCTCGATGAGCAGAGCGGCGAGTCCGCGGCCAGTACCGGCAGTGTCCCGGCGCCGCTCACCCTGGGTCCGGCGGCCGGCTGGTCGGCGAGGGGCAGGCTGGCCGGCGCCATCCGCTTCGACGGTCGCGGCTATGGCCCGGCGACCGCGGGCCCGGCCGTAATCGACACCACCAAGTCTTTCTCCGTCGCCGCTTGGGTCCGGCTCGACAAGGAGGCGTCACTGGCGACGGTCTTCTCCTCGCCGGGCCAGAACGTCAGCGCGCTGTCGGTGTGGTGGGACCGCGCCGATGGGAAGTGGCGTGCGGGCCGCTACCCGAAGGACGCGTCCTCGAGCAAGCAGTCGATCGCGTCGGTGTCGGGCCGCCCCTCAGGAGTCTGGAGCCATGTCGCGGCGACGTACGACCGGGCCACCAACAAGATGCGGCTCTTCGTCAACGGGCGACCGCAGGGGACGCTCAAGTTCTCCGGCACGCCGTGGGCCGGGACCGGTTTGTGGGTCGGATGCGACAAGTGGAGCGGACGCGCCTTCCGCTGCATGCGCGCGTCGGTCGACGACCTGCGCGTCTACCAGACCGTGCTGCCGTCGGCCGACATCGCGACGCTCGCAGCCCCTCGCGTGAACGACAACCCGGTCGCCGCGGCCGCCGGCCGGTGGCGCATGGAGGACCCGGCGGCGGCGGGCCAGGCAGCCGACGAGGTCTTCGACGGCGCGCTCACGCTCAACGGTGTCCAGGGCGACGCGTTCAGTGCCGGTGCCCTGGTCGTCGGACCGTCGGGTGCCGCCTCCGCGAGTACACCCAAGCCGGTCATCGACAGCACCGGTGCCTACACGGTCAAGGTCGACGTCGCGATCAACGACGTGAGCGCGCCACAGGTCGTCGCGCGGCAGGCCGGCACCAACACCGACGCCTGGTCCCTCGCCTTCGTGCCCACCGACTCCGGGCCGGTCTGGCGGTTCAGCCGCCCCTTCGCCGACTCCGTCAGTGCGGACGTGACGGTTGCCGAGTGGCGCGCCGAAGCTCCGTTGGCGGTGAACACGCTGGTTGTCACCTACGACGCAGCCGGCACCCTCCGCTTCTACGAGAACGGCGCCCCGGTCCGCAAGGACGGTGAGTCGTTCGAGGTTACTGTCGGCACGCCCTGGATCGCCCGCGGCGGCGTGGTCCTCGGCTCCGGCACCGTCGCCGGAACACCCGCGCCCATGACTGGCACCATCCACGACTTCGCCCTGTACGCCGGTCAGATGAGCGAGAACGACATCCTCAACGGCTGATCTGGTTGCCGGTCAGCCCCTCGATCTGCAGCTTGCTGCAATCCAAGTACACAACGCGCCCTGCCGGGGTAGCGTGCACCGACTCGCATCTGATCATGGAGGATTCCTCGTGGGGGACATGAATCGCCGGAAGTTCTTGCGCGCATGCGCTCTGCTAGCGGCAATGCCACTACCGGCAATGCTCTTGGTCTTTGCTGAAAGCCCTGTTGACGCGCAGGGCCCGCCGCCGGTTGCACCCTCGCTCTCCGCCGAGGCGCGTGCCTTCGCACAGGCAACTGCCGCCGGTGAGCGCGTCGAGGTGGTCGACAAGCGCACCGAGTACGGGCGTACCTTCGCGAACCCGGGCGGCACGACGTTTACGCAAGAGCGGTCCACCGTCCCGATGTTCGGGCGCGACAGCAGCGGCCGACTCGCGCCCATCGACACCGTGCTGGTGAAGGACGCCGGACGGGTGCGGCCGCGCGCATCCGCCGTCGACCTCGTCTTCCCGTCAGCGGATACCAGCACCCTCTCGATGAGCTACCTGGGCCACAAGATCTCACTCACGCTGGAGGGCAAACTCAAGGACCCCATCCTCGATGGGGACACAGCCACCTACTCCGAGGTCTTCCCTGGCGTTGACCTCAAGCTCACCGCGACACCCGAGGGGTACCGCGAGGTGTACGTCGTCAAGACGCGAGCAGGGGCTGCAAACCCGGCACTCAGGAAGCTGACGCATCCGGCAACGGGAGTCCATGGGCGACTCGTGCCACGGACCGGCGGCGGCGCGACCTTCGTTGATCCGGCAAGCGGCGCAGCAGTCTTCTCTACTGCGCAGGCGACCATGTGGGACTCAACCGGGGATGAGCAGCCTGTCTCGGGCAGGTTGGCGAAGCCGTCGGGCGGTCAAGCACGGCTCGATGAAGGCATCGAAGGCAGCATCGAGGATCCAGAAGATGCGCCTTCTCCGCACGATCAGGTAGCCGAGATGCCGGTGTCGGTGACGGGAGGCGCACTTGAGGTGACTCCTGACGCGAACCTCTTGACTGGCCCTGACACCGTATTCCCGGTGTACATCGATCCATGGGACGGCATTGATACGTACGCGCGACTCATGCTTCGCAGTGACGGCGAGAAGGCTTGGCAGTTCCAGGACGACGAGGGGATGGGACGCTGCCCGACCTCATACACGACGTTCTGCGCGGGTCCGTACGTCAAGCGCCTTTTCTACAAGTTTGATCAGGGCGACCTGCGAGACGTCGACAAGGTGCTTCACGCTGAGTTCAGGGTGCGGAACGTCTTCTCCATGTCGTGCGACGCGCGGACGGTGGAACTCCATCGGACGGGCAACGTCAACAGCGGAACGAACTGGCCAGGTACTGGGGCAATCTCATTCATCGATGACTACACCGGCGCTAACGGATGGGGCGGAGAGTGCGCTGGACAGGCGGACATCGAGTTCAGCAGCGAGGCCCTGAGGTCAGCGGCGGCAAGCTTGGCATCCGGCTCAGCTGACTACATCACCCTTCGGCTCAAAGCGAAGGATGAGGCTGATCAGCGGGCGTGGAAGCGTTTCAGCCAGGCCGGCGTGTTGAGTGTCTCGTACGCTCGCTATCCTAAGGCGCCATCTCAGGTCGGCGTCATGAGCGGCAAGGACCCGCGTTGTGCGGAAGCCGACGATGCTCCATTCATCGCCTCGCAGCAGCCCAAATTCGCCGCCACCCCGCAAACCAAGTTCAATGGCCTCGACCCAGCAGACCCGCATCTTCAAATCAAGTTCCAGGCGCAGTCGCTGGTCGATGGCGTTTGGCAGGACGCGCTTGGCGGAAACGAAGTTCCGTACTCCTACTCACCCTCGACTAGTCCGTGGGGCAAGGACAATGTGCGTGAGGTCCTCGATTTGGCCGTTCTTGGAAGGACCCTCACGAAGGGCTTGCACCGGATGCGCGCATTGACGCGCACACACTACACCTATCGCAACTCCGCAGGCGATTATATTTCGGGCGTACTGGAGTCAGGTTCCTGGACGCCAGACGAAGGAAAGTGGTGTCATTTCAGGATCGATCCAGATGCGCCACCTGCGCCGGTCATCACCGGTGGAGCTCCGTACGTTATCGAGACCGACGAGACCGGGCGGCTTGATCGCGGTGGACCAGGCATAGCGGGAACTTTTACGCTGAAACCCGGCGAGACCAGTGGCACGAGTCAAGCCCCGGGACAGGTTACGAAGCAAGGCTGGGTGGCACGGGGGACGTGGGTGCCGTCACGATGTCCGGACAGACTGGCACGGTGAGGGCCACGCCCAAGGCCTACGGCGCATACAACATCTACGCGCGAGCTAAGGATTCGGTCGGCACCGGGCGGATTAGTGAAGAGGCAAGCGAGCGGTTCTACGTCGCAGTCCCCAAGGAGGCCGGACTTTGGGACATGAACCTGGTGGTCCAGTCCGGCGTGGGTCGAATCGCGCCAGACTCCAACCCGTCAGGCACCACCAAGAATCCTCTGTCCTTGCATGGCTGGGCGACTACCTGGTCCGAGGACGGACCCGGCCGCGCTGGCAAGATGCCTCCGCCCGCGGGCGAGGTGCAGGAGCGGATGGACACCTCCCTCACCTTCTCGGGTGTCGAGCACGCACAGACTGCGGCGAAGGTGCTGACCACTGCGAGCTCGTTTTCCGTGAGCGCCTGGGTCTATCTCAAGGACGGTGAGTCCCCGGCCCGAGCCATTCTGTCGCAGTTCAATGCGGACAATTCCGCTGGCGTGGACCTGCGATACCAGCGGGCACAGAACACCTGGGGCATGTGCTGGAGCTATACGACTGTGGAAGGGCGTAAGTGCGCCACGGTGCTAGGGCCGGACAATGCGGCTATCAAGAATGCATGGACGCATGTCGCCGGGGTGTACGACAGTTCTGCGAACAAGCTCATCCTCTACATCAACGGCCGTTTTGCCGGTGAGAGGGTGTTGACGGCTGCAGAGAAGCCACAGACGACGGGTGGGCCGCTCGTCGTCGGCAAGAGCCCGTTCTATGCCTTTAATGGCCTCGTTGACGAGGTACGGGTCTGGAACCAAGCCATCGACGCGGACTTCATGTTGACTCGAGCCACATATGCTGACCGGAATCCCTATGGTGGCAACGAAGACCCGTCTGAGGCCACTGGAGGGAGTCTGGTTTCGCTGGTCGGCAGCTGGGACGCGAGCATCGCCGGTATGGCGGACCAGTCCTACTTCGGACGAGGCACTCTCCAAAAGTCAGCTTCCGGAGTGTCGTTCGACAATCAGCGCGGCATGGTGATGGACGGCGCGTCGGGCTCACTAACCGGTGCTGGTCCGTTCTTGGACGAGACCGGCTCCTTTACCCTGAGCGCCATCGTTGATGTTGACCTGGCCGACCTAATCGATAAGCCGGCCGGGCATCAAGCCCGAATCATGGGTCAGTCCGCGGGACCTGGGCAGTCGAGTTGGGCGCTGTGGTTCGTCAAGAAGTCTGGGGTCGGTGAGCCAGTGGCCGGGTACTGGGCAGTGGGTCGGTGGGAGAAGCCGATTCTGGCCGGCGCTGAGCCGCAGGTTGCCGACGAGGATGCGTTCAGTGAGCAAGCGTCGGTCGATCAGACGACGGTGAACGCTGTCTATGACTCCATCAACCAGAAGCTGACCGTCTTCGAAGGCAGCGACGAACGCGGCAGCATCACCTTCACCAAACCAGTGCAGGGCTCTGGAAGCTTCTATGTCGGCTGGGGGGCGGACAGCCAGGCCGGCCGCTTCGACGGCGCCATCCAGAAGGTGCAGTTGTGGGCAGGCGCTATGGACGCGACGCAGCTGTCCGGAATCGGTCAACTTACCCAGCTGAATGAGGTCGTGACGCCATGAGGATCAAGATCCGAGCACCCCGCCGTGCGGTTGTGGGGGTGGCAGCAACCGCGACGTTGTTCGCCGGGCTCCTTGTCCCGGATGCGTCAACGTCCGCCGCCGCGGCGACCGCTCACCAGCCACGTCGCGACGAGGCGCCGATCGCTCGCGGTGGACCGGTGGATCGTGCAGACGGACGCGCTGAGTGGGACAAGGCGCTGAAGCAGTGGGAGGCGTCCCGGTCCAATGGCCAGACCGCACTCGCAGAGCAGGTCGCCAAGAGCAAGCGGGACAAGGCCGCCCAGGCGGCACTGCGGTCCGGCCAAAAGGCTGGAGTCGATCAGGTCGTCGGTGCGCAACTGGCAGCGGACACCGATCCGGGCCCCGGTGGCACGATGGGTCGCCCGGGCGGCGGCGACTACAAGGCGACCTCGTTGGCCCCGTCGTCGACGTGGACCGCTGGCGGTTCCTCAGGGTCGTTCACATGGTCACATCCGCTCCGGGTGGTTCCGGCGGCTGCCGGACCCGTGCCTCAGTTGTCGATCGCGTACGACTCGGGGTCGGTCGACGGCCGGACCGCGGTAACCAACAACCAAACCTCGCCTCTCGGTGAAGGCTTCGACATAACGAACTCCTACGTTGAGCGCAACTATGGCTCGTGCCATCAGGACGGACACGAGAAGAAGCACGACCTGTGCTGGCGTGGTGAACACCTGACTCTCGTCCTCAACGGTCAGGCGAACCCGCTCGTCCGTGTCTCGGATACCGAGTTCAAGCTGAAGTCGGACGACGGGTCGATCATCCGACGCCTTCAAGGCGCTGCCAACGGTGCGAAGTACGGCGAGCACTGGCAGTTGACGACGACCGACGGGACCAAGTACACCTTCGGTCTCAACCGGTTGCCTGGATGGGAGACCGGCAAGGCGGAAACCGATTCGACCCTGGTTGTCCCCGTCTACACCGACGATGCGTCCGACCCTGACAACCCGTTCAGCCGCCCTGCCGCCGAGGCCTGCCACGGCGCGACCTTCGCCGACTCCCTCTGCACGCAGGGATGGCGATGGAATCTCGACTTGGTCACCGACCTCGACGGCAATGCAGCGTCGTACTGGTATCAGAAGGAACAGAACTTCTACGCCAAGGGCGGCGAGGAGACCAACCCGGTCGAGTACGATCGCGGCAGTTACCTGAAGCGGATCGAATACGGACAGCGTTCCGACAACCTGTATAGCGCCGGCCCGCAGCAGGTTCGCTTCCTGACCGAAGAGCGGTGTCTTGCCGCGGACTGCAGTTCGCTGACTGCGGCAACCCAGGCCAAATGGCCGGACGTGCCTTTCGACTCGTTGTGCAGCGCGGATCAGATCCGCAACGCCGACACGACCTACCCATTCGAGGACCCGAAGTGCGCAAACGTGCCGGCGCCGACGTTCTTCACCCGCCGGCTCCTCAGTCAGGTCACAACCGGCTTGTGGACGGGAACCGAGTTCCGCGAGGTGGATCGCTGGACCATGCAGCACAGTTGGTTCGACCCCGGTGACGTCGGAGACACCACAGACCAGGTCTTGTGGCTGAGCTCGATCCAGCACAGCGGCCGAGTCGGAGAACCGATCACGACCCGCCCGACTCGTCTGGCGTGGGAATCCGATGCGATGTCGAACCGGGTCGACAAGACCGGTGACGGGATGGCCCCGCTGAACCGGCCGCGACTCAGCACGATCATCTCGGAGACTGGCGCTATCACCCAGGTCGGGTACGCGCCGGCCGAGTGCACAGCGGGCACGCACCCCGTGACGCCTAACGGGGGTGACTCGGTGAAGGCGGCTGCAGAGAACACGAAGCGGTGCTTCCCGACTTACTGGGCGCCGTACGGCGGCGATCCAAAGATCGACTGGTTCCACAAGTACGTCGTCTCCAGTGTCCGTGAGAAGGACACCACCACGGCAGACACCGTTACCACGAGTTACGAGTACGAAGGTGGCGCCGCGTGGCGTTATGACGAGGACGCGACTGTCGCTGACGACTACCGAACGTGGTCGCAGTGGCGCGGCTACGGGAAGGTGAGCACCTTGGTCGGCGATGCTGCGGCACCTGACCGGAGCAAGACGACAGCCGCCTACTTCCGCGGCATGGACGGCGACTTGGCGGCAAGCAAGTCAAGCCGCGTCGCAGCGAAGGTCGCAGGATTGACCGAGGCGGCACCCGAGGTCGCCGACTCCGACGAGTTCGCGGGCATGGCCTATGAATCAGTCCTCTATAGCGGGGTGACCAGAACGGGTGACACTGGCGCACCGGTCTCGTCCACCGTTAACAGGCCGTGGTCCAAGCAAACCGCATCCATGTCTCACGCCGCGAGCAGGCTCGACCTGCCAGGGACGGAAGACGACAAGGACATCAGCGCAGTCACAGTCCGTGCTGTCGCAGTGCGGCCGGACAAAATTGTCAAGCAGATTCGCGTAACAAGTGAGGCTACGCCGTATTGGAAGCAGGCGATCCAGGAGGTTGCTGGCCGCACCACCGATGTTGGCCTGCCGACGTCCGTCGACAGTTGGACGGTAGAAAGGCCGTCGGCATCACCAACCGACAGGACTTGTACTCGGCTGTCCTACGCAGCCAACGCCGCTCGCGGCTTGAGCGGCCTTCTGTGGCGCAACCAGACTGTGGCAGTCCCGTGTTCCAACGCCACTCCGGTTTTGTCGACGGATACGAATGTCCCCGGAGACATAATTAGCGACAACCTCGTCCGCTACGAAGGGGGCGGGACGGCTTGGGCTGGCCAGACGCCACTCAGCACCCACGTCATTGCTACTGGCCGAGCGAAGAGTTACACGACGAGCCGCACCACCAATATCCAGGTGATGTCGACGACCACGTACGACGCACTTGGCCGCCCAAAGGTCGCCACCGACGCGGCTGGGGCGAAGACGACTACTAACTACATGCCGGCCGATGCAGGTATTCCGCAGTCGGTTGAGGTCATCAATGACCTGCAGCACAAGACGGTCACGCAGCTGGAGCCGGCATGGATGGTCCCGACCATCGTCACCGATGCCAACAACCGCCGAGTCGAGACAACCTATGACGCGCTAGGTCGCGCCACCGCGATCTGGACGCCGCTCGGCCACCGTCCCTTTGGTGCGGAGCCCGATTACAAGTTCACCTACCATCTCGGCGGAGCCGACGAGGTTGGCGATCCGGTTGACGACTCTTGGGTACGTACGTCGCGCTACACCGGCGACGGCGACTATTACATCGATACCTACGAGACCTTCGACGCGCTTTTGCGACCGCGGCAGACCCAGCGACCAGCTGTCGGTCCCGGTCGTATCCTGACCGACACTCGGTATGACGACCGCGGCCAGGCGTACATGACCTTCGCCGACGCGTTCGACCCTGATCACGAGCCCAGCGGCGTCAGATGGATGGTTGAAGAGGGCAACGCTGTCCAAACGGACACGACTTTCGATGGGGCCAACAGACCAGTCGCGGTGAAGACCACCTACTTGCTGGCTGTAGAGCAGAACGGCACCACCTTGAAGTCGCGGACGACGACGACGACCTACCGCGGCAACGAGACCGTGGTCCATCCGCCAAACGGTGGTATCGGCACACTCGTTCAGACTGACGCCCTCGGCCGTGTCGTCGAGCGCCGCCAGTACCCAACCGAGTCTCCGACGGGCGACGTTCACGAGGACACAGTCTTCAAGTACGACAGGCATGGTCGGCAGTCAGAGATCATTGGCCCCGCGAGCACGACCGCCAAGTGGACCTACAACTATGACCTTCGCGGGCGGCAGATCAGTGCAACGGATCCGGACCGCGGTCAAACGGTCACGACCTACGACGAGTTCGACCGCGTGCTGTCTACCGACGCAAAGGGCCTGGGCGGCAGCGTCACCAATAAGCGCCTGTCGTATACCTATGACAAACTCGGCCGAAAGACCGGGATGTTCAGCGGCCTCGACCCTGCCACCGGAACCAAGCTGGCGGACTGGAAGTACGACACGGTCGCGAAGGGCTACGTCGGCTCGTCCACTCGCGTCTCGGCTGGCCGCAGCTACACCAAGAGCGTGCTTGACTATGGCCCGCTTTACCAGCCGAAGAAGTCCAGCATCACCCTGTCGGAGACCGATCCGCTGGTGACCGAGGCAAACCTCCCAAAGACGTTCACATTCGAAACCGACTATCAGCGGGACGGAAGCGTCTACTCCACGACGCAGCCCGCTGCGGGTGGATTGCCGCAGGAAATCATTCAGTTCAAGTACGACGATGAGCGGCTCGGCCTGGTCGATGAGATCTTCTCGGGCGCGACCTCGGCCGTCGTGACGAACACCAGCTATAGCCCGTTTGGCGACCTGTCGGCCGTCGATCTTGCCAACTCTCGGAGCAGCCTGGTCAAGGCCCAGATGCTCTATGAGTACGACGGCCTGCGGCGCATGACGCGTTACGACGTGGTTGCCGAGACGCATGAGAAGCACATCACCGACCAGTTCTACGCGTACAACGACGCCGATCAGATCACGTCGATCACCGATCGCGCTGATTCGTCTACTGTGATCGAAGGCTCCGGGCGCGACAACCTGTGCTTCACCTATGACGCGTATCAGCGTTTGAAGGAGGCATGGACGCCGCATCCTGACTCGACCATCGTCTCGAGCGAGCCCAACGTCGATCCGGTTGCCGACTGCTCCAGCACACACAAGGCGTCAGACAAGCTGGGCGGTCCCGGCGCGTACCGGCATACCTACGCCTACAAGAAGGGTGGCGCGCGAGCGAGCTGGACACAGCACGCGACAACTGCTGATGGCACTGATTCGGTGACCACCTACGCATATGACGGCACGTGCCCAGGTAGTGATCGCGGTCCGCACACGCTTGCCTACGTCCAGGTCGACGGAGTCAAGCGAGCAGCTTGCAACGATCCGACAGGCAACATCACTGCGTCGCATACCGAGGACGGCACGCCGCGCGCCACGACGTGGAACAGTGAGGGGAAGCTGTCGAGCGCAAAGGTTGGCGAGGAGGGCGCCCCAGGAAGTGTCTACTACGCGCACCTCTACGACGCGGATGGCAATCTGTTCATCAAACGGCCGGCCGGCTACAAGGATGGCAAGACGACCATCTACCTCGGCTCTACCGAGATCGAGCTCATCAAGACCGGGACAGCGACAACGCCAAAGTATGAGATCTCAGCGAGGCGCTACTACTCGCATCCGGCAGGAACTGTAGCCGTTCGAACCGCGAAGCAGGGCGTGAGTGGAAATCAGCTCACATTCATGGCAGCGGATCCGCATGGAACCAGCAATGCCACCATTCGAGCGTCGACTATGGAGGCCAAGAAGCGCTTCACTGACCCGTTCGGCAACAGCCGCGGTGGCGTCGACACCTGGGTTGATGACAAGGGTTTCCTCGGCAAGCCGTACGACGATGTCACTGGGCTGACCCACATCGGTGCACGTGAGTACGACGCCCAAACCGGCCGCTTTCTCTCCCTCGACCCGTTGATGGATACCGCCGACGGCCAGTCATTGAACGGCTTCACGTACTCCAACAGTGACCCCGTCAACAAGACCGACCCCACCGGCCTGATTCTGCTCGATAGCCCGGGCGGCGGATCGCCCGCCTACGTTCCGCCACCGGCGCCGACGCCCGATCCCCCAGAGCGCTCCTGGCGTGATCAAATTAGCGGCGAGGTACTTCTCGGCGCGGCGGCTGAAGTCGCAGGCGGCGTCGACGGTGTGGCGAACATGCTTGCGGCCGACGCCAAGCGCAAGGTGCCTGGGCTTGAGCATGTCAAGCTTGAGTCCAACCTGGAAGGCGGCGTCACGTACGTCGCCGAGAAGGCTGGCTACGACACGACCGGCGTGTTGAGTCCCTTCACGGGTGGCCGCGTAGCCAGCTACTTCATCCCGGGCGTGGGCATCTTCAAGGCGTTGACCAGCGGTCCGAGGCTGCTGCCGCGAGTAGGCAACGCCATGAAGATGCTGGGCACCCTGATGAGGAAGGGGTCAGACGAAGCCGGTGACGGGGCGAGGAGGAGAGCCTCAGGGACCTACCGAGGGGAGTCCCAGCGGGCGCCTGGCGGACACGACGGTCCAGAAGTTAGCCTTGACAAGGTCAAGCGTTGCCTTGGGCAGTGTGGGATGAGCGTGCGCGACTATGACCTTGTCCACGAACGAGTCATTACTACGCCAGCTGGAGCACCTGCGTACGGCAACAGCCCGCATACATATCACGGCCAGCCTTACCGAGGTCCGCGCGGACGCCCGCTTATCCAAATCTCGGACATGGGGCTCAGGAGCCTGGAGGAAGCAGTGACTACTATTTTCCATGAGGTCTTCCATCACAAAAACTTTGCCCTACGTGGTGTCGGCGGGTCTGAGGCAGAAGCGGAGGAATACGGCCTGAAGATGCTTGAGGAATTCCTCCGTCGTAGGCGGTGATCGCTATGCTTCCGTGGAGGAACTTCAGCGCTGAGCAGGTGGGTCGTCTGGCGGAGACGCGCCAGACTGCGGTCATGCCAGGTGGCTGGCGCTGTCCGAACTGCAATGGCGTCGTTCGGCACTACCGTTACGAGGGCCGCAGGCCGGGCGCGCAGACTCTGATTTCATACATCTGGTGCCCCACGTGCAAGCACTACTACGGCTCGACTGGTCCGCTGCCTGCTGGCTTGCAGGTGGACGATCCGCTTCGCGATCTAACGCCGGACGAACGGCTGCGTTTGGAAAGCAATCTGGCGTTGTTCTTCCATCGACTCGATGAATTGTGGGACGCGGATCTGCTTTCGAAGGATCTGCCGCACTAGCCCGAATCTTTCATCGGTCGGCTGACGGGCGTGGTGGCCGCGTGTGGGACGCAGTCTGGGTTTGATTGTGTCTGGTGGCGCCGACAGTTGCCCGGGTGTCGCCTCGGGTGGGCGCGGTTCCACTGGCCGGTGGTGTCGCGGGGTTGTCGGGACGGTCGGGCTGGTGGTCAGCCGGGGGCGGCGAGGGCGACGAGCCGGTGGACGCCGTCTTGGGCGAGGTTCGCCCAGGGTGCCTTGTCGGCCAGGTGCAGCAGGAGCCGGCGGCCGGTGCGGGCCAGGGTGGCGGGGATGGTGAACAACCGCAGCCGGAGCCGTTTGGGTTCCCACCTGCGGGCGGCGTGGTCGTGCAGGGAGAGGATCTGCATCCAGGCGGTGAGCTCGACGGCGAGCATCACGATGGCGCACCAGATCTGGTTCTGGTCGAAGCCCTGTAGGGGGAGGTTGGTCAGGCCTGAGTTCGGACACCCTGTCGTGATTCCCCGGCCCGCAGGCCGCTGACCTGCAGGGATAGGTCGGCGGGCGGGTGGATGAGGCACTAATTGGTGCCCTACGCTCGGGGTCGTGGCGTGGGTGAGGCGGGTGCGGACGGGCTCGGGAGCGACGGCGGTGCAGATCGCTGAGTA
>NZ_QEOO01000030.1 GCF_003121585.1 Nocardioides speluncae
CCAACCCGAGGCCCTTCGTGTGGACCAAGACCGCCGAACAGATCCTCGGCAAGCTCGGCCGACTTATTCAACGAACTTCAAATTCGGGACACTAGCTTGCCTTCTTCTTCGCGGTCTTCTTGGCGGCGGCCTTCTTCGCAGGCTTCTTCGCGGCCGGCTTCTCGTCCGCCTCGCCGGCGTCGTCGTCGGACTCCTCGCCGCGTGCGGACTTGGCCGCCTGGACCGAGCGCTGCAGCGCCGCGAGCAGGTCGACGACCTCGCCGGAGGACTTCACCGCAGTCTCGGTCTTCTTGACCTCACCGCCCTCGACCTTGGCCTTCACTAGGGCCTCGACGGCGCCGGCGTAGTCGTCCTCGAACTCATCGGGGTCGAAGTCGCCCGACAGCGTGTCGACGAGCATGTGCGCCATCTTGACCTCGGCGTCCTTGACCTCGCCGGCCTCGATCTTGAAGTCGGGGACGCGGACCTCGTCAGGCCACATCATGGTCTGCAGCACGATCACGTCGCCGCTGGCGAACGAGCGCACCCGGAGTACGGCGACCGTGGTCCGCTGCCGCAGCGCGACGGTGACCACGGCCATCCGGTCGGCGTCGGTCAGCGCCTGCCGGAGCAGCGCGTACGGCTTGGCGCCGGACTTCTCCGGCTCGAGGTAGTAGCTCTTCTCGAACAGCATCGGGTCGATCTGGTCGCTCGGTACGAACTTCTCCACCGCGATCTCACGGCTCGACGTCGACGGCAGCTCGGCCATGTCGTCGTCGGAGAGGATGACCATTTCGCCGTCCTCGGTCTCATAGCCCTTGGCTATGTCGGCGTACGCCACCTCCTCGCCGTCTATCGAGCAGACCCGCTGGTACTTGATCCGACCGCCGTCTTTGGCGTGTACCTGCCGGAACGACACATCGTGACTCTCGGTGGCGGAGTAGAGCTTGACCGGCACACTGACCAGCCCGAACGACACCGCACCTTTCCAGATCGCGCGCATACCAGACAGACTCTCAGGTCTCAGGAACTCATTCCAGCAACTCGGGTTCCCGGGGACCCCAGGCACGTCTGGGCCAGCCCGGTCTGGCTATTGAGACCACTCATGGGCAAGCGAAGGATGACGGTGCCCAAAGCGGACACATCACCGAGACCCGGGAATGTCCCCCTGGTATCCGGCCGGTGCGCTTCCGCGCCTGCCAAATACTTGGGGAGACGGCATCATGCACCTTCGTTCCAGGAGTCTCGCTGCCACCGCCGCATTACTCCTTCCACTCGCATTCCTCGCCACCACGAGCGGTAATGGCCTCGCCGCCTCCAGCTCTGCGCCCGACCCGGGCGATCTCACCGCGACGTCCCTCACGCCGAGCGGCCGCGTCGACGGCTTCAAGTCCGCCTCGGCCGCGCTCGCCAAGTCCAGCCCGGGCCTGCTGAAGCGCACCGACTCGACGCTGGTCCCGGTGATGATCAAGCTCGACCACGACGCGCTCGCCAGCTACCGCGGCGGGATCGAGGGGCTCGCCGCAACCAGTCCGGCCAAGACCGGCAAGGACCTCAACCTGAAGTCCCAGGCGGCGCGCGACTACACGGCGTACATGAAGAGCACCGAGCAGGCGGTTACCAGCGAGCTCGCGAAGGTGGCCCCGAAAGCCGACGTCAGCGGCAGCCAGCGGGTGGTGTACGGCGGGCTGTCGGCGCTGGTGCCGGCCAACAAGGTGAAGGACATCGTCAAGATCGACGGCGTCGTGGCGGTCCAGAAGGACCAGCTGAACAAGCTGCAGACCGACGCCAGCGCGGCCTTCCTCAACACCCAGCCGGTGTACAACGCCCTCGGCGGGCGGGCCACTGCGGGCAAGGGCGTGATCTACGGCAACCTCGACAGCGGCATCTGGCCCGAGCACCCGTCGTACGCCGACAACGGCACCCTGTCCGCCCCGCCCGCCCCGGCCCGTGAGTGCAACTACGGCGACAACCCGCTGACCCCGGCAGTCGACGTGTTCGTCTGCCAGAACAAGCTGATCGGCGGCGCGCACTTCACCGACACCTACGACGCGGCGATCGGCGACGACACGTACGCCGGTACCGCCCGTGACAGCAACGGCCACGGCACCCACACCTCCTCGACGTCCGCGGGTGGCGTGGTCAACAGCGCGCCGGTCTTCGGCGTCAACCGCGGCCCGATCGCCGGCATGGCGCCGGGTGCCTGGGTGATGGAGTACAAGGTGTGCGGACCCCAGGGCTGCTTCTCGTCCGACTCCGCCGCAGCCGTCGCCCAGGCGATCCTGGACGGCGTCGAGGTCATCAACTTCTCGATCTCCGGTGGCACCGACCCGCTGACTGACCCGGTCGAGCTGGCCTTCCTCGACGCGTACGCCGCGGGCGTCTTCGTCGCCGCCTCGGCCGGCAACGCGGGCCCGGGCGCCGGGACGGCCAACCACCTCTCTCCGTGGGTGACCACGGTCGCCGCCTCCACCCAGAAGCGTGAGTTTGCGAACACGCTGTCGCTGACCGCCGGCAACGGTGACACCTTCACCGCCGACGGCTCGTCGATCACCGCGGGTGCCGGGCCGCTCCCGGTCGTGCTGAGCTCGGCCCCGCCGTACAGCAACAACATCTGCAGCGCCCCGGCCGCGCCCGGCACCTTCACGGGCATGATCGTGGCCTGCCAGCGCGGTGGTGGACCGGGCCGAGTGCAGAAGGGCTTCAACGTCCTCCAGGGCGGTGCCGCGGGCATGGTCCTCTACAACCCGACGCTGGCCGACGTGGAGACCGACAACCACTGGCTGCCGACCACCCACCTCGCCGACGGCACGGACTTCGTCGCCTTCATGAACAGCCACACCGGCGTCACCGGCTCGTTCACCGCCGGCGTGAAGCGCAACGGGCGCGGCGACGTGATGGCGGCGTTCTCCTCGCGCGGACCGGCCGGGAAGTTCATCAAGCCCGACGTCACCGCGCCCGGTGTCCAGATCCTTGCCGGCCACACGCCGACCCCGGAGGACGTGGCAGGCGGCCCGCCTGGAGAGCTATTCCAGGCGATCGCGGGCACCTCGATGTCCTCGCCACACGTGGCGGGCGCGGCGATCCTGCTCAACGCCGCCCACCCGACGTGGACGCCGGGCCAGATCAAGTCCGCGCTGATGACCAACTCGATCGTCGGCGTACTCAAGGAGGACCTGGTGACCCCGGCTGACCCGTTCGACATGGGTGCGGGCCGGATCAACCTCGAACGCGCCAACCTCGCGCCGCTGACCTTCGACGAGAGCGCTGCGGACTACGCCGCATTGACGGGCGATCCGGTGCACGCGGTCGACCTCAACCTGCCGTCGATCAACGCGCCGGTGCTCCCCGGTCAGCTGACCACGACCCGGAACGTCAAGAACGTCACCGGCCAGCAGCTGACCTTCAACGTCGTGGCGAGCGCCCCGGCGGGCTCGAAGATCACGGTCTTCCCGAAGACGTTCAAGCTGAAGAGCGGAGCGAGCCGGAACCTGACCATCACGATCGAAACCGACGCGCCGATCGGCGTACAGCAGTTCGGCCAGATCAAGATCACGGCCACGAACCCCGCGTTCAGGCAGATGCACCTGCCGGTCGCGTGGATCCACACCCAGGGCACGGTCGCGCTCAGCCAGTCGTGCATCCCGCCGACGATTCCGAAGGGCGACCAGACCACGTGTGACGTCGTGGCGACCAACAACTCCTTCGACAGCCAGGCCATCGAAATCACGTCCAAGGTGTCGAACCACCTCACGATCGAGGACGTGACCGGCGCCCAGCAGCCCGACCTGCGGACGGCACACCTGCCACTCCGGACCCTGGCCGGTGCCAAGCTGGGCGTGCCGAGCGTGGACCCGGGTGCGTTGTTCGGGTACATCCCGCTGTCGTCATTCGGAGTCACGCCGATCCCCATCGGGGACGAGGAGATCATCAACTTCAACTCGCCGGCGTTCTCCTACAACGGCAAGTCGTACACCCGGTTCGGCATCGACTCCAACGGCTACGTACTGGCCGGCGGTGGCACCTCGCAGGACAACAACTGCTGCGACCTGCCGGCGGGTGCCAACCCGGCGCCGCCGAACAACATGCTGGCGCCGTTCTGGACCGACCTCGACGGCACCGGTGCGCCGGGTGTCTTCGTGGCCACCCTGACCGACGGGGTGAACACCTGGATCGTCGTGGAGTACCAGGTCAACGTGTTCGGTACGACGAGCAACCGGACGTTCCAGACCTGGATCGGCGTCAACGGGACGCAGGACATCACCTTCGCCTACAACCCGGCCAACCTGCCGGCCGACCCGAACGGCCAGCCGTTCCTGGTCGGCGCGGAGAACGAGGCGGGCCAGGGCGACATGGTGGCAGTGCTGCCGACCGGCGACCAGCGGGTGACATCGACCGATCCGGCGCCCGGTGGCACCGCGACGTACTCGATGTTGATCAATGGGGTCAGCGTTGGCACCGGTACCGTCACGACCACCATGACCGCGACCGGTGTACCCGGGAAGACCATCGTCCGGACGCCGGTCGCCATCACACCCTAGGAACGGGAGGGGTCCCACCCCTTCGGGTGGGTTGAGGGCGGCGACCAGCCAGGTCGCCGCCCTCGGCTCGTTCTTAGAGCTTGTGGGCGCCGGGGCGGCCGTCTTCGACGACGAAGGAGGCGTGGGTGTACTTCGGTGCGTCGCGGCGGCTGACGGTGGTGACCATCTGCAGGTCGGTGCGCAGCTCGTCGCGGTCCAGGCGGCAGCGGACGTAGCCGCGGCGGTCGCCGTCGAAGAACTTGATGTGCGGGTTGAACTTGATCATCGGGCCGTAGTACGGACCGTAGACCTCGCCGTCGCCGTTGCTGCTCAGCGAGGTGCCGACGAACTCGGTGGCCAGCAGCTTCGAGTCCGGGCGGTCGAAGTCGGCGTGGATGTCGTTGACGAACGTCGAGTGCCAGTCGCCGGTGAGCACGACCGGGTTGCGGGTGCCGGCCTGCTGCCAGGCGCGGGTCAGCCGGTTGCGGGCGGCCGGGAAGCCGTCCCAGGCGTCGTGCCAGAGCAGGTCGCCGGCGGTCCCGTCGTGATCGAGCCGGCCGACCATCACGTTGCTGGCCAGCACGTCCCACCGTGCCTCCGAGCTCTTGAGGCCGTCGTACAGCCAGCGTTCCTGGTCCTTGCCGAGCATCGTGACCGCGGGGTCGTACGCCGCGTCGCAGGCGTCGGCCTCGCCCCAGCCGCAGGGCGGGATCGAGCGGTATTGCCGGCCGTCGACCAGGTCGAACTGCGCCAGCCCACCCCACTTCACCCGGCGGTAGATCCGCGGCTCGGCGAGGTTGGCCGGACGCCGTACCGGCTGGTGCTCGTACCAGGCCTGGTACGCCGCGGTGCGGAGCGCGGTGATGTCGCCTTCGTACTGCGACTGGGTGTTGGCGTAGTCGTTCTGGACCTCGTGGTCGTCCCAGGTCACCAGCCACGGGAAGCGGGCGTGCGCGGTCTGCAGGTCCGGGTCGGACTTGTACAGCGCGTACTGCATCCGCCACCGCTCGACGTCGCGCGGCGCGGTCTGCAGCACCGCAGGCACCGGCGTCTTGCGGTAGCCGCCATCGGCCGGGATCCCGCCCTCGTAGACGTAGTCGCCGAGGTGCAGGACCAGGTCGAGGTCCTCCTCGGCGAGGTGGGCGAGGGCCGAGTAGTAGCCGCTGGCCCAGTCCTGGCAGGACGCGAACGCAAAGCTCATCGCCGCGTGCCGGCCGGTGCGGCGCGGGGTGGTGCGGGTGCGGCCGACCGGCGAGACATCGTGGCGGTAGCGGAACCGGTAGAACCACTCGCGGTCCGGCGCCAGGCCTTCCACCTCGACGTGTACCGAGTGCGCGAGCTCCGGCAGGGCCCAGCTGCGGCCCTCCATCACCACATGCCGGAACCGGGCGTCGCGGGCGATCTGCCACTGCACCGCGACCTTGCGCCGCGGCATCCCGCCGCCGGCCTCGAACGGCTTCGGCACCAGCCGCGTCCACAGCACCATCCCGTCCGGGGTGGGGTCGCCGCTGGCCACGCCGAGCGTGAAGGGGTAGTCGCCCCCGGCAGGCCGCGGCGCGGCCTCGGACCGGCCGACCGGTAGCTGGGCAAGGGCGGCCAGGCCGGCGACACCGCCGGCGACGCCGAGCATGCTGCGGCGGCCCATCGCCGCCTGGCTGGGGTGGGAGGCAGGGGAGATCATGGCGAGCAGGCTAGGGCCGTCAGTTGTCGGTGGCGTTGACCGCTGGGGAAATCCCGGGGCCGTCCGTTAGCCGGCAGGCGGCGTCAGCACCGCCCGCAGCCGGCGCCAGCGGCCGATCTCGCAGCCGTCGGTGAGCTTGTACGACGCGTGGACGGCGCGGCCGCGCCAGGTGCCGGTGATCGTGGCGGTCTCGGGGCCGCCGTACTGCTGGGTGCACATCATGTCCGCCGGTACCGGTGCGAACGGGTCCACGCCGGAGTCCAGGATCTCGTCGAGGGTCGCCGCAGCCGCGGCGGCGTCGGGATGGCTGCCGCCGGGCGGATCGCAGGTCAGCGTCCAGCTGACGACCGGCAGGCCCGGCCCGTCGCTGACCGAGATGGTGAGCAGGCTGGCGGCTGCGGTCTGTTCGGTCACCACCACAGCATCGCTCATCAATCGCTCATCAGGTCGAGATGCCGTTGGAGCACGGCGCACGCGAGGTCGTGGTCGAGCGGCACGTGCGGGTCGCAGAGCCTGCGGCGGAGTCCGTCGACCACGGCCTGGAGGTGGGCCAGCTCGATCTCGTCGAGCTCAGCAGACGTCTCCCAGCGGAACCAGGCCAGTGCGAGCTCGCAGAGCTCGGCGAGCCGGTGTTCGGCACCTTCGGCTGCGGCCGCCAGGGTCGGATCGGTGCGGGCGGCGGCGATCAGGTCTCCGGTGACCACCGCACTGCGGTAGCTGTTCTCATCCAAGGGAAGCAGGCCCTTGAGCAATGAGTGCGCCATCGAGCGTCCTCGCCTCGGGTCTCCCGGCGCGGGTATCCACCCCTGTGGTCCGAACGACCGGGTCGCACGGGTCAGCACATAGCGGAGCAGCCGGCCGCGGTCGTCGAAGTGGTGACGCAGCGAGCTGGTACTCAGGCCGGCCGTCCGGGCGACTCCTCGCGTGGTCGCCGCGCCCACGCCGCCCTGCGCGATCAGCTGGCAGATCGCGTCGTAGAGCAGGTCGGCGCGGAGGCCGGTGTCGAAGTTTCGGGGCATGGCGTTGTGTGTACCCGAACCGACGCGACCGGCGCAGGCGCTATCCACAGGCACGGCGCTCGCGTGACCCGGCCTGAGGGAGGGCGAATCTCTTTTGGTGATCCAGGTGTGTCATCTCGCCGGTTCGTAGTGACACCTGGATCACCAAACCGAAAAGGGCCTCCCCGCGAGCGGTGCCGCCGCGGGTGGTGGCCGGGGTGGGCATGATTGCCTCATGCGTCCGATGCTTGCGACCCGTGGCGATCACGTCCCGACGACGGGGGAGTGGCTGCACGAGGTCAAGTGGGACGGCGTCCGCGCGCTCGCTGACTGCCGCAAGGACCGGATGTGGCTGACCAGCCGCAACGAGAACGACGTGACCGGCGGCTACCCGGAGCTGCACGGGCTGGCCGGCCGCGACCTGCTGCTGGACGGCGAGATCGTGGCGTTCGCCGACGGCCGGCCGAGCTTCGCCGCGCTGGCCGAGCGGATGCACGTCCGCGACACCCGACGGCTGAGCGTGCTGATGGAGCGGGTGCCGGTGACCTACCTGATCTTCGACGTGCTCCGCATCGACGGCCGGGCGCTCGACCGGGAGCGCCTGGACACCCGGCGCGAGCTGCTGGCGTCGCTGGACCTCGCCGACGTGTCCTGGCAGGTGCCCACGGTGTACGACGACGGCGCGATGCTGCTGCGGGCGACCGATGAGCAGGGGCTGGAGGGGATCGTGAGCAAGCGCCGCAGCTCGCGTTACGACTTCGGTGCCCGCAGCCCGCACTGGCTGAAGTTCCCGCACCGCCGGCGCACCTCGTGGGTCGTGGGTGGCTGGCGGCTGGAGACCGACTCGACCAGCCGGCTCGGCGCCGTACTCGTCGGCGAGCCGACACCCGACGGCCTGATTTTCCGGGGGCGGGTCGGCAGCGGCATCGCCGGCAAGGTCGGGCCGCTCCTCAAACAGCTGCTGGAGCCGCTCGCTAGGCCGACCAGTCCGTTCGCCAACGAGGTGCCGAAGGTCGACGCGCTCGGCACCCGGTGGGTCGAGCCGGTGATCGTGATCGACGTGGAGTCGCTCGGCCTCGGCGGACAGGGGCGGTTGCGGCAGCCGGCGTACCGCGGCGTCCGCGACGACCTCACCCCCACCGACCTGCTTGAAGCCGGCCTCCTAGGAGAAGACCAATGACCAAGTCATCAGGGGGCAGAACCGAGGTACGCGTCGACGTCGAGGGCCGCACGCTGACCCTGGTGAACCTGGAGAAGGTCCTCTACCCGCAGACCGGGACCACCAAGGGGGAGGTGCTCAACTACTACGCCCAGGTCGCGCCGGTGTTGCTGCCCCACCTCGCGCACCGCGCGGTGACCCGGATCCGGTGGCCGCACGGCGTGCAGGACATGAGCTTCTTCGAGAAGAACGCGCCGGCCGGTACGCCATCGTGGGTGCACACCGTCGAGGTGTCGACGACCGGCAGCCGGACCGCGTCGGGCGAGTCCGGCACCCTCACCTTCCCGATCGTCGACGACCTGGCAACCCTCACCTGGCTGGTCAACCTGGCCGCGCTGGAGCTGCACGTGCACCAGTGGACCGTGGGCCGCAACGGCCGCCCGAAGCGCCCCAACCGACTGGTCATCGACCTCGACCCGGGCGAGCCGGCGGGGCTGCACGAGTGCTGCCAGGTCGCGCTCCTGGTCCGCGACAAGCTCGCCGAGCGGAAGCTCGACGCCAAGCCGGTGAGCAGCGGCAGCAAGGGCGTGCACCTGTACGCCGAGCTGCCCGGCAAGCTGGACTCCGAGGGCACCAGCACGCTTGCCAAGGAGGTTGCCGAGGAGCTGCAGGGCGAGCACCCGAAGCTGGTGACCGCCACGATGACCAAGTCCCAGCGCCGCGGCAAGGTGTTCCTCGATTGGTCCCAGAACGCCGGCTCCAAGACCACGATCTCGCCGTACTCGCTGCGCGGGAAGGAGAAGCCCTGGGTGGCCACGCCACACACCTGGGACGAGATCGAGGAGGGCGCCGACGACGAGTTCGGGCTGGAGCAGACTCGGATGGAGGAGGTTCTGGAGCGGGTTCAGGAGTACGGCGACCTGTTCGCGTGATTGCCGTGCGGTGATCCTGGGCAGGAGGGGCCGCATGAAGCTTCCAGTAGCAGTCGTCGCCGCCCTGACCGCGGCCCTGCTCGCCGTCCCCGCGACCGCGAGCGCCGCCGCCCCCACCTGCTTCGGCAAACGAGCCACGATCGTCGGAACCAAGGGCGCCGACCGGCTGGTCGGGACCGACGCCGCCGATGTCATCGTCGGGCGCGGCGGTAAGGACGTGATCAAGGCCGGCCGTGGCAACGACCTGATCTGCGGCGACTCAGGGGCCGACCGGCTGTACGGCGGCGGAGGGCACGACCGGATCGACGGCGGCTTCGGCACCTACGTCGCCGACCAGGGCCCGCCGACCCACGGCCCGGACGTGCTCCACGACGTCATCTGGCCGGGCTCCGGCAACGACGTGATCCGGCCGGGCTACGACAACCGCGTGGTCAACGCCCGCCGCGACCGGATCGTGTACAGCGACGCACCTAAGGCGGTCACCGTCGACGTCGCCCGGCACCAGGTGACCGGGCACGGCCGGGACCGGATCGTGCCCCGCCCGGGCGGCAAGGCCGCGGTCGTGGCGTACGTCGGATCTCGGTTCGCCGACCGGATGATCGGCGGAGCCGGCCGGGACGACTTCGACGGCGGCCGCGGGGGCGACACCCTGCGCGGGAACGGCGGCGCGGACACGCTGGCCGACGGACCGTCGTACTACTGGTCGACCGATCAGGACCGCGACACGCTCGACGGTGGCGCCGGACACGACACGGTGTACGCCGGCGGTGGGCGCGACTCGCTGGTGGGTGGGGACGGGTCCGACGCGCTCTACGACTTCGGCCGGTCGGCGGACCGGATCAGCGCCGGACCGGGCTCGGACCGGGTCGAGGACTACTGGGTGCTGAGCGCCGGGTCGGCCGTGTCCGGTGGCTCGGGCCGCGACGACGTCACGCTCCGTCCGCGGCTGCGCTCCGGCGACACCGCCCGGCTCACCGTCGACCTCCGGTCCGGGAGCTCACGGCTCGTGGGCCGCACCACCGTCACCGCCCGGCTGAGCGGCGTCGAGGACCTCACTGTCCGGGACATGTCGCTCCGCTTCCACGGCACCGGCGCCGACGACATCGTCAGCAACTTCGGGTTCGGCATCCGGCTGGTGGCCAACGGGTACGCCGGCGACGACGTCTTCTTCGCCGACGGTGGCAACGACGTGGTGGACGGCGCCGGCGGTGAGGACTCCGCGCACGTGGGCGGTGGCCAGGACCGCTGTGTCGCGATCGAGAACGCCTTCGACTGCGAGTCCAACGGCTAGCCAAAGTGCCCCTGGTTGGGCGCCCGTTCCGGGCTGAGAATGGTGCTGCGGCCGTCCGGTGACGCCGTTGTCCCTATGGTCCTGCGAGGCCGTCGGCTAGCCGGGTGCGGGAACCGCGTGGTGGGCCCTTCAATGCTGCCGATCCGGTCGCCGGTGACGGTGGTCGGTGTGAGCGCGAGGACTAGATTCGCTTGTTGCCCTGGCGGTTCCCCCGGGCGGTCGCACCCAGGAGTGACCGAACCGATGGAAGGGAGCAGGTGATGGTCTTCGCTGAATCACAAGACGATGAGCAGATCATCGAACGGGTAGCGGCGTTGGACATCGGCAAGGCCGAGATCGTGTGTTGTGTCCGCCTCCCAGCGCCCGATGGCGGCAAGCGTCGGGTGCAGGAGGTGACCACGCACACCACGATGGTCGGTGCGCTGAGCGACCTGGCGGAGCGGCTGGTCGACCTGCGGGTCGAGCGGGTGGTGATGGAGGCCACCAGCGACTACTGGCGGCCACCGTTCTACCTGTTCCAGGCCCACGGCCTGGACCCGTGGCTGGTCAACGCCAAGGACGTCAAGCACCTACCCGGGCGCCCGAAGACCGACGTGCTCGATGCGGTGTGGCTGTGCAAGGTCGCCGAACGCCAGATGCTCCGCGCCAGTTTCGTGCCCCCGCCACCAATCCGCCGGCTGCGGGACCTGACCCGGTACCGGGTCGACCTGGTCGGGGTCCGCGGCGCGGAGAAGAACCGGGTCGAAAAGCTCCTCGAGGACGCCTGCATCAAGCTCTCTGTGGTTGCCTCCGACATCCACGGAGTATCGGGCCGGGACATGATGGCCGCGATGATCGCCGGGGAACGCGACCCCAAGAAGCTCGCCGACCTGGCCCGAACCCGGATGCGACCCAAGATCGGGCTCTTCGAGGAAGCGTTCGCCGGGCTCAAGGTCGGCACCTTCGACGAGCATCACCGGTTCCTGCTGGCCCGGATGCTAGCCCGGATCGACGCCGTCGACGCCGATATCACCGCACTCGACGCCCAGATCGAGGACCATCTGGCCCCTTTCGGTGACGCGGTCGCCCGGCTGGACCAGATCCCCGGGATCGGACCGACCGCAGCCGCGATCATCATCGCCGAGATCGGCACCGACATGACCCGGTTCCCCACCCCCGGGCACCTGGCCTCGTGGGCGAAGTTCGCGCCCGGGATCAAGTCCAGCGCCGGCAAGAACAAGGGCAACGGCTCGACCGGGAAAGGGAACCGCTACCTGGCCCGCGTCCTCGGCGAGGCCGCCGTAGCGGCCGGTCGGACCGATACCTTCCTCGGCGCCCGCTACCGACGCATCGTCCGACGACGCGGGAAGAAGAAGGCCATCGTCGCCGTCGGACGATCCATCCTGGTGATCATCTGGCACCTGCAGTCCGACACCGACGCACGGTTCCACGACCTCGGACCCGACCACTACGACCGCCACGTCTCCACCACCGCCAAACGCCGCAGCCACGTCCGAGGCCTCCAAGCCCTCGGCTACCACGTCACCCTCCAACCCGCCGCCTAACCCAGCAACGACCTTCCCGGCTCCGCTGCGCTCCGCCGGAAGCTGCCGCCTGCCTGGTCACCGCCATTCTCGGACTAGAACTTTCGGCGCGAACGCTGCATCTAACCCAGTGACACGTCCGTCACTCTCTTGGGGGAAGCAGCATGCTGAGACTCGCCGTACTCGCCACCACCGCAACCGTAGCCGGACTCCTCGTCCTCCCACCCGCGACCGCCCAGGCCGCGCCTACCTGCTTCGGCAAGAAGGCCACCATCGTCGGCACCAAGGGTGCCGATCGCCTGGTCGGCACCAGACGTGCGGACGTCATCGTCGGTCTCGGCGGCGAGGACGTGATCAAGGGCGGCCGCGGCAACGACGTGATCTGCGGCGGCGCCGGCTCCGACGCGATCTTCGGCGGGGTCGGGCACGACAAGATCAACGGCGGGTTCGGCACGTACCACCTCGACCGCGGTGGGGAATACGTCGTCGGCGACGTCATCTACCCGGGTACCGGCGACGACCTGGTCAATGCGATGCACGACAACCGCGCGGTCAACGATCCGCGGGACCGGGTGAGCTACGCCGACTCGCCACGCGGAGTGACGGTGAACGCCACGGCCAAGACCGTGACCGCGCCCTACCTCGGCACCGACCGGCTCACCGAGACCAACGTCGCGTTCGTCGGCTCGCCGTACCGTGACACCATGCGAGGCAGCCCGCGGGCCGACCACTTCTGGGGCGCCGGCGGTCCCGACAAGCTCATCGGCGCTGGCGGCAATGACGTCCTCTACGACGACGTGGTGGGTCTGGGGCGGACGGCGGACCAGGACTGGCTGCTCGGTGGCGCCGGCCACGACACCCTCACCGCAGGTCCGGGCTCGGATCACCTCGAAGCAGGCGACGGCAACGACGTCGTCTACGACGGAGGAAGGACGGACGACGAGGTCTTGCTCGGCGCGGGGGACGACTCGCTCCAGGAGTACTGGACCTCCCGGAGCGGCGCCGTGGTCGATGGTGGACCGGGCCGCGACGAGGTCTATCCGAGCCTGGCGTTCCGGAGGGACGGGAAGGAGTACCTGCCGGCGAGCACCGTCGATCTCCGCTCGGGCGTCGCGACGATCCACGCCACGACGCCGGTTACTGTCGAGATCGCGGGCATCGAGGTGCTCCGCTGGGTGGGCGACCTGACCTTCCACGGCACTGCCGCTGACGAGACCGTCAGCCAGTACGGCAGCGGGCGGCTGGTGGCCTACGGGTACGACGGCGACGACCGGCTGGAGGGATCCGAGCGGAACGATCGTCTGGACGGCGGGCTGGGCACCGACTATGCCTTCCCGAGCGGCGGCCGGGACCGTTGCGTGTCGATCGAGGAGTTCGAGGGCCGCTGTGAGGTGATCGAGTGATGCGCGACTTCAAGCGATGCACAGGCTGGACCGGGGCCGCGTTGCTGCTCGCGATGCTGACAGCGCCCGCAGCGGGAGGCGCGGCAGCTGCCGTACCCACCTGCTTCGGCAAGAAGGCCACGATCGTCGGCACCGAGAAGACCGACCGGCTCTTCGGCACCGACGGCCCGGACGTGATCGTCGGCCGGGGTGGGGACGACGTGATCAAGGGCCGTGGCGGCGACGACCTGATCTGCGGCAACTACGGCGCAGACCGGTTGTCCGGCGGTCCGGGCCGGGACAGCCTCAACGGCGGGAAGGGAAAGCTCGTCGACATCAGCCCGGGCGACGGTGAGGAGGCGTGGGGCGTCGAGCACGACGTGTTCCTGCCCGGACCCGGCAACGACTACCTGGTTCTGGGTGTCGACAGACGGGCGACAACCCTCGACCTACCCGACCACGTGAGCTACGCGAACTCGCTCAAGTCCGTGCGCGTCGACATCCCCAACCGCCGGATCACGGGGGAGGGCATCGACCTGCTGGCCGGAGCGAGGGTTGCCGTCACCGGGTCAAGCCAGGGAGACGTCATGCTGGGTGGGCCGGGCGCGGACCACTTCCGTGGGCATGGCGGGCCGGACATCCTCCTGGGCCGCGGTGGCAACGACAGTCTCTTCGACCACACCAGCCCGGACGCCGTCGCCAACGGTGACCGACGGGAACGCGACCGTCTCGAGGGTGGCGACGGTGACCGGATCGAGTCGCGGGGCGGCATCGACGTACTGATCGGGGGGCCGGGGCGCGACGAGCTCCGGTCCTTCGGGGACTCGCCGGACATCGTGCTGGGCGGACCAGGAGGCGACTTCATCCAGGACAACTGGGTCCGGGGGCGGGGCGCGACTGTCGACGGCGGCTCGGGCCACGACACCCTGTGGCCGGACCTGAGGTTCTGGCAGGACGGCAAGCGGGTCTACCCGCCGACGACCATCGACCTGCGATCGGGCGTGACGACCATCGACGGTGCTGCGACCACGACGATGCAGGTCGTGGGCGTGGAGTCGCTGGAGTGGTGGGATGGTGGGGCGCTGACGTTCCACGGCACCGACGCCGACGAGTTCATCGGCCCGACCGACATTGAACTGCGAGGGCGCCTGCGGGCCTACGGGTACGGCGGCGACGACGAGTTCGGCGGCTCGGCCCGCGACGACTTCATCGACGGCGGCGCCGGCACCGACTCGGCCCACACTCACGGCGGGGTGGACCGCTGCATTTCGGTCGAGCAGACGTTCGATCGGGATTCGTGCGAGGTCAACGGCTGACCCCTGTCAGGTTTTTGTCAGTCGGTGTGGCTAGCGTGCGATGCACAGCCAGCCGACCCGTCCTCACGGAGGAACGATGCAGAGACTCGCCGTACTTGCCACGCTCGCCGTCTTGTCAGCTACCGCCGCGCTCATCGCGCCGCTCCCGGTCGCGGCTGGGCCCGCGCCAGCCGCGACCTGCTTCGGAAAGAAGGCCACGATCGTCGGCACCCCTGGTGACGACCGGATCTTCGGCACCAACGGTCCGGACGTGATCGTCGGTCTCGGCGGCGACGATGTGATCAAGGGCCTGCGCGGCAACGATCTGATCTGCGGGAAGGCGGGCGCGGACCGGATCTTCGGCGGGCCCGGCAATGACAAGTTCGACGGCGGCCTGGGCAGCATCGTCACCGACGGGTCGCCCTGGACCATCAACAATGACGTCTTCCTGCCTGGGCCCGGCGACGATCTGATCGTCCCGGGGTACGACAAGCGCGCCGGGAGTAACGAGAACGAGTACGACCTGATCGTCTACGCCTCCGCCGCCCGCGGGGTGCGTGTCGACCTGTCCCGTGGGCGGGTCGCTGGCGAGGGCACCGACCGGCTCACCAGCACGAGGAAGGTCGCCGTGGTGGGATCCCGGTTCGCCGATCGGATGATCGGAGGTGCCGGGAACGACGCCCTCTACGGGTACGCCGGTGCCGACGTACTCGAGGGCGGTGGCGGCAACGACAAGCTGTCCGACCACCAGAATCCCTGGACGTTCTCGCGCGGGGAGGGTGCCGATGCCGACCGCCTGCTCGGCGGCGCCGGGGCCGACATCATTGAGGCGAACAAGGGTGTGGACACGATCTCCGGAGGCAGTGGCCCCGACGAGATCTACGACAGCGGTGCGTCCGCGGACCGGATCTTCGCCGGGCCTGGTGATGACCTCATCTGGGAGTACTGGACCAGCCAGTCCGGAGCCGAGGTCCAAGGCGGCGACGGCAAGGACTTCCTCCAACCCCATCTGCGCGTCGCCGCCCCGACGACGATCGACCTACGGTCCGGCGTGACCACGATCGAGGGGAGCTCGACCACGACGCTGCGCGTGTCCGGAGTCGAGGACATCTCCTGGTCGGACGCGCGGTTCACCTTCCACGGCACCAGCGCGCCCGAACGGATCTGGATGGACCACTCGTCGAGCGGCCCGCTGGCGGCGTACGGGTACGGCGGCAACGACCTCTTCCATGGCTCTCGCTTCGACGATCACCTTGACGGCGGCGCTGGGACCGACACCGCTTGGGGAGGCGACGGCGAGGACCGGTGTGTCTCGATCGAGGACGAGGACGACTGCGAGATCAGCGACTGACGTCGTCCTGCGGTGTCGCCCATTCGGGAACCTCCCGGGTGGGCGACAGCTCCTCCGGCTTGTTGGGCCGGAACAGCCAGAGCGCGTAGCCGATGACCAGCCACCCGGCCACGGCGTCGAGAACCCAGTGGTTGCCGGTGCCGATGATCACGAACACCGACACGAAGGCGTAGGTCCAGGCGAGCCGTCGCCAGAACACGTGTACGCCGGCCCAGGTGACCGCGACCGCCACCCACAGCGCCCAGCCGGCATGGAGTGACGGCATCGCGGCGAGCTGGTTGGTGAGCCCGCCGAGGCCCTTCGGCGCGGAGGCGTCGCCGCCCCACCAGCCGGAGGCGGCATGCAGCTTGAGGACGTCGGTGTAGCCGACCAGCCGGGGCGGAGCCATCGGGATCAGCAGGTAGAGGCCGAGTGCCAGCACGGTCGCGACGACCAGCGCTCGCCGGGCCGGGCTGTAGACATCGGGGTGGCGCAGGTAGAGCCAGACCAGGACGATCAGCGTGACTAGGTAGTGGGCGGTGGCGTAGAAGTAGCTGCCGGCCAGGCCGAGCCAGTTGATGTCGACGAACCAGCCGGTGATCGTCCGCTCCACATCGAGGTGCCAGCCCCGCTCGAGTTTGAGCAGCCAGGCGGCGCGCTCCTTGGCGGCGCCGACGTTCTCGCTCGCAAGCGTGCGGCTGGCGCTGTAAGCGACGTACAGAATCCCGAGGATCCCGAACTCCATGACCCCACGTCGCACCCCCGTGCGCCTGGCGTCGACGACTGTTGCAGAAGCCATGAAGTTCATCTTGACAAATATGACCAACTGAAGCACCCGGATAACCCCCGAGTCGCCCCCGAAAGTTTCCCCGAGGGCCACCCCGTGGTGGTGGCCCTCGGCGAAGATCCGCGCCCCGTTTGGGCTACTTGCGGTAGGTCGTCGCGCCGGCCGCGCTCACGCCACCCGACCGGGGTGCGCCCGAGCCGTTGCTCGACCGTGCGGCGCGGGTGTCCTGCTCGAGCTGGTTCAGCCAGCCGTCCCAGCGCTGCCGCATCGGGAAGATCAGCCCGCCACCGACACCGACGACGAGGATGCCGCCGATCGTGGCGAGTACGGCGATCAGCACCGGCAGCGTGACCGAGAGCCCGACGCCGACCTGGTTCAGCGCCGCGATCACACCGAGCGCCACGATGAATCCGCCGACGATCTTGGTCAGCAACCCGCCGTACGACAGGCCACCCAGGGTCGCGCCGAGGATGTCCTTCACCGCGTTGGCGACCGCTGCGGCCACCACCACGATCACGATCGCGACCAGGGCCTTCGGCAGCCAGGCGACGATGTCGTTGACGATCTTGCTCACCGGGTTCGTCGGACCGAAGGCGCTCAGCGCGAGCTGCAGCCCGATCAGCAGGACGAAGTAGTAGACCAGCTTGGTGATCAGCGAGATCGGCTTGATCTGTGCGTTTCTGAGTACGTCGTCGGCACCGGCCTTGTCGAGCAGCTTGGTGAACCCGACCCGCTCCAGGATCATGCCCACCGCCTTGGCGACGAACTTCGCGACGATCCAGGCGACGAACAGGACGACGAGGAAGACCAGCAGCTTCGGTACGAAGCTGGCTACGGAGGTCCAGGCGTCGTCGAGCCCGCCCTCCCAGTCGATAGCCATCGGTTGGCTCATGAGAACTCCTCCCGAGAAGGGAATCGGACATTCAGGGCAGTGCCCCGATGTCACAGATGCATTCGCATCTGCCGGGAGTTAACGCTCAATCAAGGGTTGAGGTCATGCCTCAGACGTCACAGATGTCCCATATGTCTCATCGTAGTCCTGCATCGACGCCTCGATCACCCGGAACGCGTGCTCCCGGCCGTAGCGGCGCTGGATGGTCACAGGAGGGACCTCGCCGCCGGTGATCTTGTAGGTCTCGAAGTAGTGCACGAGGCGGTTGACCAGCGCTGTCGGGAGCTCGACCAGGTCCTGGACGTCGCCCCAGATCGGGTCCTTGGCCAGCACCGCGATCACCTTGTCGTCGGCCTCGCCGTGGTCGACCATCTGCAGCCCGCCGACCACGCGCGCGGTCAGCAGGATGTCGGCACGGTCGATCGGGCGCTCGGAGATCACGCAGACGTCGAGCGGGTCGCCGTCACCACTGGTCGCGCCCGGGCACAGGTCGCGGACCCGGTCGCCGGCGTAGGTCTGGGGGATGAAGCCGTACAGCGTCGGCGGCGAGGACGACGTCATCTGCGGCCGGTCCACCTTGAGGTACCCGGTCGGCTTGTCGACCTCGTACTTCACCACGTCGAACGGGGTGATCTCGATGTACGCCGTGACCATGACCGGCGGTTCCGGGCCGGGCTCGACGCCGTGCCAGGGATGAGGTCGCCACTGGGTGAAGTCCGTCACGGTCGATCAGTCTAGAGACTGACGACACTAGGGTCGGCCGTATGCGAAGAGTGGAGTTCGAAGGCTCCTTCAACTTCCGCGATCTCGGCGGCTGGCGGACCGGCGACGGGCGGGAGGTGCGCTGGGGCCGGCTGTTCCGCGCCGACTCTGTCCACCTGCTGACCGATGCCGACGTCGAGCGCGCGGTCGGCGAGGTGGGCATCCGGACCATGGTCGACCTGCGCAGCACCGCCGAGATCGAGGCCGGGGGAGTCGGTGCGCTCGCGCAGCGCGTCGCAGACCGGCAGCACCTCCCGGTCACCTCGCGCGGACCCGTGCCGATCGACGCGCCCCGGGCGGTGGCCAACCCCGACCGCTCCCCGACCCGGATGTTCGAGCAGTACGCCGCGATGCTGGAGGTCTCGGGTGCCGTGATCGCCAGGGCAGTGGAGCGGCTGGCCGGCGCCGACGCGCTCCCCGGCGTCTTCTTCTGCGCGGCCGGCAAGGACCGCACCGGCGTCCTGGCCGCCGTCGTACTCGGCGCGCTCGGTGTCCGCGACGACGACATCATCGAGGACTACGTCCTCACCGGCGCGTCCATGGAGCAGCTGATCGGCCGGTTCGCCAGCATCGCCGCCGCGCCCGACCTCTACCGCAGCTACCCGCCCAGCCACTTCGCGCCGTACGCCGAGACCATGGACCGCCTGCTAGCCCACGTTCGCGAGAGGTACGGCTCGTTCGCGGCGTACCTCCGCGCGAACGGCGTCTCCGCCGCCACCCTGGACCGCCTGGCCGCCCAGCTCGTCGGGTAACGAAAACGGCCGATCTCCGTGCACGCCCGTCGGAACCTCGCCAGACTGACAAGTCGGGCAGTCAACTGACGCGCGGAGGCACGCCATGGTCAACGTCACCGACCCACCGACCAAAGGGCTCAGCCCAACGACCGATGTCTCCTTCCACTACTGGCTCCGCGTCTACTGGCTGCTGCTCGGCATCGCGGTGGTCGCCGTGGCGTCGCTGCTGCCGGACTATCTAGGCGACACCGGCCCGACCGCGGTCTGGGTGATTCTGCTTCTGGTCAGCGCCGCGCTCACCGTCGTCGCGCTCGTGTCGACCACCCGCATGCAGAAGCAGCTGCACGTCCGCCCTCCCCGACTGCGCTGGCCCGCGCTGGTGCTCACTGCCCTGGTCGCAGCGCACTTCGGCGACGCGGCGAGCATGAAGGGCGAGACGAAGTCGATCCTCGAGATCGAGCTGGCCGGCAGCAGCAAGGCCTGGGACGCGTGTGATTGCGACGACGCGTTCACCTCCGCGGTCCATCAGGACTTCTGGTTCATCCCGGCCTACGTCCTGCTGCTGGCCCTGATCGCGTTCTGGGCCGGCGCCTACTTCCGCCTCCCGGCGATGCGGCGGGCACGCAAGTACGTCGTGATCGCGGTTGTCGTCGCCGGTGCGCTGGACGTCGTCGAGAACATCCTCATGCTGAACGCCGGCGGGAGTGACCGGCCGTGGCTGTTCGCCGCGGTCTGCGCGTGGGCGAAGTTCGCACTCCTGCTCGTCGCGATCGGCTACGCACTCGCCGGTGCCTTCGCGTGGTGGTCCACCCCGCGCTGGGTGCGGCTCGCCTCCTGGGCGCTGCCGGCCTATGCGAAGAAGTCCGTCAACGAGACCTCGGAGACCGAGGAGTCCAAGGTGGCCGACGAGGCCACGCCCGGCGCGCCCGAAGGCACCCAGATCGTCCGCGAGGCGATCCCGAGGAACGACCCGGCGCACGGGATCGCGCTCTCCGGTGGCGGCATCCGCGCATCCTCGATCAGCCTCGGCGCGCTCCAGGTCTTGGATGGCGACGGCACCCTCGGGTGGACCACGGCGCACCAGGTCACCGCCGTCTCCGGCGGATCGAACATGGCCGCGGGCTGGAGCATCTCCCGGTCGGGCTACACCCATGACGACGGCGGGAACGCGGAACGGGTGCCGCTCGGCTCGCTGGACACCCAGCCCTGGCAGATGCAGGACAGCGGCTGGCTGACCATCGAGGAGCGGCACCTGGTCGACAACCTGGGCTACCTCGCGTCGAACCAGCCCCGCGGGTCCGCCACCGACCCGGCCGCGCCCAACGCGACGCGGCAGGCCGGCCGCGAAGGCGACCAGCCCGTCGCCACCGCGCCGTACCGTCCAGCTGCGTATGCCACGGTCATCGCGGGCCTCACCGTCAACACGATCGTCCTGCTCAGCATGCTGTGGGCGATCACCCGGCCGGTCGGCTGGGCCCTGCGTGGCTTGGCCGACCAGAACGGCGACCTCGAGAAGGGCGCGCTCCACGACCTGGTCACGGAGCACTCGATGGCCGTGCCCGGCCTGTCCTTCCTGGCCATCGGATTCCTGTTCCTGATGGCATGGGTCGGGGCCGGCCAGTTCTTGATCGGTCCGGCCAAGCGGCATGCGTGGGCGCGGACCCTGATGCGGGGACTCAAGGGCGCGGCGTACGGCGCGCTCGGGCTGGGCGCGGTGCTTGCCCTGACGCTGTGGGGCTTCGTCGAGCTCGTCGGCGCGGTGGCCTATCTGTCGCTGCCCGCACAGTTCGCCGCCGCCGCCGGAGCGGCCGGCGTGATCGGGTCGGTGGTCAGGATCCTCAGGAAGCCCGCCGCTCGGTTCGCGCCCATGCTCGGCGGACTCGCCTTCCTGGTGGTCGCGCTCTGCCTCGCGGCTCTCGCGACCTGGAGTGCGGCCCAGCACGGGGTTAGCTGGGCGGGCGAGGACCTGACCGACTGGAGATCGGGCTGGAACTGGGTCGCGGCGCTTGCGCTGCTGGCCTTCCTGCAGCTCGCCGTCAGCCCCGAGCGGTGGTCGCTCGCGCCCTTCTACCGCGGGAAGCTGCGGCTGGCCTACGCGACGTACCGGACCGCGAGCGATGACGGCCGGCAGAGCGTTCGCGCCTACGAGAACGACAACCTCGCCGGAGACGAGAAGAGCCTCCGGGAACCGGGCCTGTCCGCCTTCAACGGTGTCGGCACGGAGGCGCGCACGCCGCTGGTCGTCTGCACGACCGGCACGGTCTCCTCGCGCGCCGTGCGGACGCACTACGGCACGCCGGCGCTGAGTGTGACCTTCGACCCCGACCGGGTCACGCTGCATCTGCCGCAGGACGGCCGAGGCAACACGCTCGAGTACGCCGCGTCCACCAAGGTCGTCGACCGACTCGGCAACAAGCTGGGCAAGCGGGTGACCACGATGCTCGCTGTGGCGATCTCCAGCGCCGCGGTCTCGCCGGCGATGGGCAGGATCCGGATCGGGCCGACCAGCATGCTGCTGACGTTCTTCAACATCCGGCTCGGTGTCTGGGTCGCCAACCCGCGCTTCGTCACCCAGCTCGAGGCGGCCGGCCTGCAGGACGAGCCCGAGCTGCGGTATCCGCGCACCGGGCTCGGCTACCTGTTCAAGGAGTTCTTCGGGATCCACGACCTCGACGACCCCTACCTGTATCTCACCGACGGCGGGCACTGGGAGAACACCGGGCTGGTCGAGCTGCTCCGGGTCCCCGAGGTCACCGAGATCGTCTGCGTAGACGCCGACTCGGGCCCGGGCGACGCCACCAGCTCGCTCGGCAAGGCCATCGCGATCGCGCCGAGCGAGTGCGACATCCGGATCGACATGAGCCTCGACCCGCTCCGCGCTGCCCCGAGCGGGTCGCGAGTTCCGGCGTACTCGCCACGAACCGTCAACATCGGCTTCTTCTCGAAGGGCGCCGGTGTGTTCACCGGCCAGACCCGGGTCGGCGTGCTCTGGTACGCCAAGCCCGGTCTGACCAAGGGCATGCCCGCAGCCTTGCTCGCCTTCCACGAGCGAAACCCGAGCTATCCCCGGATCAGCACCCTCGACCAGTTCTTCGACACCGCGACCTTCGTCGCCTACCGCAACCTCGGCCGGTACAACGCGCACGAGATCCTGCTGGCGCGGCGAAAGCTCACCGAGACCCTCGCCGTACTCCTCGCCATCAGTGACTCGCAGGCACTCGACGACAAACTCAGCGAGCTCGCGCCGTCGCACTGGGTGATCCAGGAGCTCGCCCGCGCCGCTCACGGCGCCGCTGGCCGCAACCCTCAGGTCAGGGCGGACAAGGTTGCCGCCTACTGCAGGGCGGTGAGCGCCGCACTCGTCGGCTGACAGCCCGCGGTCACCGTTTCGATGTGCACGGCTCCGCACCATAGGCGGCGACGATCAGGTCCGCGCACTGCCTTGCATGGCGGGCGAGCTGCCGTCGGGTGGGGATGGCGGCATCGCCGAGGAGCATGGCGCGGTTGATCGGTTCACCCATGACCAGCCAGTTGAACTGACGGCCGACCACCTCGGGTCGGGGCGCAGTCAGCAGCCCTGCCTTTGCGGCAGCCTGGAACGCCCGGGTCAGGGTGTTGATGGCGCGCTGCGGCCCGGCGTCGTGCAGTACCTGAGCCAGTTCGGGGAACCGGGGAACCTCGCCGATCACGACTCGCCGGAGCTGGATGAGACGCGGGGTCAGGACCGCTTCGAGCTGTCGGAGGGCGTGGGTGGCGAGCTGGTCGCGAAGCTCGTCAAGATCGCTTGGAGCGGGAAGCTCGTCGGGGACCTGATCTCCGGCCATCGTCGTCATCTCCGAGACCAAGGCGATGAACAGGTCCTCCTTGTTGCCGAAGTGCCGGTAGACGGTCGGCTTGGAGACCTTCGCGAGGGAGGTGATCTCGTCCATGCTCGCTCCGCGGTATCCCTCGCGCAGGAAGATCGCTTCGGCTGCGGCGAGGATCGAGCGACGTTTGTCGTCCGAGGGGGGCCGCCCCCGCCGGCCGGGCGTCTCTGAGCTCATGCGCAACCTCCGATGCGGTGACGTTGACATCCTAAACTAAACCGTTTAGTTTCGTAATAACGACACTGAGTGGTGTTGTTATTGCGGGCGGTGAAGGAGGAGCTGTGGAGACCGTTACGTCACCGGACGGCACGACGATCGCGTACGACAAGCTGGGTGAGGGGCCGGCGCTGATCATGGTGACCGGGGCGAGCTGCTTTCGCCGGTTCCTGCCCGTCGCATCCGACGCGAAGGCCCTGGCCAAGAGGTTCACCGTCTACAGCTACGACCGCCGCGGCCGCGGCGACAGCACCGATGCCGGATCGTGGTCGATCGACCGGGAGATCGACGACATCGAGGCGCTGGTCGATGCGGCGGGTGGCGAGGCCCTGGTCTACGGCCACTCTTCCGGCGCCGTCCTGGCGCTCGAGGCCGGTCGCCGGCTGCCGGGCAAGGTCACGAAGGTCGCTGCCTACGACGCGTCGTACGTCCACGGTGAGGAGGAGCGAGTCGAGTACGCCGGGCTCAGCGAGGAGGTTGACCGGCTGCTGGCGGCGGGGGCGAACGGCAAGGCGATGCGGCGCTTCCTCACTGGTATCGGGATGCCGCGTGCCTTCGTGGCCCTGCTCCCGGCGATGCCCGGCTGGGCAGCCATGAAACGACTGGCCCCGACCTTGCGGTATGACATCGCCCTCACCCGGGACGAGCCCCAGCGTGAGCGGCTGCAGGCGCTCAAGGTGCCGACCCTGCTGCTGGTCGGCGGCAAAGGTCCGGCCACCCTGCGCGGCACCCACACGACTCTGTCGTCCATCCTCCCCGACGCTCGCGCCGTGGTCGTCGAAGGCCAGGACCACATGGTCAGCATGAAGGTTCTGCTCCCCATCCTGACCGACTTCTTCACCACCGACTGAGATCACGAGCGGCCGAATCCGGCTCCCGGCGGCGCCGCGCGTGGGACGATGACGGATTGACACCGTGAGCCCGCTCGCCAGTCGGCGGACAGTGGGACCGGATGGACTCGGCAGGACCTGCTCGCCCTCGCCTCACTGCTCATCGGGACGGTGCTGGGCATCATCGGCCTGATGTCGGGCTGAGGAGACCGCCCGTTCAAGGCGTATCCGCGTTGGCGCCTGAGGTCTATGGTGGCGAAGAGGCTGTGGACAGCGACCGAGGGAGCCCCTGTGACGACCACTCCGATCAGCACACCGGCCCACCTGCTCGAGGACCTGGAGCCCGTCGTGGCCGAGAACCTCGACCGCCATCTCGCGCTGGCCCAGGAGTGGCATCCCCACGACTACGTGCCCTGGAGCGAGGGACGGGACTTCGCGTTCCTCGGCGGTGAGGACTACGCCCCGGAGCAGTCGCGGCTGTCGAGTACCGCCAAGGCAGCGATGTTCACGAACCTGCTGACCGAGGACAACCTGCCGTCGTACCACCGCGAGATCGCCACCCGCTTCGGCCGCGACGGCGCGTGGGGCACCTGGGTCGGCCGGTGGACCGCCGAGGAGAACCGGCACGGCGTGGCGCTGCGCGACTACCTCGTGGTCACCCGCGGCGTGGACCCGGTCGAGCTGGAGCGGGCCCGGATGGACTACATGACCTCGGGCTACGACTCGGGCGACAAGACCGCGCTGGAGGCGGTCGCCTATGTCTCCTTCCAGGAGCTGGCCACCCGCGTCTCGCACCGCAACACCGGCAAGGTCACTGGCGACCCGATCGCCGACAAGCTTCTCGCCCGGATCGCCAAGGACGAGAACCTGCACATGGTCTTCTACCGCAACATCGTGGCCGCGGCGCTCGACATCGCGCCCGACGCCACCATGCGCGCGATCGCCGACGAGGTCATCGGCTTCGAGATGCCCGGTGCCACGATGGCGGGCTTCCGCCGCAACTCGATCATCATCGCCAAGGCCGGCATCTACGACCTACGGCTCCACCACGACGAGGTGCTGATGCCAGTGCTGCGGCACTGGGGCGTCTTCGAGCGTGACGGCCTCGGCGCCGAGGGTGAGCAGGCCCGCGACGACCTGGCGAGGTTCCTGGAGGCGCTCGACACCCAGGCCACTCGCTTCGTGGAGCGCCGGGCCGAGACCCGCGCCCGAGTCGCGGCGAACGCGGACCAGGAGAAGGCCGCCCGGCTTGCGGCCGACATCGCGACCTGACGTACCCGCGGAGTATGCACATCGCGCGACCCGGAGGATGCTTAACGCATGACCGATCGAGACGAGTTTCGGGCGTGGGTCGAGGGTGCTCTGTACGATGCGGAGTTCGCCCTGCACAACGGAGACGCCGCCCCGCGACGAGCGCTCTGGTCCCGCAACGAGCCCGTGAGCGTCTTGGGTGCCTGGCGCAATGCCCATGGCCAACAGGAGATCGACGAGCTCTTCATCTCTCTTGGCGCCAGCTTCTCCGACTGCACGTCCTACACCTTCGACCTCCAGGCCTTCGATGTGGTGGGCGACATGGCCTACACAGCAGGCCTGGAGCACACTTCCGCTTCGGTTGACGGTCAACCGCGCACCTACACGCTGCGTGCGACTCAGGTGTACCGCCGCGAAGCCGGCCAATGGCGGGTCGCCCATCGCCACGGCGACACGGTCAACGACTAACCGTCGCTGACTTGCGCATCCCCTGCCTAGCTGGTCCGTGCCGCGGTGCGGTGGGGCCGGATCGGCGTGGCGATCAACGACGGCTCGCCGAGCAGTTCTTCTGAGTTATCCACAGGGCGGTCGATTGGCGTTGGCGGCGGGTGTCTCGGCTGGCGTATGAATGTTGCGAACAGGATCTTCTGCCTCGGGACAGGACCGCCGATGACCGTGACCTTCAGCGACACCCCGGTCGAGCTTGTCGAGCAGCTCGACGGCCGGGTGCGCGAGGTTGTACGGCGTGAGGGGGTCGACCCGCAGCGCGACAACGGCGTAGTCCGCCGGATCGCCGAGGCCATTGTCGAGGCCCATGACCAGCTCAGCCTGACCGGTGCGGTCGCGCCGATTGAGGACCCGCGGGGCGTGATCGACGAGCTGGTGGCACGGGTCGCCGGGTTCGGCGCGCTGCAGCCGTTCCTCGATGACCCGGCGGTCGAGGAGGTCTGGATTAACGACCCGAGCCGGGTCTTCGTAGCGCGCGGCGGCCGGCACGAGCTGACCAACCTGGTGCTGACCCAGGCGCAGGTCGACGAGCTCGTCGAGCGGATGCTCAAGTCCAGCGGTCGCCGGATCGACATCAGCCAGCCGTTCGTGGATGCGATGCTGCCCGAGGGTCACCGGCTGCACGTCGTACTCGAAGGCATCTCGCGCGGCTTCTCCGCGGTCAACATTCGCAAGTTCGTGCTGAAGGCGGCCCGGCTACACGATCTCGTCGAGCTGGGCAGTCTGTCGGTGCCGGCCGCGGCGTTCCTGGACGCCAGCATCCGGGCCGGCCTCAATGTGCTGGTCGCCGGCGGCACCCAGGCCGGCAAGACCACGATGCTGAACTGCCTGGCCGCGGCGATCCCGGGCGGCGACCGGGTGGTCTCGTGCGAAGAGGTCTTCGAGCTGCGCTTCCCACACCCCGACTGGGTGCCGATGCAGACCCGGCAGTCCGGGCTCGAAGGCACCGGCGGGATCCGGCTGCGGGAGCTGGTCAAGGAGAGCCTGCGGATGCGGCCCAGCCGGATCGTCGTCGGCGAGGTCCGCGCCGAGGAGTGCCTCGACCTGCTGCTCGCGCTCAACGCCGGGCTGCCCGGCATGTGCACGCTGCACGCCAACAGCGCCCGCGAGGCGCTGGTCAAGATGTGCACGCTGCCGCTGCTGGCCGGCGAGAACATCTCGGCGCGGTTCGTGGTGCCGACCGTCGCCGCGTCCGTCGACCTGGTGGTCCATCTCGGCATCGACGAGCGCGGAGTACGCCGTACCAACGAGATCGTCGCGGTCCCGGGCCGCGTCGAGAACGACGTCATCGAGACCGAGACGATCTTCGCCCGCACCGGCAACGAGCTGCGGCTGGTCGGCGGGATGCCACCGCGGCCGGAACGGTACGAGCGTGTCGGTATCGACGTGCGCGGGCTGCTGTCGGGGGCGCGCTGATGGGTGCTCTGGTCGGGCTGGGGGTCGGCGTAGGGCTGATGCTGATCTGGTCGGCCTTCTTCCTGCCGCGCCGGTCGAGGTCCGCCGGCCGCGGGCCGGGCTGGCCGGCCCGGCTGCTGGCGCGGGCCGGGATCGGCGGAGTGTCGCCGACCAGCTTCGTGCTGCTGTGCGCGGGCCTGGGAGTCGCGGTCGCGCTGGTGATCCTGGTCGTGTCCGGTACGCCGCCGGTCGCCGTGGTCTTCGGCCTGCTGGGCGGCTACCTGCCGGTGGCGGTCGTGGCCGGCCGGGCGCGGCGCCGGCAGCGTGAGTTCGCCGAGGTCTGGCCGGAGGCCGTCGACAACCTCGCCAGCGCCGTGCGTGCCGGCATGTCGCTGCCGGAGGCGCTCGCCGGGCTCGCGGTGCGCGGGCCGGAGCCGCTGCGCGGCGCGTTCGAGCAGTTCGCACTCGACTACCAGGTGACCGGCCGCTTCTCCGACTGCCTCGACCGGCTCAAGGAGGCGCTGGCAGACCCGGTCGGCGACCGGGTCGTGGAGGGGCTCCGGATCGCGCGGGAGGTCGGTGGCGGAGAGCTCGGCCGGCTGCTGCGCAACCTCTCGTCGTACCTCCGCGACGACGCCCGCACCCGGTCCGAGCTCGAGGCCCGCCAGGCGTGGGCGGTCAACGGCGCCCGGCTGGCGGTCGCGGCGCCGTGGCTGGTGCTGCTGACGATGTCGTTCCAGTCGCAGGTGATCCAGCGCTACTCCTCGCCGACCGGGGTGCTGATCCTGGCCGTCGGCGCCGCGGTCTGCGTGGGCGCCTACCGAGCGATGGTGCATCTGGGTCGGCTGCCGAGCGAGCGGCGGATCCTCGCATGAGCCTGACGCTGTGGGGGATCCTGCTCGGGCTGACGGCCGGACTCGGCGTACTGCTCGTGCTGTCCCGGCTCGCCGCGATCCGGCGTACTCCGCTGGAGACGCGGGTGCTGCCCTACGTCCGTGACCTGCCGCAGGTCGGGCGCGTGGTGCCGATGCGTGCCGCCTCGTCGAAGCAGTCGGCGTCGGCGTTCGCCAGTGTCTTCGGGCCGCTCGTTCAGGGCGCGGCGGAGTCGGTCGAGCGGGTGCTCGGCGGCGCGGCCTCGGTACGCCGCCGGCTGGAGCGGGCGGGCATCGACAAGACCGTCCACGAGTTCCGCATCGAGCAGGTGCAGTGGGGCCTGGTCGGCTTCGCGGGCGCGGCCGTCCTGGTCGGGCTCCGCCTGCTCCGCGACCCGGGCAGCGCACTTCCAGGGCTGCTGGTCTGCCTCCTGGCGTTCGCGTCCGGGGTGCTGCTCCGGGAGAACCGGCTGACCGCCCAGGTGAAGGAGCGCGAGCGCCGGATCCTGGCCGAGTTCCCGGCCATCGCCGAGCTGCTGGCGTTGTCGGTGGCGGCGGGGGAGTCACCGGTCGCGGCGCTCGACCGCGTCGTCCGCCGCAGCCACGGTGAGCTGTCCGGAGACCTGGCGAAGGTGCTGGCCGAGGTCCGCACCGGCGAGCCGGTCGGCTCGGCCTTCGACCGGCTGGCCGCCCGCGCTGGGCTTCCGCTGGTTGCCCGCTTCGCCGAGGGGGTCGCGGTCGCGGTCGAGCGGGGCACCCCGCTAGCCGACGTACTCCACGCCCAAGCCGCCGATGTCCGCGAGGCCGGCCGCCGCGAGCTGATCGAGGCCGGCGCTCGCAAGGAGGTCGCGATGATGGTGCCCGTCGTCTTCCTGGTCCTGCCGGTCACCATCATGTTCGCCTTCTGGCCCGGCTTCGTCGGGCTCAGCCTGACCACACCTTGAAACCACGGGGAGAAGACACATGAGAACCGTCGAATACGCACTCATCCGGCTGTACGTCGCCGCCGTCCTGCGCACCCGCGACGAGCGCGGTGACGTCCCCGGCTGGGTGATGATCACGGTCATGTCGGCGACCGTCGTCGCCGCCTTGACCGGCATTGCCAGGCCTGAGCTGTCGAGCATGCTGGAGAACGCGCTCGCCACGGTCAGCGGACGGTAGCAACGTGGCCGGACCCGCGCGGCGCCGAGACGAACGCGGCTCCGCGGTCGTGGACTTCGTGCTGGTGATGCTGATCCTGATCCCGCTGTTCCTCGGGATCCTGCAGCTCGCCCTGGTCCTGCACGTCCGCAACACCCTCGCCTCGGCGGCCTCCGAGGGCGCCCGGTACGCCGCCACCCAGGACCGCGGCCTCGGCGACGGTGAGGCCAAGGCCCGCACCGAGATCAGTACGGCGATCTCGGGCCGCTATGCCAGCAGTGTCGACGCGTCGTCGACGACCGTCGAGGGTGCCCCCGGCGTGGTCGTCGCCGTCGAGGCGGAGGTTCCGCCGCTCGGGCTCTGGGGTCCGGCGGTCAGGATCCGCGTCGAAGGACACGCGATCGAGGAGGTGACCGAGCCGTGAACCGCCGCGACGAACGGGGCAGCGCGCTGATCGAGGTGTCCTGGCTCGGCATCCTGCTGATGGTCCCGCTCATGTACGTCGTGCTGTCGGTGTTCGACGTCCAGCGCGGCGCTTTCGGCGTCACCGCCGCTTCCCGGGCCGCCGCTCGTGCCTATGCGCTCGCGCCCTCACCGGCCGAGGGCGAGGCGCGGGCGGCTGCCGCGGCACGGCTGGCGATGCGCGACCAGGGCCTGGACGCCGACTCGGCCGAGATCGACGTCGGCTGCGTGCCGGACCCGGGTGACTGCCACCTGCCCGGCTCGGTGATCACCGTCGACATCCGGACCCGCGTGGACCTGCCGCTGCTGCCGGCGATGCTCGGCAGCGACACCCCGAGCTTCCGTCTCGACGCTCACCACCGGGTGCCCTACGGCACCTACCGCGAGGGCCACAGATGACTCGCGACGAGCGCGGTCAGACCACGCCGATGATCGTCGGCTTCTTCTTCATCCTCGCGATCCTGGTGGCGGTCGTGGTGGACGCGTCGGCGGCGTACCTGCAGCGGCAGTCGCTGGCGACTCTCGCCGAGGGCGCCGCCCTGTCCGGTGCCAATGGCGGCGTCACCGGCGCGAGCTCGTACGCCGACGGCATCGGCGAGCAGCGCGCGGATCTCGACGCGACCGCCGCTCGGGCAGCGGTCGCCCAACACCTCCGCGAAGCCGGCGCCTACGAGCGATACCCGGACCTCGCCTACACCGTCGCGGTCACCGAGGACGGCGTCGTGGTCCGGATCACCGCCGGCCTCGACCTGCCGCTGGCCGTCCCGGGCACCGCGGGTGGCGCCACAATCGGAGCCAAGGGTTCGGCTGCGTTGGAGATCTCCGGCTAGCGGACGGGACGGCCGCCTGAAGGGGGTGTCCTCCGGTTGGTGATCCAGGTGTGTCACTACGGACCGCGTAGTGACACACCTGGATCACCAAGGCCGAAACGGCCCGCCGAGCCGCGTCGCCGGACCGTGGGCCGTGAGCGCCGGTCTCATCCCTCCCGCGGTGCCGTACTGTTGCTCCTTGTGGCAGGACCCGACTTCGACCAAGAGATCAAGCAGCTTCAGGCGACCATGCGCACCATCGAGCAGGTGCTTGATCTGGACAAGATGCGCGGCGAGATCGCCGAGTTGGGAGAGCAGGTCGCGGCACCCGACCTGTGGGACGACCAGGACAACGCGACCCGGGTGACCGGACGGCTGTCGGCGCTCCAGGGCGAGGTCGACCGGTTCACTGAGCTCAACGGCCGGGTCGACGACCTGGAGGTGATGGTCGAGCTCGCGCAGGAGGAGAACGACGCGGAGTCTCTGGCCGAGTCCGGCGCCGAGCTGGGCCGGGTGAAGAAGGCGGTCGAGGCGCTCGAGGTCCGCACCCTGCTGTCCGGCGAGTACGACGACCGCGAGGCGATCGTCACCATTCGCTCCGGCGCCGGTGGCGTCGACGCCGCGGACTTCGCCGAGATGCTGATGCGGATGTACACGCGCTGGGCGGAGCAGCACAAGTACCCGGTCGAGGTCTACGACGTCTCGTACGCCGAGGAGGCCGGCATCAAGTCGGCCGAGTTCGCGATCCACGCCCCTTATGCCTACGGCACCCTCTCGGTCGAGGTGGGCACCCACCGGCTGGTGCGGATCAGCCCGTTCGACAACCAGGGACGCCGGCAGACGTCGTTCGCCGCGGTCGAGGTGGTCCCGGTCCTGGAGCAGACCGACGAGATCGAGGTCGACGAGAACGACATCCGCACCGACGTGTTCCGCTCCGGCGGCCCCGGCGGCCAGTCGGTCAACACCACCGACTCGGCGGTCCGGCTGACCCACATCCCGACCGGCATCGTCGTCTCCTGCCAGAACGAGAAGTCGCAGCTCCAGAACAAGGCGTCCGCGATGGTCGTCCTCAAGGCCAAGCTCCTCGCCCTGAAGAAGGCCGAGGAGGCGGCGCTGAAGAAGGACCTCAAGGGCGACGTCGCCGCGAGCTGGGGCGACCAGATGCGCAACTACGTGCTGAACCCGTACCAGATCGTCAAGGACCTGCGGACGACGTACGAGACGGGCAATCCGCAGGCCGTCTTCGACGGCGACATCGACGCCTTCCTCGAGGCCGGCATCCGCTGGCGCCGCGGCGCCGCCGGCCAGAACTGACGCCAACCAGTCGGACTCAGCAGGCGCGCCGGACCTCACCCGAGCAGTCGTCGGCGCCCGGGCCGCCGTCGACGGTGTCTCGCCCGTCGTCACCCTGGACGCGGTCGTTGCCCGCCCGGCCGTACAGCCTGTCGTGACCACGCTCCCCGTAGATGTCGTTGGCGCCGGCGGTGCCCCAGATCGTGTCCCGGCTCTGCGACCCCTGGGCGTTCTCGAAGCCACGGCCTGTGAACGCAGTTCCGGAGTTCCAGCGACCCTTCCCCGAGGCCATGTCCAGGCTGAAGCCACCGCCGGATGCGTTGACGAACTCGATGTTGTCGGTGCCCTGCTGACCGAATGCCTCGAACCGCCCGCCGAGGATGCTGAACTCGTCGTTGCCGGGCCCGCCGAAGGCACTGACCCCGGCCCAGACGGAGAAGTAGTCCTCACCCGGGCCACCGCGGAGCTCGGCCCGGCGGTCGGCGAGCAGGCCGTCATGGCCGCGACCGCCGCGAACCACGCTCCCCGCGCCGTAGACATCGATGCTGTCGTTGCCCCCGAGTCCCTGGATGTCGTCTCGGCCGCCCCAGCCGTTGATGCGGTCGGGACCGTCGGAGCCGATGATCGTGTCGTCGTGGTCGGTGCCGATCACCTCCTCGACGTCGAAGACCTGATCACTGCCCTCACCGAGGGCGACGTGCTTGGTTAGGTTGACCCGGATGCCCTCATCGGCCCCATCGAACTCGACCTCGTCGTACTGGCCGCCTCCGCTCAGGATGTCGTTGCCGTCGTCTCCTTCGAGGTGATCGGCTCCGGCATCGCCGCGCAGCCGGTCGTTGCCGCCCATGCCGCGTAGCCAGTCGGCGCCGGCACCTCCGCAGACCAGGTCGTTGCCGGTGCCGCCCTGGAAGTGGTCGTTCCCGGCGCCGAGGTAGACCACATCGTCGCCTCGGGTGCCGGCGAGTACGTCACGACCCTCGGTGCCGACGATGGTGGCGCGCTTGCCGGCACAGGTAGGTGCGGCGTTGGCGGGCGCGGCGACGACGGTTGCGGCGGCGGTCAGGCTGGCGACGACGCAGCCGACGGCGATGGTCTTGAGCATGGCTTCCCCCTGGAATGAGCGTGCAGACCAGGGGGAGGCTACGTCATTCGGGCCGCGCTGACTGCCGATTCGCCGACCAGAGCAGGCTGCCGAAGGCGACCACGAGCGCCACGTTCACCGGGATCGCCACCTCCGCGATGTTGCCGATGTGCGCAATCGGCCAGGCGAGGATCGCGGCCAGCACCACAGCTCCTTGCCAGCGGTGGCCGAGCCTGGCCAGCCCGACCGCGACCAGGGCGAAGGACAGCGGGAAGAACAGCCCCAGCGGCTTGATCAGGTTCGCCGCGCCGGACTGATCGACGAGTGCGGTGTCGCCGAGCGACATGTGGATGGTGTCGAAGCCGTAGGCGACGTTTCCGGCCATGCCGATCAGTCCGGTGAGGACAATGGCAGCCTTCAGCCTCGACTCGGGAGGCAGCCAACCGGCCACCCGGAGTACGACGAAGCCGTAGGCCATCGCGCCGAGGACGTGGAGTACGCCGGCGGTGGCGTCGTCCCAGCCGCGAGCGGCGTACGTCGTGTCGGCGGCGAGGTAGACCAGGGGCGCCACCGCGAGCGAGGCGGTCAGCAGGCGCTCGGTGGGAGTGGTGGCGGCCCGTTCGGCCGTGTGCAGGGCAGTGGTGGTCATCGGACTTCCTTCCGTTTCGTGAGAGCAGTGAGCCATCACCGTGTCGCCGCGACCGCCGGCGTCGCCACGGGGCTAGCCCTGGACCGCCCAGCCGCCGAAGAAGCAGGGAAAACCCTGGGGAGCGGCCGCCTGATCGCGTGCCACGATGTCGCCATGGACTCCCGCGGACCGCGCGGTCTCGTGCCGATGTTGCTGGTCAGCGGCGTCGTCGTGCTGGTGGCCCTCGGACAGGCCCGCGGGATGTGGCTGGCGAACCTGCACAACGGGCTGCTGGCACTCGCGTTCACCCTGGTCGGCGCGTACGTGCTCTTCCAGCGCCCCGGTCACCGCGAGGGCCTGCTCTTCATGGCGACCGGCGTCGTCGAGGCAGTGATGTTCTACGGACGCCAGGTCGGCCACTGGTCGACCTCACCCGACAGCTGGGTCGATCGCTGGTTGGGGTGGCTGGGCGTGTGGCCGATCGCGGTGGCACTCGCGCTCGCGACGCTGTCTGTCTTCTGCTTCCCCGACGGCCGGCTGCCGTCGCCGCGCTGGCGCTGGGTCGCGGCGGCGGTCGTGCTGATCGCGGCTGTGTGTGCGGCGCTGTCGGCGCTGTGGCCGGTGGAGTACGCCGCTACATCGATGCCGCTCGAGCACCCGGTGAACCCCGAGGCATCGCAGTCGGTCAGCACCGTGTGGGACGCCCTCGCGCACCCGTCGTACGCGATCTTCCAGGTGCTGTGGGTGGTGGCGATCGTCGCCCGCTGGCGCGGGGCGACCACGCCGGTACGGCGCCAGCTGGCGTGGCTGGTGCTTGCGGCGGCCGTCTCGGTCGTGGCGCTGGCGGTCGGCCTGGCCGTCTGGCAGACACCGCGTCCGGGGCTGCTGACGGCCTGCCTGGTCCCGGTCGCGGCCGGGCTGGCCGTCGTGCACGGCCAGCAGGCGAGGGCGTACTCCGCGCTCAGCTGGCTCTCCCGGTCGGGTGCCCGGTCCGACGATCTGCCGACGAACCTGGCGCGGGCGGTGGCCGAGGCGCTGGCCGCGCCCGCCGCCACCCTGTGGATCAGGGTCGGCGAGCGCGAGCTGCACGCGGTCGGGGTGTGGCCGGAGACCGACGCCTACATCGCGCCGGCCACCCTGGCCGATCTCCGGGCAGCACCCGACCTGCACCTGCGGCCGGTGGAGCGTCAAGGCGAGGTCACTGGAGCGATCACCGTCGACCGGCCACGGGCCGACCGGCTGTCGCTGGCCGAGGCGAAACTCCTCGACGACCTCGCCTCCCAGGCCGCCCTGGTTGTTGACCACCTGAACCTGGCCGACGTCGTCGCCGGCCAGCGCCGGGCCGGCTTCCTGGATGGGCTCAGCCCGCGGGAGAACGAGGTGCTGGAGCTGATGGCGCGGGGCCTGTCGAACGCCGCGATCTGTCAGGAGCTCCACCTCAGCATCAAGACGGTCGAGCCGGTCGTCAGCGCGATCTTCGTCAAGCTCGGCCTGCACGCCGACGCCGGCAGCAACCGCCGCGTGCTGGCCGTCCTGGCCTACCTCCGCAGCTAGCCCATTCGGTGGTCGAGCAGCTGGCGCAGTTAGTTCTTGGGTGGTCGAGCAGGTTGCGCAGCAACCGTCGTCGAGACCACGTCCGGGTTGGTGGTCTCGACGACGGCCCCAGTATCGCGGCCGCGTGGCCGCGCCCGCGATGCTGCGGTTGCTGGCGCTCGCTGCTCGACCACCCGAGCTAGCGGGCTGCCTGCAGAACGGCCGAACACCACTGGTCGGCAGCTTTCGGGAGTCCGGCGACCGCCTTCCGGGTGACCGCACACGCGAGCCAGCCGTCACCGAACAGTCCTCGGTACGACGCCGTCACGCTGCTCTTCCCCCGACAGGTGACCGCGGCCGACGGCGTACCGAAGGCGGCGGCCCGAGGGATTGCCTTACATGCCTTGGGACGCTTCGCCTCGGCGACCAGCTCGCGCGCCCGGGCACGCGTCACCTGAGGTGCGAAGACCCAGGCCTGCGCCTCCGCGCCGGACTCGCTCACGAACCGGCACCCGAACTCGTGCGACACATCGGTGACGCTCGCGGCGAGCTCGACCGAGTCACCGTTGCCATAGTGGGCGGTGCGGGCGACCTCGGCGCCGAGCGCCGACTCCGCTGCCGACTTGGGGATCGCACCGCAGAAGTCGGCCCGGGCGACGGTCACCGACGAGGTGTCGAGATCGCCGAGAGCGGTGGCGGGCGGCGCGGCCGAGGGCTCGCTCGGCTCGTCGCCCGAACCGGTGCAGGCCGCCGTCGTACACACCACGAACGCGGCCACGAACAAGCGAGCCGCGGAGGCGGGAACGAGCGGGCGCATGGCCACACCATAAGCGAGGTCAGAGTTCCTTCAACTGGCCTCCGTCCACGACGAACCGGGCACCGGACGTGCTGGCCGAGCGCGGCGAGAGCAGGAGCGCGACGACGTCCGCGATCTCCTGAGGGTCGATCAGCCGACCGGTTGTGAGGTTCATCGCCGTGGCCGCGCCCGAGGCGAGCACCTCTTCGCGGGTGCTGCCGGTCGCCTCGGCAAAGATGTCCGCCGCGCCACCGGGGTCGGTCCACCACGGGGTCTCGACCGGGCCGGGAGCGACCGTATTCACGCGGATGCCCTGCGGGCCGTACTCCGCCGCCAGCGACTTCGTCAGGTGCGCCAGCCCCGCCTTCGCGGCGCCGTAGTCGACGTTCACCGCTGCCGGCTGCTGAGCCATGGTCGAGGTCACGTTCACGATCGAGCCGCCGCCGCGTGAGAGCAGATGCGGTACGGCGGCCCGGATCGCGCGCACCGTCGCGAACAGGTTGAACTCGAACATCTCTCGCCAGTCGTCGTCGGTCGGCGCGAGGAACGAGAACCGCGGCAGCTGCGTGCCCGGCGGCGGGCCGCCGGCGTTGTTGACCAGGCTGTCCAGGCCGCCGAACGCCTCGACCGCCCGTTCGACGGCGTGCGCGGGCGCCTCGGGATCCATCAGGTCGACGGGGACGTGCAGAAGCCGCGGGCCGGCGAGAGCGTCGAGCTCAGGGCTGACCTTCCGGGACGCCGCCACCACGCTCGCCCCCTCCTCGAGCAGGGTCCGGGTGATCGCCAGCCCGATTCCCCGCGAGGCGCCGGTGACGACGGAGACGTGCGAAGCGAGCTTGAGGTCCATGAGTGTCCTTCCGTGGAGGTACTGACACATCGAGCCTTCCTCGCCGTCCCGCGGAAGACCGGCGGCAATCGGACGTCGCATATACGCGGAGGCTGTGCGGATCGCTGTGACCCGTCACCTACACTCGGCCGGGTGATTCGCTTCGAGAAGGTCACGAAGACGTATGCCGGGCAGGCCCGCGCGGCGCTGGACCAGATCAACGTCGATATCGAGAAGGGGGAGTTCGTCTTCCTCGTCGGCACGTCCGGCTCCGGAAAGTCGACATTCCTCCGGCTCGTGCTCCGCGAGTACCGCCCCACCTCGGGTCGGGTGTACGTCGCAGGCAAGGAGATCAACCGGCTCGCCGGCTGGAAGGTCCCCGGTCTCCGCCGCCAGATCGGCACCGTGTTCCAGGACTTCCGGCTGCTGCCCAACAAGACCGTCTCGGAGAACGTCGCCTTCGCGCTGCAGGTGATCGGCCGCTCGCGTTCCTACATCGACAAGGCCGTCCCCGAGACTCTCGACCTGGTCGGCCTCGATGGCAAGGGCGACCGGATGCCCGACGAGCTGTCCGGCGGTGAGCAGCAGCGGGTCGCGATCGCCCGCGCCTACGTCAACCGGCCGATGATCCTGATCGCCGACGAGCCGACCGGAAACCTCGACCCGACCACCAGCGTCGGGATCATGAAGCTGCTGGACCGGATCAACCGCGCCGGTACCACCGTGCTGATGGCGACCCACGACGCCGGCATCGTCGACCAGATGCGCAAGCGCGTGGTCGAGCTCGAGGACGGCGTGGTCGTCCGCGACCAGACCCGCGGCGGCTACGGCCTCGAGCAGTGACCCTTCCGTACTTCCCGTCCATCGAGTCCATCGAGAGGGCAACCTTCTGATGCACCTTCGCTACGTGTTCTCCGAGCTCGGCCAGGGTCTGCGCCGCAACCTGTCGATGCATGTCGCCGTTGTTCTGACCCTGTTCGTCTCCCTGACCCTGGTCGGCCTCGGGTTCCTGCTCAACGAGCAGACCAAGGAGGCCGAGGACTACTGGGGCAGCCAGCTGCAGATCACGGTCTTCCTGTGCACCGAGAACGACCCCAACGTCAAGTGCGTCAGCGACGTGACCGACGCGCAGCGGGACGCCGTACTCAAGGTCGTCGAGGACAACCCCGAGGTCGCCGGCCACCACGAGGAGAGCAAGCAGGAGGCCTTCGACAAGGTCAAGAAGCTGCTCGGCGAGGACCTCTTCGAGGGGCCCAACCCGCCGGCGACCGCGGAGGCGATGCAGGAGACGGTCTGGATCGAGTTGAAGGACCCGAAGGAGTACGAAGGGATCGTCAGCGCCGTGATCGGCCTGGACGGCGTGTCCGGCGTCCGCGACCTGCGCGACGAGCTGGACCCGATCTACTCCTCGATCGACGCGCTCAAGTACGGCGCCTGGGGTATCGCGATCTTCCTGGTCCTGGCCGCGCTGCTGCTGGTCGGCAACACGATCCGGCTGGCTGCGTTCGCGCGTCGCAAGGAGATCGGGATCATGCGCCTGGTGGGCGCCTCCTCGCTGTACATCACCCTGCCGTTCTTGCTCGAAGCGCTGGTGACCGCCTTGATCGGCGTGGCCCTCGCGGCGACGGCGCTGCTGTCGTTCTGGTTCTTCGTGATCGACCAACAGGTACGCGGAAAGATCCGGATCACGCCCTGGATCGGCTTCGACGCAGTGGTCGGCGCGGTCTTCTGGGTCACCGTTCTCGCGGTCGTGATCAGCGTTGTTCCGACACTCCTACTGACCCGCAAATACATCAAAGTGTGAGTTCGCCCGGTTACCTTCGAGGAGTTCCCAAGAGAGATTGACAGGTCCCGAACAAACAAAGGCATAAAGGTGCGTTCCTTCCCCCGTACCCTCCCGCGCCCGTTAGCCCAGGGCCGCGTTGCAGCCGCTACCGCGGCCTGCGTGCTTGCCGTTGGCATTGTCGCCGTCCCCTTCGCTCACGCAGACGACCCCGACGAGCTGAAGGAGAAGGAGCGGCGCGTCCAGCGACAGCTGAACAGCGCTCATGACGCCCTCGAGGAGTCCAGCGCGACCGCGCGTTCGGCGTACGCCAAGCTGAACAGCGCCAAGGTCGAGCTCACCGCGGCCCAGCAGCAGCTCGCGCGCACGCGCGGGAAGCTGGCGGCCGCGAAGGTGCGCGACGCCCAGATGCAGACCAAGCTCGAGAACGCGATCGCCAAGCTCAAGCTGGCGCGCACCCAGCTCGCGGCCGGTCGGCTCGACGTACTCGAGCAGCGCAAGGAGTTCGGCCGGACCATCGCCTCGCTGTACGCCAACGGGGACCCGCAGCTGCTCGGCCTGGCCGGGATCCTGCGCTCGGGCGACGCCTCCGAGATCACCCGGCGCAACGCGGCGGTGGACATGGCGGCCTCCCAGGAGGACCGGCGGTACGACGAGCTCAAGGCCGCCGAGGTGCTGCTCGAGGTCAACGAGACCAAGGTGGAGGACGCCAAGGACGAGGTGCAGCTGCAGCGTGAGGCCGCAGCCGACCATCTCGACCTGATGGAGACGCTGGAGCAGCAGGCCGAGGACGACGCCGCGAGCGTGCGCCGCCTGGTGACCGCCCGCTCCGAGGCCGCGACCGACGCCTTCCAGGCCAAGCAGGCGGACCTGGCGACGCTGCGTGAGCTGAAGGCCGAGCAGGAGCGGATCAAGGAGAAGCTCCGCGAGGCCGCCGAGAAGGCGCGCGAGCTCGCCGAACAGGCCAACCAAGACGCGGAGGGTGGCTCGCCGCACGGCGGACCGCAGTCGGGCGACGGCTATCTGGGCTACCCGGTCGCCGGTGCGGTCACCTCGCCGTTCGGCTACCGGGTGCACCCGATCTACGGCTACTACTCGCTGCACGACGGCACCGACTTCGGCGCCGGCTGTGGCCAGCCGCTGTACGCCGGCGCGAGCGGCACCGTGATCTCGTCGTACTACCAGACCGCCTGGGGCAACCGGCTGATCATCGACCACGGCTTCGTCCGCGGCGTCGGCCTGGCCACGATCTACAACCACGCCAGCAGCTACACCGCCGGCGTCGGCGACCGGGTCGAGCGCGGCGAGGTGATCGGGTACGTCGGCACCACCGGCTGGTCCACCGGCTGCCACCTCCACTTCACTGTCACCAGCAACGGCAACCCGGTCGACCCCCTGAGCTGGTTGTAAGGCTGCGGGCCTGGCCGCCGGTTGAGGAGGTTGCGCAGCAACCGTCTCGAAACCAAGGCGACTACCGGAGCGAAAGCCGCTTGCGGTCAGTTGAAAGAATGGGCGGATGGCCAAGGAGCAGGGGCGCAAGCTCATCGCGCAGAACAAGAAGGCGCGACACGACTATCACATCGAGGACACCTGGGAGGCCGGGCTGGTCCTCGTGGGTACCGAGGTGAAGTCGCTGCGTGAGGGCCGGGCATCGCTGGTCGACGGGTTCGCCGAGATCGACGGCGGCGAGGTCTGGCTGCACGCCGTACACATCCCCGAGTACGCCCAGGGCACCTGGACCAACCACTCCGCGCGCCGCAAGCGCAAGCTGCTGCTCAACCGCGCCGAGATCTCCAAGATGGAGCGGAAGATCGGCGACAAGGGCTACACGCTGATCCCGCTTTCCCTCTACTTCAAGGACGGCCGGGCCAAGGTCGAGCTGGCGCTCGCGAAGGGCAAGAAGGAGTACGACAAGCGGCACTCGCTCGCCGAGCGCCAGGCTACGCGCGAGAAGGAGCAGGCGATCGGCCGCCGGCTCAAGGGGTACACCGACTGACAGCGCGCTCGGCTGGCCGGGAATCTCGGTGGGGCGGATCAGCGTTGAGCACGTAGACTGGATCGACCGGCTGCACGACTGGGCCGGCGTACAACTCAAGAGGGGCTGATCGGTTTCGACTTGGGACGTTAGTTCCAGGGGAAGCGGGTCGAGAAGCCAGCGTCATCTCGTAAACGATCGCTGGAAACCAATAGTTGCCGACTCTAAGCGCAACAACTTCGCTCTCGCTGCCTAAGCAGTGATCGAAGGGTCAGACCGGGCATCCGTCTCCGTCCCGGACCCTGGCCTCATCTAGGGGACTTGCCTTTCAACCCTCGTCACGGAGGTTGATCGGGACTTTTTCGTGACTGGGCCTGTCGGCGACGTGTCTGTGCGAGCGCCGGGGCCGAGAAAACGCCATCACCGACTGCACCCGGAGAAGACCTGGTTCGACGCTCGAGGACGCGGGTTCGATTCCCGCCAGCTCCACGAGATCGAGGGCGAAGTGTGTTCGCAGAACTGCGCGATCCACTTCGCTCTCGTCATTTGTGCGCGACTTCGTCGCGCGGGCGGGGGCTTCGCCACCCGCACCCCCGGATCGGGCCAGCACGATGACTGGTCTCGGTGACCGAGCGTCATCGCAACCAGCCGTCGCGGACAAGGCAGATGCCGAGCTGGAGACGGTTACTGGCCCCGAGCGTCGTCATCAAGGACTGGATGCGTCGCTGGGCCGTGCGGTAGCCAATGTCCAGCTGGCGGGCGATGGCCTGATCGGTGAGACCAGCGGCGAGAAGTCGGATCAGGTGATCGTCAACGACCAGTTCATGCTCGGCCAAGAGTGGGCGATCCCTGGTGAGGGGCACCGCTCGGATCCAGAGAGTCTCGAACAGGGCGTGCAGGGCATCCAGCAGGCCACAGGGGTGCACGATGATGGACGAGTCGAGGGCCTCGGGATCTCCATGGAGTTGGATCATCCCGATCCGCCGGTCGGCCAGGATCATCTTGATGGGGACTTCGGAGGCGACTCGGCCGAGTTCCCCTGCGGCGATGCTTTCGGTGATGTCCTCGACCCGGCCGGGTAGTTCCAGGCTGGTGCGGTCATAGAGCACGCGATAGCGGACTTGGGTTTCCTGTATCACCTCGAACTCGACTGGATTGCGTACTGTCGTCGGGTCGACGTACGGCGGCTTGTCGCAGATCATGACCTCGTGTCGCGCGGAGCGCTGGATCTGTTCGACTCTTTGCCGAGTCGCATCAAGTCCGGAGACGATCTCGACGAGCTCGTGCCCGTCGACGGCACGCTCCGCTCGGCGCCAGCGCCTGCCGAGGTCCTCCACGCTGGCCCGGACTCGACGCAGATCCTCCTGACGGGCGAGGATCAGCGTCTCTAACGCCATCTCTGGGGCGACCGCGACGTAGCGCACCGGTTTGTTGGGCAGCCGGCTGACAAGCCCCGACGTGCGGAGCGCGGCTACAGCGGCCTGAAGACGGCCGCGCGACAGGTCAGGTCGCCACTCGTGGAGTTGGGTGATCGTGGCTGCATGCCGATCGACGAGCAGCCCGTACACGTCACCTTCGACCGGACTCAGTCCCAGCGCCTTGAGACTCTCGGCGTCGCTTCGGCTCATTGTTGTCTCCATCTGCGACTCACCCTGCCTGGCGTGTTCACGCCGACGGCGTCTACACGCCTTGCCGATCGGTTCCCAGTGCGAGCCTCGAGAGCTAGCGTCGCACACCTGGCTCTCGGCCTGTCCAAAGGAGGAACGCGGTGCTAGTCAACAAGCGACGCAGGTGGCTGCTCAGATCGGTGATCGGGTGGATGGCGGTGGTTGGGCTGGTCGTCACCGGCGTGACCACACAGGCCCTAACCGGAGCGGCGGCCGACCCGCCCTCACTGGCGAAGAAGATCAGGCCTGAGCTGACGAAAGCCTTCGAGGCCAAGACCACCACCGACTTCTGGATCCGCTTCCAGGACGAGGCCGACCTGACCCAGGCGAGCAAGCTCTCCAACTGGAACGAGCGTGGTGCGGCGGTCGCCGCGGCGCTGCGCAAGACCGCGGCCGAGAGTCAGGCAAAGGTCCGGGCCGAGCTCAACGGTCTGCACCTGAAGTACCAGACCTTCTGGGCCTCGAACGCGATCCGAGTCTCCGGCGGCTCGATGAGCGTGGCGCAGAGCCTCGCCGAGCACGCCGAGGTCGAGGGCCTCTACGCCCCTATCGCCTACGAAGCGCCGAAGGTCACCCCCGCTCAGACCGTGCAACAGGTCAACTCGCTCGAGTGGGGCCTGGCAAACATCAATGCCGACGACGTCTGGTCGCAGTACGGCGACAAGGGCGCGGGCATCGTGATCGCGAACATCGACACCGGTGTCCAGTACGACCACCCGGCACTGGTGAACAAGTACCGCGGCAACAACGGCGACGGCACGTTCGATCACAACTACAGCTGGTTCGACGCCGCCGGCACCTCCCCGGACGCACCGTCCGACACCAACGGCCACGGCACCCACACGATGGGCACCATGGTCGGCGACGACGGCGCCGGCAACCAGATCGGCGTCGCACCAGACGTCAAATGGATCGGGGGCCTTCGCCCCGGATCTTGGACACGGTGGGTGGTTGATTACGCCGCGGTGGGCAGCGTAGTGGCCCGGCGGGCCTCGTAGGTGGACGGGGACA
>NZ_QEOO01000046.1 GCF_003121585.1 Nocardioides speluncae
TTCGTGGTTGTTGCCTCTCTACCCCGGGACTCTGTTGCGCCACGGCGACGACACGCCGCCAACGAGCCTTGACTCCTCAGCGCCAGCCTTAAGTTGACGGCGTTGGGGCTAGGGCGGCCCGGGTAACGGTCTGCTCGTGTCGCTTCCCACCCGTGGAGGGGGTGGGAAGCAACCGCGCCGAACCGTTACCCGGTCACTAGGCGTCCGCGGCCGCCTGGGCGAGCGGCAGCACCCGGTAGGGGACCTGCTCGGCGAGGGTGATCACGGTGCTGGAGCGGACGATGCCGCTCATGTCCAGGACGTTGTCGATGACCCGCTGCAGGTCGCTGTTGGAGCGGGCGACCACGCGAGCCCACATGTCGCCGGCGCCGATGATCGTGTGCGCCTCCAGCACCTCCGGGATCTTCGCGAGGTGCGCGGCGACCGACTCGTGGCCGGCGCCCTGCCGGATCTCCAGGGTGAGGAACGCGGTGACCGGATAGCCGATGGCGCCGGGCGCGAGCGCCGGACCCCAGCCCGTGATCACCTCGCGCTGCGCCAGCTTGTCCAGCCTCGCCTGGACGGTGCCGCGGGCCACGCCGAGCCGCCGCGACGCCTCGAGCACGCCGATCCGCGGCTCGTCGGCGAACAGCGCGATCAGCTGAGCGTCGAAGGCGTCGAGGCCGGTCACAGTCCGGACGAGGAGCCGAGGTCGGAGCCGCCGTCCCTGCCGCCCGGCCCCACCCGGCGGCCGCTCGCCCGGCTGAACCGCCACACCGCGAGGTTGATCGCGGCGATGATCAGCACCGCCACCACGATCACCAACCAGATCGGAACGTCTTCCAGCATGCAGCTCGCCTACCTTTCGGTCCCTTTCGGGAAGTCTGACTATGCAGATTGACTAGCGTTTCACTCCACTGTTGCACAGTTTGTCTGACCGCGACACGCTTGCAGCATGACGACGACTTCGACCGGCGGCGCGCTGACCGCCGAAGAGCTCAAGGCAGACCTGACGGTGGACCAGCTCAAGCAGCTGGTCGGACTCGTGGAGTACGACGCCAGCAGTGACGTCTTCCCGGTGACCGCGATGGACGCGGTCGGCTTCGTGGTCGGCAACGCCACCCAGACCGCGACCTTCTACCAGCTGGCGCTCGGTATGGAGCTCGAGGCCTACCGGGGCCCAGAGACCGGCTGCCGGGAGTCGAAGTCGTACGTGCTCCGCTCCGGCTCGGCGCGTTTCGTGTTCACCGGCGGTGTGACCCCGGACAGCGCCGTACTCGACCACCACCGGCACCACGGCGACGGCGTGGTCGACCTGGCGCTTGAGGTTCCCGACGTCGACAAGTGCATCGAGCACGCCCGCTCGGTCGGCGCGACCATCCTGGAGGAGCCGCACGACGAGACCGACGAGCACGGCACGGTCCGGCTGGCCGCGATCGCGACTTACGGCGAGACCCGGCACACCCTGGTCGACCGCTCGAAGTACGACGGCCCGTACCTGCCCGGCTTTGTCGCCCGCAGCTCCACCGTGGCCCGCCGTGAAGGTCACCCGAAGCGGTTGTTCCAGGCCATCGACCACTGCGTTGGCAACGTCGAGATCGGCAAGATGGACGAGTGGGTGACCTTCTACAACAAGGTCATGGGCTTCACGAACATGGCTGAGTTCATCGGTGACGACATCGCCACCGAGTACTCCGCGCTGATGTCGAAGGTCGTCGCGTCCGGCAACCACCGGGTGAAGTTCCCGCTCAACGAGCCGGCGATCGCGAAGAAGAAGTCGCAGATCGACGAGTACCTCGAGTTCTACGACGGTGCCGGCTGCCAGCACATCGCGCTGGCCACCAATGACATCCTGCGCAGCGTCGACATCCTGCGCGACAACGGCATCGAGTTCCTCGAAACCCCGGACTCCTACTACGACGACCCGGAGCTGCGCGCCCGGATCGGTGAGGTGCGGGTGCCGATCGAGGAGCTGAAGAAGCGCAAGATCCTGGTCGACCGCGACGAGGACGGCTACCTGCTGCAGATCTTCACCAAGCCGATGGGTGACCGCCCGACCGTCTTCTACGAGTTCATCGAGCGGCACGGCTCGCTCGGCTTCGGCAAGGGCAACTTCAAGGCCCTGTTCGAGGCGATCGAGCGCGAGCAGGAGGCCCGCGGCAACCTCTGAGCCGGAGACGGACTGGGGCAGATCTGGGCCCTTGGTGTCATGCGTGCCGCTTCCTCACGGGACTAGCGTCGATTGGTCTGCCAGTCCCGCTTGAGAGGAGAGCGCACATGAAGTACGTCATCGCATGGGAGCGATTGCCGAACGCCACCGAGCAGACGCTTGCCCGGTCGCTGGAGGTCTTCGGCAAGTGGTCGCCGAACGAAGGGGTCAACTTCCTGCAGTTCCTGGGCCGAGTCGACAGCCGCGGCGGTTTCGCCGTTGTGGAGACCGACGACCCGTCGCTGATCTCCAAGGACATCGCGCCGTTCGGCGCCTGGTTCGACTTCACCATCTACCCGGTGCTCGAGATCGCCGACACCGCCGCGATCGGCGCAGAGGCGGTGGCGTTCCTCGCGTCGGTCAGCTGACCGGCGCCGTACCTAGTGGTCACGCCCGGAGGTTCATCGGGGCCTGAGCGGTCAGGGCACGCACATCGCTGCGTTGTCGTCGGTCGACGGGCCGCCGGCCCGCCTCCCTCCGACGCCTTGCGCTGCACGCACCCTGACCACTCAGACCCTCGACGAACCTCCGGGCGTGCCCACTAGCTAGCGCTGAATTCCGAAGGACGCCCGCACCGACGCTGCGAGCGACCGGTAGCTGTTGCGTACGGCGCGGCCGGCCGCTGCGATCGCGCGCACGACCGGCCGGAACGGCCAGTAGATCGCGCGAGCCAGCCAGGCGATGCCGCTGCCGATGGCGGCCAGGCCACGCCAGATCTTGGTCGCCATCCACTCGGCGGCGCGCCAGGCACCCACCAGGGGTGGGCCGATCCAGCGCCAGACCCAGCGCGCGGCGACGGCGATGCCGTGCCCGATCCAGACCGCGACCGCGGCGATGCCGAGCCCGATCCACTTCAGACCGCGGAACAGCCACTCGCCAACGAAGACGAACGGCGTCAGCAGGATCAGGAGAACCCAGCCGACGGCCGGCCCGACCAGCCGGCCGAACCAGGCCAGCCCGAGCCAGATCTGCCGCCCCAGCCAGGCCAGCCCCTGGGCGATCTGCACGCACAGCCAGCGGACCGGCAACAGCAGCCACCACAGGAGGCGGCCCAGCGCCACCAGTCCGCGCTCGAGCTGCCGCCCGATCCAGCGGAACACGTCCCGCGCCAGCACGAACGGCAGCAGCGGGAGGGCCAGGATCGGGTGTACGCGGGTCGGTTGCTCGTTCACGCCGGACATCATGTCCTATCGCCTGCGTTCGCAAACGTAAATCGCCGATAGTCCAGAACGGTTGACATCAGATCTGGCCACGAGGTGATGTCAAACGTTCTGGACTATCCCGGCCGGGCGCGCAGGAACTCCTCGAGGCCGGGGAGGTCGTCGGTGTTGAGGTGGTCGACGCCGGCGTCGACGAGCGCGGTCCAGAGCCGGGTGCGGGCGCGGCCGGGTCGGTCGCGGGTGCCCCAGAACCGGAACCGGTAGCCCTCGGCGTGGGCGCGGGCGACCATCTTGCGCAGCCGGCGCCGCTCCCAGAACGGCATCGGCCCGATCCCACGCCACAGGAACTGCTTGCGCCAGTCGGTGCTCACCAGCGGCATGAATGTCGCCGGCAGGCCGCGGCCGAGGTCGTCGAGGCGGCCGTCGTAGCCGGTGTATCGGACCGGCTGCGCGCGCATCACGTCGAACGGTCGCTTGCCACTGACCACCACCTCGACCGGGCCGCGGCGCACCGTGTCGCCGGCGTACGACGTCAGGATGTCGGCGTGGGCGTGCAGCAGGTCGTGCAGCGCCAGGTAGGTCTGGCTCGGGTCGCTCTTGATATCGACCATCAGCTGGAGCGACTGAGTGGTCCCGGGGTAGTTCGCGCCGGTGGCGGTGAGCCGGCGCCGCAGCGGCCCGAGATAGAGCTGCTCCAGCGTGTAGCCCTCGCGCACCGCGTCCCGGTCGTGGGCGACCGACAGCACGCCATCGATCAGCCAGATGTCGGCCTCGATGCTGGTGAAGCCGTGGCTGAGGGCGTCCTCCAGCGGCCGGCCGCGGTCGCAGTCCAGGTGTGAGTGGGCTCGGGCCAGCGGTACGACGCCGGCCCGGGCCCCTACCCAAGACTCAGGCTCCGAGCTCATGGAGCCATTTCACACGATCTCTGCCTAAGCCGGGTCGTGGGCGCGCAGGAAGGCCCGCAGACCGGGCAGGTCGTCGGTGTTGACCTGGTCGACGTCGGCGGCGACCAGCTCCTGCCAGACCGCGTCGCGGGCGAGGCCGGCGACATCGGGCGTCGCCCAGAACCGGATCCGGTAGCCGGCGGCGTGGGCCTGCTCGACGATCTCGTGCAGCCGCTGCCGCTCGTGGATCGGCATCGGGCCGACCCCTTGCCAGGTGAAGTGGCGGGTCCAGTTGTCGCTGACCAGCGGCATCACCTCGTCCGCCAGGCCACGGGAGAGGTCAGGCAGGCGGCCGTCGTACCCGGCGTACCGCAGCTTCTGGGACTGGATCAGCGGCAGGTCGCGGTTGCCGGAGATGACCGCGTCCACGGCCTGCTTCTGCTTGTGGCCGTTGCGGTAGGTGGTCATGATCCGGCGGTACTCCGCCAGCGCCTGGTGTACGGCGCGGTAGGTCGGCGTCGCCTCGCTCTTCACGTCGATCAGCAGCTGGAAAGTGCCCTTCCACTTGCGATAGACCGAGCCGTTGTTCTCGCGGACGCGCTGCGCGAGCGGCCGCAGGTAGAGCGACTCCAGCGTCCGGCCGGGCACCGTCTGGTTGAGGTCGTGGGCGACCCGCAGCTCGCCGTCGACCAGCCAGACGTCGGCCTCGACCGAGGTGAAGTCGTTGGCCAGCGCGTCCTGGAGCGGGCGGGCGTGCTCATAGTCGTTGTGGGCGTGCGCGCGGGTGAGCGGCGCGCGGGAGGTACGGGACTTGTAGGCCTTGGGCAGCCTCAGGCCGCGGTCGGCCATCAGCTCGCGGAGCCGGTCCGGGTAGTCGGTGATGATCCCGTCGACGCCCTTGTCCATCAGCGAGGCCATCGTCGCCTTGTCGTCGACGGTCCACGGGACCACCTTGATCCCGTTGTCGTGGGCGCGCTGGACCATCTCCGTGGTGACGTAGGGCCGGTACGACGGCTGGTCGACGGTGCCGTCCTGCGGGAAGCCGTGCACGGGGGAGAAGGTCGTGGCGCCGAACGTCTTGATCGCCGCGATCGGGTCGTCGCCGTACTCGTCGATGTCGATGCCGCCCAGCCACGGCGACGCGCCCGGCTGGTCGACCTGGAGGAAGTCGTAGTTGGTGAGCGCGACCAGCGGCAGCCGGCGCTCGACCTGGCGCATCCGCATCAGCGTGCCCCAGTCGAAGCTCTGGATGGTCACCTGGCGCAGCAGCCGGGCGGCGCGAACCTCGGCCACCACTTCTTGCACGAACTGCTCGCGCGGCGCGGTCTCGTGCGGCGCGCCCGCCTCGACCTTGGTCTCGACATTGAGCTTCACGCCGTACGCACGGTGCTCGCGGACCAGCCCGAAGACCTCGGCGAGGGTGGCCATCCGCTCGCCTGGGTGCAGCTCCTGGTTGGGGTGCTGGGGGAGGCGCTGGCTGCCGCAGTCGAGGGTGCGGACCTGGGCGAGGGTGAGGGTGTTGACGAACTTGCCGGCGTACGGGAACTCCGGGTCGCCGACCGTCACCGGCGCGGTGTCGCGGCACTTGTTGCCGTTGACCCGGCGGTCGTGAGTGACCACCGCGACCCGGTCCTCGGTGATCTGGACGTCGAGCTCGAGCGTTGAGACGCCGAGCTCCAGGGCCTTGGCGAACGCCGGCAGCGTGCTCTCGACGGTGAGGCCGAGGCCGCCCCGGTGGGCTTGGAGGTCGAACTCGCGCTCGCTCGCGGCCTGGGCGGCGGCGTACGGCGTGAGGATACTGGCGAGGACGGTGAGCACGACGAAGGGAAACCGAGATCTCTTCATGTCTCCATGACAGGGATCCCAGTCCAACGCCGGGTGGCCGGCACCCGAAGTTGGGGTGGCGGCTCAGCGAGCGGTCGAGGGTGGGATGTTGGCGTTGAGGTGGAAGATGTTGTCCGGGTCGTACCTGTCCTTGACCGCGACCAGGCGCGCCAGCTTGGCCGGCGAGTAGGCGCGGCGGACGCCCTCGATGCCTTCGTCGGACATCGCATTGACGTACTTGCCGCTCGCGAACGGCTCGATCGTGCGGCCGTACCGCCGCGCCGCGTCGATCCGGCCCTCGTCCTCGCCGGCGTCGTCCCAGCGGCTGGCGGCGACGAACTCGAACATGGTGTCGCGGCGGCTGTACGCCGTGTCGGCGTCGGCCACGCCGGCGATGGCGCCGCCGTACGCCTGGAGACTGGCTGCGGGGAGCAGGTCGCCGTGCCCGTCTGGGGTGCCGCGCAGCAGGAACGCGTCGATGGCGTCGTCCGGAAGCGCGTCGAGCAGGTGGCCCTTCCAGTAGCGCCGGTAGGCGTGGTCCTCGACGGTGTCGTCCATGGTCTGCAGCTCGAGGTAGGACATCGGCTGCACCCGCTCGGCGACCGGACTGCCGAGCCCGCGCAGGTCGGCGAGCAGGCTCTCGGCGTCGGCCGGGTTGCCGACCCAAACGGTGCCGACGTAGGCCAGCGGCCGTCCCTGCAGCTCGGTGGGCACCCAGGGCTGGGAGGCGCTGCCGACCCAGGCGGTGAAGGTGGCCCGCCGGTCGGCCTCCGCGTTGAGGTCCCGCCAGCGCCGGAACACCTCGGCGGCAGACTCGATCGGGTGGTAGAACTCGGCCACGATCGACCGAGTGTCGGTCCGGTGTAGCTGGAACTCGAACTCGGTCACGATCCCGAAGTTCCCACCGCCACCGCGGAGCGCCCAGTACAGGTCGGGGTGCTCGTCGGCGCTGGCCCGGACCAGGTCGCCTGCGGCGGTCACCACCTCGAACGAGACCACGTTGTCGCAGGTCAGGCCGTACTGGCGGGCCAGCCAGCCCATCCCGCCGCCGAGGGTCAGCCCGCCGACGCCGGTGTGCGAGACGTTGCCGGCCGTCGTGGCCAGGCCGTGCGGCAGCGAGGCCACGTCGAGCGCGCCGAGCAGCGCCCCGCCCTGCACCCACGCCCGCTGCCGGTCCGGGTCGACCCGGACCGCGGCGTACGGCGTGAGGTCGAGCATCAGCCCGTCCTCGGGTACGCCGTGGCCGATCACGCTGTGGCCGCCGCAGCGGACGCCGAGCTCCAGGTCGTGCTCGCGGGCGTACCGGACGGCCGCGACCACGTCTGCCGTACTCGCGCAGCGCACGATCACTCGCGGCCGCCGGTCGACCATCGCGTTCCACACCGCGCGGCAGCCGTCGTAGCCGTCGTCGCCGGGCAGCAGGACCTGTCCGTCGAGCGCGGTGGCGAGAGATCGGGCGGTGGCGTCGGTCATGGTGGTCATGCACCGCACCGTGGCACAAGCGACAGCCGGGCCGCCACCAGAATTCCTAGGGTGGCGACCCGGCGTCTCGGACGCGGATCAGGTCAGACGCGTCCGCCCTCAGGCGCTCCGTCGACCGACAGCTCCAGCTTGGAGCCGTACGGGAGCGCCTGCACCAGCCGGAGCTTGGCCAGCGCCGGGTGGTCGTCGAGCAGCTTCGCGGCGTTCGCGAGCGACCGCAGGGCTGCGGTCTCCGCGCGCGCCGCGTCGAGCTGGGCCTGGGCCTTGTGCCGGCCGGTGACCAGCTCGGCGTACGCCGCCCGCAGGTCGGCCGGCAGCAGCACGTCGCGGACGACGACCTCGTGGACCGTGATGCCGACCGTCGCGCCGGCCCCCGTGGCCGCCGTGGTCAGCATCGGTCCGAGCGTGCGCCGCGCGGTGGCAACCGCGTCCTCGGCGGTCGCGTCGGAGAGCGCGTCGCGCAGCGCGACCTGGACGGCCAGGTAGACCTGGGCGAACGGGTCCGCCATCTGCTCCACGAACACGACCGGGTCGGCGACCGACCACCGGATCGTGGCCGACACCTTGACCGAGATGCCGTCGCTGGTCGGCACGTCCTGCGGCGCGACGACGTCGAGCCGCTGCCGGAGGTCGACGGGCAGGTAGCGGCCGTCGCGCACCCGGCGGTACTTGCCGGCCTCGAGGACGCGCGTCGCCCGGCCGGGCACTTGCTCGAGCAGGCAGTGACCGGGGCTGACGATGGTGGAACGGAACATGACGGCGCCTCCTCTCGTTTCGTGCGGCCGTCGTAGGGCGGTCTTCTTCTGTCGTGCGGAGTGACGCCGGGCGCGGCACGCGGCACCGCGGGGTCGAGCCCGTCGTACTGACCGGGCCCGCCGCAAGGCGCTGCCACGCTGGCGCCGCGCCCGGCGGCACCCATGGTTGGAGGGAGTCGAACCCTCGGCTTCAAGGCCGATTACCTGAGGCCGTTTCCACGGCTCGGGGAGCGAGGTACGACGCGCAGGACCCGGTCTCGGCACACCGTCCGGGCTGCTGATCTCGCGAGGTCAACGGTAGGCGCGGGTCGGCTCGCGCTGCCACCGATTTACCGCCGCCACCTGGCACGATGAGCGGATGCCGTCCTACGTCGGGTTCCTGCGCGCGATCAACCTCGGTGCCAAGCGGACGTTCCCGAAGGACGCGATCCGGTCCTGTCTGGAGGGCTCAGGGATGACCGAGGTGGAGACCTACATCAATACCGGCAACGTCCGGTTCACGACAACGATGCGCTCGCGCGCCCGGATCGAGACGCTGCTGGAGGAGTCCTTCCTGGCCGACCGCGGCTTCGAGGTGCCGACCATGGTGTTCACGCCGGCCGAGATCCTCGATGTCGCCGACGACGCCGAGGACCTGGCGATGGGGCACCCGAACGTGCTCGCGCACTACATCACGCTCTACAAGCGACCCCCGGCCGCCGCCGCCGTGGCGGCCCTGGCGGACTCGTCGTACGACGGCGAGGTAGTGCACGTACGGGACCGGGCCGCGCACGTGCTGCTGCTCAAGAACTTCCACGAGGCCAAGGTGCTCAACTCCAAGCAGTTCGCCGCGCTCGGCACCGGCACCGCCCGCAACGTCACGGTAATCCGCGCGGTGGCTGAGAAGTGGTGCTGAGGCCCTAGAACGGCGGCTTGCCGAGGCCGGCGATCCGATAGCGGCCCCATGGGTCGAGGTCGCTGAGCCGGCCGGTGGCCACGCCGTGACCGGTGTCGATGCTGACGATTGTCCCGCTATTGAAGGCGACCTCGACCCGGGGGTGCGAAGCGTGCGCTAGCACGCGTCCCCACCAGTGGAAGCGGCCGTCGAGCGGCTGGAACTCACCGCGCATCTTGACCTCGACCTGCAGCGCGCCACCGGCCTCGTCGGTCAGCGTCGCGGGGCCGTCGTACTCCGCGCCGGGTTCGTGATGGGTCATGCCTGCTCCTCCTGCGGGGGTACGGCGCGCAGCGGCGCCACCTCGGCGATCGGGGCGCCGTACTCGCCGGCGATCCCGTTGAACGCATGCCAGATGAACTCGCTGGTGTAGCGGACCATCGCCTCTCGGGACATGGTCCCGCGCTCCAGCCACCACTCGCCGGTGGTCATCCCCAGCCCGACCAGGCCGTGCGCCCACGGCTCGGCGCCACCGGCGTCCAGCCCGAGCTCGCGAAGCCCGTCACCGAGGATCCGGGAGAAGCCGGCAGCGATCATCGCCTTGCCGCCCGCGACCGTGCCGTGCGGGTCGTCGTGGTGCCGGACCACCAGCAGGAACACGTGCTTGTGCTCCTCGATGGTGCGGAAGTAGGCCTCGACGCCGGCGGTCACTCGGTCACGCGGCGGCAGGTCGGCGGCAATGACGGGCAGGATCGCGTCGGCGATCTGCTGCGCGCCCCACTCGCCGATCGCGGCGAGCAGCTCGGACTTGTCGGCGAAGTAGCGGTAGATCACCGGCTTGCTGACCCCGGCCTCGGCGGCTATCTCGGCGATGCTCGCGTCCGGCCCGATCTGGTCGATGGCGCGGACCGCCGCCGCCACGAACTCCTCGCGGCGCTGCTCGCGGTGGCCGTCCCACCGGGCCGCGCGCCCGTCGCTCTTGACCCTTCGCGTCATGTGGGTCAGGCTACACGTAAGGCGTTACCCGAGGTAACAGTTACCTGTGTTCTCGCGAAAGGCTGGGCATGACTACCGAGCTGAACCACCCCGTCTCGGCCCGGCTGCTGCGCTCGACGGCGAAGCAGTCCTACGACCCCGAGGTCGACATCGACTGGGAGGCCGAGCGTGTCCCCGGCCTCTATGCGATGCGCCCGGAGCGGATGTCGCTCTACGGCACCAAGACCTGGGACCGGCTGAGCGAGGAGCAGCGGATTCTGCTGTCCGAGCACGAGACCGCCAGCATCGCCAGCGTCGGGCTGTGGTTCGAGATCGTGCTGATGAAAGTGCTGCTGCGCGAGGTCTACAGCGCCGACCCGCGCGCCGAGCGCACTCAGTTCGCGCTCACCGAGATCGGCGACGAGACCCGGCACTCGGTGATGTTCGGCAAGTCGCTTGCCGCGATGGGGATGCCGGCGTACGGACCGCGCAAGCTTGTCTACGAGCTCGGCCGGCTGTTCCCGCTGCTCACCGGCGGACCCGGTGCGTACGCCGCGATCCTGCTCGGCGAGGAGCCCGCCGACCGCTGGCAGCGCGAGGTGATGAACGACGAGTCGATCCAGCCGCTGGTGCGGATGGTGATGCGGATCCACGTGCTGGAGGAGGCCCGCCACGTCACCTTCGCCCGCGAGGAGGTGATCGCCCGGGCGCCGAGGATGTCGAAGGCCGAGCGCGCCTGGCAGCAGTTCCTGATCGCCCAGGTCGCCTACGTCACCATGCGCTCGCTGGTCCACCCGCAGGTGTACGCCTCGGTCGGGCTCGACCCGATGGAGGCCCGGCGCGAGGCGCTCGGCAACCCGAACTACCGGGAGACCATCGCCTGGATGGGCGAGAAGGTGATGCCGTTCCTGCAGGAGCACGGCATGGTCGGCAAGGCGCACCACAAGGTCTGGCGCGGCTCGTTCCTGATGCGCTAGCCGACGGTGACGCCGGCCGCCCGCATCTCCTCGACGGCCTTGGTGCTGGACGCTGGGGCGACGCCTGCGACCAGGTCGGTGAGCAGCCGGGTCTGGAAACCCGCCTCGACCGCGTCGAGCGCGGTCGCCCGCACGCAGTAGTCGGTCGCGATCCCGCACACGTCGACGTCGGTCACCTCGTGCTTGCGCAGCCAGTCGGCGAGGCCCTGGCCCTGCGTGGTCTTGCCCTCGAAGCCGGAGTACGCCGCGGCGTACTCGCCCTTGAGGAAGATCGCGTCGAACGGCTGTGGGTCCAGGTTCGGGTGGAACGCCTCGCCGTCGGTGCCGACCACGCAGTGCCGCGGCCAGGACTCGACGAAGTCCGGCCGATCGGAGAAGTGCGAGCCCGGGTCGATGTGGTGGTCCTTGGTCGCGACCACGTGGGCATAGTCGGCGGCGTTGGGGTCCTTGTTGCTCCAGTGGTGGAGGATCTCGGCGACGTCGTGCGCCACCTGGGCGCCGCCGGCCACCGCCAGCGACCCACCCTCGCAGAAGTCGTTCTGCACGTCCACGACGATCAGTGCCCGCTTCATACTTCGGAGAGTAGTGCTGTCCACGCGTCTCCGGGAGGTCTGGCGCGCCGCCGCGCTCAGATGTGCAGGGTGTCCAGGACCGGCTCGCCCCTCGACATCTGCTGGGCCGCGAGGGGGAGCTCGGCGCGGGAGGCGGCGTGCCGGTCGCGGGCGGCGTCGAGGGGCTCGCGACCGACGATCTCCCCGCCCCGCACCAGCGGCACCAGCAGTGCACGGTCGTCGCCATCGTCCACCGGCGGCTCGCCGATCCCGATCACCTCGGCCTCGGCCACGCCCGCGGCATCGCGGCGGCGCAGCGCCCACTTGCGGCCGCCGATCGAGATCTTGTCCTTGCTCTTCTTCGCCACCGGCACCATCTCGCCGTCGTCGCCCTCGCGCAGCACTAGTTTGTAGACGAAGCCGCAGGTCGGGTGGCCGCTGCCGGTGACAAGCTGGGTGCCGACGCCGTACCCGTCGACCGGCGCGGCGGCGAGCGCGGCGATGGAGTACTCGTCGAGGTCGCTGGTCACCACGATCTTGGTGCCGGTCGCGCCGAGCGAGTCGAGCTGCCGCCGGACCCGACGGGCCATCACGCCGAGGTCGCCGGAGTCGAGCCGCACCGCGCCGAGCGACGGCCCGGCGAGCTCGACGCCGAGCCGCACCGCATCGGTGACGTCGTAGGTGTCGACGAGCAGCGTGGTGCCTTCGCCGAGGGAGGCGATCTGGGCGCGGAAGGCGTCGGCCTCGGTGTCGTGGAGCAGGGTGAAGCTGTGGGCGCTGGTGCCGGTGGTGGGTACGCCGTACCGCTGCCGGGCCGCCAGGTTGGACGACGACACGAAGCCCGCGACGTACGCCGCCCGCGCGCAGGCAACCGCCGCCTCCTCGTGGGTACGCCGGGAGCCCATCTCGATGCACGGGCGGTCGCCGGCGGCCAGCGTCATCCGGGATGCGGCGGAGGCGATGGCGGAGTCGTGGTTGTAGATCGACAGCAGCAGCGTCTCCAGCAGCACCGCCTCGGCGAAGCTCGACTCCACCATCAGCAGCGGCGAGTAGGGGAAGTAGGCCTCGCCCTCGGCGTAGCCGGTGATATCACCGGAGAAGCGGTACGACGCCAGCCAGTCCAGCGTCGCGTCGTCGACCACCGCGTGCTCACGCAGCACGGCGAGCGACTCGTCGTCGAAGCGGAACCGCTCGACCGCGTCAAGGGCCCGGCCGACGCCGGCGACCACGCCGTACCGCCGGCCCTCGGGGAGCCGGCGCGGGAACAGCTCGAAGACCGATCGCCGGTCCGCGGTTCCGGACTTGAGCGCCGACTGGAGCATCGTCAGCTCGTAGTGATCGGTCAGCAGCGCAGTGGACATGTCCGGAGACTATCGACCGACCTGCGCTCGCGAAGCGAGCCCGCGGAACGCGAGCGCAGCGAGCCTGTTCCGCGGAACAAAGGATGAGCCCGCCGCAGGCGGTCCGAGCCTTTCCGGACCGAAGGCCCTGGTGTGTCACGATGTTGGGGTGTCTGCAGCGAGTCCCGTCGAGGTCGAACCCGACCTCACCCCCGACGAGATCACCTTCCTGGCCAAGCCATGGGTCACCATCGTCTGGAACGACCCGGTCAACCTGATGTCGTATGTGACGTTCGTCTTCCAGAAGTACTTCGGCTACGACAAGAAGAAGGCCGAGAAGCTCATGCTGGAGGTCCACAACGACGGCCGCTCGGTGGTGTCGACCGGGACCCGCGAGGAGATGGAGCGCGACGTCCAGGCGATGCACGAGTACGGCCTCTGGGCCACGACGGAGCGGGCATCTTGAGCAGCGGCTTCACTCGACATCGCCGCAGCGGTCTGGTGATCGCCAACTTCACCGGCTTCGAGGCCGACCTGCTGCGCTCGCTCGCCTCCCAGCTGGTCGAGCTGCTGCGCAACGAGGCGGCCGTCCCCGCCGAGACGCTGGACCCGTTCGAGGCGATGATGGACTTCTCCGGACCGACCTCGGCGCCGGAGGACCCGGTGCTCGCGCGGCTGTTCCCGTCGGCATACACCGAGGACGAGGAGGCTGCGGCCGAGTTCCGGCGGTTCACCGAGGGCACCCTGCGCGACGGCAAGGCGGCCGCGGCGGCGACGATCATCGACGACCTCGAGGAGGCCGGGCTGCCGGCCGAGCTGAGCGAGGACGGGCTGCACGTCGACGTCGAGCTCGACGACCCGTCCGCGGAGACCTGGATGCGCTCGTTCACCGACATCCGGCTCGCGCTGGCCACCCGGCTCGGCGTCGAGGACGACGACCAGGACTACTGGCGCCAGCTCCCCGACGACGACCCGCGCGCCCAGGCCCACGACATCTACGAGTGGGTCGGCTACCTCCAGGAGACCCTGGTCGACGCGCTGAGAAAGGGCTGATCCGCCCGTCAGCAGCCGTCGCGGAGCATGCCGGGCCGGTGCCCTTTCGAGGCCTCGATGAAGGTGATCCGCGAGTTCGGCCCGAGCTCCTCCGGAGTCGCATTGAACCCGAACCCGAGCCAGCCGTCGCCGTTGCCGGGGAGGAACACGGCGGCCTGGCCGTAGTCGTTGGCGTGTGGCGCGGTCAGCTCCTTGCCGTAGGTGTCGCGCAGCGCCCGCAGGCTATTGCCGATCGAGATGCCCTCGGCGGTCTCCAGGCCGTCCCGGGTCATGCCGAGGGAGCCGATCGCGCCGGTCTGGTCGGCGATTACGTCGAGTCCTTCGTTGAGCTGGCCGGCCCACTTCCAGTAGGTACCCTCGCAGGCGGACTCTTTCTCGATGTCGGCGGCGAGATACCCGGCGTCGACGTACTTGTCCACGTTGTCGCCGACCCGCACCATCCCGAACGTCCCGGGCGAGATGTTGCCGAGCTCCAGCGGCTCGCCGTCCGGGCCGGTGAGGTCGGCGGGTGACCACGACGGTCCGCGGCGCTCGTCGCGGTTCTTGGCGACCAGCGGCGGTACCTGGGGACTCTCCTCGCTGTCATCCTCAGCCTCGGTGGGGTCCGTGGTCGGGTCGCTCGGCGGATCGGTGGTCGGGTCCTCGGTGGGGTCCTCGGCGGGGTCCTCGGCGGGGTCCTTGGTCGGATCCTTGGTCGGCTCCTCGGCCGGCGTCGGTTCCTGGCCGCTGGACGGCGGGGGAGCGGTGTCGTCGTTCAGCCGCTTGACCAAGTAGCCGGCGCCGATGCCGACGACAGCGCTGAGCACCACCAGGACGGCGATGAGCTTCGGTTTCATGAGGACCTCCTCGGACCGCCGTTCGGCGGCGCTCTGCCAAATCTGATGCCCGGACCGGCAGGAGAGTTCGGGAATGTGACGCTGCCGCCGATAGTTGCAGGTGGCCATGACACGGGTGCGGTTGGGTGTGGTCGGGCTGGGTGCGATGGGGTCGGAGCTGCTGGCGGTGGCCGCGGCGCATCCGGAGTACGACGTCCGGGTCGCCGTCGATCTCGACCCGGCTGCCCGAGCCCGGGCTGCGGACGCTCACCCCGGCCTGGTCGTCACCGGATCGGTCGGCGAGGTGTTCTCCGCCGACCTCGACGCGGTGTACGTCGCGACCCCGCCGCGCACCCACGCCGATCTGTCCCTGCGTGCCCTGGAAGCGGGGCTGGCGGTGTTCTGCGAGAAGCCGCTCGCGATAGACCTGGACGAGGGCGAGGCGATGGCGAAGGCCGCTGTCGCGGCCGAGGCCGCGACCGGCGTCAACTTCGCGCTCTCCGACCGGGCCGCCGTACTCGAGGTCGAGCGGGCACTCCGGTCCGGTGAGCTCGGCGACCCGCGCTCGGTCGAGATTCGGCTCGCCTTCCCGCAGTGGCCGCGCGCGTTCCAGGCCGACGCGCTGTGGCTCGACCGGCGTGAGCAGGGTGGCTTCCTGCGCGAGGTGTTCTCGCACTTCGCTTACCTCACCGACCGGCTCCTCGGCGAGCTCACGCCGGTGTGGCGGGACGTCCGCCGGCCGGCGGACCCGGACGGCGCCGAGGTGGCGGCGACCGCGGTGTTCGAGGTGGGCGGCGTCCCGGTGCGGCTCTGGGCCGAGGCCGGCAGTGCCCGCCCCGAGACCTACGAGTGGACCCTGCACGGCACCGACCGCTCCTACCGGCTCACCGACTGGGGCGACCTGGCGATCTCGACGGGAGACGCGTGGCAGCCGGTCGAGGTGACCGGCGAGCGCGGGTCCGAGCACACCCGGCTGACCGCCTTCGCTGCCGCCGTACGACGGGAGCCGGCGCCCAACCTGGCCACCTTCGCCGACGCACTGCGCGTGCAGCGCGTCGTCGAGGGGCTGTTCGGCTCAGCCGAGCGGCGTGAATAGCTCGACCGCGTTGCCCGAGGGGTCCTCGACGATGACCTGGCGTACGCCGCGACCTTCGATCACACCGCTGCGGAAGGTCGCGCCGGCGAGCCGGTCGACCTCGGCCGCCACATCGTCGACCTCGAGCATGATCCGGCTCCAGCCGCCCGGCTCGGGAAGGGTGCCGTCAGGCATCGCCTGACCCGCCCCACCGCCGCCACCGGGGACGTTGAGTGCGAGCTGCAGGTCGTCGCGGCGCAGCATCGCGAAGCCTGGACCGGGATGCATCTCGACGGTGAAGCCGAGCCGCTCGTAGAAGACGATCGCCTGGTCGACGTCATGGACGATGTACCGAAACCTGGCCATGCTCCATCCTCACGCGTCCCGCCGACCGCCGCGTCCGTGGGCTGAGCGCCTGTCCCAGGATGCGGACCGGCTGACCTACGCTTGAGGCGTGCTGACCATCGACCGATCGACGTACGACGCGATCATTGCCCACGCCAAGCGGGACCACCCCGACGAGGCGTGTGGCGTGGTGGCCGGTCCCGAGGGCAGCGACCGCCCGGAGCGGTTCGTGCCGATGGTCAACGCGGCCGGCAGCCCGACCTTCTACGAGTTCGACTCGACCGAGCTGCTGCACCTCTACAAGGACATGGACGCGCGCGACGAGGAGCCGGTCGTGGTCTACCACTCCCACACCGCGACCGAGGCCTACCCGAGCCGCACCGACATCGGCCTGGCCAGCGAGCCCAATGCCCACTACGTGCTGGTCAGCACCCGCGAGCATGGGAATAACGACGGCCCGGTCGAGTTTCGGTCGTACAGAATCGTCGACGGCAAGGTGACCGAGGAAGAGGTCGCGGTCGTCGACACCACTGACACGGAGAGTGAAGCGTCATGACCATCGAGGTCCGGATCCCGACCATCCTGCGCACCTACACCGACGGCAAGAAGGCGGTCGACGGCGAGGGCGCCACCCTCGCCGCGCTGATCGACAACCTGGAGGGCAACCACCCGGGTCTGCGCGAGCGGCTGCTCGAGGGCGAGGACCTGCGCCGGTTCGTCAACGTCTACATCAACGACGAGGACGTCCGCTTCATCGGCGGCCTTGAGGCCGAGCTCAGCGACGGCGACCAGGTCGTCGTACTCCCTGCTGTCGCCGGGGGTTAGCCCGCCATGAGGTACGACGATCTGCTCCAGTCGGTCGGCGGTACGCCGCTGGTCGGCCTGCCGCGGATCTCGCCGAGTCCTGACGTCCGGATCTGGGCCAAGCTCGAGGACCGCAACCCGACCGGCTCGATCAAGGACCGGCCCGCGCTGAAGATGATCGAGCGGGCGGAGAAGGACGGCGTGCTCCGCGCCGGCTGCACGATCCTGGAGCCGACGTCCGGCAACACCGGGATCTCGCTGGCGATGGCCGCCAAGCTCAAGGGCTACCGGCTGGTCTGCGTGATGCCCGAGAACACCTCGGAGGAGCGCCGGGTGCTACTGCGGATGTGGGGCGCGGAGATCGTGTCCTCGCCCGCCGCGGGCGGCTCCAACGAGGCGGTCCGGGTCGCCAAGAAGATCGCGGAGGAGCACCCCGACTGGGTGATGCTCTACCAGTACGGCAATGACGCCAACGCCCTTGCCCACGAGGAGGGCACCGCCCCCGAGATCCTCGCCGACCTCCCCGAGATCACCCACTTCGTGGCCGGTCTCGGCACCACCGGCACCCTGATGGGCGCGTCCCGGTTCTTCCGGCGGGCCAAGCCCGAGGTGCGGATCGTCGCCGCCGAGCCGCGGTACGGCGAGCTCGTCTACGGCCTGCGCAACCTCGACGAGGGCTTCGTGCCGGAGTTGTACGACGCGTCGCTGATCGACGCCCGGTTCTCGGTCGGCCCGCGCGACGCCGTACGCCGGGTGCGGGAGCTGCTGGAGCTGGAGGGAATCTTCGCCGGAGTCTCGACGGGGGCCATTTTGCACGCCGCGCTCGCACAAGCCGCAAAAGCGGTCAAAATGGGGGAGCGGGCCGAGATTGCGTTCGTGGTCGCAGATGGCGGCTGGAAGTACTTGTCGACCGGTGCCTATGAAGGCACGATCGACGAGGCGGAGGACCGGCTGGAGGGTCAGCTCTGGGCATGAGTGCGGTGTGAGGGTGTGAGTTGAGGACGTACGAGGCGGATTCGACGCCACCGGTGCAGCTCCTGCAGGCACTGGGGCTCTCGCCTGCCGCCGCCACGGTCTACCTGCGCCTGGTCACCGGCGTCTCCGAGTCGGTCGAGGACCTGCAGGAGTCGGTCTCGCTCGACGAGGCCACGGTCGTGGGCGCCGTCGGTGACCTGCTCACCATGGGCCTGGTGCAGATGATCGGGGACCTCGTCGCCGCCTACCCGCCGCGCCCCGCGCTGGAGTCGATGGCCGAGCGCCGCGCCCGTGAGGCATCGCTCGCCCGGGAGTCGGCCGAGGCGCTGGCCCGGGTCTGGAACGCCCACGTCGACGCCCCGGCGTACGTCGAGCTGCTGACCACCACGGCCGCCGTACAGGAGGCCTCGGAGCGGATCATGGACGAGGCCGAGAAGGAGATCCTCGGTCTGTCCCACGGACCGCTCGGAGACGCCGACCTGGAGCCCGAGGTCGCCGACGGCCTGCTCGACGCCCTGGCCCGCGGAGTCAGCATCCGCGCCGTGTACGGCGCCCAGATCCTCAAGAACCCGGCCGGGCTGCGGGCGATGCAGATCTGCATCGACCACGGCGAGCAGGCCCGGGTCTTCCCCGACATCCCGCTGAACCTCGTCATCGGCGACCGGTTCCTGATCATGGTCACCTCTGCCGACGGCCCGGAGCGACTGCACGGACTGCTGGTCCACCGCTCGCCTCTGTACGACGCGCTTCACGCGCTGTTCGAGTCGCTGTGGACGATGAGCGTCTCGCTGCCGACCGCGCTCACCGCCGACCGCGGCAAGGACCAGATCACCGAGGACTCGCGCCAGCTGCTGGTGATGCTGAGCGTCGGCCTCACCGACGAGTCGATCGCCCGCGAGCTTGGCGTCAGCGAGCGCACCGTCGCCCGCCGCGTCGCCCGGCTGCAGGAGATGCTCGGCGCTCAGAGCCGGTTCCAGCTGGGCGCCCAGGCGACCCGCCACGGCTGGCTCTAGGAGCCCCCGTGCTCGAGGCGGTGGGGCTCAGCAGGATCGAGGAACACACCTACGAGATGCTGGTCAGCCGCGGCCGGATGTCACTCACCGCGGTGATCGCCGAAAGTCCCGACAAGCCCGAGCTGCTGCGCCAGGCCTTGGACACGCTGGTGGAGAAGGGCCTGTTGCGCCGGCTGGCGGGTCCCGAGCAGGAGTTCGTGGTCGCGCCTCCCGAGTACGCCATCGAGGTACTGATCGCCCAGCAGATGAGTGCGCTCCAGGCGGTGCGGACCAGTACGGCGGAGCTGGCGGCCCGCGTCCGGCGCGTCACGCAGGGCGACGACCCCAGCGAGCTGGTGGAGATCGTCTCGGGCGAGGGCTCGGTCCGCCAGCTGTTCCTGCAGGTCATCAGCAGCGCTCGCGAGGAGATCGCGGTCTTCGACCGGCCGCCGTACGCCGCGGACATCAACGAGACGACGAGCCGGCAGGCGGTCCGGCTGAAGGCGGGTCTGCGCCTGCGGACCGTCTTCGACCGGTCGCTGCTGGAGGAGCCCGACCACGTGCGCCGGATCCTGCAGGGCATCGCGGCGGGGGAGCAGGGGCGGGTGGCACGGGTGCCGCTCAAGCTCGCGCTCATCGACCGCGAATGGGCGATGCTGCCCCTGCTGCACGCCGGTGACGAGACTCCCGAGGCGACCATCATCGTCCGTCGCTCGGTGCTGTTCGACTCGTTGCTGGCGTTGTTCGATTCGGTCTGGGAACACGCCGCCGAGCTGAAGCCGCAGACCGACGACGAGCTGCTGCTGGCCGGCACCTCGGAGGGCGATCTCCGGCAGCTGGCCCACCTGTTGGCCGCGGGCATGACCGAGGTCGCCATTGCCCACCACCTCGGGGTGAGCCAGAGGACGGTGCGCCGCCGGATCAAGGACCTGATGGACGAGCTCCGGGTCGACTCGAGGTTCGCTGCGGGAGTTCGTGCCGCCGGACGGGGCTGGCTCTGAGATACCGCTGGCCGGATGCGGCCAGTGGCCACGCTTGGACAGTGTCAGTGTCTAGTGTGCCGCCACAAGTAGTCGCCCGGTCGTCGATCCACGTCCGGGGCTGCGAGCGAAAGGAACGCCTGTGCGCGTGCGTCTGTCTCTTCTGCTTTCGTTGCTGGTCGCGATGATGTCGATCCTGGGGGCGGCGTCGATGATGACGCCGCTCGCGCAGGCAAGTCCGTCCGACGAGTACGTCGGCCCGTTCTTCGGTGACGGCAACCTGCCGCCCGGGTGCATCAAGGACATGAGCCGGGAGAACCCCGCCAATACCTGCTACCACGCGAAGGTCGGTCTCAACGCCCTGGACTCGCCCAAGGTCGACGTGGCGGTGCTGGTGCCGGCCTCGCCGACAGCCGAGCGCGACCTGCGGATCGTGCGGCAGGCAGCCGAGGCCTGGGAAGGTGGCATCCACTACCTGGCCGACGAGATGGGCCTGGACTGGCTTCGCGACGGTGTGGACTTCCGCATCTCGCCCAGCATCGTCAGCCTGGTCGAGGGCGAGGAGGTCAGCACCTTCCCGCTCTACGACCCCGAGATCGTGATCATCGCGACCAACCCGGTCGGCGGTGCGGGCATCGGCGCGGACCCGCTGTGGCTGACCAAGGAGCTCGGCATTCTCGATGAGAACGGCGTGCCGTGCCACAGCATCCCCAACCCGTTCTCGATGGAGACCTGGGAGGGCATGCCCGGCTACGACGGCCACCACGGTGACGGCGGCGGCATCTACGTCGAGGACTGCGGCGGCGCGGGCGGCAACGTCTGCTTCTCCGTCAACGGCGCTGTCGATCCCGTGCCGGGTACGACGGATGCCTTCTCGCTGTTCGACCTGGTGCTGCACGAGACCGGCCACTGCCTGACGCTGGGCCACGTGGGCGACGGCGCCGAAGGCGCGTGGGGGCCGGTGCCGACGAACGACATCATGGCCTACAGCTACGACCCGCCCGGGCAGAACAAGTGCGTCTCGACGCTCAACGTGGAGGCGTTCGCAACCCGGATGAGCAACTACCTCGACGTCGACGGCAACGGCGCGGTCACCGAGGCGGACAAGCTCGAGCCCAACGACGTCGCGGGCGACGGGACCAACTCCTTCCAGGTGCAGCACCCCGACCACCACCTCTACGCCTCCTCGACGGGGTCGGTCTGGGACTGCCCACAGCCCGACCTCGGCTTGCTGCCCGGGGAGCGGACCGACTGGACGCCGGAGCCGGTGGACACCCACCATCCGGTCCTCAACGTGGCCACGCCCGATCATGGTGCGGAGACCTCCGACGGGCGGGTCCAGGTCAGCGGCACGGTCGAGCGACGGCCGATCGACGCGCCGCCGACCTCGCCCACGGCGTCGTACGACGACCCCGGGGGTGACGCGACGTCCGACCTCAGCGACATCGAGAACATCCAGGTCGAGGTCTCAGCCCTCGAGGTCACGGCCACCGTCAGGGTGAAGAAGCTCTGGCCGAGCGGCGTCCCCAGCCTCCCGCAGTACAGCATCAGCATCGACGGCCGGCAGTTCGACTCCAAGGTTGGCGAGGCCGGTGTGATCACCGCCGACCACTCGATGGAGCAGATCGTGCCGAGCGACTGGTCGAGCTGGGACGCGTCCGCGAACACGGTGACGTTCCACATCCCGCGGAGCTATCTGGCGAACGCCAAGGTGACCGCGCCGTACGACGTGTTCGCGCTCTCCGGCTTCACCACGCCGAACAAGATCTGGACGATCGTGACCGACGATCGCGCTCCTGACGCCGGGTGGGTGGGCGTCGCCGCGCCCGCGGGTACGACGGCCGCGGCGGCGCCCGGTTCCGGGACCACCACGGGCTCCGGAGACTCGGCCGCCGGGAGCGTCCTGGAGACGATCGTCCTGGAGCGGACCGGGGGCAACACGTTCACGGCGGCCAGCACCTCGCTGGGGGTGGTGACCGGCAATCGTCACACGTTCACCCTGAACGTTCCCGAGCGCAGCGACGTGGAGCTGTTGCTCGGCTGGGGCGACGCCAGCGACCTCGACCTGTACGCGACGGGTGCGGCAACCGGTTCGGCAGCCTCGAGCGGCCAGCCCGAGCGGCTGCTCCTCGAGAACGTCCAGGGCCAGCTCAATATCGAGGTCGACCCGTACCTCGTCGTGGGCGTGCCCAGCACGACGTACACCCTCACCGCCACGCTGGCGAGCGTCTCCGGCGATGGCGACGGAGACGGGGTGCCGGACGGTGAGGACCGCTGCCCGTCGGTGGTCGGGCCGGCGCCGACCGGTTGCCCGGACACCGACGGCGACGGCGTGGCCGACCGCTACGACCTGTGCCCGAACGAGCCCGGCAACGGCGCCGACGGCTGCCCGATCCCGGCGACCGAGCACGTCAAGGTGTACGTCGACGGCACGCTCGCCGCCAGCCAGGACGTCGACACGAGCGACGAGCTCGACACCTTCGCGATCGACGTCACCGTCCCGACCGGTTCGCACGAGCTGCGGATCGAGTGGGAGGACGACGGTGAGGTCATCGCGACCGACCGCCGTACCGTCGTCCACACCGCTCCCGGCGTCGACCGCGATGGTGACGGTGTCGCCGACAGCCGCGACAACTGTGTCAAGCAGCCCAACCCCGACCAGGCGGACCTCGACCGCGACGGCAAGGGCAACGTCTGCGACAACGACATCGACGGTGACGGCCACTCCAACTCCAAGGAGCAGGCTCACGGGACCGACCCGTATGACCCGCGGTCCTACCCAGGCCGCCCGCGGGGCATCCTCGGATAGGCCGTGACGCGGATGGGACGCGGCGCAAGTGCCACCCGGGCCAGCGGCGACCCGCGCAAGCGGGCCGCCGCGGCCACGGCGGCGGCGTCCGACCACGGCAAGCGCAGGCGGGTCGCGTTCGGCGCACTCCTGGTCGCAAGCATCGGGTTCGTCGCGATCGTGGTCGCCACCAACCAGTCCGCCCACGAGGAGCGGGAGACCGGGGCCCGTGGCTACGCTGCCGCGGCCTGCGACCTGACCGACAAGGCAGAGGAGGCGACGACGGTGAGCACCGGCGCGCGGTACGCCGCCGCGGTGCTCCTGCTCGACCGGGCGATCATCGAGTCCGCGCGCGCGGCCCGGTCCGAGCCCGAGTTCGCCGAGATGGACCAGGCGGTGCAGGCACTGCACACCGCCGGGCACCGGGGTGGTCCGGCCCGGTGGCAGGTCGCGCTCGACGCGGCGCTGGCCGCCTGCCAGGACGCGGTGGGCTGAGCTGATCAGCGCAGGTCGAGCCGCTGGCCGGCGTTGAGCTGGCTGCCACGGACCGACGGCAGTCCGAGTACGTCGCACACCAGGTTCGCCAGGTCGCCGTTGCGGACCGGCTGGTCGCCGGTGTAGCCCGGCCGACGAGTGCCGGGGCGGTCCAGTTCGGGGTTGAGGCCGTACAGGTCGCGGCCCCTCGAGACACCGGCGCCCCAGGTCAGGAACGGCACCCGGTAGTTGCTCAGCGCCGCGGCATCGGTGTGGCCGTGAGTCGTACCGCCGTGGTCGGCGGTCAGCACCACCACGAGGTGGTCGCGGAGCCAGGCGTGCCGCCGTACCGTCGCCAGCAGCGAGCCGAGCAGCCGGTCGGTACGCCGCACCGCGGCCACGTAGGCGGCCGAGGTGAAGCCGTGGGCATGGCCGGCGCGGTCCGGCAGCGACAGGTGCAGGAAGGTGAGCCGTCGCGGCCGGGTGACCAGCTCGGTCCGCACCGCCCGGACCAGCGCGGCGTTGTCCTCGTCGACGTGGAACCGGTCGATCGAGCGGCCCCAGCTGCGCCGGAAGAGCGCGAACTTGTCCTTTGCCGTGAACAGCGCGGTCCGGCCGCCGCTCGCCGCCACCACGTCGAAGACCGACCCGACGTGCTCGCCGGCGGCGGCGTGCACGGTGCCGCCGCCGTCGTTGTTCTCGGCCACTCCGTGGCCGCCGCGCGCACGGGCGACCGGCCGCCCGGTCAGCATGCCGGTGTGGTTGGGCAGCGTGGTGGTGCGCTCGACCGCCGAGCGGGCGTTGAGGGTGCCGGCGCCCTCGCGCAGCATCCGGTGGTACGCCGGGGCACGCGTGGCGCCGAGCCGCTCCAGCGTGGCGGGCCGCAGCCCGTCGACCGAGATCGCGAGCACGTGCCGCACTGGACCCGCCGGTCGAGTAGGTCGGGCAGCGACAGGGTCGAGACCCACGGTCGGCATGGTCAGGCCGACCGCGACCGTGAGTGCGACTGCTGCCGCCGTACGCGCGAGGGTCACACCGCCACGGTCGCGTGGCGGCGTGACCTCGGCGTGAAGTCCTCCTAGTCGGCCAGTGAACCCACGGCCGCGATCAGGAGCTTGCGGACCTGGTCGGCGATCGCGGTGCGGTTGGCCTCGAACGTCGGGTTGGTGATCTCGACGGCGGGGTCGCCGAGGCCCTCCAGCACCGGCGTGTGGATGTGGCCGCCGGGCAGGTCGTGCAGGCCGAGCGCGTCGCGCACCAGCGTGGCGCGGTAGGCGCTCTCGTTCGACAGGTAGTTGCCGCCGCCACCTTGACGCGCCTGGGAGCCAGGGGTCGGCCCGTTGGGCTGCGCCGTACCCGGGCTCGGGGCTGCCGGACAGGTCACCGTGACCGGCTCCTCCGGTGTGTCCCCGGGTACCTCGACGACCCTGTGGTTCTCGACGACCGGGAAGGCGCCCTGGACCGGCGTCATCGCCGCGAACGGCAGGGTCGAGCGGGTCCACTCGGGCTGCGGGGTGACGGTCGGGAAGCCTTCCCTGACCAGCGCCCGGCCGCGGTAGCAGACGCCCTCGTTGTCGATGAAGCCACCGCGCCAGACGCCGTTGTTGACCTCCAGGTCGAACCTGCCGACCCGGCCCTGGCTGGTGGTGGAGAAGAGATCGACCTGGCGCAGGTACGGCGCGAAGCTGCGCTCGACCATGCCGTCGGCGAAGTCGCGCCAGCGCACCGGCAGCAGCACCGCCTCGATCCGGGCCCGGCCGGCCGGCGTACTGACCGTGTGGCCGTCGAGGGCGAGCGCACCGGCGCCGGACGGGTTGCTGTTGGTGATCTTCTGCGGCAGTAGGAACGGATCGAAGCCGCTGATCAGCACTCGCTTGACCCGACGGCTCTGCGAGAACCGGATGTCGTCCTGGCCGCGGGAGATCCGGTCGACGTCGGTGATCAACAGGGCCCGGGACTCAGGAGTCAGGGCGAAGGACGGGGTGTACTGGCGCAGCGCGCGGGTGATCTGGAGCCGGGTCCAGTACAGCGGCCGGTCGTCGCCCGCGGACAGGTCGCCGGCCACCACGCGGCCCTGGGCGCGGTCGACCGCGAACTCCCACAACTTGGCCGCGTGGGAGCGCACCACCGCGCGGGCGGCAGGCAGGTCGCTCGCGCGGCAGAGCGCGGTCGTGAAGGCGGGCGTGCGGCCGGCGTACCCACCGCGCTCGATGAGCTCCTGTGGCTGTGGCCGGTCGACGAGCTGCTCCTCGACATTGCCGGTGACGGCCGGGTCGAGGCAGGAGAGGCCGTCCGGCTCGGGTGCTGCAGTGGCGGCGGAGGTGGGGATCATCAGGGCGAGTGCGGTGGCCGCGATCGCGGGCCGCAGGAAGCGGAGGCGCATGGGTGGAGTCCTTCCGAGGGCAGGGTCCTCGCAGCGTAATGGGTGCACGTGGCGGCCGTCTCAGGTGACCTCAGTCGCTATCGCGCGCGGGTGAGGGCCGGATACGTCTAGCCTCTCCTTTCGTGGCAGACGCACCAATCGGCATCTTCGACTCGGGCTTCGGTGGACTCACCGTGGCGCGCTCGGTCATCGACCAGCTGCCCCACGAGTCGATCCTGTACGTCGGCGACACCGCCCGGCAGCCCTACGGCGAGAAGCCGATCGGCGAGGTCCGCGAGTACGCGCTGGAGTGTCTCGACCATCTCGTCGACCGGGGAGTGAAGGCGCTGGTGATCGCCTGCAACTCGGCGAGTGCGGCGATGCTGCGCGACGCGCGGGAGCGGTACGACGTACCCGTGGTCGAGGTGATCCTGCCCGCCACCCGGCGCGCGGTCGCGGCCAGCCGCACCGGGCGGATCGGCGTCATCTGCACTGAGGCCACCGCCGAGTCGATGGCCTACGACGACGCCTTCGCCGCGGCGCCGCACGTCACCCTGCTGACCCAGGCATGTCCGCGGTTCGTGCCGTTCGTCGAGCAGGGCGTGACCGGCGGTGACGACCTGGTGAAGGTCGCCCACGAGTACCTCGACCCGCTGGTCTCGGCCGGCGTCGACACCCTGATCCTGGGCTGCACCCACTACCCGCTGCTCACCGGCGTCATCTCCTACGTGATGGGTGACCAGGTCACGCTGGTCAGCAGTGCCGAGGAGTGCGCCAAGGACGTCTACAAGCTCCTGGTCCGCAGCGAGCTGATGGCCCCGGACGACGAGCAGCGCGGCGCCCCGTCGTACACCTTCCTGACCACGGGCCAGCCTGGCGACTTCGAGTCGATCGGGCGCCGGTTCCTCGGCCCCGAGCTCGCGGTCGCCAGCCAGTTCGCCGGCGGGTTGGCGGGGGAGGGGCTGGCATGAAGCTCACCGTGATCGGCTCCTCGGGCTCCTACCCTGGACCGGACTCGCCCGCCAGCTGCTACCTGCTCGAGGCTGAGGGGCCCGACGGGCGCACCTGGCGGATCCTGCTCGACCTCGGCAACGGCGCCCTCGGCGTGCTGCACCGGTACGTCGACCCGCTCGCGATCGACGCGGTGTTCCTCAGCCATCTGCATCCCGACCACTGCGTCGACCTGTGTGGCTACTACGTGCTGCGCCGCTACCACCCGGACGGGCAGCAGTCGCGGATCCCGGTGTGGGGGCCGGTCGGGGTCGAGGGTCGGATCACCCGCGCCTACGACCTGGAGCCGGGTCCGGGTATGACCGAGGTCTTCGACTTCCGCGAGTACGACGAGGCGCCGCCCGGCCCGATCCGGCTCGGCCCGTTCTCGGTCGAGCCGATCCCGGTCGTGCACCCGGTGCCGGCGTACGGCTTCCGGATCTCGGCCGGCGGTGGCGTGCTCGCCTACTCCGGCGACACCGGCGCCTGCAAGGGGCTGGAGCGTGCGGCCGCCGGCGCCGACCTGCTGCTGGCCGAGGCGTCGTTCCTCGAGGGCCACGACAACCCCGCCGATCTGCACCTCACCGGCCGCGAGTGCGGCGAGACCGCCACCCGCGGCGGAGTCGGCCGCCTCGTCCTCACCCACATCCCCGCCTGGCACGACCCCCAGATCCCCTACGGCGAGGCCCGCGCGGCGTACACCGGCCCGATCGACCTCGCCCGCACCGGCGCAACCTACGACCTCTGAGGCGCAGCGCCCGGATAGTCCAGAACGTTTGACATCATTTTCGGGCGCAAAGTGATGTCAAACGTTCTGGACTATCCCGGCCTAGCGCTCAGACCAGGCCGGCGTCGTGGACGCACATGGCGATCTGGACCCGGTTGGTGGCGTGCAGCTTCTCGAACAGCTTCGAGACGTGGGCCTTCACGGTCGGCACCGAGAGGAACAGCTCCTTGGCGATCTCGGCGTTGCTGAGGCCACGGCCGACGGCGATGGCGACCTCGCGTTCCCGCTCGGTCAGCGACGACAGCTTGGCCTCGGCTGTCGCGGCCCGGTCGGCGCTGGCGTCGGTGCGGACCCGGCGGATCAGGGTGGCGGTCGCGGACGGCGACAGCATCGGCTCGCCGTCGGCGACCTTGCGGATCGCGGCCACGATCTCGGCGGGCGGGGTGTCCTTGAGCACGAAGCCGTCGGCCCCGGCCGCCAGCGCGCCGACCACGTAGTCGTCGGCGTCGAACGTGGTCAGCACGATCACCCGCGGCGGGTTGGGCGCGGAGTGCAGCTGCTTGGTCGCCTCCAGGCCGTCCAACACCGGCATCCGGATGTCCATGAGTACGACGTCGGCCCGGAGCTCGGCGGCCTTGGCCACGCCGTCGCGGCCGTTCTCGGCCTCGCCGACAACCGCGAGGTCGGGTTGCCCGCCGAGCATCAGCCCGAGTGCCGATCGGACGAGTGGGTCGTCGTCCACGACGAGGACACGGATGGTCGAGCCCGAGGTCATACCGCCCACGGTATCCAGCCGTGCAGCACGAAGGTGGAGCCGTCGCGGGTGTGTTCGAGCCGACCTCCGTTGAGCGCGGCGCGCTCGGCGAGCCCGATCAGGCCCAGGCCGGACCGCGGCGGCGCCGGGTGGCCGAATCCCATCGGGTTGCGGAGCAGTACGTCGACGCCGGCTTCAGGGGTGCCGCTGACCCGGACCTCGACCAGGGCGCCGGGTGCGTGCTTGCGGGCGTTGGTGAGGCCCTCCTGCACGATCCGATAGACCGTCCGCCCGATCACGTCCGGCATCCCGGTCGTGTCGCCCAGCAGGTCGTCGTACTCCACGTTCATGCCGGAGTCGCGCGCCTCCTCGACCAGCGCGGGCACGTCGGCCATGGTCGGCTGCGGCTGGTTGCGCAGCTCGCCGGTGGCCGGATCGCGGAGTACGCCGAGGACGGCACGCAGGTCGGTCAGCGCCTCGTTGGCCTTCTCCTGGATGATCCCGGCGCTGCTGCGCATCTGGTCGGCGTCGAGGTCGTCGCGGAACGCCAGCGCGCCGGCGTGCATCGAGACCTGCGAGATCCGGTGCGCGAGTACGTCGTGCATCTCGCGCGCGATCCGGGCGCGCTCGTTGGCGCGGGCCTGGCTGACCCGGAACTCCTGCTCGGTCTCCGCCCGCTCGGCCCGCTGGTGCAGGGTCTCGATCAGCTCGCGGCGGGAGCCGATGTACATCCCCCAGCCGAGCGCAGCCGCGGTGAACACGATGGAGATGACCATGTTGAGCCAGAGCGGCGTGTCGTCGACGTTGGGCTGGATGATCGCGAACCCGGTCGACGACCCGACCACGACCAGAGCCAGCACGATCAGGTGCCGCCAGCGCCGGTGAGTGGCCATGGACACGGCGGCCAGCGTTGCCGGACCTGCCGCGATCCCGGAGAGCATGGAGACCGCGTTGGTCGAGATCGCGATCGGCACCGGCCACCGCCGCCGCCAGAACACCGCGACGTACGCCATCGCGCCGAGCGCGAGATCGGCCCAGAGGAGCCGCGGGTCCTGGCGCCACTGCGCCTGCGCGATCGGCGCCCAGGCCAGCAGGCTGATGGACACCGTGAGCAGCATCCGCCAGGTATGCCGCCACCACGTCAGCCGCGGCTGGTAGTCCTGGGGCTCCGGTCGATCCACAGGCACAGGCTAGGGCCCTCGCGGCGCCCGGCACATGAGGCCACAGGTGGCAGCCGGCCCCTACTTTGGTCTGCCCAGCGACACGCCCGCAGACCAATGCCACATTCGCAGGGCTCGGGCAGAGTTGCTCCCGTGATCAAAGTCGAGAACCTCACTAGGAAGTACGGCGCCTTTACGGCCGTCGACGACATCAGCTTCGTCTGCCGCCCAGGGCGGGTGACCGGATTCCTCGGACCCAACGGCGCCGGCAAGACCACGACCATGCGCGTGATGGTGGGCCTGACGCCCGCCACCCATGGTCAGACCACCATCGGGGGACACAAGTACCACGACATTCCCAACCCGGGGCGCCACGTCGGCGTCCTGCTCGACGCATCCGCGCAGCACGCCGGCCGCACCGGCCGCGAGGTGCTCACCATCGGCGCCAAGACCATGGGTCTGCCGATGTCGCGGGTCGACGAGATGCTTGAGCTCGTGAGCCTGTCCGGCGCCGAGGGCAAGCGCCGGGTCCGCAACTACTCGCTCGGTATGCGGCAGCGCCTGGGCATCGCGCACGCGCTGCTCGGTGACCCGTCGGTGCTGATCCTCGACGAGCCGGCCAACGGCCTCGACCCGGCCGGCATCCGCTGGATGCGCGGCCTGCTCAAGGGGTACGCCGACCGCGGCGGCACCGTGCTGCTGTCCAGCCACCTGCTCAACGAGGTCGAGCAGATCGCGGACGACATCATCATGATCGGCCGCGGCAAGATCGTCGCCGAGGGCACCCCGGCCGAGCTGCTGCAGTCCACCGGCACGTTCTTCAAGGCCGTCGAGGTCGAGCAGCTGCTCGACGCGCTCGTGGCCAGCGGCCTGCACCCGGCCCCGGTCGGCGACGGCTACCGGGTCGACGCCGAGGCGCTGCAGGTCGGCAAGATCGCAGCCGCCAACAGCGTGACCCTGATCGAGCTTCGTCCGGCCGACGGTGGCCTGGAGGACATGTTCCTCGAGCTCACCGCCGACACCCAGCGCGAGGACTTCGGGCAGGTGGCGCCGGCATGAGCGCCGTACTCACCAAGGGCGGGCACGAGCTGCCGGCCCTCGATACCTCGCACACCAAGCATCCGCCGTTCCTGCGGCTGGTGAGTGTCGAGCTGCGCAAGATGATGGACACCCGGGCCGGGCTGTGGCTGGTGATCAGCATGGCTGCGCTCACCGCGATCGTGATGACGATCCAGCTGATCGTGGGGCTGACCCAGGACATCAACATCAAGTACGCCGACTTCATCGCCGGCACGACGTACTCCATCGGCTTGCTGCTGCCGATCCTCGGCATCCTCTCGCTCACCAGCGAGTGGGGGCAGCGCACCGCGATGGTGACGTTCACGCTGGAGCCGCACCGCTGGCGGATCATCGCGGCGAAGCTGGCCTGCGTGGTCGCCATCGCGATCGCGTCGGTCGCGGTCGCCCTGGTCCTCGGCACGGTCGCCAATGCGCTGTTCGGCGCCTTCGGTGGCACGGCCGACTGGGACTTCGGCGTGGAGCGACTCGCCGGCTTCGCGATCCTGCAGGTCCTCGGCGTGCTGACCGGCTTCGCGCTGGCGGCGCTGCTGCTCAACACGCCCGGTGCGATCGTCGTCTACTTCGTCTACAGCTTCGTGCTGCCGACGCTGTTCGCGATCGGCGCCGAGCTGGTCGGGTGGATCAACGACATCCAGCCCTGGGTCGACTTCGGTGACGCCCAGCTGCCGCTCGGCGAGTGGGAGTGGGCGAAGAACGACGCCGCCCAGCTGGTCGTGACCTCGCTGATCTGGCTGGTGCTGCCGCTTGCGATCGGCCTGTGGCGAGTGCTCCGGGCAGAGGTCAAGTGATGAGCGCTGTACTGACCAAGGACGAGTTCCAGGAGCCGATGACGCTCGACGTCTCCCAGACGAGGAACCCGCCGTTCCTGCGGCTGGTCGGCGTGGAGCTGCGCAAGTCCTACGACACCCGTTCGGGCTTCTGGCTGCTGATGTCGATGGGCATCCTGGCCGTGATCACGCTGGCGATCATGACGATCGTCGGTGTCGTCAACGACAACGTCGAGTTCGCCTACGAGGACTTCGTGGCGGCGATCGCGTTCGTCACCAGCGTGCTACTGCCGGTCCTCGGGATCCTGCTGGTCACCAGCGAGTGGAGCCAGCGCACCGGGATGACCACGTTCGCGCTGTCCCCGCACCGGTTACGGGTGATCATGGCGAAGATGGTCGCGGGACTCGCCTGGACCTTCGTGATCATTGCGTTCGCGCTCGTGGTCGGTGCCGTCGTCAACCTGCTGTACGGCGCGATGGAGGGCGAGATGGCCTGGCGCTTCGGCTGGGAGGGCCTCACCGGCTTCGTGATCACCCAGTCGCTGGCGATGCTGGGCGGCTTCGCGCTGGCGACGCTGCTGCTGAACTCCCCGGCCGCGATCGTCGCCTTCTTCGCCTACAAGTGGATCCTGCCGACGCTGTTCGCGATCGGCGCGGCGCTGATCGGCTGGTTCGAGGACCTGCTGCCGTGGATCGACTTCCAGACGGCGCAGGGGCCGCTCTACGAGATGACGAACATGGATGGGGAGGACTTCGCGCACCTCCTGGTCTCGGGTGCCTTCTGGCTTGGGCTGCCGCTGGCGATCGGCATCTGGCGGGTGCTGCGGGCCGAGGTGAAGTAACTGGGCCTTCGGCCCGTCGAAGGCGTGGGCCGCCTTCGGCGGGCTGATGGCCCGTTCCGGAGACCAAGCTCGCTGCGCTCGCGGTCCCCGGCGTTCTCCCAACGTTCCGGGACACGTCACCGCGACGCGGGCGCGACGTACGCGAGGCCGCCACGCTGTGTGCCATGACCGCTGGTACCGGTTACCTCCGCTTCGCGGCGCTCGGCGACAGCACCACCTACGGCGTGGGCGACCCGGTTCCCGGGGGCTGGCGCGGGTGGGCGAAGCTGCTCGCCGACGCCATGCGTACGTCGTACGACGTGTCCTACTGCAACCTCTCGGCGACCGGCGCCACCGCGCTGTCGGTGCGGCACGAGCAGCTGGCCGACGCCGTTGCCCACCAGCCCGACGTGGTCAGCCTGATCGTCGGGGTCAACGACACGATGCGGTCCAACTGGGACCCGGTGCGGATCCGCCGCGACCTGCTCCACTGCGCGGAGACCATGCACGACCTGGGTGCGGTGCTGCTGACCGCCCGCTTCCACGACCACGGCCGGATCTTCGGGTTGCCGGGCTTCCTGCGCCGGCCGATGTGGCAGCGGATCGAGGCGGTCAACGAGGCGTACGACGAGATCAACGCGCGCTTCGGCTCACTGTGCATCGACCTCGATATGCGGCCGGAGGTGTGGACGCGGGAGTTCTGGTCGATCGACCGGCTGCACCCGTCCGAGCTCGGCCATCGCGCCCTGGCCCGGGTCTACACCGACATGCTCGCGGAGCGGGGGATCGTGTTCGAGCCGCCGTCGGCCGAGCGCGACGGCGGCTACGAGCCCAGCTGGCGCTCCGATCTGGCCTGGATGGTTACCGAAGGTGCACCGTGGGTCGGCCGCCGGGCCCGTGACCTCGGCCCGTGGGCGGCCCGGATGGCGCTGTCGGAGGCCAGGTCGGTGGTCGCCCCACAGCCGCGCCGGGCACCTATCAAGGCGCCCGCTCAGCCAGCAAGGCCGACCACCGCACTCGACCCGATCGGCTAGCCCACGCTGGGCTGGGCGCCCTCCAGCACCTCGACGCTGTCCAGGAACTCCAGCATCGTCAGCTTTGCCCACCCGGCGTCGTTGGGGAACTGCACCAGGATCGTGCCCGCGGGCTCGCCGTCCCGGGTCAGGGTGCTGATCGAGGTGTGGTCGCCGCCGCCATCGCTGTTGACCCAGAACTCGCGCCCGTTGTGGTGGGTCACCTCGTCGCCAGCCGGCGCGTTGCTGTCCAGCATGATCACCAGCTTGCCGATGAAGCTGTCCGGGTGGGTGTCGGGATCGCCGTCCTTGGCGATGGTGACTCGGAAGGCGTTCTCGCCCTGCACCGACCACCCGTCCGGCACCTTGCCGAACCGGTAGCTCCCGGCATCCAGCGGCTGGCTGACCAGCCGGACCGCCTCGACGCCCGACGAGGACTGCTGCTCCTGCCTTGCCGTGGGGGTGTCGTCGCCGGCGTACTCGCGGACCGCGGTGGTGCCGATGACGCCGGCCACGGCCAGCCCGAGTACGCCGCCGGCGACCCGGCGCCGCCGGATCCGGGCCAGTGCCCGGCGGCCGCGGGCGAGGTCGGCGCGGGCGTCGAAGGAGTCGGTGCCGTCGGTCCGGCCGGCGGTGTGGAGCAGGTCGTTCAGGTCGGTGTCGTTCACGGGATCTCCTTCAAGGTGACGGCGGGCTCGAGGCTGGCACGCAGGTGGCGCAGCGCCTTGGCGGTCTGCGACTTCACGGTGCCGGTGCTGCAGTTGAGGATGCGGGCGGTCTGGTCGACGTCCAGGTCGAACCAGTGCCGGAGTACGACGGCCGCGCGCTGCCGCGGTGGAAGCCCGCCGAGGGCGTCGAGCACCGACGCCCGCAGCTCGTGGTCGTCGGCGACCTGCTCCTCGCGGCGCGCATCAGGTGCGGGCGGCTCGGCGACCACCCGTTCCCGGCTCCGGAACGCTCGCCGGCCCTCGTCGATGAAGACGTGGGTGAGCGAGCGGCGGGCGTAGCCCACGGGGTTGTCGCTGCGGCGTACCTTCGGCCACTGCACGTAGAGCTTGGTCAGGGTCGTCTGGACGAGGTCCTCGGCCTGCGCGTGGTCTCCGGCGGTCAACAGCCGGGCGGCCTGCATCAGGACCGGTCGGTGCTCGGCGACGAACTCGACGAACTCCGCGTCGCGGTCAGTTGCTCTCATGTGGTCTCCTCACACCCCCTTGACGGGGTTGAAGCCGCGCCCGGTTGCCCGACATGGGGCGGTTCGGCATTAGTCTCCTCCGCATGACGAGCACTTCCACCGCTGCGCCGCGCGCAGACGGGCGAGCCGACGACGAGCTCCGCCCGGTGAAAATCACCCGCAACTGGCTGGACCACGCCGCCGGTTCGGTCCTGGTCGAGTTCGGCCGCACCCGGGTGCTCTGCGCGGCGTCGGCCACCGAAGGCGTGCCGAGGTGGCGCAAGGGCTCCGGCCTCGGCTGGGTCACCGCGGAGTACGCCATGCTCCCCGCCTCCACCAACACCCGCTCGGACCGCGAGTCGGTCAAGGGCCGGATCGGCGGCCGCACCCACGAGATCTCCCGGCTGATCGGCCGGTCGCTGCGCGCGGTGATCGACTACAAGGCGCTCGGCGAGAACACGATCGTGCTCGACTGCGACGTACTCCAGGCCGACGGCGGCACCCGTACCGCCGCGATCACCGGCGCCTACGTCGCGCTCGCCGACGCGGTCGCGCACCTGCGCGGTGCCGGCGCGCTGACCGGTGAGCCGCTCACCGGCTCGGTCGCCGCGATCAGCGTCGGCATCATCGACGGGGTGCCACGGCTCGACCTTCCCTACGAGGAGGACGTGCGCGCCGAGACCGACATGAACGTGGTGATGACCGGCGCCGGGAAGTACGTCGAGGTGCAGGGCACCGCCGAGGGCGCCGCCTTCGACCGGGACGAGCTGGACGCGCTGCTCACCCTGGCCGAGAAGGGCTGCGCCGACCTGACCCGGTTGCAGGCCGAGGCGCTGGCCGGGGCGGGGGCGGGGCAGTGAGCAAGGTCTTCCTCGCCTCCCGCAACGTCAAGAAGCTGGAGGAGATGCAGCGGATCCTGGCCGAGCACGCGCCCGACATCGAGGTGCTCGGCCTCGACGACGTCGACGCGTACGACGAGCCGGTCGAGGACCAGCCGACCTTCGAGGGCAACGCCCTGCTGAAGGCACGAGCCGGCGTCGCCGCGACCGGACTTCCGTCGCTGGCCGACGACAGCGGCCTGTGCGTGGACGCACTGAACGGGATGCCGGGCGTGCTGTCTGCCCGCTGGAGCGGCCCGCCGCTGCCCGACCAGAAGGACCTGACCGACGAGCTCAACAACGAGCTGCTGCTGGCCCAGCTGACCGACGTACCGGAGGAGCGGCGGGGTGCGCACTTCGAGTGCGCGGTGGCGTTCTGCTACCCAGTCGGCGCCGGCGGCCTGTCCGAGCACGTCGTACACGGGAAGATGCCGGGCCGGGTGATCCGGGAGATGCGCGGCGACGGCGGCTTCGGGTACGACGTGCTCTTCGTCGCCGAGGAGCACTCCGGGGTCGACCACGGCGCCGGCCTGACCTCCGCCCAGCTGTCCGCCGAGGAGAAGGACAAGATCTCGCACCGCGGCCGCGCTCTGCGCGAGATCGCGCCGCTGGTCGGCGACGTGCTGACCGGTCTCTAGCCCTCGCGGCACTAGACCTCGGCCGTCGGAGCCTCGTCGGCCGCGGCGATGTCGCGGTGGATCCGGCGGCTGATCGTGTAGCCCCAGGCAGCGGCGAAGATGAACATGATCACCGAGTAGACCGCGGCCGGGACCGACGCCTCGGTGCTGTCGAGCACCTCGACGGCGACGAAGATCGCGAGCGTTCCGTTGTGGACGCCGATCTCCATCGACGACGCGATCGCCTGCCGCTCGGTGACGCCGAACGCCTTCGGCACGAAGTAGCCGGTCAGCAGGCTCAGCGCACAGAAGAGGGCGGCGACCACGCCGACGTCGGCGAGGTAGTCGACGATGTTGTCGCGCTCGCTGACCATGATCCCGAGCACCAGGACGGCCAAGATGATCGCCGAACCGATTCGGACCGGCTTATCCATCCGTGCGGAGAAGCCAGGCGCGCGGTTGTGGACGTACATGCCGATCGCCACCGGGATCAGCACGATCGCGAACACCTGGACGACCTCGTTGAACGGCAGTGACACCGAGTCGCCCTGGTCGAAGTGGTCGATCGCGAAGTTGGTGATCAGCGGCAGCGTGATCAGCGCTAAGAGCGAGTTGACAGCAGTCAGGGAGATGTTGAGCGCGACGTCACCGCGGAACAGGTGGCTGAACAGGTTGGCGGTGGTGCCGCCGGGCGACGAGGCGAGCAGCATCATGCCGATCGCCAACAGGGGCGGCAGATCGAACAGCTTCACCAGCCCGAAGCAGACCGCCGGTAGCACGAGCAGCTGGCAGGTCAGCGCCACCACGACTGCCTTCGGGTTCTTGCCGACCCGCTTGAAGTCGTCAACCGTCAGATCGAGCCCGAGTCCGAACATGATGAAGGCAAGGGCGATCGGCAGCCCGATCGTGGTGAGCGCTGAATCCATGGCGCGGACTCTAGGGCCTGGGTGAGGTCCTCGGGAAGGTCATCTCGGCACGTTGTTCAATTGACCAAGTTGGGCCGGCGCGGGTTGTGACCCGGGCCTACTCCCAGCTCCAGCTGCCGAGGATCTCCTCGAACCGGTCCTGTGCGTCGTCGTCGCCCTGCTTGGCGCTGAGCCCGATGGAGTACTGGGTGCCGTCGACGATCACCAGGTACGCGATCTGCACGATGTCGACGCCGCTGTCGGTGGTCTGCTCCATCTTGGCGCCGATCGCGTCCTCGCCGTCGATCTCGGTGCCGTCGATCTCCTCGGGGGTGACGCCGCTGGAGGAGGCCATGTTGGTCTCCCAGTCCTCGCGCAGGTCCTCCTCGTCCTCGGTGCTGCCGGCGGAGCCGGTCTCCACGATGACGTTGGCGCGGCCGCCGGTGAGCTTCTTGCCCCAGGCCGAGACTGTGTCGACGGTGCCGGGGACGTCGCCACTGAGGGCGTCCTCGGTGACGTCGTTCCAGTCCTCGGGAAGCGCATAGGTGTAGCCGGCGCCGTCCACGCCCGGGCCGTCGTCCGGCGCGTTCTCGGACTCGCTGCTGGTGGGGTCGTCCGAGCCCTCTTGGGCCTTGTCGTCGTCATCGCGGCTGGCCAGGATCAGCACGGTGGCCAGGACGCCGCCGGCGATCAGCAGCGCGCCGACGACGAGGAAGATGATCAGCCCGGCCTTCTTCTTGGGCGGCTGCGGCGGGGGGGCGCCGTACTGGGCGGTCGGGTAGTCCGGAGGGGTGCCGTAGGGCGACGAGCCGTACTGCGGATTGCCGTAGGCCGACGGTCCGTAGGGATTCTCGCCGTACGGCGGCTGCTGGGACATGTTGCGCGCTCCTCCTCGGTGACTGCGTGCCGGAGGGGGGACTTGAACCCCCACGCCCGAGGGCACAGGTACCTAAAACCTGCGTGTCTGCCAATTCCACCACTCCGGCTGCACCGCGATCCTAGTGCGTGCCCCCTGATCTCCGTGCCTGATATCGGACTCTCAGGGGGTCAGCCACGCCGTGAGCTCGTCGAGCATCGCCGCCACGACCGGCAGTCCGGCCGAGGCGTCGTGAACGGCGGCGTACACACCGCGCACCGGCGGATCCACCAGCGGCCGGCACACGACGTCGGCGCGCACCGAGCCGGCCATCAGGCCGGGCACGATCCCGACCCCGGCGCCGGCGGCGATCAGGCCGAGCTTGCCGGTCCAGCCGCCGCACTCGTGCTCGATCCGCGGGCTGAAGCCGGCCCGGGCGCAGGCCTCGACCAGGGTCCGCGCGGACCCGCGGTAGTCCTCGACCCAGTCGTCGTCGGCGTACCTGTCGAGCCGGACCCGGCGGGTCGGCCCGGCCAGCCGGTGGCCGGCCGGCATCCCGACCAGGACCTCGTCGTCGGCGAGGTGGTGAAGGACCACGCCCGCCGCGGAGGGCAGGCCGGGCGGGTAGTCGGTGACCACCGCCAGGTCGAGCTCACCGCGGGCCACCCGGCCGACGAGGTCGGGCGTGAAGCCCTCGACGAACCGCAGCCGCACCTCCGGGTGATGCCGGCGCAGCCGGTGCGACACCGTCGGCAGCAGTGCGGCGGCGGCGGACGGTACGGCGCCGACCGACAGCGTTGCGGTCGCGGCGGCCGGCTCCGCGACCGCCTCGGCAAGCCGGGTGACCTCGCGCAGGATCACCCGCGCGTGCCGCTCGACCGCCTCGCCGGCCGACGTCAGCCGGACCCCGCGGGGGAGTCTCTCCAGCAGTTGGGCGCCGGTGTCCGCCTCCAGTGCCTGGACCTGCCGTGAGACGGCGGATTGGGTGTAGCCGAGCGTGTCCGCGGCGGCACTGATGCTGCCGAGCCGCGCCACCTCGACCAGGGTGCGGAGGGCGGTGGTCTGCATGCCGCCCAGGCTATCCACCGTCATGCGGAATGCGCATCTGATGCATGCGATAGATGCGCTTGCCGCGTGCCAGGACACCTTGCAGACTTGTCGCATGACCTCACACATCACGCGTCATCACGCGCCCGAAGGCGTCTTCGAGGCCGCCGGGTACAGCAACTGCGTCGTCGGCGAGGGACGGATCGTCGCCATCGCCGGCCAGGTCTCCCGGGACACCGACGGCAACCTCGTCGGTGCGGGCGACTTCCGCAAGCAGGCCGAGCAGGTCTTCGAGAACCTGCGGCTCAGCCTGGCCGCCGCGGGCGCCACCTTCCTCGACGTGATCAAGCTGAACTACTACCTCGCCGACATGGCCGACATCGTGACCCTGCGCGAGATCCGGATCGCCGCCATCGAGGACGAGAACCGCCCTGCCAGCACCGCGGTCCAGGTTGGCGCGCTCTTCCAGCCCGAGTTCCTGCTCGAGGTCGAGGCGCTCGCCGTCGTCCCGTTCGACCGCGAGGTCGGCTCCGAGGCCGCGCGATGAAGGTCGCGGTCTGCGGGCTCGGCCGGATGGGTACGGCGATGGCCGAGCGGCTGGTCGCCGCCGGTCACGACGTCGCGACCTGGAACCGCTCGCCTGGGCGGTCGGTGGCCGGCGCTGCGGCTGGTACGACGCCGGCCGAGGCCGCGCGCGGCGCCGACGCCGTACTCCTCGCACTGCTGGACGGGCCGGCCAGCCGGGACGTGCTGGCCACCCTCGACGCGGCTCCGGACACGTTGGTGATCAACGTGGCCACGATCGCGCCGGCCGAGTCCGTGGAGTTCGCCGGCACCGCCGCTGCCGCCGGGCTGCGCTACGTCGAGGCGCCGGTACTGGGCTCGGTGCCGGCCGTCCAGGGAGGCACGCTGCTGGTCCTCGCGGGCGGGAGCGAGGCCGACGTCGCGGCGGCGGGGGAGGTGCTGGGCGCGTTCGCCGGCGAAGTCCGGCACGCCGGTGAGCTGGGCACCGCGACCGGGCTCAAACTGGTCGCAAACTCCACCCTAGGCGTCGCGGCCGCCGGGGTTCGTGACGCACTCACGCTCGGCGACCGGCTCGGCCTACCGCAAGCCGCCGTGCTCGACGTACTCGCCGCCGGGCACTTCAGCAAGCTGGTCACCGCCAAGCGGGAGCGGCTCGAGACCGGCGACCACGACGGCGGCGACTTCACCGTGGCCGCCGTCGCCAAGGACCTGGAACTGGTCCTCGCCGAAGCCGACCTCCCCGTCGTCCGCGCGGCGGCGCTGCGGGCGGTCGAAGCACGGGACACCGGTGCAGGTGAGTCCGACATCTCCGCCCTGATGGCGCCTAGCGGCTGACTTGCCCGTCCGAAACTGTCCCGGCCCGTTGGAAGTTTCCGACGGGCCAGGACAGTTTCACTAGGTACCTAGGGCGAGTTCGGGCGGTCAACGCAACAAGAGGTCTTGGATGGCCTCTGAGGGGCGAGCGTAGTCGAGGCGTTTGCGGGGCCTGTCGTTGAGTTCG
>NZ_QEOO01000024.1 GCF_003121585.1 Nocardioides speluncae
CCAGACGTAGCTCGTCGGCGTCGCCTCGATGACGACCCTGCGTCCGAGCAGGGTGATGGTCTGGGTCGCTGCCTCGGCAAGGGCCGTGTAGAAGAGCGTCTCGTAGTTGACCAGCGTTCGCCTATCCGCGGGCTGGATGACGAGGTCCGCCCGCGGCCAATTCAGGCTCTTGAACTCTCGGAGCACCAGGTCCGGTGTGATCTCACCGAACTGGCCGGCCTGGTCAGTGCTGAGGCAAACCTCTCCGATCGGTTCACCGTCCTGGAGGAGCGTGTAGAGGTGGTTCGGCGGGTTGTCGGGCCCGCACCTCGACAGCCACTTGCACCTGTCGATGTCCTCGCTGAACGCGTCACAGCTGATCTGCAGGGTGTAGACATGCCCGTCACCGCTCTGACTCATGCTCACAGCGTGGCCGCCATCGATCACGCATTCCGCGGTCGCCTGGCCAAGGCTCGCCTGTGCTCCGCCTTCACAGGCGTTGGCGGGCTGCGTCGTTGAGATTGCAGATATCGCGATGGTCGCCGTGACAAGCGTGACCATTGTCAGGAGACGGATCATGCTGTCGCTCCCGGGTTGACGACGCTCCCGCAGGACGTCATCGTCCATTGCCCCCCAAACGCTCGCAGTTCGAACTGGTAGGTGGCCTCACCGCCAGTCCGCTTGGAGATCGCCGCACCATCGCTTGCTTTGACACTCCACGGCCCGGTGGTCGTCGGCACGCGGTAGATCTGCCGTCCCTCGGGGCGCTTCTCGCGAAGCTTGATGGACAGGATGCGCTCCTTGGCGGGCTTGACCCAGCCGCCGGCTGCATAAATCTGATCGATTCGATCGGCCAGTTTGTGACAACTCCCTGGACGTGCGAGCGCACGAAGTTCGGTGGTGTCACCAGACTTCTGAGCTTCATAACTCGTAGCTAGCCACTCCCGGATCGCTTCCTCAGGCGTCTGCGCCTTGGGCGGCTCAGAGGTGGGCGGTGCGGTCGTCGGCTCCGACGACGAGGGCGGGTCGTGGGGCTTGGGCTCGGGTGGGTCGTCACTGCAGCCGGCCAGCACCAGTGCGGCGGCGCAGATCGCAGCGGCCGTCCCCCGTCGTACCATCGCCGAACCTGCCTTCGCCCGAGTGCCGTCAGAACCAGAAACGCACTCGCAGGTTATCGGGCATAGAGGACGCCGCCCCACCGCCAAATGTCGCCCTGTGGATAACCTCACGCCAAGATTTCAGGGGAAGGATGCGGGGTCGGTTGCGCGGGCATGGCACCCTACTGGTTGGCAAAGCGTGGGGAGCGACGCGCGCGGCGCTTGAATGACATCGTTGTAGTTCGTCGCCTATGGTGGGAGCGGATGCACGACCGAGACGAGCTGATGGAACTGGACCGGGAGGCCCGCATGGATGCCGCGAATGCGTTCTCCGACGGCGACGCCGTCGAGGTGACCGCCGACGGCGCTGCCAGCCTGTCCGAGCGCGACCGTGAAATCCTCGAGTTCGAGCGCCAGTGGTGGAAGTACGCCGGCGCCAAGGAGCAGGCGGTTCGCGAGAAGTTCGACATGTCGTCCACCCGCTACTACCAGGTTCTCAACGCCCTGATCGACAAGCAGGAGGCGCTGGAGGCCGACCCGCTGCTGGTACGCCGCCTCCGCCGGCTCCGCGCGGCGCGCCAGCGTCAGCGCTCCGCACGCCGGTTGGGCTTCGAAGTCTGAGAGTCAGCAGATGACCAGGGACGAGCGAGGCGTCGCATTTCCCTCGCCGGTCGTCATCCTCAGCATCATCGCCGTCGCCATGGCTGGCATCGCTCTGATCGCCACCCGCGACTCCGGCGACGACAGCCTGCAGACCGTCTCCAAGCCGTCGCCCACCGTCAGTGAGACACCGGCGACCACCCCGACCCCGTCAACGCAGACGCCCTCGGCCCCCACCAAGCCGAAGAAGCCGGCGGTCAACCGCCGCGACGTGTACGTCGAGGTCTACAACAACTCCAACGTCACCGGGCTCGCCAAGGCGACCGCCGACAAGGCGGCCGGCGCGGGCTGGCAGGTTGTTGCCTCGGACAACTGGTACGGCACGATCCCGTCGTCCACCGTTTACTACCCGGAGCGGCTTGCCGAAGCGGCCCGGCTGCTCGCCCGTGACCTGGGCATCAAGCGGGTCCGGACCGCCGTCGACCCGATGCGGGGCGACCGGCTGACGGTCATTCTGACCGCAGATTTCGCCTGAAGTTCGCCCGGTTTCGGCCTGATTTGGGCCAGTACGCCGGGCTTCGGCCGCGCGCACCCGTGGTTGCATGGACTCCATGGAGTTCACCTCCGAGCAAGCCCAGCAGCGGTACGCCGACCTCGTCAGCGTCGCCGCGACCGCCATCGTCGGCCTCGACTTCGACGGCACTCTCTCGCCGATCGTGGACGACCCGGCCGCCGCGGCGATCCACCCCGACGCACCCCAGGTGCTGGTCGACTTGGCGGAACAGGTGCGTGCCGTAGCGGTGATCACCGGCCGCCCGGCCCGCCAGGCCCTGGCGCTCGGTGGCCTCGACGACGTGGGCGCCACGATCGGCGACGCGGGGCGTGAGCTGTTCGTGCTCGGCCAGTACGGCAACGAGCGCTGGTCCTCCACCAGCCGTCGCGTGGTGTCGCCGCGACCGCCTCACGGCCTGGCGAGCTTCGAGCTCGCACTGCCCGCCGCGCTCCGCAAGGCGCACGCCGAGGACGCGTACGTCGAGGAGAAGGGGCTGGCGGTCGCCGTACACACCCGGCGGATGGACGACCCGGCCGGCGCGTTCGAGCGGCTGCTGCCGCTGCTGACAGAACTGGCCACCGCCAACGACCTCGCCATCGAGCCCGGCCGCCAGGTCATCGAGATCAGGTCTCCCGGCATGAACAAGGGACACGCCGTCCATGACCTGGCCCGACAGCAGCAGGCGGGCGGCTTCCTGTTCGCCGGCGACGACCTCGGCGACATCGAGGCGTTCGAGGCCGTGCTGGAGCTGCGCGAGGCCGGGATGCCGACCCTGCTGGTCTGCTCCTCGTCGGACGAGCAGGGCGCCCTGCTCGACCTCGCCGACCTGGTCGTGGCCGGCCCCGACGGCGTACTCGAACTGCTCCGGCAGCTCACCAGGGACGCTCGTTCCACGCTCGTCTGAGCGTGGCGCGTCCACAGAATGGACGCGAATCTCACTTCTCGGGATCCCGATTCGGGGCCGCGAACGCACCCACGTAGGCTGAGTCCTGCTCATCGAGAGGGACTGAGGGAACGGCCCTGTGAAGTCCCGGCAACCGCCACGAACCTCCTGCAACACACCAGTGACGCAGTCGTGGAGACGGTGCTAATTCCGGCCCGCGGCGAAGTACGGCGCGGGGCAGATGAGGAGGAGGGATTCATGAGCGCCACCCTGGAGACGCTGCCCACGACCACCAACGGCCTGCGCGACGGCGCGTTCGGCAACGCCACCGGCCTGACCTGTCGCGAGTGCGGGTACGACGTCGCGCTGGGCCCGCACTATGCCTGTCCGGAGTGTTTCGGACCCCTTGAGGTCGCCTACGACTTCCCCGACGTGACCCGCGAGCAGATCGAGGCCGGCCCGGCCAACATCTGGCGCTATCAGGCGCTGCTGCCGGTCCCGACCGACATCGAGCAGAGCCCCAACACCGAGCCCGGCTTCACCCGGCTCCTCAAGGCCGACAACCTCGGCGAGACCCTCGGCATCAAGAACCTTTGGGTCAAGGACGACTCCACCAACCCCACCAACTCCTTCAAGGACCGCGTCGTCGCGTGCGCGCTCAGCGCGGCCCGCGAGTTCGGCAGCAAGGTCTTCGCCTGCCCCTCGACCGGCAACCTCGCCAACGCGGTCGCCGCCGCCGGCGCCCGCGCCGGGATCAAGACGGTGGTGTTCATCCCGGCCAACCTGGAGCACCCCAAGGTCGTCAACTCCGCGGTCTACACCGACTCGCTGGTCAAGGTGAACGGCAACTACGACGACGTCAACCGGCTCGCCTCCGAGATCGCGGGCGAGGAGGAAGGCTGGGCGTTCGTCAACGTCAACGTCCGCCCCTACTACGCGGAGGGCTCCAAGACCCTCGGCTTCGAGATCGCCGAGCAGCTCGGCTGGCGGCTGCCGGACCAGATCGTGATCCCGGTCGCGAGCGGCTCCCAGCTGACCAAGGTCGACAAGGCGTTCCAGGAGCTGATCAAGCTCGGCCTGGTCGAGGAGAAGCCCTACAAGGTGTACGGCGCCCAGGCGACCGGCTGCGCACCTGTCGCCACGGCGTACAAGGAAGGCAGCGAGATCGTCCGCCCGGTCAAGCCGGACACGATCGCCAAGTCGCTCGCGATCGGCAACCCGGCCGACGCCGTCTACGTGCTCGACATCTGCCGGCGTACCGGCGGTGCGGTCGAGGACATCTCCGACGACGAGGTGCGCGCGGGCATCCTGCTGCTGGCCCGGACCGAGGGCATCTTCACCGAGACCGCGGGCGGCACCACCGTCGGCGTCCTGAAGAAGCTGGTCGAGACCGGCCAGCTGGACCCGAACCTGGAGACGGTCGTGATCAACACCGGCATGGGCCTGAAGACCCTCGACGCCGTCTCCGACCAGGTCGGCGCCGCAGCCACCATCGACCCGTCGTACGACGCCTTCGCGGCCACCGGCCTCGTCTAGTGGTCGCGACCACTGCCTCCTCGCCCTGCCTGCCCCTGCCCTGATAGGAAGTAAAGATGAGCGTTTCGGTCCGCATCCCGACCATCCTGCGCACCTACACCGACGGCGAGTCGGAGGTGACGGCCGAGGGCGCGACCCTGGCCGAGGTGCTCGATGACCTCGACGGCAAGTACGCCGGCATCAAGGGTCGGGTTCTCGACGAGTCGGGTGCGCTGCGGCGCTTCGTGAACGTGTACGTCGGCAACGACGACGTCCGCTTCCTGGAAAACCTCGACACCGCCACCCCGGACGGCTCCCAGATCAGCGTCATCCCTGCCGTCGCCGGAGGCTGACTCCGGGCTGCTGCCGGCCACACGGTTCTTGAGCACGCCCCAGGGAGTTGGCGAATGCCGGGACAGCGTGGCGAGGACGGTGTGAGACTGCCCGCCAGGTTTTGGAACGAAGGAGCCCGACGTGCGTCGTACCGCCTTGCTCCCGGCCGTCATCGCGACAGTCGCGCTGTTGGCAGCTGCCTTGCCGGTGTCGGCGGCGCCGACCTGGCTGGATGACGTGACCGTGACCGCCGAGGGCAGATGGGCGCAGGCGCCGGCGGTGGCGGTCGACGGGCAGGGCAACGTGGCAGCGATCGTCGGCCTCAGCCCGGTCGGTGCAGCCGCGAAGCCGACGGCCTTCCGCCGCAACATCCGCGGGAGCTGGCGGTCGGCGGAGCCGCTGGGCAACCCCGACTCGATTTTCCCACCGACACTCACGGCCGACCGCCTCGGCAACATCACAGCGGCCTGGGCGGCCGGCACCCACGACGCCGCGACCAACACCTGGACCTATTCACTACAGACCATCCGGCGGACGGCGCGGGGGCCGTGGGGCACGGCGCAGACGCTCGGCGAGCCCGGCGTCACGCCGTACGACCCGATGCTCGGCACCGACCGCGCGGGCCGGGTCTACCTGGTCTGGTGGACGGGCGGCGATCAAGGCCGAGTCTGGTTCAGCCGGCGTACGGCGACCGGACCATGGACCGCGCCGATCCCGATCTCCGCGTCGGTCGGCGCGCTCTCCTCGCTCGACGTGACGCCCTCGGGCCGGCTGGTGGTCGGGTGGACCTACTCCGACGGCAGCTCCGGGACGGTCGGCCCTACCGAGGGCTTCTTCCTGCGGGAGCGCTCGGCCACCGGCACGTGGTCGCCGGTGTTGCGGCGAGCGGTTGACCAGCCAGGGGACATCGACCTTGCGCTGGCCGAGGACGGCGCCCTCGACATGCTCACGACCCAACGCAACGCGGCGGGCGACATGTCGACGCTGGGCAGCTGGTACCGGCCTGCCGGCGGCGTCCTCGGCCCGATGAAGCCGATCACCTCGGCGGCCAGCCTGGGTGCGCTGAAGGTGGTCTCCGATCTCCGCGGCGGCGCGGTGGCGGCGTACGAAGACGGCGACGTCAAGACCCTCGCCCGCCGCAAGGGGGCGACCACCTGGACGACGCCCCAGGGCGTGCCGGTGGACCAGAGCGTCGGCTCCGACCTGGCGGTAGGGGCCGGCGGGTCCGTGGTGCTGGCGTTCTTCGGGTACGAGACCGAGACCGGGCAGGGCGTGTACGCCGTCCGGCGTTCGAGCGCCGGCACGTGGGGTTCGACGCGCCAGATCGGCGACAACCACAAGTGGGGCTTCTACGGCCACCGACCGTCGGTGGCCGTCGACGACGAGGGGAACGCCACCGTCGTCTGGTCGGAGTTCTACGGCGAGCCTGCGTCCCAGTATCTCCGCATGCACGCCAACACCCTCGACGCCGCGGGGCCGACCACCCGACTGCGCGGACCTGTCGAACGGTTCCAGCGCTCCCTCTCCGTTCCCGTCTCCTGGTCGGCGACAGACCGGTGGTCGAAGGTCGCCAAGTACGCCGTTCGCCAACGCTCGGTCGGTTGGCATCCGACGTCCCACTACACGGCCCTCGTGGGCTGGAAGGCGGCCACGACGGTGACCTCGGGCCGGTTCGCCGCCCGTCAGGGCCGCACCTACTGTTTCACCGCCCGTGCGACGGACTCGGTGACCAACGCGGGCGGGTGGACGTCGCAGCGGTGTACGACGACTCCGCTGGACGACCGCGCCCTGAGTGCCGGCGCCGGGTGGTCGCGACAGAGGTCAGCGGGACATCTTCTGGGGACCTACACCAGCGCCTCCGGCAACGGCGCCAGCCTGACCCTGAAGGGTGTCGCGGCGAAGCGGCTGGCCCTGCTTGTGGACAAGGTCCCGGGTGGCGGCCGGGTCCTGGTCTCGCTGGGCGGGCGCCGGCTGGGCACCTTCTCGCTCGCCGCGTCGGCGAGGCGAAGCCGAGTCGTGGTACCTGTCGCACAGTTCGCGGCCATCAAGACCGGCGTCCTGACCATCACTGTCGTGTCATCGGGCAAGCCGGTCAGGATCGACGGCGTCTACCTGGGCCGCTGACCCGCTCGACCACCGATAAGGCCCAGGATTGGGCCCGAGGGCCCTCTACAGGGCGGCGCCGGCTCACTAGCGTGAGGGCAGTCGGCCGGGGGGTACGACGGGGACGCGGGCCAGGCCACGGTGGGAGATCGCCGGCCTGGCTCCGTTCGTTTGGGACTCCACGACTTCATGCCAAGGTAAAGCCCATGAACCTGCGACGACTCGCGATCATTGTGTCCCTCTTCGTTGCCCTGCTGATGTCGACGGCGTACGCCGCGACCTCGGCCGCGCCTGCCGCGCCAGCCACGTCTGCCTCGGACGACCGGCCGACGGCGGCTGCCGGCGTACCCCGCAAGGTGGTGCCGTTCGTCATCGAAGCGGGCGACTCCGAGAAGCTGCGTCGGGCCTGGCGGAAGTGGCGGTCGCTGCGCGAGCACCGCTACGTCACCTACACCGAGCTCACCTGCTTCTGCCCGACCCAGCCGAGGGTCAAGACCAAGATCCGCCCGATCGGAGGCCGCGATCACGTGGTGTCGGTGACCCACGTCGGCTGGCCGGACCAGCAGGTGCAGGAGAACGGCTACCCGGTCCAGTGGTTCTACCGGCTCTGGCGCCGGGCCGAGCGCAAGGCCGACCTGTACCGGCTGAAGTTCGACAAGCGCGGGCTGCTGAAGCACATCTACATCGACTGGGACGACCGGATGGCCGACGAGGAGCAGACCTTCCGGATCGTGCTCGTCCGGCAGTAGCGCTAGTGGTCGCGCCCGGAGGTTCATCGGGGTCTGAGCGGCCAGGGCACGCACATCGCTGCGTTGTCGTCGGTCGACGGGCCGCCGGCCCGCCTCCCTCCGACGCCTTGCGCTGCGCGCACCCTGACCACTCATACCCTCGAAGAACTTCCGGGCGCGACCACCGGTCAGCGAACCTGCACGGCCACCAGCGCCGCGTGGCCTCGGTCGTCGATCTTGACCTGCGCGACCACGTCACCCTTGCGGATGGCGTCCTCGAGTGCGGTCGCCTTGTCCTGCGGGACGAACCAACTGTCGATGCCGCAGTCGATCGAGTCGCCGTCTTCGGTGCAGGTCAGGTACGGGCCGTCGGCAGGTCGTTTCTGGGTCGCACGCGTGGCGGCCCAGAACTCGCCCTTCTTTCGCAGCGGCAGGAATACCTCGTCGTCGTCGTTGGCGGACCAGCTGTGCTGCGGCTGCAGGTCCGGGTAGGAGAGCGTGACGTAGGCGCCGCGGAACGGGTCGTGCGGGTCGAGCGGCTCGACCCGGAACTGGTACTCCTCACCGGTGAGCCGGGCTGAGAGCTGGTCGGCGACGGCCAGGCCGACGATGCCGAACTGGATCAGTACGACGGCCACCACGCGGGCCGTGCGCGATCGGAGCAGGTTCATGACGTGGCCTCTTCGAGGGTGGATGTGAGCTCGCGACGGGCGCGGTCGAACAGGTAGCCGCTGCCCAGGAAGATCAGGCCGAGCACGACGAACAGCCAGGCGCCCTCGATCACCGCGGCAAAGACCGTGAAGCTCTGCGCGGTGGTGAAGATGACGATCGCGGCGAGCGCCAGGAAGGTCAGCCGGTCGTTGTCGCGCAGGATCCCGAGTACGGCGACCCAGGCGGCCGCGGCGACGTACACCACCACGCTGAGGGCGGCATGCGCCCAGTCCTCCGCTGACGCGCCGCCGCCCTCGGGCCGGGAAGGCTCCCACCAGACCAGCAGCGCTCCGGCGAGCACGACGCTCAGCGCGGCCAACGGCTCCCAGCGGCGATCGCCGGTCGCGGTGGCCGCCGAAACGGCGCCCAGTACGACGGCGACCGCTGCGCTCGCGAGCAGCAGCCCGGTCCACGAGAAGTCCTCGGTGTCCACGAACGGCAGCGCAGCGACGAACAGGCCGATGAGCGAGAGTGCGGCCCCAATCTCGCGCCAGGCCGCGACGAAAGCGGGCAATCCGAACCGGTCGTGAAGCACTGCGATCGAGGCGGCCACCGCGCCGGCGAGCAGCAGGGCGAGCACGGCGCCGAGTCCGCTCTCGGTCGACTCGGCAAGCTGCCAGCCGAACCACAACAGGCCGGTGAGCAGCCCGACCACGAGCGGCGCGACACCGCGGACGGCGTATGCATAGAGCAGCGAGCCGAGGGCCCACCAGCCGACGAGGGCGGCTTCGTACGCCGGCACCTGCAGACTCTGCGCCGCCTGGAAGATCACCGCGCCGAACAGCAGCGCCGACAGCCCGCGTAGGGCGCCGACGACCGGCGATCCGTGGGCGTGGTCGTCGCGATGCTCGTCGCGTCCGGCGAGCAGCTCCGCGCCGGCTGTGACCCCGAGCCAGGCCGCGGCGATGACCAGGAAGCGGGCCAGCGGCGGGAACTGGTCGAGGTTCGCGGCCACCAGCCAGATCAGGCCGATGCCGACGAAGCCGCCGCCGAGGAAGAGCGCCAATCGAGCCAGGCTGAGGCGGCGGACGGCATGGTAGCGGCCGAGGATTGCAGCAACCTCGTCCTCGCCGACAAGCCCGTCGGCCTGCCAGCCGCGGATCTCTGCTGTGAGCCACGCGAGGTGGGCCGGGCTCACCGGTCGCGCGGCTGTGATCTCGGTCATAGGCTCATGGTGGCGGACGAGGCCGGCGCGCGCAGTCCGTACGGATACTCAGAACTCGCCCGATCAGCGCAGGTCGTCGCGGCGGTTGCGGAGGTGGGCGCGCTCGGCCACGTTGTCGCAGCTCGCGATCGCGTGGTCGAAGCACGCCCTCGCCTCGTCGTACTCACCGGCGCGGAGCAGCAGCTCGCCGCGCGCGGCCGGCAGCCGGTGCCCCGGGAGTTCGAGCCCGTCGAGCAGGGCCAGGCCCGCACGCGGTCCCTCAGCCTCGGCGACGGCGACGGCGCGGTTGAGGCGGACCACCGGCGACCCGGTGAGCTCCTCGAGCTCGGCGTAGCTGGCCGCGATCCGGGCCCAGTCGGTGTCGGCCGCGGTCGGGGCGATGGCGTGCTCGGCGGCGATCAGCGCCTGCAGGAGGTATGGCGCGGGCGGCGCCGCGGCCAGCGGTGTCAGCAGCGCCATGGCCTCGGCGATCTCGTCGTGGTGCCAGCGCCGCCGGTCCTGGTCGGGCAGCAGCACCAGCGCGCTGTCGCGCGCCCGGGCGTCACGGCGTGAGTGCTGGAGCATCATCAGCGCGAGCAGTGCGTCGAGCTCGTCGCGGCCGGCCAGGTCGTGCGGGACCACCTCGCGCAGCACCCGCACCAGCCGCACGGCCTCGCCCGCCTCGCCGGCGCGGACCACGTCCGGTCCCGCGCCGGGCGCGTACGCCGCGGTGAAGGCGAGATAGGCGATCGCGGCCACCATCTCGACCCGGTCCACGAGCTCCCGGCCCTCCGGCAGCGCGAACGACTCGTCCGCCAGCCGCTTCCGGGCCCGGGTCAGCCGGGCCGCCATGGTCGGCGTACTCACGAGGAATAGCCGGGCGATGTCGGCGGTCGGTACGCCGAGCACCAGCCGCAGGGTCAGCGCTGCCGCCGACTCGTGCGGCAGCGACGGGTGCGCGCACAGCAGCACCAGTCGCAGTCGCTCGTCGGTCAGCGCGGCGCCGGCATCGGCCATGGTCCGCTGCGCCTCCTCCTGCAGGTCCGCCTCGACCGCTAGTAGCGGCAGCTTGCGCGTGGCCACTGCCTCGGCCCGGAGCCGGTCGACGATCCGGCGGCGTGCAGTGGTGAGCAGCCACGCCGGCGGGTTCGCGGGTACGCCGTCGGCCCAGGTCCGCGCGGCCGCCTCGAAGGCGTCGGCCAGCCCGTCCTCGGCCAGGTCGAGGCGGCGGTACTGGGCGACGAGCAGGGCCATCAGCCGGCCCCACTCGTCGCGCCAGATCTGCTCGACCGCGTGCAAGCCTCCTCAGTGACTCATCTCGATGATCGGCCGCACCTCGACCGAGTACGACGGGGGCAGCAGCTTGGCGGCCTCGACCGCGGCCGCCAGGTCCGGCAGCTCCACCAGCCAGAACCCGCCGAGCTGCTCGACGGTCTCGGCGAACGGGCCGTCGGTCACCGGGCGGCTCGATGTCTCACCCGGGCGCACGGTGCGCACCTGCCCCGGCCGGTCCAGCGCACCGCCGTCGACCATGGCGCCGCGGGCCTGCACCGCCTCCGCGAACCGCTCCATCGCCTCGAAGTGCACGCCGCGCTCGGCCTCGGTCATCGCGTCCCACCGGGCGAATGAGTCCTCCTCGGCCGCCAGCACCAGGAACCTCATGCGCCATCCTCGTCCGGCGGCGGCACGCAGGCCCGGATCTCGATCCCGCCGTCGCCATCGGAGAGGATCTTGCTGACCTCGATCAGGTCGTCGAGGTTGTCGGTCTCGACCAGGTAGAAGCCGCCGAGCTGCTCGACGGTCTCGGCGTACGGGCCGTCGGTCACGGTTGCGTCTGCGCTGGAGCCGCGGAGCGTGCGCGCTGTGCGCGAGTGGCTGAGCTCGGCGCCGCCGGTGATCTTGTGGCCACGCTCCTCCAGGGCCTTCATGTACTGGTCGTGCCGACCGTAGGTCTCGGTGCGCTGCTCGGGCGTGGCCCGCTCCCACACACCCTCGTCGCCGATCAGGAGGACGGCGTACTCGGTCATTTCGGGTCCCTTCGTCGATGCTCTGAGTCTGTCACCGAGATGACGGGCGAGCACCGCCGAAATCGACACAGAGGTTGCTGACTCGAACCTGCTGCGGTGCGGGCGCCGCCCCGTACGCTGGGCGCAGCCGCGACCCGCGGCCGGCAAGCCGCACACACGACCCTCCTGTTCGGGCAGAAACTCAAGGGCAGGCCAGGCATGTTTGCCACCATCAACGCGACCAGCCACGAACGCGGCCTTCCGCGGCCGGGCGACGACATCATCTCGCCCGCAGACGTGGTCATGGACCACGCCTTCACCGTCGACGGTGTGCCGGAACTGGTGTGGCCCTGGCTGGTTCAGCTCGGGAAATGGCGCGCGGGCTGGTACCTGCCATGGGCGATCGAGCGACTCCTGCCGCCCAGCCGGCGCGCGACCCGGCAGATCCTTCCTCAGTGGCAACATCTGCAGATCGGTGACTCCATTCCGGACTACGGCGGTAAGAACGAGACCTTCCAGGTCGCACGCCTTCAAGCACCGGAGTCCGTCGTCTACACCTCGCGGCGCGGCAGGACCGCCGTCACGTGGTCCATCACGCTCGAGCCAGTTTCGGACGGCGCCGCGCCGACCCTGACCCGGGTCTTCCTTCGGCTGCGCCTGGCCCCCGTGCGGCGGAAACGTCTTGTACGCACCGTCGGAGGATTCGTTGACGCGGTGACCGTGGCTGGGATGGCCGGAGGCCTGAGGGAGCGCCTGGCCGGTCATCGAACATCTTGAGGTGGTGGCCTCGTCGGCGTATTGCTCGGCAACCCGCCCCGTCGGACCGCGTCCATGTCGTGGGGCGGGTGTTGGTGCGCGCGTAATGTCGAGTTCGGAGTTGGTTAAACACCACCTGGTTCAAACGAGAGCGATGAGCAAGCTGCGCAACAGGATCATCGGGACCGCGATCGTCACCGGCGTACTCGGCGGGGTGGGCGCCGGGCTGTTCGTGGGCGGCAAGCGGTTCCTGGCGAGGCAGGCGGCGATCGCGCGCGGCGCGATCGGACAGCCGCACGGGTTCGCGGTGCCCAAGTCGGACAAGGTCTACAAGAAGCGGTACGGCGAGCCGATCGACCTGCTGATCATGGGGGACTCGATCGCGGCCGGACTCGGGGCGGACACGCCCCGCGAGACCCTCGGTGCCCGGCTCGCCCAGAAGCTGGCCCGCAAGGCGCACCGCGCCGTCCGCCTGCGCACCGTCGCCCGCGTCGGCGGCGAGAGCCACGAGCTCGTGGGCCAGCTGGACCGGCTGCCGAAGAACTACCGCCCGGACGTCGCCGTCATCGTCGTCGGCGGCAACGACGTCACGCACCGGATCCCGGTCGCGGAGTCGATCAAGCACCTCCAGGACGCGATCAGGCTGCTGCAGGAACGCGACTGCAGGGTCGTGGTCGGCACCTGCCCGGACCTCGGCGCGCTCCGGCCGGTGCCCCAGCCGCTGCGCGCGCTCGGCTCCCGCGCCTCACGGCAGCTGGCCGCCGCCCAGCAGGAGGCGGTGCTGGAGCTGGGCGAGCGCGCGGTCTCGCTGGCCAAGGTGGTTGGCCCGTTCTTCATCACCAACCCAGACGAGATGTTCAGCCTGGACCGGATGCACCCGTCCTCGCTCGGCTACAAGCGCACCGCCAAGGCGATCCTGCCGTCGGTGCTGGCCGCGCTCGGGATCGCGGAGCGGGTGCCGTTCGGCCACCACCATCCGCAGGTGCCGGTCGGCGCCGGCCGCTGACTCAGTACAGCCGCTGTACGACGGCGTCCCCGGCCTTCGCCGCGCCGGAGAGATGCTCGCGCATTGCCTCGAAGTGGGCGCGCACGTAGTCCAGGTCGTCGCTGTCCCACTCGATCGCCGGGTACAGCTCGGCCGCCTGCATCGCCGACTGGTCGTAGCGGGCGGCGATGTCGACCACGTCCAGGGCCGCCGCCAGCTCCCGCACCTCGTCGGCGGTGAGCAGCTGGGCCGGGCCGTACCCGTTGCCGGTTTCCTCGCTCAGGATCACGCCGCTGAAGATCGCCTTGGCCAGGATCGCGGGAGCCGCGGACGGCGACGGCTCGGGCTCCTCACCGAGGCCGCACCCGGTCAGCAGGTAGTGGATGGCGTTCCAGGCCTTGTCGACATCGAGGGTCCGGGCCGAGCCGTCCACCGTGGCGCTTTCCTCCTCGTCGTACGAGAAGAGCGGCGTGGGGTCGTCGCGGAGCCCGTCGAGCTCGGCCGGAGTGACGCGGATCAGGCTCAGGATCATTCCCATGGCGGCACCTTAGGGCGGTCGATCCGAAAACCAGTTGAACGCGGCGGCGCCGGTCACGTGAACTCGACGCGTGCACGAGATGGCGGAGCGGTTCCTGGCGGACGGGTTCGTGCGGATCGACGGGGCTTTCGACCGGGCGACCGCGGACGAGTGCGTGGACCGGATGTGGCCCGACACCGGCTGCGACCGGGACGACCCGGCCACCTGGACCAAGCCGGTCGTCCGGCTGCCGGGGTACGGCGGCGGGCCGTTCGCGCGGGCGGCGGGCTCGCCCGCGCTGCACGACGCCTTCGACCGGCTGGTCGGTGCAGGGCGATGGCGTCCGCGCGGCGGGCTCGGCACCATCCCGGTGCGCTTCCCGCACCCGGACGACCCGGGTGACGACGGCTGGCACGTCGAAGGCAGCTACCTCCCGGACGGCGCGACGGCGTACCACACCAACGTGTTCTCCAAGGACCGCGCGCTGCTGATGCTGTTCCTGTTCACCGACGTCGGCGCGGACGACGCACCGACCAGGATCCGCGTGGGATCGCACCTGGACGTGCCGCCGATCCTGGAGGAGTACGGCGAGCGCGGCGCCGACTTCCTGGAGATCGGCCCGCGGGCCGAGCGGGCCAGCGCGTCTCGTCCGCAAGCACTCGTGACCGGCGACGCCGGCACCGTCTACCTGTGCCACCCGTTCCTGGTGCATGCGGCCCAGCCGCACCGCGGCCACCGCGTCCGGTTCATGGCCCAGCCGCCGCTCGAGCCGGCCGAGCCGATAACGCTCGACCGGACCGACGGCGCCTACTCGCCCGTCGAGCAGGCCATCCGCACCGCCCTGAGTCGCTGAAGCCGAGGTCGTACTGTCATGAACATGCCGTCTGATTCGAAGAATGTCCTGCTCGTCTCCTCCCGGGAGTGGGCCGCCGGCGAGCCCGGGCACGAAGCCCTCGACGCCGAGCTCGCCGGGCGCGGCATCGACGCCCGCTGGGTGTGCTGGGACGACCCGGCCGTCGACTGGGCGGACGCCGCGCTGGTCGCGGTGCGAGCGACCTGGGACTACACCGAGCGGCCCATCGACTTCCTGGAGTGGGCGCGGGACGTGGGCGCGGTGACCCGGCTGCTCAACGGCGTCGACGTCTTCGCGTGGAACCACGACAAGGCCTATCTGACCCGCCTCGGCGAGCTGCCCGCCGTACCCACGCGGGTCGTGGACGGCGACGTCGCGGAGGCGATCGCCGAGTTCGGTACGACGGTGCTCAAGCCCCGGGTGGGCGCGGGCGGCGACGGCCTGGTGATCGCGGACCGCCCGGACGACCCGCGGCTGGCCGACCTGCCGGCGACCCCGCTGATCGCGCAGCCGCTGGTGGAGTCGATCCGGACCGAGGGCGAGGTGTCGGTGTTCGTGCTCGGCGGCGAGGTGGTGGCCCAGATCCGCAAGGTGCCTGGCGGCGCGGAGATCCGTGCCCACGAGCATCGCGGCGCCCGCTGCTTCGCGGAGCCACTCGGTGAGGAGAACCGGGCGCTCGCGCTGCGGGCGTTCGAGGCGGCGGCCGCGTTCACCGGACGGCCGCTCGACTACGCCCGGATCGACATGCTCCGGCTCGACGACGGCTGGACGGTCGGCGAGATCGAGGCGATCGAGCCGGGCCTGTACCTCGACGTACTCCCGGACAACGCGCGGCCCTTCGCCGATCTCGTGGCCAAATCTCTATCGGCCTTGTAGGTCCTCTCAGGTTGGCCGATCAGGCTGCCCATGTGCCTTCTGTCCGCGTGACTTCCGTGCTGGTGGTTGACGACGAGCCGGACGTGAGGAGCAGCCTGGAGGGCGGCCTCACCTTCGAGGGGTACGACGTGACCACGGCCGCCGACGGCGGTCGGGCGCTCGGCCTGCTGGCGGAGTCGCGGCCCGATGTCGTCGTACTCGACCTGATGATGCCGTACGTCGACGGCCTCGAGGTCTGCCGGCGGATCCGCGCGAAGGGGTACGACGTACCCATCCTGCTGCTGACCGCGCGGGACGCCACCGAGGACCGGGTGACCGGGCTCGACGCCGGCGCGGACGACTATCTGGTCAAGCCGTTCGCACTGGAGGAGCTGCTCGCCCGGATCCGGGCACTGCTGCGCCGCTCCGCCGGGCACGCCGCAGACGGCCGGCTGAGCTTCGCGGACGTCGTACTCGACGTGACCGCGCGCGAGGTGACCCGCGGCGGCCAGCCGCTGGAGCTGACCCGCACCGAGTTCGACCTGCTCGAGCTGTTCCTCCAGCACCCGCGGCAGGTGCTGACCCGCGCAGTGATCCTGCGCGAGGTGTGGGGGCTGGACTTCGACCCGGGCTCGAACACCATGGACGTCTTCGTCGGGTATCTGCGCCGCAAGACCGAGGCGCTCGGCGGCAGCCGGCTGATCCACAACGTGCGCGGCGTGGGCTACGCGCTGCGCGAGGAATAGGGCCGCACCTATGCCGGCGCTCCCGATCCGGGCGAAGCTGGCGCTGCTGTGTGCCGGCGCGGTGGCGATCGCGATCGTCGCGGCCAGCGTGCTGGCCTGGGTCGCCACCCGGGAGGCGCTGCGCGACCAGGTCGACGCCTCGCTCAACGGACCCGGCCAGGTCCGGATTCGCACCATGCTCGGCGGCCTCGCGGGCATTCCGAATCTCAACTTGACCCTCGACCAGCAGATCGCCGACCTGTGCGCACCCGGTACCGAGGGCCGCCTTGTCGGCGGGCCGGCCGAGACCCGCATGCAGGTCGTCTTCGAAGACGGCTCGACCTGCTCGCCGTTCGGGACCGGCGACGAGGCGGAGGTGACCGCCGCAGATCTTGAGGTCGCCAGTGGTGAGCAGGCATCGGTGCTGCGGGACGGCACCACGAACGACGGTGAGCACGTCCGCGTGCGGACGGTGCAGATGGCTGACGGTGTCGCCATGATGTCAACGCGCTCACTGGCCGAGGTCGACGCGGCCACCCGGCAGCTGGCGATCGTGCTCACGCTGGCTGGGCTGTGCGGCGTACTGGCGGCGGCGGCTGCCGGGCTGTTCGTGGCGCTGGTGGTGCTCCGGCCGGTCCGGCAGCTCACCGCCGCCGCCGAGCACGTCGCCGCCACCGAGGACCTGGACGTACCGATCCCGGTCGAGGGCCGCGACGAGGTGGCCCGGCTGTCGACGGCGTTCAACGCGATGACCAGCCGGCTGTCTCGGTCCCGCGAGCGGCAGCGGCAGCTGATCGCCGACGCCAGCCACGAGCTGCGGACCCCGCTGACCAGCCTGCGCACGAACCTGGAATGGCTGATGCGCTCGGAGGCGAAGGGCCGGCCGCTGGACGCGGCGCAGCGGCGGCAGGTCGAGCAGGCGGTGCTGGGTCAGATGGACGAGCTGAGCACGCTGATCGCCGAGGTCGGTGCACTGGCCCGCGAGGAGCCGGTGCGGGCGCGCGGCCCGGTCGACCTCGACGCCGTCGCGCTTCGGGCCGTGGAGCGTGCGCAGCGTCGGGACCCGGGCCGCCGGTTCGAGCTCGACCTCGAGCCGTGGCCGGTCCTGGGCCACGGCGGCGACCTGGAGCGCGCCTGCCTGAACCTGCTCGACAACGCCCTGAAGTTCTCGACCGGCCCGATCCGGGTCACCCTCGCCGGCGGCCGGCTGACCGTCTCCGACCAGGGCCCCGGGCTGTCGGACGCCGCCCAGGCCAAGGCGTTCGACCGGTTCTGGCGGGCTCCCGAGGCCCGCGAGCTGCCCGGCTCCGGCCTCGGGCTGGCGATCGTGGAGTCCGCCGCTGTCGATCACGGCGGCACCGTCTTCTTCACCAACGCACCCTGGGGCGGCAGTGCCGTCGGCTTCGAGCTACCGAGCGCGAACGGCGCCGTTGGTTGAAGAGGCGGCAGGTGCGCGGACGCTCCGCCCTCGGACGTCCGCGGGCGCTGCGGCGGCGCGTCGCGCGCATAGCCGCCGCCGTTGGTTGCGCGCCGTTGGCGCGCGCCACGGCCAAGCCGCTTGACGCCGCCCGCGAACGCCCGAGGCCGCACCGCCCGCGCACGTGGGCGCAGGATTTTAGTCTCGCAGGGGGTGCGTGCCGTCGCGGGTGACGGCGTACTTGCGGCCGGTGGGGTCGCGCCAGATGTAGCTGCCGTCGGAGTCGCGTACGTAGCTCCAGCGGCCGTAGGTCTTCAGCCGCTGATGGCGGCGGCAGAGGGGGGCGAGGTTGTCGGGGCGGGTCTGGCCGGCGCTGCCGTCCGGGTCGTACGGCGTGACGTGGTCGAGGTCGCACCAGCGGGCGTCGCGGCGGCAGTGGGGGAACACGCAGTGCGGGTCGCGGAGGGTGACCAGCTCGCGCATCCAGGCCGGCGGGTCCTCCGGGTCGACAGCACCGGCCTGGCTGAGGTCGAGGACCGGAGTGATCGTGACCTGCGCATGGCCGACCCACTCCCTGATCTGCCCAGCGGTGGCCGGGCCCAGGCGCTCGGCGTGGCCGACGGCCTGAGTGGCGTCGTCGCCCACCGCGGCGGCATCGAGGTGGAGATAGAGCCGCACCTTCGCCGACCGGCGCGCCGCGCTCACCGCAGCCGCGGTCAGCGCCGCGCCGGAGGCCAGCGCGCGGCCTTCCCGGTCGGTGGCAGCCGGCCCGTCGTCTTGGGGGAGCACCGGCTGGAGGTCGGCGAGATGGCCGAGCGCCTTGGATTGGCGGGCGCCGTACGGGTCGTGGTCGCCGAGCCGGGCCAGGAGTACGGCGTGGTCGCGGACCAGGTCGTGGAACCGGCTCAGGTCGAGGGTGTCGCCGATCGCGGTCAGCGTGGACGTGCCGGCGAAGTCGGCCGCGGCCGGGTGTCGCAGCGCCACCTCCCACGACTCCTTGCCGCGGAGCTCCTTCGCCGCCTGGCGCTCGGGATGGAACTCCGCGACCGCCTGCGCGATCTCGGCCTCGACGTCGGCCGCCCCGAGACCACCGGAGGACAGCCGCTCGTCGACCGCCGCCGAGGCCACCCGCGAGAGCTCACGGGTGGCCTCGGCGACGGGCCGCGCTCGCCAGGCGGGGATCTCCAGCGACTGCACCCGCGCCCAGAGAAGGGGCAGTCGGTGGACCAGGTCGAGCGCGTCGGCGAGCAGCCGCATCCCGGCGTAGGTGCTGATGCCGAGCGCGGCCGCGAACGGCTCCGGCGCGAACGCCGCGACGCGCGGCGTCCCGTCGCCGCCCAAATCCGTTCTGTACAGGGGCTCGTCCCACACCTGTGGGCCGGGCAGGGCGGCGTCGGCCCAGGTCGCGAAGCCGGTGTCGTCGGTCGCCGGGTGGAGCACGCACCACTGCAGCGCCAGCCGCAGCTTGGCCCGGGCCGCGCGCCGCTCGGCGTGGTCGCGGTCGGTGAGCAGAGTGAGCAGGCTGCTGGCATCGAGGTCGTCGACCTCGACCGGCGTACCGCTTGCATCTGTTTCGAACACCTGTTCATTCTCGCAGGCAGGGGCCGCGAAAATCAAGGCCGTTTCGAGCCGCGAAGTGGCCTCACGGAACTCTCAGCCAACCCCCGCGAGGCCTACAAAGTGGCTTCCTAACGTCGCTGCTGAAACGCGCGAAGGTCGCGCATCAGGAGGCGGAGATGAGCAGGAGTACGACGGCACTGCTGGCGTTGCTCGCGGTGTTCGCGCTCGGGCTGACGGGCTGCTCGCAGGCCGAGGGTGACGACGGTGACCAGGGGGTCGCGTCGCTCGACAAGGGCAGCGAGTCCGACGGCGACAGCGGCGATGACAGCGACGACGAGACCAGGGAGGAGGACTTCGAGGAGCAGGCGCTGAAGTTCTCCGAGTGCATGCGGGAGAACGGCGTACCCGAGTTCCCGGACCCGGAGCTCAACGGCGAGGGCGGAATGATGATGAACCTGCCCCAGGGCATCGACCGGGAAGCCATGGAGAAGGCGTCCGAGGCGTGCGAGGAGTTCCGTCCGCAGGGCGGCGGCAACTTCTCCGAGGAGGACCGCGCCGAGATGGAGGACACGATGCTCGAGTACGCCGGGTGCATGCGCGAGAACGGCGTGCCGGACTTCCCGGACCCAGACTTCAGCGAGGGCGGCGCCCGGCTGGGCGGCATGGGCATCGACCCCGAGGACCCCGCGTTCGAGAAGGCGCACAAGGCGTGCGAGGACATCCTCGGCGACGGCCCGATGCGGAGGGCCGGATGAGCCGCGAGCGCCTGCCGCGCAGGCACACCCGGGTCGTGGCCGCGGCGGTGGCCACGCCGGTGCTGGTCGGGGCCGGCCTCGGGATCGCGTTCACCCGCGACGGCAGCGAGGCAGAGGCCAGCGAGGACGTCACGACCGCGACGGTCACCGCGGAGCGCCGTACTCTGCTGGACAGCGAGCGGGTCTCCGGCGAGCTCGGGTACGACGAGGAGCTGACCGTCGCGAGCAGTGCGGCCGGCGGCGTACTCACCGGGCTGCCGAAGGAGGCCAGCGTGGTCCGCCGCGGCCAGGCCGCCTACCGCGTCGACGACGTGCCCGTGCTCCTGCTGACAGGCAGCCTGCCGCTGTGGCGTGAGCTGGCATGGGGAGTCGACGACGGCGCCGACGTCAAGCAGCTGGAGCAGAACCTCGAGGCGCTCGGCTACGACCCCGGGACCGTCGACGAGACATTCACCGAGTGGACCCACGAAGCCGTGCAGGACCTGCAGGAGGACAAGGGGCTGGAGGAGACCGGCAAGGTCTCGGCCGAGCAGTTCCTGGTGCTGCCGCACGGGATCCGGGTCGGGGCGCCGACCGCATCGATCGGCACCCAGCTGCAGCCCGGCACCCAGCTGTACGCCGCGACCAGCACCCATCGCGCGGTGACCGTCGACCTCGATCCGGCCAGCGAGTCGCTGGCGAAGGTGGGGGCGAAGGCGACGGTGACGCTGCCGGACGGCTCGACCACCAAGGCCACGATCACCAGCGTGGGCACGGTCGCGACCGCGACCGGAGGTGACGAGTCGGAGGGCGAGGATCCGTCCGCCGAGTCGACGATCCCGGTCACCCTCGAGCTCGCCGACAGCAAGGCCGTGCAGGGGCTGACCGCGGCGCCGGTGACCGTCGACCTGACCCGGGACACCCGCAAGGACGTGGTGACCGTTCCGGTCACTGCGCTGGTGGCGCTGGCCGAGGGCGGGTACGGCGTACAGAAGGTCGACGGTGGGCTGACCGCGGTCGAGCCGGGCCTCTATGCGTCCGGGTTCGTCGAGATCAAGTCCGGCCTCGAGGCGGGCGACGAGGTCGTGGTGCCCCAATGAGTGACGCAGTGAGCGCTGTGCTGGAGCTGCAGCAGGTCACCAAGAAGTACGGCGACCTCGAGGTGCTGCACGGCGTCGACCTGGCCGTCGACAGCGGCGAGCTGGTCGCCGTACTCGGACCGTCGGGGTCGGGGAAGTCCACGCTGCTGCACATCATGGGGACCCTCGACCGGGCGACCACCGGCACCGTGATCGTCGACGGCCACGACACCGCGGCGCTGTCGGAGGCTCAGGTGGCGGGGCTGCGGGCGCACCGGATCGGGTTCGTGTTCCAGGCGTTCCACCTGCTCGACGGGCTGTCCGCGGTCGACAACGTCGCCAACGGGCTGCTCTACAGCGGGACCCCGCGCGCCGAGCGGCGGGCGCGTGCCCACGCGATGCTCGCCCGGGTCGGCCTGGGCGACCGGGCCGGTCAGCTGCCGCGGCTGATGAGCGGTGGCGAGCGGCAGCGGGTGGCGATCGCGCGGGCGCTGCTCAACCGGCCTGCGATCGTCTTCGCCGACGAGCCAACCGGCAACCTCGACAGCCACAACGGCGCCGAGGTGCTCGACCTGCTGCGGGAGCTGAACGCAGAGGGCACCACGATCGTGGTGATCACCCACGAACACGAGGTGGCCGCCGCGATGGGACGCCAGGTTGAGGTCCGTGACGGGATGATCGTGCGCGACTCGCGTCGTACCGCTGAGGCGGTGGCCCGGTGAGGCGGTCGCGGCTGCGGCCGGGGGACAGCCTGCGGGTCGGCTTCGTCGGGCTGCGCTCGCGGAAGGTGCGGACGGTGCTGTCGGCGCTGGGGGTGGCGATCGGGGTGGCGACGGTGGTGAGCGTGCTCGGCATCTCCCGGTCGTCGCAGGACGAACTGCTCGACCAGCTGGACGCGCTCGGCACCAACCTGCTGCAGGTGCAGGCCGGGCAGGGGCTCGGGCTCGGTGGCAACACCGACCTCCCGGACACCGCCGCCAGCCAGGTGCGCAACATCGCGCCGGTCGAGGAGGTCGCGTCGGTGACCTCCCTCGACGGGCCGGCGCTGCGCAGCTCGTACGCCGACCCCAACGCCACCGGCGGGATCAGCGTCAAGGCGGCCGAGCCGACGCTGCTGGACACGGTCGCGGGCTCGGTGGCGGAGGGGCGGTTCCTCGACGACGCGGTCGACGACTACCCGGTGGCGGTGCTCGGCGCGGTGACGGCCGAGCGGCTCGGCATCACGGCGGTCGACGGCCAGACCTCGGTGTGGATGAACGGCCGGGCCTGGCAGGTGATCGGCATCCTCGAGGAGCTGCCGCTGGCATCGGACCTGGACCGTGCAGTTCTGGTGGGGTACGACGCCGCGGCGACCTACCTCGACGCCGACCTGGCGCCGTCGCGGCTCTACATCCGGACCGCGTCGTCGTCGGTCGAGCAGGTCGCCGACGTGCTGCCCGCGCAGGCCAACCCCGAGGAGCCCGAGAACGTTGACGTCTCCCGTCCGTCCGACGCGCTGGCCGCGAAGGCCGCCGCGGAGGACGCGTTCACCTCTCTGTTCCTCGGGCTCGGCGCGGTCGCACTGCTGGTCGGTGCGGTCGGCACCGCCAACGTGATGGTGATGTCGGTGCTGGAACGGCGCGGCGAGATCGGCCTGCGCCGGGCGCTGGGCGCGACCCGGCGGCATGTCCGTGGCCAGTTCCTCGCCGAGTCGCTGCTGCTGTCGTTGTGCGGTGGGATCGCCGGCGTGCTGATTGGCGCCGCTGTCACGTTCGGGTACGCCCAGGCGAAGGGCCTGCACTTCGTGGTCCCGGCCTCCGCGGTCGGATACGGGATGCTCGCGGCCGTCGGGATCGGCGTACTCGCCGGTGTCTACCCCGCCACCCGCGCCGCCCGTCTCGCCCCCACCGAGGCGTTGCGCGCGGCCTGAGGGCGCGGGAGGTGGATAGTCCGTCACGGAAATCATGGTTCGGCGGCCGCGGACCATGACTTTCGTGACGGACTATCTCCAACCTTCCTCCGACCACCTGCGTTAAGAAGGGCATGAGGGATGAGCGGGAGGCGTTCAGCGCGTGGGCGCGGGAGCGGCAGCTGGGGCTGCTGCGCACGGCGTACCTGCTGACCGGCGACCACCAGCGCGCCGAGGACCTGGTCCAGGAGGCGCTGACCAAGGTGGCGCTGCGCTGGCGCCGGCTGGCCGACAGCAACCCGGACGGCTACGCGCGGCGGGTGCTGGTCAACGACAACATCTCGTGGTGGCGGCGCCGGCGCGACGAGGTGCCGCTCGAGAACGCCGACCGAGCGACCGACGGCCCGCTGGAGACCGAGTACGCCGAGCGCCGGCTGCTGCTCCTCGCGGCCCTCGCCCGGCTGACGCCGCGGCAGCGAGCGGTCGTCGTACTCCGCTACTACGACGACCTCACCGTCGACGCGACTGCCGAGGCGCTCGGGGTCTCCGCCGGCACCGTCAAGAGCCAGACCAACCTCGCCCTGCGCCGCCTCCGCGAGGCCGCGCCCGAGCTGGCTGAGCTGCTCAAGGAGGAGCGATGACCGAGCACACCCTACGCGACACGCTGAACGACATCGCGGGTGACATCACCGGACCTGACCTGGTCGACCGCGCCTGGGCGGACGCGACCCGTCGCCGGCGCCGTACCCAGCTGGCCGCCGTCGGCGCCATTGCCGCGTCGGTCGCCGTGATCGCCGGGGGTGCCGCTGTCATCGGTGGTACGCCGGACGCCGCGCCCGGCCCGTCGCACCCGCCGAGCAGCACCCGCTCGCCGAGCGGCTCGCCCAGTCCGTTGCCCAGCGGCCAGTCTCAGCCCGACGCGAGGACGGACGAAGGCGACCCGGTCTGGTTCTCTCCGAGTGTCCCCGAGGAGCCATCGCTGCAATGGGCTACCCAGTCGGTGCTGCCGAGAACGATCGACGCGGGCGACGTCGTTCACGTCGGGGTCGGGAGCGGCAGTGCGGTCGCGGTCGTACTGGTCGGCGACCTCAGTGGAGAGTACGGACCGACCCGCGCGGTCGTCGTAGACCGGAATGGCAGCCACACCGCCCTGGACATCGGGCGACTGGAGCCGGCGCAGGACCAAGACGGAAACGGCGCCGCGCCGCTGCCTGCCGGACTCTCACCGGACGGCCGCCATGTCGCCTTCACTCAGAACAGCTCGATCGAGGTGTACGAGTTCGCCAGTGCCCAGTGGCAGTCCGTTGACACCCCCGACTGGCTGGCGGAGGGTGCCACCTGGCTCGACAACGAGACGCTGTGGGTCCCGGACGTCCTGGAAGGTGAGGTCGGGTCGACGTACGCGCTCGACGGACGACAGACCGCTCGCGACGTGCCCAAGCCCGGGGGGAAGCCCGAGGACGGTGGGTATGGACCGACGAAGTCCAACTCCGCGGGCTGGCATGCGCAGAGCAACTACCAGGTCTCGGCGAAGCTCAGGCCCAGGGAGTCGGTTGGCTTCGAGGCTCTCGTCGTCCGCCGCGGCGAGCAGCGTCGGATCCTCGCCTACTGGCCGCCGTACGAGGGCGAGGGGCGGGGTGTCCAATGCTGCATGGCTGTCGGCTGGCTGGACGAGGAGACCGTCGCCTACCAGTCCGGTGATCGCGTCCTGGCCTGGAAGCTGGGCGCCGACTCCCACTTCCAGGTTGCCGAGATCACCGGCGTCGCATCGGGCGACGAGTGGTACGTCGCCACGTGGGCCGACCTCGACCGCTGAGGCGGCGCCCGATCGTTTGCACTCTCACCAGGTGAGTGCTAAACATGGCGTTGGCACTCTCGGTATGAGAGTGACAGAAAACGTGGGACCGGCGAGTTGAGGTCTGCAGCGTCGGCGGGAAGGGTCCGCCGGGTCGGCCAGATCGTCCGTCGCGGGCAACGGACCGGACCCTGTCCAGGACTCTTCAGCGTAAGGAATCGCAGGAGTTATGCCGAAGCTTATTGCTTTCAACGAGGAGGCCCGGCGCGGCCTCGAGCGTGGGATGAACACGCTCGCGGACGCCGTCAAGGTCACGCTCGGCCCCAAGGGTCGCAACGTCGTCCTCGAGAAGAAGTGGGGCGCGCCCACCATCACCAACGATGGTGTGAGCATCGCCAAGGAGATCGAGCTCGAGGACCCCTACGAGAAGATCGGCGCCGAGCTGGTCAAGGAGGTCGCCAAGAAGACCGACGACGTCGCCGGTGACGGTACGACGACGGCCACGGTCCTCGCCCAGGCGATGGTCCGCGAGGGTCTGCGCAACGTCGCCGCGGGTGCCAACCCGATGGCGCTGAAGCGCGGCATCGAGGCGGCGGTCGAGGCCGTCTCCGAGCAGCTGCTCGGCATGGCCAAGGACGTCGAGACCAAGGAGCAGATCGCCTCCACCGCGTCGATCTCCGCCGCCGACAACACCGTCGGCGAGATCATCGCCGAGGCGATGGACAAGGTCGGCAAGGAAGGCGTCATCACCGTCGAGGAGTCGAACACCTTCGGCCTCGACCTCGAGCTCACCGAGGGTATGCGCTTCGACAAGGGCTACATCTCGGCGTACTTCGTGACCGACCCGGAGCGGATGGAGACGGTCCTGGAGGACCCCTACATCCTGATCGCCAACCAGAAGATCTCGACGGTCAAGGACCTGCTGCCGCTGCTGGAGAAGGTCATCCAGACCGGCAAGCCGCTGGTCGTGCTGTCCGAGGACGTCGACGGCGAGGCGCTGTCCACCCTGGTCGTCAACAAGATCAAGGGCAGCTTCAAGTCGGTTGCCGTCAAGGCGCCCGGCTTCGGCGACCGTCGCAAGGCCATGCTGCAGGACATCGCGATCCTGACCGGCGGCCAGGTCATCTCCGAGGAGGTCGGCCTGAAGCTGGAGTCGGCCGGTCTCGAGCTGCTCGGCCAGGCTCGCAAGGTCGTCATCACCAAGGACGAGACCACCATCGTCGAGGGTGCCGGTGACGGCGCGCAGATCGAGGGCCGGGTCAACCAGATCCGCGCCGAGATCGAGAAGAGCGACTCCGACTACGACCGCGAGAAGCTGCAGGAGCGGCTGGCCAAGCTGGCCGGCGGCGTTGCGGTGATCAAGGTCGGCGCGGCCACCGAGGTCGAGCTGAAGGAGCGCAAGCACCGCATCGAGGACGCCGTTCGCAACGCGAAGGCGGCCGTCGAGGAGGGCATCGTCGCCGGCGGCGGCGTGGCCCTGGTGCAGGCCGGCGCCGAGGCGTTCGCCAAGCTCGAGCTCGACGGTGACGAGGCCACCGGCGCCAACATCGTGAAGGTTGCGATCGAGGCCCCGCTCAAGCAGATCGCGATCAACGCCGGCCTCGAGGGCGGCGTTGTGTCGGAGAAGGTCCGCAACCTCGCGTCCGGTCACGGTCTCAACGCGGCCAATGGCGAGTACGTCGACATGATCGCCGAGGGCATCATCGACCCGGCCAAGGTGACCCGCTCGGCGCTGCAGAACGCCGCGTCGATCGCGGCGCTGTTCCTCACCACCGAGGCAGTCGTCGCCGACAAGCCGGAGAAGGCCGCCCCGGCCATGCCCGGTGGCGACGGCGGCATGGGCGGCATGGACTTCTAGTCGCCTTTGCTCCACCCAAGCAACAAACGAAGGGCCCCGGTCGTCACGACCGGGGCCCTTCGTCTTTGTTCAGTTAACGAGCTCGCTGCTTCCGCAGCCCGTGTCGCCCTTGCTGAAGACCGTCGTGAGAGCGGCCTCGTCGTCGCCGCCCTGGGTCATCAGGTGCAGGTCCACGCCGTCATGGAGTGGCGAGTCGGCCGGGATCGTGATCACCCAGTCGCTGCCACTGCGCGAGAGCGAGGCGGGCGAGTTCTCCCCGAAGCCGCAGGGGTCGTCGAAGTCCCCCGGGTCGGCGGGCAGTGCCTCCGTGGTGGGTACCGCCGGCTCGGCCTCCGACTCCATCTGGCCACCGCCCGAGAGGCCGCCGTCTCCCTCCGGGAGCTCCTCGACCTCGTCGCAGGGGCCGGGATCGCCGTCATCCGGAACCACGATGCAGTTGCTGACCGGACCGCCGTAGTCGACGTCGGCCGTGATGCCGTGCTCGGCGAGCGCACGCTCCAGGCCTTCCGCGTCATCGAGGCGACGAATGGTGACCACGATGTCACCGTCGTCCTGCGCCGCGACCGAGTACGCCGCGGCGGGGGCCGGTCCGCCGGTGCCGAGGCCGAAGACCACGGCGCCGACACTTGCGGCGACCGCGGTGGCTGCCGCAGCGGCGACCAGGATCGGTCGGCGACGCCGTGACTGGGAACGGGTGGCCGAGCGCTCGGCGACGGTGTCGCGAAGCTCGGAGAGGAGCGCGGACTCGAACGAGTCGAGAGGTGCGCGGGTCATGAGGGAACCTCCTGAGTGAGTGCGGCCTCGTGGTGAGGTCGCAGGTGGGTTTGCACCAGGCGCCGGCTGCGGTGCAGCCGGACCCGCGCGGTGCCCGGCTTCACCCCCAGCACGGCGGCGGCTTCGGTCACCGGGAGCCCGTCGACCGCGACCAGCTCCATCAGAGCGCGATCACGGGCGGGCAGGGCGTCGAGTGCGTCGTACAGGCGGCGCGTCTCGCGCTCGGCGTCGAGGCGCTCCTCGATCCGGGTCAGGCTGTCGGCGTCGAGGAGGCGGCGCCCGGCGATCCGGCGTACGGCGCGCAGGTCGCGCGCCCGCCGGCGGGCCTCGGCGGACATCACATTGCGGGCGATCCCGAAGAGCCAGGCGATCGGCCGCCCCCGGTCCGGCCGATAGCCGCTTACGGCATCGATGGCCGCCAGGAAGATGTCCGCCGTCAGATCCGCGGCCAGATGGGGGTCACCGACCCGCCTGGCCACGAACCGCTGCACGGCGTCGAGGTGCTCCCGGTAGAAGGCCTCGAAGACGTCCGGATCGTCGCCGATCCGGTGTACGTCGTAGGCATCGAAGGTGGTCATGACCGTTCTTGGACGATCATGCCTGGAGCGTTACAACGCGGCTCGGATCAGAACACGTTGTGCGGCCGGAACTGGACCGAGATCCGCGGCCCGACCGGCTTCGCGGTCTTGAGTACGGCGTGGTCCCAGGTCCGCTGGCAGGAGCCGCCCATCACCAGCAGGTCGCCGTTCCCCATCTCGAACGACACGGCTTCGCCGCCACCCCGCGGGCGCAGGGACAGCCGGCGGGTGTCGCCGAACGACACGATCGCCACCATGGTGTCGTGGCTGCGGCCGCGGCCGAACCGGTCGCCGTGCCAGGCCACGCTGTCGCGGCCGTCGCGGTAGTAGCAGCAGCCGGCGGTCGCGAACGGCTCGCCGAGCTCGGGCCGGAAGTGCCGGCTCAGCGCGGTGCGCGCCTCGGCCAGCAGCGGGTGCGGCAGTGGGTCGGCCGCGGCGTAGGTGTGCACCAGGCGCGGCACGTCGACCACCCGGTCGTACATCTTGCGGCGCTCGGCCCGCCACGGCACCTCGTGGACCAGCGTCTCGAAGACCTCGGCCGCGCCGGTCACGAAGCCGGGCAGCACCTCGACCCAGGCGCCGCGCGCCAGCGCGGTCCGCTCGCCCGGCAGCGTGGCCAGCCCGGCGGCGCCGGAGCCGTCGTCGCCGAACAGCGAGTCCTGGAAGTCGAGCGGCATGGGCCCATCCTACGCGCAGGTTCGAACATATGTTCCCATGGTTGCGCGGTCGCGTCCCTCTAATGTGTGCCCGTGGAGATACGACGCGACCTGCTCGACGTGCTGGCCCGCCGCGCGCTGACCGAGGACGGCGCCCGCCCGGAGGTGGTCGCGAAGCGGCACGCGGCCGGCCGGCGTACGGCGCGCGAGAACATCGCCGACCTCATCGATCCTGGATCCTTCGTGGAGTACGGCCGTTTCGTCACCGCGGCCCAGGAGGCTCGACGCTCGGTCGACGAGCTGCTCGACCGGACCCCTGCCGACGGCATCGTGGGCGGCCTCGCCCGGATCAACAGTGAGCTGTACGGCGACCGCGCCGCGTGCGCCGTACTCTCCTACGACTACCTGGTCATGGCCGGCACCCAGGGCATGCGCGGCCACCGCAAGACCGACCGGCTCTTCACGGTCATCGAGCGACTCGCGCTGCCGACAGTCTTCTTCACCGAGGGCGGCGGCGGCCGGCCCGGCGACACCGACATCCCGCTGGTCTCGGCCCTCGACGTCGAGTCGTTCGCGCTGTGGGCCCGGCTGTCCGGGGTAGCGCCGCGGATCGCGGTGGTGTCCGGGCGCTGCTTTGCAGGCAATGCGGTGATCGCCGGCGGCTCGGACCTGATCGTCGCCACCGCCGACGCCAACCTCGGCATGGGCGGCCCTGCCATGATCGCCGGCGGCGGGCTCGGTGAGTTCGCGCCCGAGGAGGTCGGGCCGATCGACGTGCAGACCCGCAACGGCGTCGTCGACGTCGCGGTGGCCGACGAGGCCGAGGCGGTCGCGGTAGCCAAGCAGCTCATTGGCTTCTTCCAGGGCCGGCTCGCGACCTGGCAGGCGCCGGACCAGGCGCAGCTGCGCGAGGCCGTGCCCGAGCACGAGCGCACGTCGTACGACGTCGCACCGATCGTGGAGACGCTGGCCGACGAGGGCTCGGTGGTGTTCCTGCGCGATCTGTTCGCCCCCGAGATGATGACCGCGCTCGGCCGGATCGAGGGCCGGCCGGTCGGGTTCATCGGCAACTGCACCCTGCACATGGCCGGCGCGGTCACCAGCGACGCGGCCACGAAGGCGGCCGGCTTCCTGCAGCTGTGCGACACGTGGGGGATTCCGGTCATCACGCTGGTCGACACCCCCGGCATGATGGTCGGCCCGGAGGCGGAGGCCACCGGGCTGGTGCGGCACGGGTCGCGACTGCTGGTCGCCGGCGCCCGGCTCCGGGTGCCGCTGATCGGGGTGATCCTGAGGCGCGGGTACGGCCTCGGTGCGCAGGCCATGCTCGGCGGCAGCACCCACCAGCCGCTGCTCACCGTCGCCTGGCCGGGTGCCCACCTGGGTGCCATGGGCCTCGAGGGCGCCGTACGGCTGGCGCTGCGCAAGGAGCTCGCGGCGATCGAGGACGACGACGAGCGGGAGCGGACCGTCCGCGAGCTCACAGCCGCCGAGCAAGAGCGGGCCAAGGCGCTCAATGTCGCCCGCTACTTCGAGATCGACGACGTGATCGACCCGGCGGAAACCCGCGGCGTGATCGCTCAGACCCTGGCCGCGGCTCAGGGTCGACATGAGGGGGATACCGGGTAGCGATATGTCGGCAGCGTGCGCAAGGCTTGGGTCATGACCAGCCCCGCCACGAGCCAGGCCACCGCTGCCGCCCGCGTTGAGAACCTCACCAAGACCTACGGGATGGGCGACGCCCACGTCCGGGCCCTCGACGACGTCACCCTCGACCTGATGGACGGGGAGTTCACCGCCGTGATGGGCCCGAGCGGCTCCGGGAAGTCGACGCTGATGCACTGCTGCGCGGCCCTCGACAAGGGCGACTCGGGCTCGGTCTTCATCGGTGACGACGAGCTCACCAGGATGGGCGACAAGGCGCTCACCCGGCTGCGGCGGGACTCGATCGGCTTCGTCTTCCAGAGCTTCAACCTGGTGCCGACGCTGACCGCCGAGGAGAACATCCTGCTCCCGCTCTCGATCGCTGGCCGCAAGCCCGACGCGGAGTGGTACGACTCGGTGATCGCCACCGTCGGCCTCGGTGACCGGCTCACCCACAAGCCCAACGAGCTGTCCGGCGGCCAGCAGCAGCGGGTCGCGGTGGCCCGGGCCCTGGTCAGCCGGCCGCGGATCGTGTTCGCCGACGAGCCGACCGGCAACCTCGACAGCCACAGCGGCGCCGAGGTCCTCCAGCTACTGCGCAGCAGCGTCACCGACCACGGCCAGACGATCGTGATGGTGACCCACGACCCGGTCGCCGCGGCGTACACCGACCGCGTGGTGTTCCTCCAGGACGGCAAGGTCGTCGACGAGATGCGCAGCCCCACCCGTGAGCAGATCCTGCTGAAGATGCAGGAGCTGACCGCGATCGAGGCGGCCGCCGCCGCCGACGTACCCGAGCCTGCCTCGACCGGCAAGGCCTGAGCTATGTGGAAGGTCACCTGGCGCAACCTCTGGGCGCGCAAGATCCGGCTGTTCCTGTCGGGCCTGGCCGTGGTGCTCGGCGTCGCGTTCGTCGCCGGCACGTTCATCTTCACCGACGCCATGAGCGGCTCGTTCGACAAGATCATCGAGGGCAGTACGGCGGACGTCGAGGTGGCCTTCGAGGGTGCCAACGACTTCGACTCCAGCCAGGACTCGCGGCTGCTGCCCGCGAGCGTCGTGGGGGAGCTCCGCGCTCTCCCTGGTGCCGAGTCGGTCCACCCCAACAACACGCTGACCACGGTCTTCGCGATCGACCCGGACGGGAAGGTGATCGGCGGCAACGGCCCGCCCGGCCTGGCGTTCGGACCCACCGACGCCGAGTCGATCACCGGCATCAAGATCATGGCGGTCACCGACGGCGAGTACCCCGACGCGCCGTACGAGGTCGCCCTCGACGAGAAGACCGCTGACAAGGCCGAGGTCGAGATCGGCGACAAGCTCGAGATCGTGACGCCCGCCGAGGACCCGGTCATGGAGGTCACGCTGACCGGCCTGGTCGAGTTCGGCGGCGGCACCGGTCTCAACGGCGCGACGCTGACGGTCTTCGACCAGAAGTTCCTGCAGGACCAGTTCTTTGACGGCCAGGACGGCTATATGTCGGTGGCGCTGAACGCCAAGGACGGCGTCACCCAGGCCGAGCTTCGCGACCAGGCGCAGGCGGTGCTGCCGGCCGGCGCCACGGCGGAGGCCGGCGACGACTACGTCGAGGAGCAGAAGAACGGGCTGGAGCAGATCTTCAGCTTCCTGGAGTACTTCCTGCTCGCCTTCGCCGCGATCTCGCTGATCGTCGGCATCTTCATGATCATCAACACCTTCTCGATCCTGGTGGCCCAGCGCAGCCGTGAGCTGGCCCTGCTCCGGGCGATGGGTGCCTCCCGGCGGCAGGTGATGGGCTCGGTGATCGTGGAGGCGCTGGCCGTCGGCATCGTCGGCTCGCTGATCGGCCTCGGTGCCGGTTACCTGCTGGCCAGAGGCCTGGCGGTGGTCTTCGGCGCGATCGGTCTCGACCTCGCCGGCGCCAGCTTCGTCCTCGACGCTGAGGCGGTCGCGTGGTCGCTGTCGGTCGGCATCCTGGTCACCCTGGTCGCGGCCGTGGTGCCGGCGATGCGTGCCTCTCGGATCCCGCCGATCCAGGCGCTGCGCGACGACGTCGCGCTCCCCGAGACCGCCCTGCACCGGCGGGTGATCGTCGCCGGTCTGCTCGCCGTACTCGGCATCGCCGCCATCGTGCTCGGGTTCCTGGCCGACAGTGCCCAAGCGCTGGCGGTGGTCGGGCTCGGCATGCTGTCGATCCTGGTAGCGGCGGCGATGGTCAGCCCGATCCTGGCGCGCCCGGTGATCTGGCTGTTCGGCACGGTCTACCGGTCGCTCTACGGGATGGTCGGCCGGCTGGCGACCCAGAACTCCATGCGCAACCCGCGCCGTACCGCCGCCACCGCGAGCGCGCTGATGATCGGCCTGGCCGTGGTCGGCCTGCTGTCGGTGGTCGCCTCGTCGACCACCGCGAGCACCGAGGAGGCGGTCGAGGAGCAGGTGACCTCGCAGTTCATCATCAGGAACGTCGCCGGGCAGTCGCCGTTCTCGACGGGGTACGCCGAGAAGGCGCGCGAGGTGCCCGGCGTGGCGGCTGTGGCCCCGTTCCGGTCGGTCTTCAACGCGAAGCTCGAGGGCAGGAGCGCCTTCCTGGGTGCGACCGACCCGGCCGCGCTGGCCGAGGCGATGCGGCTGCCGATGGTGGCCGGCGGCCTGGCCGCGCTCGGCCCCGGCCAGATCCTGGTCGGCGAGGAGCGGGCGGAGTCGCAGAACCTGAAGGTCGGCGACAAGGTCACGCTGGAGCTGCAGGGTGGCAAGCAGGAGCTCGAGGTGGCCGGCATGCTCGGCATCGGCAGCGCGCTGCCGGCCGACGTGCTGGTCACCCTGGACACCCTGGAGAAGGGCGGACCGGCGCCGCTCGACTCGCTGGTGTTCATCACCGCCGATCCGGGCGCGGACCTCGACCAGGTGTTCTCGGACCTCGAGGGCATCGTCGAGGAGAACCCGACGGTGACGGTGTCGGACCCGGAGGCGCTCGTGGACGCCCAGAAGGACCAGATCAACCAGATCCTGTACCTGATGTACGGCCTGCTCGGCCTGGCGATCGTGATCGCCGTCCTCGGCATCATCAGCACCCTCTGGCTGTCGGTGATCGAGCGGACCCGCGAGGTCGGGCTGCTCCGCGCGGTCGGGCTGAGCCGGTCCCAGCTGCGCCGGATGATCCGGCTGGAGGCGGTCGTGGTGGCGGTCTTCGGTGCGATGCTCGGCCTGCTGCTCGGGATCGCGTTCGGTGCGGGGCTGATCTACGCGCTGCGCGACCAGGGGCTGACCGTGTTCGCCGTGCCGTGGGGACGGCTGCTGATCTTCGTGGTGCTGGCCGGTCTGGTCGGCGTCCTGGCCTCGCTGTTTCCGGCCCACCGGGCGGCCAGGCTCGACGTACTCAAGGCCATCGCGACCGAGTAGCGGCAGGGTAAAACTGGCCGGGCGGGCCCTAGCAAGTGGGCGATTTCGCCCACGCGGGCCCGTCCGGCGTATCACACTCACACCGTGGCGGAAATGATCGCGGTCCCTGAGCGCAGAGAGCGCAAGCACGTACAGGTGCGCGAGTACGTGCGGGGTCTGATCGAGGGTGCGGCGCCGGGGTTCCCGGCGCCGAGCGAGCGCGAGCTCGTCCAGATGTTCGGCGTCGCCCGGATGACGGTGCGGCAGGCGATGGATGCGCTGGTGATCGAGGGCCTGCTGGAGCGGGTGCCCGGCCGCGGCACCTTCGTGGCCCGACCGCGCAGCGAAACCACCCGGCTGATCGGCTTCACCGAGGACATGGCCCGGCGCGGCCTGCTCGCGGAGTCGCAGACCCTGATCGCCCGTCGCGAGAAGGCCGGCCCCAGCGTCGCCCGGGCGCTCGCCATCACCGGCGGCGACGCGGTGATCCACTGGAAGCGGCTGCGCCGCGCCAACGGCGTACCCATGTGCGTCGAGGACGCGTACCTCTCTGAGGTGCTGCTGCCCGGCTTCCTGCAGACGGGCATGCCGACCAGCCTGTACGCCGCGCTCGCGGCTCGCGGGCTGCGGCCGACCTGGGCCGAGGACATCGTCAGCGCCGAGGTCGCCGACGAGGAGACCGCCGGGCAGCTGGAGATCGCGCCGGGCAGCCCGGTGCTCGAGGTGTCGCGGCGGGCTCACGCCGACGACAAGCCGGTCGAGGTGTCCCGCTCGATCTACCGTGCGGACCGCTACACCTTCCTGGTCCAGCAGCGGGACACGCGCCCCAGCTAGCGTTCACGTTTGCAAATGTTGTAGTTTACCCGAGCGCCACTCGGGTAGACCTTGTGGTCGTACGAGCGACAGACGCACTCGGGCACGTCGCCCGCCGACCGCTGTAAGGAAGTTATGAGTGACCCCGGCATCGAGGTCGACGACCTCAACAACCTCAAGGCCTGCATCGAGCAGATGTGGAACATCTCCCACTCGGCCTACGAGATCAAGTACTACGTGACCACGCAGGTGGCCTGTGAGGCGGGCTTCACCGGCCTGCTGGCGCCGTTCAAGGATGCGATGGTCGAGATCCGGAAGGCTGCCGAGGACATGACCGGTACCTTCTCCGGCCGCTACAGCGCGACCGCGAACGCGCTGTTCGACGCCGGCTTCGAGCTGGACATGGCCGACGGCCACGCCTCGGATCTCTTCGTGCGGACGAGGCCCAACTGAGATGGCCGGCCAGTTCACCGACGTCGTCGACGTCAAGGCGATGCTGAAGGATCCCGAGAAGCCCGACACCAAGCTGAACCTGCCGCCGGAGTGGGAGAGCTGGGACAAGGCGTTCCAGGAGGTCCGCGACGCGATCAACAAGTTCCTCGACGTCGTGGACAAGGTGCCCGGCATCGACATCAGCATGCGGCTGCCCGGCGGCAGCCTGGTCGACATCGTGGTCAAGCCCTTCACCGGCGACTGGGACCGGATCTACATGAACGGCGCAGCTTGCAAGACGTGGGGAGAGGCCGTCGGCGGCATGGGTCGCAACGTCGGCCAGGTGCCGATCGATATGGCCCTGCACTGGAAGGGCAAGGGGGCGGCGTCGTTTACCGCGCACCAGGGCGTGTACGCCGTGGTGATCAGCGCGATCGGCGCCCTGCTGCAGTACGGCGAGAAGGTCTTCCAGGCGATCGGCAAGATGTCCCAGCGGCTCGGCGAGACCGTGGTCAAGGTGCTGACCAGGCTCGGCAAGCTGCTGATCCGAGTCCTCGGCCAGGTGGCCAAGCGGCTGTCGGGCTGGTGGGCCTGGATCAAGACCGCCGCCGAGGTGGTCATGAACGGCCTGGACGTGGTTCGCGACATCTACAACGACGTGGTCGAGATCATCGAGCTGGTCAAGCGGCTGTTCGACCTGAAGGCAAAGGTCGAGGCGTGGGTGTCGGACCAGGTGGCCAAGCTCAAGCTGTTCCAAGAGCTGCCGTCGATCTCGCTGGAGCTGCCGAACGTCGCCAACATCCGGCTGGCCGAGTTCCCGCCGGTCGACCAGGGCATCAAGGCGCGGATCGACGCCAAGGTCAACGCGCACACGACCAAGGAGAAGTCGCAGGCCGAGAAGGACCTCGAAGGCTCGGTCACCAGCGCGGAGGAGTCGGCCACTAAATGAGCGACTATTACGACGCCAGCGCCACCTCCGGCCAGCCGCAGCGCCCGGTGCTCGATCTGGAGGGCCTGGCCGACCAGGCGATGGAGCGCGAGCTGCTCGACTTCCTCGAGGACCTCGACGAGAAGCTCGCGCAGGCCGAGGCCGCGGAGGCCGACGAGCCGCTGACCGACGAGCAGGTGCAGGGCCTGGTGGCGGTCTGCTCCGACGAGGGTGCGCCGCTCGCGTTCAAGTCGATCAAGGCGCGGGTCGACGACGGGCGTACGACGTGGGCCGAGGTGTGGCACAACCTCGGCGACGAGGGCCAGACCGGACTGGAGCTGATGAGCGCGGTCCTGGCCTGGACCGCGGCCCAGCTGCCGACCTGGCATGCGGAGTCCGAGTCCGAGGTCGAGCTCGCGGTGGAGGAGGGCCGGCTCGACGACCTCGGCCGGGCCGGAGGTCGCGCGCCCAAGCGCGACGACGAGAAGGGCTAGTGAGGCGCACGTGAAGTTCGCTAGATAAGTCGTAGGATGTGGACATGCCACGATCAGGACGTCCGAAGGCCGAGTTGACCCTGACTCCGCA
>NZ_QEOO01000011.1 GCF_003121585.1 Nocardioides speluncae
TCGGGCCAAGCTTGCGATGGGTCACGAACACGGAGGAGAACCAGCCGGTTCACCCTGCCAGCCAGCCCCGGGCCAGCCACCACTGACACTCACAGCTTGCGAAGGGTGGTGCAGGTCCGGAGCTCCGCTGGCGGCGGTTAGCTCACGCTGATCTGGTCGCCGTTGACGGTGAGGGTGACCTCCTCGAGGTCGGCGACCGAGCCGGCCTCGGTGCCGTTGGGGCCGCCGGTGTTGGTGCCGTCCTCGACCGAGAACATGCTGCCGTGGCAGCCGCAGACGATGTTGCCGTCCTCGACCGAGGAGAAGATGCAGCCCTGGTGGGTGCAGGTCGCGGAGAAGCCCTTGAACTCCCCCGCCGTCGGCTGGGTGATCACGACGTTCTCGTCACCGAAGATCTTGCCGCCGCCGACCTCGATGTCGGACGTGGCCGCCAGGCCCGCCGCCGGCGCAGACGAGTTGCCGTTGCCGGGCGTGGACTCACCTGTGTTCGGCGTCTGGCTGTCCTCGGTGGCGGTCTGGTCACCACCGTCTCCGTCGTCCCCGCAGGCGGCGAGGAACGGTACGGCGACGCCTGCCGCAGCGGCTCCGGTGAGAGCCTTGCGCCGACTGATTCCAGGAGAGGTGGTCACGTGATGCTCCTTCAAGCCGAGAGTGATTGAAACCAGTACTACGACGACGCTAGCCAGTCGGTTCACCGATCACGACGCCGCGCGACAACTCTCAGCAGATTCCAAGCAACGTCCTACGAGACCTTCTTGCGGCTGGCGGCCTTCTTCGCGGGTACCCGCTTGACCGGCGGCTTGCGCTTGGACACCGTCGCCTCGCGGCCGTTCAGCAGCGGCGCGAGGTAGCGGCCGGTGTGGCTCTCCGGGCTGGCGACGACCTGTTCCGGCGTACCCTCCGCGACCACCATCCCGCCGCGCGAGCCACCCTCGGGACCCATGTCGACGATCCAGTCGGCGGTCTTGATCACGTCCAGGTTGTGCTCGATCACCAGCACCGTGTTGCCCTGGTCGACCAGCCGGCCGAGCACCAGCAGCAGCTTGCGGATGTCCTCGAAGTGGAGGCCGGTGGTCGGCTCGTCGAGCACGTAGACGGTCCGGCCGGTGGACCGCTTCTGCAGTTCGCTGGACAGCTTCACCCGCTGCGCCTCACCACCCGACAGCGTGGTCGCGGGCTGGCCGAGCCGGACGTAGCCGAGACCGACCTCGCACAGTGTCTTCATGTGGCGCGAGATCGCCGGCACCGCCGCGAAGAAGTCGGCCGCCTCCTCGATCGGCATGTCGAGGACCTCTGCGATGGTCTTGCCCTTGTAGTGGACCTCGAGCGTCTCGCGGTTGTAGCGAGCACCGTGGCAGACCTCGCACGGGACGTACACGTCCGGCAGGAAGTTCATCTCGATCTTGATCGTGCCGTCACCGGCGCACGCCTCGCAGCGGCCGCCCTTGACGTTGAACGAGAACCGGCCCTGCAGGTAGCCGCGCATCTTCGCCTCGGGCGTCGCCGCGAAGAGCTTGCGGATGTGGTCGAAGACGCCGGTGTACGTCGCCGGGTTGCTGCGCGGGGTCCGCCCGATCGGCGACTGGTCGACGTGGATCACCTTGTCGACGTGGTCGGTGCCGGTGATCTTGCGATGCCGGCCGGGCACGGTGCGGGCGTTGTAGATCTGCTTGGCCAGCGAGGTGTAGAGGATGCCATTGACCAGCGTCGACTTGCCGGAGCCGGATACGCCGGTGACGGCGACGAACATGCCGAGCGGGAAGGTGACGTCGACGTCGCGGAGGTTGTGCTCGCGGGCACCGTGGACGGTCAGCTCGCGGCCCTTGGTCCGCGGCCGGCGGATCGGCGGCACCGGGATCTCGCGCCGCCCCGACAGGTAGTGGCCGGTCATCGAGTCCGGGTGCTCCAGCAGGCCGTCGACTGAGCCGGAGTGGACCACCTGGCCGCCGTGCTCCCCCGCGCCCGGACCGATGTCGACCACCCAGTCGGCGGTGCGGATGGTGTCCTCGTCGTGCTCGACCACGATCAGCGTGTTGCCGAGGTTCTTCAGCCGGACCAGGGTCTCGATCAGCCGCTGGTTGTCGCGCTGGTGGAGGCCGATGGACGGCTCGTCGAGGACATAGAGCACGCCGACCAGTCCGGCGCCGATCTGGGTGGCCAGCCGGATCCGCTGCGCCTCGCCGCCAGACAGCGAGCCGGACGGCCGGTTCAGCGACAGGTAGTCGAGGCCGACGTCAAGCAGGAAGTTGAGCCGCTCCTGGATCTCCTTGAGCACCCGCTCCGCGATCTGCCGCTCCCGCTCGCTCAGGTCGAGGCCGCGCAGGAAGTCCGCCGTCTCGCTGATCGGCAGCGCACACACCTCCGCGATGCTCTTGCCGCCCATCGTGACGGCCATCGACACCGGCTTCAGCCGGCTGCCGCCACAGGCGGGACACGGGACCTCGCGCATGAAGCCCTCGAACCGCTCGCGGCTGGTGTCGGACTCGGCCTCGCGGTGGCGGCGCTCGATGTAGACCTTCACGCCCTCGAACTCGCTGTAGTAGCTGCGCTCGCGGCCGTAGCGGTTGACGTGGCGGACGTGGACCTTGGTCGGGTGGCCCTCGAGGATCGACTTCCGCGCCTTCTCGGGGAGCTTCTCCCACGGCGTGTTCAGGTCGAAGCCCAGCTCATCGCCGAGCGCACCGAGCAGCCGCAGGAAGTAGTCGGCGATGTGGGCGCCGGTCCAGGGCTGCACCGCACCCTCGCCGAGGGTGGCGCCCGGATCCTGGATCACCAGCTCCGGGTCGACCTCCATCCGGGTGCCGAGCCCGTGGCACTCCGGGCAGGCGCCGAACGGCGAGTTGAACGAGAACGACCGCGGCTCGAGCTCGTCGGTGTCGATCGGGTGCTCGTTGGGGCAGGCCATCTTCTCGGAGAACTTCAGCTCACGGCCGGGGTCGCCGTCGGGCAGATCGACGAAGTCGAAGACGACGAGCCCGCTCGCGAGGTTGAGCGCGGTCTCCACCGAGTCGGTGAGCCGGCGCTTGGACGACTCCTTGACCGCCAGCCGGTCGACCACCACCTCGATGGTGTGCTTCTGCTTCTTGTTGAGCGACGGCGGGTCGTCGAGCGGGTGGATCTCGCCGTTGACCCGGGCCCTCGAGAAACCCTGCGTCTGCAGCGACCGGAACAGGTCGACGTACTCCCCCTTGCGGCCGCGGATTACCGGCGCCAGCACCTGGAAGCGGCGCCCCTCCTCCAGCGCGAGGATCCGGTCCACGATCTGCTGCGGCGTCTGCCGCTCGATCGGCGAGCCACAGGTCGGGCAGTGCGGCCGGCCGGCACGCGCGTAGAGCAGGCGGAGGTAGTCGTAGACCTCGGTGATGGTGCCGACCGTGGAGCGCGGGTTCTTCGACGTGGACTTCTGGTCGATCGAGACCGCCGGCGAGAGGCCCTCGATGAAGTCGACGTCGGGCTTGTCCATCTGGCCGAGGAACTGCCGTGCGTACGCCGATAGAGACTCGACGTACCGGCGCTGGCCCTCGGCGAAGATCGTGTCGAACGCCAGGCTCGACTTGCCGGAGCCGGACAGCCCGGTGAACACGATGAGCGAGTCGCGCGGGAGGTCGAGCGAGACGTCCTTGAGGTTGTGCTCGCGGGCGCCCCGGATGATCAGCTGATCGGCCACAGGTGTTGTCCTCGGACAGGTTGGTCGGGTGCGGTCTGGTGAGGTTGCGGCGAACAGCCTAGCCAAACGTTCGAACACCTGTTCGCAGGACTCGCCATGTCGCCGTCATGGGATTCAATGACTCCATGACCGGCAATGTTCCCGCGCCTCAATTGTCCGAGCCCGATCTGACCGCCGTGCACGACGCAACCACACGCTACCTGCAGACCGTAGACGCCAGCACCGACAGTTTGCTCCGCGAGCCCTCGGTCCTGCCCGGCTGGAGCCGTGGCCACGTCGTCGCGCACGTGGCCCTCAACGCCCTCGGGTTCGCTCGCGCCCTCGACGGCATCACCCACGATAAGCCGGCGCCGATCTACGACTCGCAGGAGCGGCGGGACGCCGACATCGAGGAGTACGCCGGGTTCCCGGCCGACCGGCTCCGCGAGGTCTCCTTCGACGCCTGCGGCCGGCTGAAGGCCGCGTTCGAGCGCGAGTACGCCGCCGACGCGACCATCCATCGCACTCCCGGCGGTCCGGAGTGGCCGGTGTCCGAGCTGATCTCGACCCGGTGCCGCGAGGTGGAGATCCACCACGCCGACCTGCTGCTCGACTACGGCCCCGGCGACTGGCCGGAGCAGTTCGCCGAGTACCTGCTCGAGCTCGCGGCGTACGACCGCGGCGACGAGCACAACCTGCAGCTGCGGACGCCGGCCGCCAAGGTGGCCGTGGGCGACGGCAGCGGTCCGGAGATCACCGGATCGGTCGCCGATCTCGCCTGGTGGCTGCTCGGGCGCGGGACCGGCGACGGGCTGAGCGGCGAGCTGCCGGAGCTCGGGCCCTGGCACCGCCGTCGCTGAGGTGGCGCCGCCAGGTGGCTAGCCGCGGCGCCAGACGTAGTTCCAGTTCTGTGTGTACAGCCGTGCGGTCCGGGCGCCCTTGATGCCGAGCACGACCTCGTCGCGGTCGGCAGCCGGGTCGGTCCAGTTGTGCGAGCCGGTGAACACGCGCGTGGCCCAGGGGTCGCGGCCGATCACGCCGTTCACGATCAGGAGCTTCTGGTGGGTGTGCACCCACCGGTGCCGCGTGCCACGCCAGGGCACCCGGCCGGCCGTCAGCACCCGGCGTACCTCACCGCCCGGTGCGGCCCCGAAGATCACCTTCACGTCGCAGCCCTGCCGGCGCAGCGCCACCAGCCGGCGGGCCCCGGCCAGTCCGCGGCCGCCGTGCATGGCGCTCATCGCCACCCGGATCCGGGTGTGACCGCCGAGCCCGGCCCGCTTGGCGCCGGTGCAGCGAACCGGGTCGAGGTAGTCGAGCCACGGGTCGGGCGCGGTCCGGCCGGCCCCGGGTGCCGGGTAGAAGCCCTGAAGGTACGACGCTTGGTGCGCCTCGACGTACGGCCGCGGCACCGGCTCGTCGTGCTTCATCTGCTCGAAGACCCGCGCGAAGGAGTCGTAGACCGGCGAGGCGCCCGCGACGCTGAACAGGTCGTTCCACTGGTTGTCGACGGTCTCGCCCACCGTGTTCGCCGAGGTCACCAGCGTCACGTCGGCGACCCCGCCGGCCTCGCTGAACAGGTAGAACTTCGTGTGGTTGCCGCCGGTGGTGCCGCGGCAGCTGTGGTTGCAGAAGACCACGTAGCTGGCGGCGCGGACGTTGTTGCCGAGGCGCCGCTGCAGCCCGAGCGCCGGCTTCGAGCGGCGTGAGCTGTCCAGGACCATCCGGATCCGGACGCCGCGGTCGGCCGCCCGATGCAGCGCGCGGGCAACCGGGCCGTCGGAGAACCCGTACACCGCCACCCGGATGACTGCTCCTGCGGGCGCGGCGTCGATGGTCCTCACGAGATAGGCGAGGATCCGGCGCTGTTCGGCGACCGTGCCGAGCGGGTCGTTGAACACCGGTCCCCAGGCTGGCCGGAAGCTCGGCGCCGGCCCGGCCTGGTCAATGACCGGGGACGGCTCAGTGCCGGCCGGCGCGGCGGGGATCAGGCTCAGCAGGGCGAGGGTGAGGACGGTGGCGACGGGGCGGACGCGCGTGGTCACCCACCCAGCACAGCCGGGCCATCGGACCTACTCCCCCACGCCGGTCGACGCTCACGCCAACAACTACTGCAGACTCGCCGAACGTCGTGCCACGCCTAGGCTGGGGCCATGGAAACGACGTACGACGGCGAGGTAGCGGCCGGTGGCGATCCGGACATTCGGCAGCTCGACAGGCTGGTGATCACCAAGCTCGCGGTGGATCAGCAGATGTCGAACAACTGCTACCTGCTGCGCTGCACGGCGTCCGGGGAGCAGCTGCTGATCGACGCCGCGGCCGATCCCGACCGGCTGCTGTCGCTCGTCGGCGAGGGCGGCCTGGCCGCCGTCGTGACCACCCACCAGCACTGGGACCACCACCGCGCCCTCGCCGAGGTAGTCGCGGCAACCTCGGCGGTCACCTACGCCGGCGCCCCGGATGCCGACGCGATCACCGAGCAGACCGACGTACCCGTCACCGTCAGGCTCCAGCACGGCGACCACGTCCGGTTCGGCGAGGTCTCGCTCGAGGTGATCTCATTGGTCGGCCACACTCCCGGCTCGGTCGCGCTGCTGTACGACGACCCCGCCGGCCACCCGCACCTGTGGACCGGCGACTCCCTCTTCCCCGGCGGCGTCGGCAACACCTTCGGCGACGCCGCTGCCTTCCAGACCCTGATCGGCGAGGTCGAGGAGAAGGTCTTCCACCGCCTCCCCGACGACACCTGGTTCTACCCGGGCCACGGCAACGACTCGACGCTCGGTGCCGAGCGCCCCAAGCTCCCCGAGTGGCGCGAGCGCGGCTGGTGATCGGGCGAACGCGACGTCGCGAGGCCCGTCGCCAACGGTTCGAGCGGGAGTTCGCCGCCAACGCCAGCGTTGCCCTCGACCTCATCGACATCACCGAGCTTGCCTGGCACGACTGCTACGGCGAGCCGACGTTCCGACGAAGTGCTCGAAGACCTACTGACTCTCGCGAACGGCGACATCCACGAGCTCGTCTCAGCCTGCCTGCTCGCCGGCAGCGACTGGCGAGACCTCCGTGTGTCCGCCGACACCCTGCGCTGACAACCCCACCCGGCTGTTGTCGACGTACCAGCGCGCTGACCCGGCCCGTCTTCACGCGCACGGGCGTCGACCCGGCCGGTCTTGACGTCAGTTGGTCAACAAGAGCCGGGTCAGCGCTCCACAGCGTGAAGACCGGCCGGGTCAGCGCTCCACAGCGTGAAGACGGGCCGGGTCGGCGGGCGTCAGCCGAAGCGCCACATGTAGTACCAGTTCTGCGCGTAGAGCTTCATCGTCCGCTCGCCCTTCACGCCGAGGACGACCTCGTCGCGGTTGACGGCGCTGTCGGTCCAGTTCAGGGAGCCGGTGTAGACGCGGGTGGCGAGTGGGTCGTCGCCGATCTTGCCGCTGATCAGCAGCAGCTTCTGATGGGCGCGCAGCCCCTTCTCGCTCGACAGCCGCCAGATCACGCCGCCACCGGTCAGGATCGAGCGCACGCCCTTGCCCGAGGACGCGCCGAAGATGACCTTCACGTCGCACCCGGCCTTCTGAAGCTCGACCAGCCGCCGGGCACCGATCCGACCACGGTCGCCGTGCATGGCGCTCATGGTGACCCGGATCTTGGTCCGGCCCTTCAGGCCGGGCCGAGCCGCGCCTGTGCAGGAGACGTTGTCGAGGTAGTCCAGCCACGGGTCGCGACCGCCGTCGGCGATGCCGCGCGCGGGGTAGAAGCCCTGGAGGAAGGTGCGCTGCTCGGCCTCGACGTACGGCCTGGCCACCGGCTGGTCGAGCTTCAGCTGCTCGAAGACGCCGGCGAACGCGTCGTACACCGGCTTCGAGCCGGCGATGCTGAACAGGTCGTTCCACTCCTGGTCGACGTTGCCGCCGGTCATGTTGCCGGAGCTGACCAGCACCACGTGGCGGACGCCGGCCGAGGAGGTGAGCATGAAGAACTTCTGATGGTTCACACCCAGCTCGCCGCGACAGCTCTTCTCACACTCGACGAGGTAGCTCACCGCGCGGGGGTCGTCTCCGACCTGCGCCCGCAGCCTCTCGGCAGGTGCCGGGATGTCGTGGCCGCCGTCCAGCACGATCCGCAGCCGTACGCCGCGGTCCAGCGCCCGGTTCAAGGCGTGCCATACCGACCGGTCGTTGAACACGTACATCGAGATCCGGATCGTGCCGCCGGGCGGAGCGCCGTCGACGACCTTGATGATGTACTCCAGGATCCGGCGCTGGGCGCCGAGGTCGCCCATCGGATTGTTGAAGACCGGCCCCCAGATCGGCCGGAACGGCTTCGGGTACGACGGCACCGGCTGTGCCGGGATGGCGACCGCCGCCCGGCGCGCCTCTGGCTGCCGAGGTGCGGCGTTGGCGTCGTCGATGAGGACGGCGAGCGTGATCGGTAGGACCGTCGCGATCAGCGCGACGACGAAGGTACGGACGGGGAAGGACATCCGGAACTCCTGCAGTGGGGAAGTGCTGCTCTCCAATCACACCGCAGTGGCGTCCGAATACCGTGCAGAATCGCCGAGGTCTGCGCAAATTGCGCAATCAGGGCGTACGGCCGGTCAGTGGTAAGTGACCTTCACCTTCTCGGTCACCGGCACCGCCTGGCACGCGAGCCGGATCCCGTCGGCGATGTCCTCGTCGTCCAGGATGTCGTTCTGCAGCATCTTCACCTCTCCCTCGAGGATCCGGCAGGCGCACGCACTGCAGTGCCCCTCCCGGCACGAGAACGGCGCCGGCACCCCCTTGGCTTCGAGGTGGTCGAGCAGCTTCGTCCCGGGCTGCCAGTCGTCGAAGCGGTAGTCGACACCGTCGAGCTCGACCTCGACCGTGCTCGGCACCGACGGGCCGTCGGGCGGCCCCTCCTCGTGCTCGGCCGCGTCGATCTCGGCCTCCGCCTGGGCAGCGGCGACGACATCACCGAACGGGTTGCCGCCCAGCGAGACGAACTTCTCCTGATGCCGCCGCTCGCGCGGGAAGCCGAGCGCCTTCAGTGCGTCGGTCACCGCCTTCATGTACGGCGCCGGGCCGCACACGAACGCGTCCCACGTCGAGTACGACGCCGCGAAGGCCCGCAGCTGTGGCTCGCTCGGCAGGCCCTGGACCGACACCAGCCAGTGCACCACCTGCAGTCGCTCTGGGTGCTCGGCCGCGAGTGCGGCCAGCTCCGGCGCGAAGATCACCGAGGCCTCGTCCTGGTTGGCGTAGAACAGCACCACCCGCCCGCTCCCCGAGGAGAGCGCGGTCTTGGCGATCGAGATCACCGGGGTGATCCCGCTGCCACCGGCGAACAGCAGCAGGTCGGCGTCGTACGACTTGGGCGTGAAGATGCCGCTCGGCGGCAGCACCCGCAGGGTGTCGCCCGGCTGCACGTGGTCGCAGATCCAGTTGGACGCGTATCCGTCCGCGGTCCGCTTGACGGTGACCTTCGGCGGTCCGCCGTCGACCGGGCTGCTCGACAGCGAGTAGCAGCGCGCCGCCACACCGGTCTGGTCGCTCGGGATCGCCACGGTCAGGAACTGGCCGGCTCGGTAGCCGAAATGCTCGGCGATCGACTCGTCGACCTCGAACACGACCGACCGAGCGTCCCCCGTCTCCTCGATCACCTCGAGCACGGGCAGCTCGTAGGAGTCAGTAGCCATCCTCGGCTCCGATCGAGATCCGGCCGTCACGCACCGCGCGCTCGATGCTGTCGCGCAGCCGCGGGCAGCCTTCCGGTACGGCGCGGCCGCCGGGCTGCTGGGCCTGCCGGGCGAACTCCGCGCACTGGCCCAGCGCCTCGGCGTCCCACTGGATCGAAGTGTGGTGATGGCTGTTCTTCTTCACCCGCACCCGCGCCAGGCAGTCCAGGCAGTCCACCTCCACCATCCGCGCCTGGGTGTAGAGCCGCTGGTCCTCCAGCGTCTCGGCGCTGGTCGGCCGGAACGAGACCATCAGGAGCCAACCGCCGCGTCTGCCTCGGCCTTGCGGGCGAGGTTCTCGGCCACCTCCGCGTGCCAGTACTCGTTGGCCTTCGTGGTGTCGACCTCGAACTCGAAGCGCTCGGTCATCTCCGGCAGGACGTCGGCCTTGTCGACGTAGAACTGCTCGTACCAGCGGCGCAACTGGTAGACCGGGCCGTCCTCCTCGCAGAGCAGCGGATTCTGGACGGGCGCCTTGCTCAGCCAGATCGCGACGTCCTGCTCGAAGCCCTGCTTGAAGGTGTCGGAGTACCGCTTGCCGATGTAGGCCGCGGTCTCCTCGTCGACGCCCTCGGGCTTCTTGACGCACACGCCGTACTGCAGCCGGAACGAGTTCGGGCTGGTCGCGATGTGGCAGTTGACCAGGACCACGTCGGTGACGAAGCCCTTGTAGTCGGTGTTCAGCCAGTTGATCATGTACGACGGCCCGAAGTAGGTCGCCTCCGACTTCAGCACCAGGTCCTCGTCGCCGTACCCCTCGCCCTTCATGTCCGGCCGACCGGTGGAATCCATGAACTGGGTCGCCATGTGGCCCTCGAACACGTTGCGGAAGTTGGTCGGGAAGGCGAAGTGCACGTAGAAGAAGTGCGCCATGTCGACCATGTTGTCGATGATCTCGCGGCAGTTGGCGTTCGGTACGTCGAGCACCTCCCACGTCCAGTCGGTGTACGCGTCGGTGCCGATGCCGGGCACCACCGGCGGCAGGATGTCGTGGTCGGCAGGGCTGCCCTCCGGGTCGTACCAGACCAGCAGCTGGCCGTTGCGGATCGCCGCCGGGTAGGCCTGGGTCCGGGCCCGCAGCGGCACCCGCCGCGCGTACGGGATCGCCTTGCACTTGCCGTCGCCGCCCCAGCGCCAGTCGTGGAACGGGCACGCGACCTCGTCGCCCTTGATCGAGCCCTGGGTTAGGTCGCCGCCCATGTGCCGGCAGTAGCCGTCGACAACCTGGAGCTCGCCGGCGCTGTCGCGCCAGACGACGAGCTTGCCGCCGAACGCCTGTACGGCGTGCGGCTCGCCTGCGGTGAAGTCGCGCTCCAACCCAAGGCAGTGCCAGCCGCGGGCGTACCGATCCGGCGGCGCTCCGGGGTCGAGCTGCCTGGTGTCGCTCATCGAGCGCTCCTTTCCGCTGCATGCCGACGTCTAGACGAATACTAGAACAGGTTATAGTTTTCAGTGACAAGGCGCCACCGAGGAGGCCCCCGAATGAGGAGGCACAGTTGAGAGTCGCACTCACCAGCGAGCAGGAACAGCTGCGAGAGGAGCTGCGCGACTACTTCTCCCAGCTGGTCACCCCCGAGCGGCGGGCCGCGCTGTCCTCGGCGTCAGGCGAGTTCGGCGACGCGACGGTCTACAAAGAGGTGATCCGCCAGCTCGGCACCGACGGCTGGCTCGGCATCGGCTGGCCGAAGGAGTACGGCGGCCAGGACCGCTCCATGGTCGAGCAGCTGATCTTCACCGACGCGGCCGCTGTGGCCGGCGTACCGGTGCCCTACCTGACCCTGAACACCGTCGGCCCGACGATCATGCGCTTCGGCACCGACGCCCAGAAGGAGTACTTCCTGCCGCGGATCCTCGCCGGCGACCTGCACTTCTCGATCGGCTACTCCGAGCCGGAGTCCGGCACCGACCTCGCCTCGCTGCGCAGCAAGGCCGTGCTCGAGGGCGACAGCTGGGTGATCGACGGGCAGAAGATGTGGACCTCGCTGATCCAGTACGCCGACTGGATCTGGCTGGCCTGCCGCACCGAGCCCGACCTGCCCCGCCACAAGGGACTGTCGATCCTGCTGGTGCCCGCGGACGCCGAGGGCTTCTCCTACACACCCGTGCACACGGTCTCCGGCGTCGGCACCAGCGCGACGTACTACGAGGGCGTGCGGGTGCCGGCCGAGAACGTCGTCGGCGAGCGTGGGGGCGGCTGGGCGCTGGTCACCAACCAGCTCAACCACGAGCGGGTGGCGCTCACCTCGGCCGCGCCGCTGCGGCACTCCATCGACCTGGTGCGGGCCTGGGCGCAGGAGACCAAGAACCCTGACGGCACCCGGGTGATCGACCAGGAGTGGGTGCAGCTGCTGCTCGGCCGGGCGCACGCCCGCACCGAGGCGCTCACCCTGCTCAACTGGCAGCTCGCCTCAGCCACCGCCGACCTCTCCCCTGCCGACGCCTCGGCGACCAAGGTGTTCGGCTCCGAGCTCGCGACCGAGGTCTACCGGTCGCTGATCGAGATCGTCGGGCCCTCCGCGATGCTGGCCGCCGGCTCGCCCGGAGCTGCACTCGCCGGCCGGCTCGAGCGCTTCCAGCGGTCGTCGCTGGTGATGACGTTCGGCGGCGGCACCAACGAGATCCAGCGCGACATCATCGGGTACGTCGGCCTCGGCCTGCCCGCGGCGAAGCGCTAACGAAAGGGCCTGGACTACTCCATGGATTTCGAATTCACTCCCGAGCAGGACGCCGCCGGCGAGCTTGCGGCCACGATCCTTGCGAAGGGCACCACGCAGGAACGGCTGCGCGAGGTCGAGCAGGGCAGGGACCGGTTCGACCACGAGCTGTGGCAGAGCCTCGCCGACGCCGGCCTGGTCTCACTCGCGATCCCCGAGGAGTTCGGCGGCGCCGGCCTCGGCCTGCTGGAGCTGTGCCGCGTGCTGGTCGAGGCCGGACGCACGGTCGCACCGGTCCCGCTGGCCACCCATGGGCCGAGCGCCCTGCTCCTGGCGGAGCACGGCAGCGCCGACCAGCGGGAGCTCTGGCTGTACGGCGCGGCGACCGGCGAGCGGTTGGTCACGGCCGCGGTTGCTGAGGACTCCTCGCACCTCCCCGAGCGGCCGACGGTGACCGCCGCCGCCAATGGTGACGGCTGGCTGCTGACCGGCTCAAAGGCGCTGGTGCGGGCGGCGGCCCACGCCGACCTGTTCCTAGTCACGGCCTCCACGGCAGACGGGGTGGCCGTGTTCCTCGTCGAGCCGGGCGAGCCCGGCGTATCGATCGTTCCCCAGCACACCACCGATGGCGACACCGTCGGACGGCTCGACCTGGACGGTGCCGCCGTCGGGTCGGCGGCGATGCTGGGCGCGGCCGACGGCACGGTCGCCACCCGGCTCGGCCAGCTGCTGACCGTGGCGAGCGCCGCCGAGCAGCTCGGCATCACCGAGGGCGCACTCCGCCTGACCGCGGCGTACGCCAAGCAGCGCGAGCAGTTCGGCCGGCCGATCGCGACCTTCCAGGCGGTCTCCCAGCGGCTCGCCGACGGCTACATCGACGTACTCGCCCAGCGGCTGACGCTGTGGCAGGCGGTCTGGCGGCTGTCGGAGGGACTGCCCGCGGAGGCGGAGGTGGCGACGGCCAAGCTGTGGGCGGCCGACGCCGGCCACCGGATCGCCCACACGGCCGTGCACGTCCACGGCGGCGTCGGGATCGACCTCGACGGGACCGCGCACCGCTACTTCACCGCCGCGAAGCGCTTCGACTTCGCGTACGGCGGAGCCACCGAGCAGGCGATCGCCGTCGGCCGCACCCTCGCCGCCGAGCCGGTCTGACAGACCCTGGATTCCGGAGTCAGTCGGCCGCGACCCGGAAGCGACCCTGACCGAGCCGGGTGAGGGTCAGCGAGCCGGGGACGCCGTCGGCGTCGTCTCCAGCGAAACCCAGCCTGCGCTGCCAGCGGGCGTACGCATCCTTGGTCGGCGGGTCGAACAGGCCGTTGACCCGCAGCGACAGACCGAGTTCCTTGTTGAGCGCCTTCTGGATCAGTTTGACGCCCGGAAGCACGCGCATCGCCTGCGCCTGTTGCTCGACGTTCGCCAGGCTGACCAGCGGCAGGGCCGAACCCGGACGTCCGGCCGGGACCGGCGGCCCGGACAGCTCGCTCACGACGCCCGGGATGACCGAGCGACCGACCTGCCTGATCCGGGCGTCTCCAGGACAGCCTTTGCCGCGGGCCTCCGACCAGAGCTCGCCGTCCGGTACCCGGCCGGCGAAGATGCCCGAGGCCGGGAAGTTGCCGTTGATGCCCATCCGGTGCCAGCCGATGCCCTTGGTGCCGCCCCGAGAGGACCGCAGGCGCACGGCCGGGATCTGGTGCGTCGTACACAGCCAGGCCACGAGATCGATCAGGCCCGCCAGCTGGTTGTCGCTCCACCGAGGGACTGGGTCGGGGCTGGGCGGGTCCGGGTTCCAGAGCACGCCTGCCCCGTCCCAGCTCTCGACGGTGATGCAGTCGTGGTTGCCCTCCAGATTCGCCGTCGAGCGGATGTCGGTGTCGATGTACTGTTCGACCCGGCCTCCCCGGTCGACGTAGAAGTGGGACGTGGCCGTTCCCGGCACACTCATGCTGGGAAACAGCGACGGCTCATTGGAGACAGCGGTGTGGAGTACGACGCGGCGCTGGCCGCTCGACTCTCTGTGCAGCGCGCCGCCCGGCGCGTATCTCCTGACCGGTCTGAACTCGCCTTGCGGGTAGACAGCCATCTCGCACCTCCTATCGTGCTCTCAAAACCAGGCTGCTTAGACGAGGGGGGCGAGTGGCGTCTTGGATACCTTCCTGGGGTTTTCTTTGCCTAGTGGGTATCTCCGGAAGTTCGTCGAGGGTATGAGTGGTCAGGGTGCGTGCAGCGCAAGGCGTCGGAGGGAGGCGGGCCGGTGGCCCGTCGACCGACGACAACGCAGCGATGTGCGTGCCCTGGCCGCTCAGACCCCGACGAACTTCCGGAGATGCCCACTAGGGCTTCGGCGAGCTGACCATCGAGGACCTCGACGGGGAGGCGATCACGCTCGGCCGACGTCTCGCTGCCGAGCACGTGTGACCAACTCCTCAGCAGAAATTGTCCGAAATGTACGAGTCGGGCCGTAGCCCCTTTGAGACGTGCTCGTTGCCAAGGACGGGGAAGTACCCGCGCCCTGCGGCATGAGGCCCCCCAATGTACGAGTCGGCGTGAGCTCCTTGGCAGGGGAAGCTCACGCCGACTCTATTTCTGCCGGACTGCTCCCGCTCAGCGCGGATAGACCGCGACGAGATCGTTTCGCACTACCCGGCCGGCCGCGACCAGCCGGAGCAGCACCGCGGCAGTAACCGCCTGCGCGGCCAGCAACCCCACCAGCACCAGCAACTGCGTGGCGCCAGCCTCCAACGGCGTACCGCCACCCAGGAGTACGCCGACGAACGCGCCGGGCAGCGTGACCAGCCCGACGGTGCGCGTCTGGTCGATGCCCGGGAGCAGCGCCTCGCGCGCGGTCGGCTCGATCACCAGGCCCGCGGCCGTCGGTGACGGGAGCCCGAGGGCGAGCGCGGCCTCGTACTCGCTGCGCCGCTGGGCGAGCTCGTCGAACGCGCGGCGACCGGTCAGTGACGAGGAGGTCATCGACCCGCCGATGATGATGCCGGACATCGGGATCACGCCGGCGCCGTTGAGCGGGATCACCCCGGAGCCCAGGCAGAGCCCGATCACCGGCGCCGCGCCGGCGGCAACGGCCAGCGCCACCCACGCCGCCTGCGCCCGGGAGACGTCGATCCGGCGGGCCGAGGTGACCACGGCGACCGTCAGCATCATCGCCACGAACGCCAGTGACCAGAAGAGCGAGTCGAGTGCGGCCGCGATGACGACCGAGACCACGGCCAGCTGCAGCACCGCGCGGAGTGCCGCGGTGACCTGGTCGCGGGTCGCGCCCAGACGGGCCACCCAGGACGCCGTGGCCGCGGCCGTCACCAGGACCACGACCACCGCGGCCAGCCGCCAGTCCGGGGTGGGGGCCGGAGTGGCGAGCAGGTGCACAGGGCGAGCCTGCCAGACCGGTCGGGGCCGGCGGCGAGATCTCAGTCGGCAATGCCGTTGGTCAGCCGGACGGCGAAGAAGCCGGCGTTGACATCGGAGTACCAGACCGACTTGTTGGCCACGTCCCACGCGGGCTGCGACATCGCGAAGGCCCCGCCCTGGGGCGCGTGCGGCCGGGCGAGCGGCGCGACCGGCCGGTTGAAGTAGCCCACCTCGCGCGGCCGGCTGAGGTTGCTGATATCGAAGATCCGCAGCCCCGACAGGATCATCGAGCAGGCGACCAGCGTCGGGTTGGCACGCGTCGGCACCGAGCAGTAGTGGGCGGCGTACCCCTGGAAGGGCAGCGCCGCCCCGGGGTCGAGACGCTGCGAGCCGGCGCGCGCGGACGGCTGGTGCACCTTCAGCCGCAGGTTGGACACGATCCGTGGCTTCCGCGGGTCGTCGACGTTGATGATCCGGGCGGCGCCGACCGGCACCTCGGCGTCGTTCAGGACGGTGCCGAGGCCGAAGTTGGAGAACTCGTCGACCTCGAGCAGGTAGCGATGCCCGTTCTTGGTGAACGGCTCGGCGACCTGTGGGATGGAGTGCTCCGGCCAGGTCAGGTCCGAGAGCACCCGGATCTTCGGGTTCGCGCGGCGATCCTGGACGTCGCTGACATCGAGGATGCGCAGGCCGCCGGCGCTCGAGAAGCGAACTCCGTCCGGCAGCCCGATCCGGGCGACGTACATCGTCCGGCCGTCGTCGGAGAGCCGGACGCCGTGCAGGACGTCGAAGCCCTTGGTGAGGATCGTGCGCGGCTTCCGAGGGTTGGTCACATCGACGGCGGTCAGCGTCATCCCGGCGGCGCCGACCGACCAGAAGGTCTTTCCATCCGGCGCCCACCCGCTCTCATGGCCGAAGACACCGGTAGGAGTGCTCGACAGCAGCTTGGGGTGCCGGCAGTCGGTGCGCACGTCGTACACGTCGAAGACGCCGACATTGGTCGCCGGGTTGCCGAGGACCGCGCCGAGCAGCCCGCGCTTCTGGTTGACCAGCAGGGACTCGTGCGGGCTGAGCATCGCCGGGGAGGTGAGGTTCGCGGTCTGCCGGGGTCGAGCCGGGCTGTTCATGTCGAGCACGATCACGCCCTGGCCCTTCGTGCCCTGGAAGACGGCGTCCTTCGGGAAGATCAGCGTCGAGTCGTAGTACGCGCAGACATTGCCCTTGACGTCGCGGTAGCGCTGGACCTTGAACCCGCCGGTCCTCCCCTGCCTGCCGACCAGCCGGGTGTTGCAGGTGTAGCCCTTCGCGGCCCGGCCGGACACGTAGTCGGCCGTCGGCACCCGGCCCTGGACGCCGGTCTCCGGCAGTGAGCCCGGGCCGCACTTCGCGGCCGGCGTCGGTGGCGGCACCACGAGCTCGCCGGCGCCAAAGCTCCCGGTCAGCGTCGCGGTGAGGCCACCGGCGATCACGACGGCCAGCACCATCACCAGGCGGCGTACGGCGGAACGGCGTGCGGTCTGCTCTCCCATGAAGGAACCAACGGGACTGGGTGAGCCGCGTTACGCAGCAGTTCCTTCAGTGGTGTAGCAATTTCCTACACGGGTGTTGCAAGATGAGATCATGAGCACTGCCGTCACCGCCAGCACCGGCGCCCGGGCGGCCCACCTGGGTCCGGAGCGCCGTCGTCCCCAGGTGCTGGACGCCGCGATGGCGATCGCGCTGACCGACGGGATCGCGGCGGTCTCCTTCGGGGCGATCGCCCAGCGGCTCGGGGTCAGCAGGCCGGTCGTCTACGCCTGCTTCCCCGACCGCGTCGGCCTGCTGCAGGCACTGCTCGAGCGCGAGGAGGCCGCGCTCATCGAGGACGCCCTCGGCGCGCTCCCCCACGGCCGACGCAACGCCACCGAGGCAGACTTCGTGGACGGGTTCCAGAGCCTGCTCGCTGCAGTCAGCGCGAAGCTGGACGCCTGGCGGCTGGTCCTGGTGAGCGACCCCGACCCGGCGGTCGCCGAGCATTTCCGCCGGGCCCGACGGACGATGGCGACCGCCGTCGAGCACACCATCCGCCCCACGCTCACCGAGTGGGGCGTCGACGACCTTGAGCAGAAGCTCCCGGTCCTGGTCGAGTTCTTCCTGTCCACCTGCGAGGGCGCGGTTCGCTCTCTGCTCAACGAGGGGTCCGCATGGACCCCGGCCCAGCTGGGCGAGTTCATCGGTCTGGCCGTCTACCGCGCCATGCGCCAGGCCTGACGCCGTACGAGAGGAATCACTGCCATGTCCCGACTGAGCAAGCTTCGCGCCGAGACCGAGCCGATGGAGGACTACGGGTTCTTCGGGCCCGACTCGGTGACCTGGAAGGTCTGGGGACACGCCACCACCCCGATCATCGGCCTGCAGCGTGCCGTGGTCGTTGAGGAGCTTGACCCGGCGCTGATCGCCGCCGTGGACGCCACCGGCGCCAACTATGACCGCCCACGCACCCGCTACGACCGCACCGTGCGCTACTTCGCGATGGTCGCGTTCGCGGACAGCAGGACCGTCTCGAAGGCGGCCGACGTGCTGGTGAAGGTGCACTCGAAGGCGATCGGCACCGAGCCGGTCAGCGGCAACCGGTACGACGCCAACGACCCGCACTCCCAGCTGTGGATCCTGCTGACCGGCTGGCACTCGGTGCTCAAGGCCTACGAGCTGTACGGCGGCGGCAAGCTGACCGCCGAGGAGGAGAACCGCTTCTGGGAGGAGTGCGCGGTCGCCGCGGAACTGCAGACTTGCTCGGCCGCCGACGTGCCGCGGACCCGCGAGGGCATCCAGGAGTACTTCGAGCAGATGCGGCCGCGGCTGGCGGTCAGCGAGGCGGCTCAGCGAATGATGGACCACCTGCTCAACGCGAAGGTCGCGCTGCCGGAGCCGCCGCTCCTGCTCCGGCCGGCCGTCGAGGTGATCAACCTGGTGCTGCGGGCGGGCACCATCGCGACCATGCCGCGCTGGATGCGCCGGATGAGCGGCTTCGACCAGCCCCGGATCGTCGACTGGCTGGTCCGGCCGGTGCTGAGGATCGCCTTCGGCGTGGTCGACCGCAGCCCGCGGCTGAAGCTGCGGGTCGCGCACCTGATCGCGCCGTCGGTGACGGCCGTGGTGGCGCCGTACATCCTGGGCGTCGCGCCGCGCTCGGAGGACGTCCTGACGCCCGGCAAGGCGCGCGAGCTCTACGGCTACGACAAGCCGGCGCTTGCCCACCTCGCCCTCCGCGCCAAGCAGCATGACCGGGTCTTCGGCCAGCACCAGGCGCCCAGCGACGAGGGCCTCATCGAGTCCCAGGCGGTGCTCGGCAGCCTCGGTTAGCGGAGCCGGGCCACGGTCGCGTCGTACTCAGCGACCAGGTCGGCCATGATCTCCGCGACCGGGCGGACGGCGTTGGTGCGACCGACGATCTGCCCGGCGGGCATTGCCACGACGCTCGGGTCGTCGCCCGTGTTGAGCCGGTTGTGGGCGTCGGCGACGAGCAGGTTCTGAAGTGGCATCGGCAGCGGCGACGGTGCGTCCGCGGCCTCCCAGGCCTCTGTCCAGCGGTTCTTCAGCAGCCGGGCCGGCTTGCCGGTGTAGACGCGGGTACGCACGGTGTCGGCCGAGGTGGCGGTGAGCAAAGCGTCACGGATTCCGGTGCCGGGCGACAGGTCGTACTCCTCCGCAGTCAGCCACAGCGAGCCGGTCCACACCCCCTGCGCGCCGAGCGCGAGCGAGGCGGCGACCTGACGGCCGCAGCCGATGCCGCCCGCGCCGAGCACGGGTACGTCGGGCCCGACCGCGTCCACGACCTCCGGGGTCAGCACCATGCTGGCGATCTCGCCGGTGTGGCCGCCTGCCTCGTAGCCCTGGGCGACCACGATGTCCACGCCGTTGGCGACGTGAGCCCGAGCGTGCTTAGCCGCGCCCGCGAGCGCCGCGACCAGCACGCCGGCGTCGTGCGCGGTCTTGATCACGTCGGCCGGCGGCGAGCCGAGCGCGTTGGCGATCAGCACCGGCCGGTGGCCGAGCGCGACGTCGACGTGGGACCGGGCGATCGAGTGCAGCCAGCCGAGTACGCCGGCCCGCCCCTCGCCCTCCGGCAGCGGCGGCACCCCAAGCTGCTGCAGCGTCTTGTCGACGAAGCTCAGGTGTTCGGGCGGGATCATCGACGCCAGCTCGGCCGCCGCACCCTCGGTCGGCACCCGCTCCGGCATCACCACGTCCACGCCGTACGGCTTGCCGTCGGTGTTGTCGTCGAGCCAGGTCAGCGCGGCATCGAGGTCCTCGGCCTCGTTGAACCGGACCGCGCCGAGCACACCGAGGCCGCCGGCCCGAGAGACCGCCGCCGCCACCTTCTCGGACGGGGTGAACGCGAAGATCGGCAGCTCGATGCCGAGCCGCTCGCAGAGCGGGGTGCGGATCACAGGGCGGACGCCGCCTGTCGGAGGGCCAGCTCCTTGGCGAGCGGGTAGTTGGCCTTGCCGGTCGGGTGCCGCGGGATCTCGTCGACCAGGACCAGCGCACGCGGCAGCTTGTAGCCGGACAGCTGCGAGCGTAGGTGCTCCTGGAGCTCCTCCAGCGTGGGCGAGGTCCCCTCGCGGGCCTCGATCACCGCGGTGACCTGCTGACCGAGCCGCTCGTCGGGCGTGCCGATCACCAGGGCATCGAAGACGTCGGGATGCGACTTCAGCCCCATCTCGACCTCCTCCGGGTAGACCTTCTCGCCGCCGGTGTTGATGCAGTTGGAGCCGCGGCCGAGCAGGGTGACCCGGCCGCCCTCCTCGATCCGTGCGAAGTCGCCGGGTACGGCGTAGCGGGTGCCGTCGATCTCGATGAAGGCAGCCCGCGACTTCTCCTCGTCCTTGTAGTAGCCGAGCGGCACGCTGGTGCCGCGCGCCAGCCGGCCGACCGTGCCGACGTTCTCGGCCGGGTCGAGGACCTGGTTGCGCTCGTCGAGGACCACCGTCTCGGGACCGATGGAGATGATCGGGCCATCGCCCTTGATGTTCTCCTTGTCCTGCAGGCCGGTGCCCGAGAAGCCGGTCTCCGACGAGCCGACCGAGTCGGTGAAGAACGTGTTGGGGAACGCCGCCATCCAGCGCTCCTTGACCGCGCGGCTGAAGATCGCCGCACTGCTGGAGACCGCGATCAGTGCGGAGGCGTCGTACTCCCCCGCCTCATAGGTCTCGATCAGCGGCCGGGCCATCGCGTCGCCGGTCATGAAGATCAGCTGCACCTTGTCGCGCTCGACGATCTGCCAGATCTCCTCGGCGTCGAACTTCGGCACCAGGATCGTGGCGTGCCCGCCGAAGAGATGCATGAGCATCCCCCACTGGGCGCCGCCGTGCATGATCGGGCTGATCGGCAGCGTCATCATCGGCGCGCCCTCGGTCGCCTTGCGCGACTGGTCGAACTCGCCGTACCGCTCGCCGGTCATGAAGTCGATGCCGCCACCGAGGGTCCGCCACACGTCCTCGTGCCGCCACATCACGCCCTTGGGCGCACCTGTCGTGCCGCCGGTGTAGACGATGTACAGGTCGTCGCCGGAGCGCTCCTCGAAGTCACGCTCGGCCGGCTGGCCCGCGACCGCGTCCGCCCACGCGATTCCGTTGTACGCCGAGGCGTCACCGTCGCCGGCTGGGTCGGTGCCGTCCTCGATCACCACGACGGTGCGCAGCTTCGGGTGCTTGGGCGCGACCTTCGCGACCAGCGGCGCGTAGCAGCGCTCGTGGATCAGCGCGACCAGGTCGGCGTTGTCCACGAGGTAGTCGAGCTCGCCCTCGACGTACCGGTAGTTGATGTTGATCGAGACCGCTCGCAGCTTGTAGACGGCGAGCATCGCGACGACGTGCTCGACACCGTTCTTGGAGTAGATGCCGACATGGTCGCCGACGCCCACTCCCTGGGCGGCGAGATAGTGCGCGATCCTGTTGGCCTCGGCCTCCAGGTCGGCATAGGTGAGGTCCCGGTCCCCCACGCGCAAGGCAAGCCGGTCCGGCACAGCGTCGACGGCATGCTCGAAGAGATCAGCGATGTTCAGAGCCACACGCCGAGACTAGAACACGTTCTCATTCATGACTAGGGTTCGTCTTATGACCGAAGCACCTGCGCAGCCTTCTGCCGCCCCCCACTGCCTCGTCGAGCTCGACGGCCACAAGCTCGTGGTCACCATGAACCGGCCCGATGCCCGCAATGCCCTGTCCTCGGAGATGCTGGGGATCCTGGGCGAGGCGTGGGACCGGGCGAACACCGACGACGACGTGCGGGTGGTGATCCTGACCGGTGCCGGCGGGTACTTCTGCGCCGGCGCGGACCTGAAGGCGATGACCAAGCGCGCGCCGTCGGACAGCTTCGAGTCCGGCGAGTTCGACCCGGCCGTGATCAAGCCGCTGCTCAAGGGCTTCCGGGTGACCAAGCCGATCGTGGCCGCGGTCGAGGGCCCGGCCATCGCGGGTGGGACAGAGATCCTGCAGGCCACCGACATCCGGGTCGCCGGCGAGTCCGCGCGGTTCGGGGTGTCCGAGCCGCGGTGGGGCCTCTACCCGCTCGGCGGCTCCGCGGTCCGGCTGCCTCGCCAGCTGCCGTACACCGTCGCCGCCGACCTGCTGCTCACCGGCCGTCACGTCAAGGCGCCCGAGGCACTCAAGATCGGCCTGATCGGGCACGTCGTACCCGACGGCCAGGCGCTGGCCAAGGCCCACGAGCTCGCCGACCTGGTCGCGGCCAACGGCCCGCTGGCGGTCCAGGCCGTGCTGCGGACCATCCGCGCCAGCGACGGCCGGCACGAGGACGAGTGCTGGGCCGAGGACGCCGCCGTCGGCGCCGCCGTCTTCGCCTCGGACGACGCCAAGGAGGGCCCGCGCGCCTTCGCGGAGAAGCGCCGCCCCCAGTTCACCGGCGCCTGAGCGGGTGGCGTCAATCGGGTAGACCCGCCCCAGAGTCGCCGTCCCAGGGCTGACCCGGCGGGGTGTCGTGGCTAGGACGGAGAGATCCGAGTATCCGGGGGGATCCCAGGAGGGAACGACCATGATGCGACGTCTCACCACCTTAGTAGGAACGACCACGGCGGTGGTCCTGTTCAGCGCGACCGGCGCCATGGCGCACGAGTGCTACAACGCCAGCCGCAGCGCGAACGGCAACGCGCACGCCGTCAACGGCCAGCACAGCTCGTACGGCGAGCTGCTCGACGTGCTCTGTCCAGCCGGCGACGCGATCGTCGAGGCCGCGGTCGCCGAGCACGGCTTCGACTCCGACGGCATCCTGGTCAACACCAAGGCGCTGATGGGAGCCGGCAAGCACGAGACCGACGGGCACGCGATCGACTACCTGCCCGACTGGCTCTCGGCCGCCATCGGTGCGGCGTTCGGGACCTGCTTCGGCTGAGCCACGCCACCGCTCAGAACGCCGCGATGCTGTCCGGCGCGCGCTCGGCGCGGCTGAGCGCGCGCAGGACGGGGGTCGGGCCGTGCCTGCGCACGGACAGCCGGGTGAGCAGCACGGTCACCGTGTCGACGGCGCCCTGCGGGAGCGCGGGAGTCGGGAGGCCCGTGCTGACGGCGAGATCGTCGGAGTGGACAGCGAGTTCCATCATGCGGGTGGTCAGGAAGTCGTCGAGCATCAGCGAGTACGGCCCCCAGAACGGCAGCCGCACCGGCCGGTCCGGGACGGTGGCCAAGGCGTCGGCCAGCTCGCCGATCGCCGCTTCGAAGCGTGCCGACAGCGCCTCGGGGCCGTCGGCCGCGAGCTCCTCGCCGCCGCGCCGGAGGTAGACGTTGATGTCGTCGTCGATGCCGGCGTCGATCCACTCGACCCGTTCGTAGTGACCGAGGAGCGGGACGGTCGGCTCCTCCGGCTCCGGCTCGGCCAGGGCGGGTGGGACGGCCAGTACCTGGTAGGCCAGGTGGCCGGCCAGGCCGCCGACGCTGAACTTCTCCAGTGCGCTGGGGTCGCTCCAGGCGGCGGCGACGGCCGGATCCCGCAGCAGGTCGGCGGCAGAACGGGCGGTGGACAGGAAGTCGTCTCGAGTACTCGGCATCCCCCAAGTGTGGCCGCGATAGTCCAGAACGGTTGACATCACTTTCCGGCCGAACGTGATGTCAACCGTTCTGGACTATCCGCGGAGGCTCTTGCGGAGAGCGACCTTGTCGGGCTTGCCGAGGCCGGTGAGCGGGATCGACTCGACCGGGATGACCTGCTTCGGAACGTGGACCGGGCCCTTGCGCTCGCGCACCAGGGCGGTCAGCTCGGCGGCCAGGTCGTCGTCGTACTCACCGTCGCGGAGTACGACGACCGCGGTGACCGCCTCGCCCCACTTCTCGTCGGGCGTGCCGACGACGGCCACCTGGGCCACCCGCGGGTGGGTGGCGACCACGTCCTCGACTTCGCGCGGGAAGACGTTGAAGCCGCCGGTCACGATCATGTCCTTGGTCCGGTCCACGATGTAGAGGAAGCCGTCCTCGTCCTGCCGGGCGACGTCGCCGGTGCGCAGCCAGCCGTCCTGGAACGCGGCCGCGGTCTCGTCGGGCCGCTGCCAGTAGTCGCGGGCGAGCACCGGTCCGGAGACGCAGATCTCCCCTGGCTCGCCGGGCGCGACCACCTGGCCGGCCTCGTCGCGCAGCTCGAGGTCGAGGTGCACCGACGGCCGGCCGCAGGAGGCCAGCCGCTCGCCGGAGTGGTCGGCCTTGGCGAGGTAGCTGATCACCATCGGGCACTCGGACTGGCCGTAGAACTGGGCGAAGACCGGCCCGAACCGCTCGATCGCCTCGGCCAGCCGGACCGGGTTGATCGGCGCCGCGCCGTAGTAGACGGTCTGCAGCGAGCTCAGGTCGTACGCCGCCACGGCCGGGTGGTCGAGCAGCGCGTAGATCATCGACGGCACCAGCATGGTCGCGGTGATTCGCTGCTCCTGGACGGTTCTCGCGAACGTCTCCGGGTCGAACCGCGGCAGCACCACCATCGAGCCGCCGGCCACCAGCGTCGGCACGAAGAACGCCGCGCCGGCGTGCGAGAGCGGCGTACACATCAGGAAGCGCGGCGCCTCCGGCCACTCCCACTCCGCCAGCTGCACCTGGGTCATCGCCGCCATCGACGAAGCCGTGCCGACCACGCCTTTCGGCCGGCCGGTGGTGCCGCCGGTGTAGGTGATCGACACGATCGCGTCCGGGTCGAGCTCGACCACCTCGAGCGGACCGGCCGCATGCGCCGCGGCCGCGGCCACCAGGTCCTCGCCGACCTCGGCCGGACCGAGGGTGAGCACGGTGCGCAGGCAGTCGACCCGCTCCAGCAGCGCGGCGGCCCGCTCCACGAACACCGGGACCGCGTCGACCACAAGGGTTTCGATCCCGGCATCAGCGAGCACGTAGGCGTGGTCGTCGAGGGAACCGAGCGGGTGCAGCGCGGTACGCCGGGAGCCACCGATCTGGCCGGCGCCGATCAGGGTCAGCACCTCCGGCCGGTTGCCGCTGAGCAGCGCGAGCGTGCTGCCGGTGTCGACCCCGAACCCGCGCAGCGCGGCGAGATAGCGCGAGATCTGGTCGGCGAGGTCGCCGCCGGTGAGCACGTCGGCACCGATGTGGAGCACGTCGGCGTCGCGGTGCTCGGCCAGGGCGTCGGCCAGCAGCCGGCCGAGCTGCGGGCCGGCGGGCAGCGGCCTCATGCGAGCACCTCCGCCACGCGGCGTACCTCATCCGGAGACTGCAGGCTCACCAGCAGCGTGGTCACGCCGCACTCCTCCCACTGCTGCACCTTGTCCAGCACCTGTTTCTCGTCGCCGATGATGTGCATGTCGTCGACCAGCTCCGACGGGATCGCCGCGGTCGCCTCGTCCTTGCGGCCGGAGAGGAAGAGCTCCTGCACACGGTCGGCCACCTCGGCGTACCCCATCCGCTCGAAGACCTGCTTGTGGAAGTTCTGCTCCTTGGCGCCCATCCCGCCCATGTACAGCGCGACCACCGGTTTCAGCGCCTCGACGACCGCGTCCTTGTCGTCGGTGATCTGGAGGTGGCAGGTAGCGGCGATCTCGAACGTCTCCGGCGTACGCCGGACGCCCGGCCGCGCGAAGCCCTCCTCGAGCCAGGGCCGGTACATCCCGGCCGAGCTCGGCGTGTAGAAGATCGGGATCCAGCCGTCGGCAATCTCGGCGGTCTGGGCGACGTTCTTCGGACCCTCCGCGCCCAGCCAGATCGGGATGTCGGCCCGCAGTGGGTGCACGATCGGCTTCAGCGGCTTGCCGAGCCCGGTCGTGCCGGGACCGTCGTACGGCAGCGGGTAGTGCGGCCCGGGGTTGGTCACCTTGTCCTCGCGAGCCAGCACCTGCCGGACGATGTCCACCACCTCGCGGGTGCGGGCCAGCGGCTTGGCGAACGGCTGTCCGTACCAGCCCTCCACCACCTGCGGACCGCTCACGCCCATGCCCAGGATCACCCGGCCGCCGGAGAGGTGGTCGAGGGTGAGCGCGTGCATGGCGATCGAGGTCGGGGTGCGCCCGGACATCTGCACGATCGAGGTGCCGAGCCGGACCCGCGAGGTCTCGCGACCCCACCAGGCAAGCGGCGTGAACGCGTCCGACCCCCACGCCTCGGCGGTGAAGATCGCGTCGAAGCCGCTCTCCTCGGCCGCTGTCACCAGTTCCGCCACACCGCTCGGCGGCTGGGCGCCCCAGTAGCCGAGCTGCAGTCCGAGCTTCATCTCATGCTCCTCTTCGTCGGCGACCAGACTAGAACGAGTTCTAGTCTGGTGGAAGATCACTCCGGAGCGAGAGCCACCTCGAGTGCCCGGTCCCGGACCTCCGGATCCTCATGACGGCGCAGGTCGCGGACCAGTTCCTGCCAGTCAGGCGGCCAGCCGGCCTCGGCGCCGGCGACCGCCGCGACGGCCAGCGCCAGCTGCGCGGCACCCGAGCCGTCCGACCCGAACGCGAGCTCGCGGGCCTGGTCCAGCGTCCGCTCGGCAGGGAGCCGGCTCACCACCCGGCGCAGCGAGCCGGCGACCTCGTCCGCGGCGTGCCCGGCGAGCAGCGGCCGGTCGGCGAGCGCCGCGATCTCCTGAAGCGCACCGACGTCGTCCCACGCCAGCGCCGCGGCCAGCGCCGTGATCGCGCCCTTCGAGTGGCTGGACCGCAGCACCTCCGCCAGCTCGCCACCGACGGCGGGCATTGCCCGCGCGGACGAGACCGCGACGGCCACCTCAGCGACCAGTGCCTGCAGCCGCTGGCTGGCCGGCCGGTCGCGCTGCTCGGTGTCGCGGGAGTCGTCGTCGGCCTCGCTCAGCCGGCGTGCCGCCTCCGCGACCGGGGCACCCTTGCCGACGACGCCGACGCCCGCGACGAGGGCGGTGAGGGCAGGCCGCCAGGCAGCAGTGTGATCGAGGTCGGCAACCCGGTCGACGAGGGCGTCGACACCCTTGGCGTTCCAGGGCAGCCACTGCGGCAGCACGGCCAGCCCACGACGCGCCGTGTCGATGTCGGCCGACCGGGACACGTCCAGCACCAGCCGGGTGTACCGACCGCGCCGCTCCCGGGCGACCTGGTACGGCGTGAGCTCGAGGACCGCGGTGGCCAGCTCCGGGTCCGCGGCCGCGGACATCAGCACCTGCCACGCCGCGTCATCGTGGAGGTACCAGCGCTCGGCGCGAACGATCGCCCGCCGGATGTCTCGATGCTGGTTGGCCGCCGTCCAGAGCTGGTGCAGCCGGTCCTCCGCCCCGACCGCCTGGTGCTCGGCGATCAGCCGGATCCCCTCCTTCTTCGAGGTCACCTTGCGGCTGCTCAGCAGCGGCCGGAGCGCCGCGGCCAGGTTCTCGGGCGACACGAACCGGGCGCAGCGCGTCGCCGCATAGACGGCGACCCGCGCCCGGTCGCCATCGGCGTGCCTGAGCAGCTCGGGCAGAACGGCGGCCGGATCCTCAGAGTGCGCCAGCGCGGCGATCGCCGCCTCGGCGACGGCCACCTCCGAGTCGCCGACGAAGGCACGGATGGCGGGCAGGCTCCCGGGGACGCCGCGGAGGCTGCGTACGGCCTTGGCGCGCTCCCAGGTCATGGTCTTCGGCTCGGTCGCCAGCCCGGCGAGGTGCTCGACGTACGCCGCGACCTGGCGCGGCATCCATCCGTGGAAGCAGCCGTGGAACTGCGGGAGGAAGCGAACCCCGCGCTCGAGGAACCGGCCCTTCAGCGACTTCTTGAAGACCGGGTCGAGCAGGTCGGTACGGCGCCACGCGATGGCCGACGCGACGGCCGGAATCGTGATCGTGGAGCGGTCGGCGTCGAACACCTGCGCCACCCGCTCGGCGCGGGTGTCGGGCGGCGCCAGCCATAGCCCGATCGCCGACCGGACGACGTGGTCGTCCTTCGCGCGGCGGGCGTGGTCGATGTGCTTCTGCAGCTCGGGGATGTCCCACGCCCGGCGGCCCAGTCCCTGGGCGAGCGCGATCGTCACGTCGTAGCGGCCGCGCGCGGCATCGGACTCGATCCGGTCGCGGAGGGCGTCGTACACCTCGTGCTCGGCGCCGCGCGGCAGCGACCGGTACAAGCCGTAGAAGTGGAGCGAGCCCTGACTGGAGCCGCTCAGCTCCATCAGCGCGAGCGCGGTCGAGGTGAGCGACGGACGGCGCGCCGCGGCACCCTCGCGGAGCAGTCGCTCGCTCCAGGTCCTGATCGCGGACTGCGACCGCCACGAGCAGTCCCGTGCGGCCAGCGCGTCGGAGGCCAGCACGACCACCGTCGGCATGTCCTCCTCGCGGTAGAGCCACGGGGCAACGTCGGCCAGCGCCTCGAGGGCCGGCGCGCGGACCGGCTCCTGCTCGTTCCTCAGCCGGGTCAGGAAGCCGACCACGCCGCCGAAGGTGTTCGGGGATCGGGTCGCCGCCGCCGCGCCGATCAGCAGCGGGTATGCCTCGGCCCGCTCCTCGGCGGTCGCCCGACGGGTGGCGGTGACCAATAGCGGCTCAGCTTCCGCCCAGTCCAGGCGAGCGGTCATCGCCAGCCGCGACTGCGGGTCGTCCTGGACGCTGGCGAACTTCAGCAGCCGGGCGGCTTCCTCGGCGCGCGCCGAGCGCGGCAGCACGTCCACCGCCGCCAGCAGGTCCCGGTCACCCGGGTCGCGCTCCCCCACAACCGCGGCGTACACCGCAGGGCGGCGCGCCGGTGGCAGCCGGCGCAGGAACGCCGGCAGCAGCCCGTCCTCGAAGAGGCCGCGTGCGTAACCGACCAGGTCGTCCTCGGGCGCGTCGAGCAGGGCGTCCATGACCGCACGCCCGTGGGGCATCGCGCCCAGCCGGCGCGGGTCGTTGGCGAGCTTGAGGAACCGGGCCGGGTCGGTACGGGCCAGGACGCCGGCGACGCGGTACAGGTCCGCCGGGAACGGCGCGTAGGCCACGCTGGTCTCCAGGAGCTTGAACACCCGCTTCGGCTCGGCCAAGGTCGCCGCTGCGACCGCGCCGCCGACCCGCGACCAGGTCTGCGCCCACAGGGTCGCCGGCTGGGTACGGAACTCCCACTCGACGTAGTCGATGAGCACCGCCGGATGTTGCCGGCCGAGCGCGTACCAGTTTCGGACCGCGTGCTCCAGGTCCGGCAGCAGCTCTGCGACCGTCTCGGAAGAGACAGCGACAAGCAGCGCCGCGGCCTCGTGGTCGCCGTACCGTCGGCGCACCTCGGGCAGCAGCGCGTCGGCAAGCTCCGTGGCGCGGCGGCGCCGGACCGCGCCGTAGATGGCGTCGCGATGCGCCGCCGGCAGGACCGGCAGTGCGTCAATCAGCTCCGACTCCGCGACGCCGACCTTGACCGCCAGCGCGCAGGCCCTGACGGCGGCATCCGGGTCGGGCGACCGCAGCGCCGTGGCGACGTACTCGCGATCGCCCGCAATCCCGGCCAGCTGCAGCGCGAGCCGGCGGCCGTAGCCGTCGGTCGCGGCCAGCTCGGCCAGCAGCCTCGGCAGATCCTCGGAGCCGACGAGCGCGCGTGCCCGTTTGGCAAGGGCCGCCTGTCGCTGTGGATTTGGGAGTGGGTCAATCTCGCGGAGCAGTCGCTTGGCCGAGGTCACGCGTCATTGTTGCCTAACCCGGCGGGCGTTCGAGGCTTGCTGCCAGAACTAGAACCTGTTTCACTTCGAGTCATGGCCGAGACTTTGCAGGCTCCGATCACGGTGAGCTTCGACTACACCCGCTCGACGGGTCCGGTCCTCGGGGCGTTCCTGGGCGGACTGCGGGACCGTGTGGTGCTCGGCGGCCGGACCTCGGACGGCCGCGTCGTCGTACCGCCGCCGGAGTTCGACCCGGCCACCCATGAGCAGGTCAGCGAGCTGGTGCCGGTCGCGGCCGAGGGCGAGGTGGTGTCGTGGACGTGGGTCCCGGAGCCGGTCGCCGCGCAGCCGCTCGACCGCCCGTTCGCATGGGTGCTGGTCCGCCTCGACGGCGCCGACTCGACCTTCCTGCACGCGCTCGACGTGGCCTCTGCCGACGACGTCGAGACCGGCATGCGGGTCCGGGTCCGCTGGGCCGACGAGCGCGCCGGCGCCATCACAGACATCGCTTGCTTCGAACCATCCCACGCCCCGCCGGTTGAGGAGGTTGCGCAGCAACCGTCTCGAAACCAAGGTGCCGGCGGCGAGCCAGTTACCGGAGTGGTCACTCCGGTCGCCCTCGACTACACGTACGCCGCGTCGCCGGAGGAGTCGGCGTTCTACCGGGCGCTGGCCGACGGCCGGGTGGTCGGGCAGCGATGCCCGGTCTGCCGCAAGGTGTACGTCCCGCCGCGCGGCGCCTGTCCGGTCGACGGAGTGCCGACGACCGAGGAGGTCGAGCTGCCGGACACCGGGACGGTGACCACGTTCTGCATCGTGAACGTGCCGTTCCTCGGCCAGCGGATCCAGCCGCCGTACGTCTCGGCGTACGTGCTGCTCGACGGGGCCGACATCGCCTTCCTGCACCTGATCCAGGGCATCCCGGCCGACGAGGTGCGGATGGGGCTGCGGGTCAGAGCGGTGTGGCGGCCGCGCGAGGAGTGGAGTACGACGATCGAGAACATCTCCCACTTCGAGCCGACCAGCGAACCGGATGCCGACTACGCCACGATCGAGGGGCACCTATGAGAGACGTAGCAGTGGTCGGCTTCGCCCAGCGGCAGATGCCGGTCTTCGACGGATCGCCCACCTGCGTGGAGCTGCTGGTGCCGATCATCGCCGAGGCGTACGAGCAGACCGGCTTCACCAAGGTTGACATCGACTTCTGGTGCTCGGGCTCGTCGGACTACCTCGCGGGACGCGCATTCTCCTTCGTGGCCGCGGTCGACGCGATCGGGCCGACGCCACCGGTCGCAGAGTCCCACCTCGAGATGGACGCGGCTTGGGCGCTCTACGAGGCCTGGCTGAAGATCCAGACCGGACAGGCCGACACCGCGCTGGTCTACGGCTTCGGCAAGTCGTCCGCCGGGGTGCTCCGGCGGACCCTGGCGCTGCAGCTGGACCCGTACACGATGACGCCGCTGTGGCCGGACACCGTCTCGCTCGCCGCCCTCCAGGCGCGCCTCGGGATCGACGCCGGCCTCTGGGACGAGAAGGCGATGGCCGAGGTCGTGCAGCGCTCGCTGACCGACGCCGAGAAGAACGAGTACGCCGTACGCAGCGGCGGCTCGTCGGTGGCCGACCTGCTCGCGCGCCCGGTGTACGCCGACCCGCTGCGCAAGCACGACTGCGCTCCGGTCACCGACGGCGCGGCCGCGATCGTGCTGGCCGCCGGCGACCGGGCCCGGGAAGCATCCGACCGGCCGGCCTGGATCAGCGGCATCACCCACAGCGTGGACGCGCTGCACCTCGGCTCCCGCGACCTGACCCGGTCCCCCAGCGCTGCCCGCGCAGGTGCGGGCGTCGACCTCGACGAGGTCGAGGTCGCCGAGCTGCACGCGCCGTTCAGCCACCAGGAGCTGATCCTGCGCACCGAGCTCGGCCTCGGCTCCGCCGTACAGGTCAACCCGTCGGGAGGCCCGCTCGCCGCGAACACGATGTTCGCCGGCGGCCTGATCCGGATCGGCGAGGCGGCCCGGCGGATCTGGGACGGCTCGGCCGGGGTGACCCTCGGTCACGCGACCGCCGGCCCACTGCTGCAACAGAACCTGGTTTGCACGTTGGAGGTGCGCTGATGGGCGGACAGCGAGCAGCTGTGATCGGGGTCGGCCAGACCCACCACCGAGCGCGCCGTGAGGACGTGTCGATCGCCGGGCTCTGCCGAGAGGCGATCGACCGTGCGCTGGCCGACGCCGGGGTCGGCTTCGACGACATCGACGCGGTGGTGGTCGGCAAGGCGCCGGACCTGTTCGAGGGCGTGATGATGCCCGAGCTCTACCTCGCCGAGGCTCTCGGCGCCGCCGGGAAGCCGCTGCTGCGGGTGCACACCGCCGGCTCGGTGGGCGGGTCGACCGCGATCGTGGCCGCGTCGCTGGTGCAGGCCGGCGTACACAAGCGGGTGCTGACGGTGGCGTTCGAGAAGCAGTCGGAGTCCAACGCGATGTGGGCGCTGTCGGTGCCGGTGCCGTTCATCATGCCGGTGCACGCCGGTGCCGGTGGCTACTTCGCGCCGCACGTGCGCTCCTACATCCGCCGCTCCGGCGCCCCGGCCCACGTGGGCGCGATCGTGGCCGCGAAGGACCGGCAGAACGCGCTGCGCAACCCCTACGCCCACCTGCGCAACGAGGGCACCACGGTCGAGTCGGTGCTCGAGTCGCAGATGCTGTGGGACCCGATCCGGTACGACGAGACCTGTCCATCCTCCGACGGCGCGTGCGCGTTGGTGATCGCCGACGAGGACACCGCCCGCGCCGCCGACTCCCCCGCCTGGATCCACGCCACCGCGATGCGCTCGGAGCCGACCACCGCCGCCGGCCGTGACCAGGTCAACCCGGCCGCCGGGCGCGAGGCCGCCGCCGCGCTCTGGCGTGACGCCGGCATCACCGACCCGCTGGAGGAGATCGACGCGGCCGAGATCTACGTGCCGTTCTCGTGGTTCGAGCCGATGTGGCTGGAGAACCTCGGCTTCACCGCTCCCGGTGAGGGCTGGAAGCTCACCGAGTCGGGTGCGACCGCACTCGACGGCACGCTGCCGGTCAACGCTTCGGGCGGCGTACTCTCCTCCAACCCGATCGGCGCGTCCGGAATGCTCAGGTTTGCCGAGGCGGCGCTCCAGGTGCGCGGCCGGGCCGGCGAGCACCAGGTCGACGGCTGCCGCCGGGCGCTCGGGCATGCCTACGGCGGCGGCTCCCAGTTCTTCGCGATGTGGGTGGTCGGCGCCGAGCCGATCTGACCTGGGCCGCCCGCACAACCTAGGCTTGCCGGGTGATCGAGCACCGTACTCCCGCCCAGATCGAGCAGATGCGTCCCGCCGGACGGTTCGTCGCCGAGGTCCTCACCAAGCTCTCCGAGGTCGCCGACGTCGGCGTCGACCTGATCGAGCTCGACGCCCTCGCCCACGAGATGATCAAGGAGCGCGGCGCCGAGTCCTGCTACATCGACTACCACCCGTCGTTCGGCGCCTCGCCCTTCGGCAAGGTGCTGTGTACGTCGGTCAACGACGCGGTCCTGCACGGGCTCCCGCACCCCTACAAGCTGCAGGACGGCGACCTGCTCAGCCTCGACTTCGCGGTCAAGGTCGAGGGCTGGGTGTGCGACTCGGCGGTCAGCGTGGTCGTCGGTACGCCGCGCGAGGAGGACCTGCGGCTGATCGAGCTCACCACGCAGGCGCTGGACGCCGGCATCGCCGCCGCGACCGTCGGCAACAAGATCGGCGACATCTCGGCCGCGATCGCCGGCGTCGCCCGGGGCGCCGGCCTGAAGATCAACACCCAGTTCGGCGGCCACGGCGTCGGCCGCACCATGCACGGCGACCCGCACATCGCCAACGACGGCAAGGCCGGCCGCGGCTACCCGCTCAAGCCCGGCCTGGTGATCGCCATCGAGCCGTGGTTCCTGCACACCACCGACGAGATCTTCACCGACCCCGACGGCTGGACCCTGCGCAGCGCCGACGGCTCCCGCGGCGCCCACATGGAGCACACCATCGCGATCACCCCGGACGGCCCGCTCATCCTCACCGAACGCGGCTGAGCCGACTTGTAACGCGGAGTTATGCGCGCTGCCACACCGTAACTACGCTGCACCAGCGTGCATAACTCCGCGTTACAAGCAGCCTGCCCCGGCCCCCGGCTAGGCTGGCTGGCATGGGCGAGATCATCCCGTTCCCGGGCCGTGACCAGTCCGCCGAGCCGGCCGAGCCGGAGCCGCTGTGGCGGGAGGCGGCGGGGCGCGAGCTGCGCCAGGAGCGGCAGCGCACCGAGCGCACTCTCGCCGACGTGGCCGAGCAGGCCGGCGTCTCGATCCAGTACCTCTCGGAGGTCGAGCGCGGCCTCAAGGAGCCCAGCTCCGAGGTGCTAGGCGCGGTCTCCCGGGCGCTCGGGCTCAGCCTCGGCGACCTGACCATCCGGGTCGCGCGCACCCTCACCACCCGCCGTACGCCGAGCGCCCCGCAACTGCTCGCCGCTTGATCCTCGCCGGTCACCAACCGCCTGGAGCGAGCTTCTGGCTGTCCAGTACGACGTCCGCGAGGCCGTAGGCGACGGCCTGGTCGGCGTCCAGGATCAGGTCCCGGTCGGTGTCCTCGCGCAGCCGTTCGACCTCCTGGCCGGTGTGCTTGGACAGGATCTGCTCCATCTCCGCACGCAGCCGGACGATCTCCTTGGCCTGCACGGCGAGGTCGGGCAGCGTGCCCTGTCCGCCACCCGACGGCTGGTGGAGTACGACGCGGGCGTGCGGCAGCACGTTGCGCTGGCCCTTCGCACCGCTTGCCAGCAGCACCGCCGCCGCGGACGCGGCCTGCCCGACGCACGTCGTACTCACCGGTGGCCGGACGAACTGCATGGTGTCGTAGATCGCCATCATGGCGGTCACCGAGCCGCCGGGTGAGTTGAGGTAGACGTTGATCGGGCTCTCGCTGCTCTCCGAGGCGAGGTGCAGCATCTGGGCGATCACCACGTTGGCGACGCCGTCGTCGATCTCGGTGCCGAGGTAGATGATCCGGTCGGTCAGCAGCCGGCTGTAGATGTCGACCGCGCGCTCGCCGCGCAGCGTCTTCTCGACGACGCTGGGAATCGTGTAGCTGCTCATGACCCCGCACCTCCCGCCCGGAGCCCGATCCGGCTGGTCGAGCGCGCCGGCGTCACCGCGGTGACGTCGGTGAGGATCTGGTCGACGAAGCCGTACTCCTTGGCCTCCTCGGCGGTGAACCAGCGGTCCCGACGGGCGTCGGCCTCGACCTTCTCGACGGTCTGGCCGGTGTGCTCGGCGATCAGCGCCATCAGCACGTTCTTGGTGTGCTCGAGGTTCTGGGCCTGGATCTCGATGTCGATCGCTGTGCCGCCGATACCGGCCGACCCCTGGTGCATCAGCACTCGGGAGTGCGGGAGCGCGTAGCGCTTGCCCGGCGTACCGGCGGAGAGCAGGAACTGGCCCATGCTGGCGGCCAGCCCGAGGGCGAGCGTCGAGACGTCGTTCGGGATCAGCCGCATCGTGTCGTAGATCGCCAGCCCGGCAGACACCGAGCCGCCGGGTGAGTTGATGTACAGGCTGATGTCGCGGTGCGGGTCCTCCGCGGACAGCAACAGCAGCTCGGCGCACAGGCGGTTGGCGATCGCGTCGTCGACCTCCTGGCCGAGCACGATGATCCGTTGGTGGAGGAGCCGGGCGGTGAGCTGGTCGTCGAGCGATCCGGGCAGCGCCGGGGCATCGACTGCGAGGCGGGTCATGGAGACCTCCCTGTGGGGTTGGACGGGATACGTCCAGCCTCACCGGCCCGAGCCGGCGTTCCCAGGGAATCCGCTGTGGGCGGATCTGCCGCCAGCGAACCCCGCTACTTGTACTCCACCTGGAGGTCCTTAACGCCGTTCACCCATGCGTGCCGGAGCCGGCGCGGCTCACCGGCCTGACGGATGTCCGGCATCCGGTTGGCGATCTCCTCGAACATCAGCTCCACCTCCAGCCGGGCCAGGTTGGCACCGATGCAGTAGTGGGCACCGTGGCCGCCGAACGCCTGGTGCGGGTTCGGGTTGCGGAGGATGTTGAAGGTGTGCGGCTCGTCGAAGACGTCCTCGTCGAAGTTGGCGCTGCCGTAGAACAGTCCGACCCGCTCCCCCGCCTTCACGTCGACGCCGCCGACATTGATGTCGTTGACCGCCGTCCGCTGGAAGACCGTTATCGGAGATGCCCAGCGGATGATCTCGTCGGCGGCGGTGGCCGGCCGCTCGCGCTTGTAGAGCTCCCACTGGTCCGGGTTGTTCATGAACGCGTGCATGCCCCAGGTGATCGCGTTGCGGGTGGTCTCGTTCCCGGCGACGGTCAGCAGGATCACGAAGAAGCCGAACTCGTCGTCGGTCAGGGAGTGGCCGTCGATGTCGGCGGTGATCAGCTTGGTGACGATGTCGTCCTTGGGGTCCTTCCGCCGTTCGTCGGCGAGCTGCATCGCGTAGGTCAGGATCTCGATCGACGCCGCCTCCGGGTCTCCGGTTACGTCCGGGTCGGAGCCGGCGATCATCTGATTGGACCAGTCGAAGAGCTTGCCGCGGTCCTCCTGCGGTACGCCGAGCAGCTCGGCGATCGCCTGCAGTGGCAGCTCGGCGGCGACGTCGGTGACGAAGTTGCCGGTGCCCTTGGCCAGTGCCTCGTCGACGATCTTCACGGCCCGCTCCTGCAGGTGGCCGCGCAGGGCGCCGATCGAGCGCGGGGTGAAGCCGCGGGAGATGGTCTGCCGCATCTTGGTGTGGTCCGGCGGGTCCTGGTTGATCAGGATCACCCGCTGCAGCTCGACCTGCTCGCGCCGGATGCCGGGCTCGAACCGGATGAACGCGGTGTTCTCCGCAGTCGAGAAGTCGGTCGAGTTCTTCGACACCGCGGCCACGTCGGCGTGCTTGGAGACGGCCCAGTAGCCGCTTTGCTCGACGAACCCGTCGAGCGCTTCCCCCTCCTGGTCGACCCAGAACAGCGGGGCGTTCTTCCGCAGCGCGAGGAACTCGTCATGCGGGACCCGGGATTCGATCAGCTCAGGGTCGGTCGGGTCGAAGCCGGTGAGGGGCGAGGCGGTGTCGGTCACGGTGATTCCCTTCAGACTGGAACACGTTCTAGTAATGATCGTGACACAGGTCACCAAGGGTCGGTAGGGGTCTCACCATGATTTGGGCCACCTTGCCTGCAGAGAGAACGTGTTCTACTTTTCAGGAATGGGCAGTCCAGTGATCATCGATGCCGTCCGCACGCCGCAGGGAAAGCGGGGCGGCTGGCTGGCCGGCGTACACCCCGCTGAGCTGCTTGGCCACACCCAGCGCGCCGTACTCGAGCGGTCCGGCGTTGACCCGGCGCTGGTCGAGCAGATCGTCGGCGGCTGCGTCACCCAGGCTGGCGAGCAGGCCGCGCACATGGTGCGCCGCTCGTGGCTGCACGCCGGGCTGCCTCGGGCCGTCGGCGCGACCACCATCGACGCCCAGTGCGGCTCCGGCCAGCAGGCCGCGCACCTGGTGCACGATATGATCGCGGGCGGCTCGATCACGATCGGGCTCGCCTGCGGGGTGGAGTCGATGAGCCGGGTGCCGCTGCACGCGAGCGTATCCGGCGGGTTCGGGTCACCCCGGCCCGAGAGCTGGTCGATCGACATGCCTGACCAGTTCGGCGGCGCCGACCGGATCGCCCGCAACCGAGGGCTGTCTCGTGCCGACCTCGACGCCTTCGGGCTCGCTTCCCAGCTGAAGGCGCGGGCAGCCGTCGACGAGGGACGCTTCAAGCGCGAGATCGTCCCGGTGACCGCGCCGGCCGTCGACAAGGAGCGGCAGCCGACCGGCGAGATGATCGTGGTCGACACCGACCAGGGTCTGCGCGACACGACGCCCGAGGGTCTGTCGGCGCTGAAGCCGGTGTTGGAGGACGGGCTGCACACCGCCGGCACGTCATCGCAGATCTCCGACGGCGCGTCCGCTCTGCTGATCATGGACGAGGACGTCGCCCGCGCACTCGGCCTCACCCCGCGGGCCCGGCTGCGGGCACACTGCCTGGTCGGCGCCGACCCGTACTACCACCTCGACGGGCCGATCGAGGCGACCCAACGGCTCCTCGACCGCAGTGGCATGTCGATCAGCGACATCGACCTGTTCGAGGTGAACGAGGCCTTCGCGGCCGTCGTACTCTCCTGGGCGACCGTGCACGGCCCGGATCTCGACCGGGTCAACGTGAACGGCGGCGCCATCGCCCTCGGCCACCCCGTCGGCGCCACCGGCGCCCGCCTGATCACCACCGCACTCCACGAGCTGGAACGTCGCGACGCCACCACCGCCCTGATCTCCGCCTGCGCCGGCGGCGCCATGGCCACCGGCACCCTCCTCGAGCGGATCTGACGGACCGGGCAGTTTCGCAAGGTCCCTTGTGAAACTGTCCCAGCCCGCGCGAAAGATCTCCCGGGCTGGGACAGAAACGTACGGGAAACACGTCAACGGTCCGAGCCCCATCGGCCCATTAACCGTCCACAGAATTCGACTGGGGCGAACTATCCACAGGAGCGCACTGCGAGCAGGCAAGCGGCTCCCTGGTCGGGCAGGCTGCCGCGCATGATGGAGCTCGCCAACATTCACCATGACCCGGTGTTCCTGCGGCGCGAGGCGCTTGAGCACGGGTACACCGACAAGAATCTACGCTCAGCCTTACGTGACAAAGCCATCGTCAGGATCCGGCAAGGAACCTATACGACGCCTGACGTCTGGCAACCCACTGACGCCCAGGAGCGGCATCGACTCGCGGCTGCCGGAGTTCTGCTAACCCATGGTGACGCTGTCATGCTCAGTCACACATCCGCTGCGGTCGAGCACGGACTGCGCGTGTGGCAGCCCAACCTCGCCAAGGTCCACGTCACTCGCCTTGACGGCGGCACCGGCCGAGTCACCGACGACATCGTCTACCACGAAGGGACGTGGACGCCTGACGACGTCGTATCCAAAGATGACAAGCTCTTGGTCATGCCGGTCCGCGCGGGGCTCGAGGCCGCGACCCTGACGGACGTCGAAGGAGGCATGGTCGTCCTTGACTCGCTGCTCGATCTCGATCTTGCTACCGAGGATGAGCTCAGTGCCGCGGCCAAGCACACAGCACGGTGGCCGCACCACCGGCGTTTGCAAGTCACCGTCCGGCTGGTCAGGCGCGGTGCGCAATCTGTTGGCGAGTCTCGCGGTAGGTATCTGTGCTGGAGCCAGCATCTGCCAGAGCCTCAGTTGCAGTTCGAGGTGCGCGACGAGTCCGGCGAGGTCGTCGCTGTCACCTACTTCGGGTGGCCCGAACTCGGAGTACTCGGCGAATTCGACGGACGGTTGAAGTACGGCCGGCTCCTCAAACCAGGCGAGGAACCCGGGGACGCAGTCTTTCGAGAGAAGCAGCGGGAGGATCTCGTTCGCAGCCTGACGCAGTGCCTCTTCGTGCGAATGATCTGGCGCGACCTCTACCGCCCTCGTGTCACTGCCGCTCGGATCCGCACCACGTTCAGTCGATCCACCGCCGCCCGCCGGCCCGCCTAAAACTGTCCCGGCCCACGAGATGCTTCCAACGGGCTGAGACTGTTTCACAAGGGACCTTGCGAAACCGCCCGTCGCCCGCAGCTCAGCCAGCGCCGTAGACGGGCTCGGGTGGGGTGGCGGCAGCGAGGAGCTTGCGGAGGGCGGGGCCGATGTCGGCGGCGTCCCAGCGGCGACCGGCATCTTCGGCGGGGCCGTGGGTCCAGCCTTGCTCGACACAGATGCGGCCGCCCTCGATCTCGAAGACACGGCCGGTGACGTCGCCGGCGTCCTCCGACGCCAGCCACGCGACGAGCGGGGAGTTGTTCGCCGGGTCCATGGTGTCGAAGCCGTCGTCGACCGGCGCCATCATGTCCGCGAAAGCGGCTTCGGTCATCCGGGTGCGGGCGACGGGGGCGATCGCGTTGACGGTGACGCCGTACCGCCCCAGCTCGGCAGCGGCGACCAGGGTTAGGCCGGCGATGCCCGCCTTCGCCGCCGAGTAGGTCGCCTGGCCGATCGAGCCCTGCAGGCCCGCGCCGGAGGAGGTGTTGACGACCCGGGCCGCGCGAGTGCGGCCGGCCTTTGCTTCAGAGCGCCAGTACGCCGAGGCGTGGCGCAGCGGCGCGAAGTGGCCCTTGAGGTGCACCCGGACGACCGCGTCCCACTCCTCCTCGGACGTGTTCACCAGCATCCGGTCGCGGACGAAGCCGGCGTTGTTGACCAGGATGTCGAGTCCGCCGAACTCCGACACGGCCTGCCCGACCATCGCCTCGGCCTGCGCGAAGTCCGCGACGTCGGCGCCGTTCGCCACGGCCTCGCCGCCGGCGGCACGGATCGCCGTGACCACCTCATCCGCCGGCCCCGCACTCACCCCAGCCCCGTCGGCCGCGGCGCCGAGGTCGTTGACCACGACCCGCGCACCCTGCCGGGCCAGCTCCAGCGCGTGCGCGCGGCCGATGCCGCGTCCGGCGCCGGTCACGATCGCCACCCGGCCGTCGAGGATTCCGCTCACTGCCACTACTGCTCCTTCGTGTTCTGTACGGCGGCCAGGAAGGCCGGCGCCTCTCCCCCGCCATGACACTCCAAGGTCGCCCCGCTGACGTACGACGCCAGGTCGCTCGCCAGGAAGGCCACCACAGCCGCCACCTCGGACGGCCGAGCCATCCGCCCAAGGGGGATCGTCCGCTCGATGGCTGCGACACCCGCGTCGCCGCCGTAGTGGTCGTCGGTCAGCTCGGTCCGGCACATGCCGACGTCGACCGCGTTCACCCGCACCCGCGGCGCCCACTCGACCGCCAGCGACCGGGTCAGCGAGTCAAGGCCGGCCTTCGCCGCGCCGTACGCCGCCGTCCCGGGCGAGGGTCGCAGCGCGCTCACCGACGAGACGTTCACGATCGCGCCACCCTCGCCCATCACGGCGTACGCGGCCTGCGCGACCAGCAGCGGCGCGGCCAGATTGAGGTCGATCACCTTGGCATGGAACCGCGGCGACGCTTCCGCCGCCGGTGTGTACGGCGCGCCGCCGGCGTTGTTGACCAGGATGTCCAGCCGCCCGTGCCGCTCGACGACACCGGCCACCAGCCCCGCCACCGCATCCGGGTCGCGCACGTCGCAGACGACGTGGGTCGAACCGGCGAGCGACGAGGACGCCGCCGAGCGTGCACACGTCACGACCGCCGCCCCGGCGTCGACCAACGTCGCCGCGATCGCCCTCCCGATCCCCCGGCTACCGCCGGTGACGAGGGCGACTCTGCCGGACAGGTCGATCGCGAGTGTCATGGTGGACTATACTACCAAGCAAATGCTTGGTTTGGTGGAGGAGGACACCTTGGGAATCGCCACGGAGCAGCGTGACGACGGCATCCGCGTCATCACGATGGACACGCCACCGGTCAACGCGCTCACGGTGCAGGGCTGGTTCGACCTGGCCGCCGCCCTCGACGAGGCCGGCCGCGATCCGGCCTCCCGTGTCGTCGTACTCAGAGCCGAGGGCAAGGGCTTCAACGCCGGCGTCGACATCAAGGAGATGCAGCACACCGCGGGCTTCGACGCGCTGATCGGCGCCAACAAGGGCTGCTTCGCCGCCTTCAAGGCCGTCTACGAGTGCGCGGTGCCGGTGATCGCCGCGGTCCACGGTTACTGCCTCGGCGGCGGCGTCGGGCTGGTCGGCAACGCCGACATCGTGGTCGCCAGCGACGACGCCTACTTCGGCGTGCCCGAGGTCAAGCAGGGCGCCCTGGGCGCAGCCACCCACATGGCCCGGCTGGTCCCCCAGCACCTGATGCGCACCCTCTACTTCACCGCGCGCACGATCAAGGCCGCCGACCTGGTCCAGCACGGCTCGGTGTACGACGTGGTCCCCCGCGACCAGCTCGACGCGGCGGCGCTCGCCCTGGCCGCCGATATCGCCGACAAGGACCCACGGGTGATCCGCGCCGCCAAGGAGGCGCTCAACGGCATCGACCCGATCGACGTGAACAAGAGCTACCGGTTCGAGCAGGGCTTCACGATGGAGCTCAACCTCGCCGGGGTGTCCGACGAGCTGCGCGACGAGTTCGCCGGCACCGAGAAATCAGGCCGACAGAGGGAGAACAAGTGACAGGCCCGCGCGACAAGCAGATGAGCCTCGACGACGTCGTCGGCGAGCTCAAGGACGGGATGACGATCGGCATCGGCGGCTGGGGGTCCCGGCGCAAGCCAATGGCGCTGGTCCGGGCGATCCTCCGCTCGGACCTGCGCGACCTGACCATCGTCAGCTGGGGAGGCCCGGACGTCGGGCTGCTGGCCCGGGCGGGCAAGGTCCGCAAGCTGGTCTACGCGTTCGTCTCGCTGGACTCGATCCCGCTCGAGCCGAACTTCCAGCACGCCCGCCAGTCCGGCGGCATCCCCGACGTGGTCGAGCTCGACGAAGGCATGTTCCTGACCGGGCTGCGCGCTGCCGCGCAGCGGGTGCCGTTCCTGCCGACCCGCGCCGGCCTCGGCTCCGACGTGCTCGTCAACCAGCCGTGGCTGAAGACCGTGACAAGCCCGTACGACGACGGCGAGGAGCTGGTCGCGATGCCGGCCCTGAACCTCGACGTCGCGCTGGTGCACCTCAACCGTGCCGACGCTCACGGCAACGCGGCGTACCTCGGGCCGGACCCGTACTTCGACGACCTGTTCTGCATGGCCGCCGACCGCGCGTTCCTCTCCTGCGAGCAGATCACCGACACCGCGGGGCTGACCGTCGACACCCCAGTCCAGCGGCTGCTGATCAGCCGGATGATGGTCGACGGCGTCGTCGAGACCCCCAACGGCGCGCACTTCACCAGCTGCGTCCCCGACTACGACCGCGACGAGCCGTTCCAGAAGGCGTACGCCGAGGCGGCCCGCGACGCCGACGCGTGGGCGGCCTTCGAGGCGAGGTTCCTGCAAGGCGACGAGGCGGCCTACCAACAGGCAGTCACAGCGTTCCGCGAGGAGGCAGCACGATGACCCCTACCCCCGCCGAGGTCTGCGCCGCCGCGATCGCGGACGCGTTCGCCGACGATGGCGAGATCTTCGCGAGCCCGATGGGACTGCTGCCGACCCTGGGCGCCCGGCTCGCCAAGCTCACCAGCAACCCCGACCTGCTCATCTCCGACGGCGAGACGGTGTTCCTCGGCGGCGTCCCGCCGCTCGGCGCGAGTGCCGACGTGGTCGAGGGCTGGATCCCGTTCCGCCGGGTCTTCGACGTGGTCGCGTGGGGCCGGCGGCACGTCATGATGGGCGCCACCCAGATCGACCAGCACGGCAACCAGAACATCTCCGCGATCGGCGAGTTCGCCCAGCCCAAGCGGATGCTGCTCGGCAGCCGCGGCGCGCCGGGCAACACCATCAACCACCGGACGTCGTACTGGGTCCCGAAGCACTCGCCGCGGGTCTTCGTGCCGCAGGTCGACATCGTCAGCGGCGTCGGCCGGGCCCGCGCGGAACAGGCCGGCGCAGCCGCCACCCGCTTCCACGACCTGCACCGGATCGTCAGCAACCTCGGCGTCTTCGACTTACAGGGACCGGACGGCACGCTCCGGCTGCTCTCGGTCCACCCTGGCGTGACCACGGACGACGTGGTCGAGGCGAGCGGCTGCCCGATCTACATCGAGGGCGACGTGCCCGAGACCCGGCAGCCGACGATGTCCGAGCTGGTGCTGATCCGTGAGGTGCTCGACCCGAGGAGCCTGCGCGACCGCGAGGTCCCCTCATGATCGACCAGCTGCTCAAGACCCCGCTGACCGAGCTGGTCGGGGTCCGGCACCCGGTCGTGCAGACCGGGATGGGCTGGGTGTCCGGCCCGCGCCTGGTCACCGCGACCGCCAACGCCGGCGGCCTCGGCATCCTGGCCAGCGCGACGATGACGTACGACGAGCTGGAGCGCGCGATCGTCAAGGTGAAGGAGCGCACCGACCAGCCGTTCGGGGTCAACCTGCGCGCCGACGCGGGCGACGCACCCGAGCGGGTCGAGCTGCTCATCAAGTACGGCGTGAAGCTGGCGTCGTTCGCGCTCGCGCCCAAGCCGGAGCTGATCGGCCGCCTCAAGGAGCACGGCATCGTGGTGATGCCGTCGGTCGGCGCGGCCCGGCACGCCGAGAAGGTCGCTGCCTGGGGCGCCGACGCCGTGATGATGCAGGGCGGCGAGGGCGGCGGGCACACCGGCTCGGTCCCGACCACGCTGCTGCTGCCGAGCGTGCTCGACGCGGTCGACATCCCGGTGGTCGCGGCCGGCGGCTTCTTCGACGGCCGCGGGCTGGCGGCCGCGCTGTCGTACGGCGCCGCCGGGGTCGGCATGGGCACCCGCTTCCTGCTGACCAGCGACAGCGCCGTCCCGAACGAGGTGAAGAAGCGCTACCTCGCCGCGGGGCTCGACGGCACCGTGGTCACCGACCGCGTCGACGGGATGCCGCACCGGATGCTGCGAACGCCGCTCGTCGAGGAGCTGCACGAGACCAGCGCGGTCAAACGCCTCGGGCCGACCGTCAAGAGGACGCTGGCGTTCAAGAAGCTGAGCGGCATGAGCTGGCGGCAGCTGGCCGCGGACGGCCGGGCGATGAAGCATGGCAGCGAGCGCTCGTGGTCCCAGATGGTGCTGGCCGCCAACACTCCGATGATGCTGAAGGCCGGGCTGGTCGAGGGCGATCCGGATGCCGGCGTACTGGCCGCCGGTCAGGTGGTCGGCATGCTCGACGACCTGCCGAGCTGCGAGGAGCTGATCGACCGGGTCGTCACCGGGGCCGCCGACCGGCTGCGCCGGGCCGCGGCGTACACCGGCTGAGACTGGCTACGGCGTGTAGGGCAGCAGGGCGCCACTACGAGACGTCTCGCGGCCGTCGCTCCAGACCGTGGTGGTGCCGATGATCGGCGGGTCCGGCTGATAGGTGAGGTCCTTCGGCGCACCCGGCATCTGGGTCTCCCACAGCCGGCCCTCCAGGTTGCTCCAGCGGCCGGCGAAGTCGTGCACCCGCAGCTCGATCCGGCTCGGGTAGACGTCACCCACCAGGTAGTTGGAGTGCGCGAAGGCGAACAGCCCGCCGTGCGCGATCTGGACGATGCCGTCGCGGCTCACCTCGGTGACCGAGTGCACCTCACCGGTCAGATAGAGGTCGACGCCGTACTTCTTGAACACGCCCCACAGCTCCGACGACGCGCCGTTGCTGTACATCAGGCCCGACGAGGACGACTTGCGAACCGGGCCGACGATCGGAGTGTGGCCCTGGACGATGATCCAGTCGATCCCGTCGGCCTGGGCCTGGGCGAGCACGCCGCGCAGCCACAGCATCTGCTGCGGGTCGAGCCGGATCAGCATTTCCTCTGGCTGATCGTCGAAGACGTCGATGGTGACCATCTGCACCTCGGGATCCGGCCGCCAGGCGTACGCCGTGAACTCGTGCTCCGACCCGACGGGACGGTCCGCGAACCGCGGCTGCCCGTTGTTGCGGATCGTGAACTGCTGGGCGAACTCCTCGCGGAAGGTCGGCGCGAGGCGCCGCTTGTCGTCGTTGACCCACGGGTCGTCGCCGTACTCGTGGTCACCCATCGCGGGGTACACCCGGCCCTGCGGGAAGCCGTGGTCGATGAGCCGCTCCTCCCACTCCGGGTAGTAGGTGATCGCCGCCCGCCGGAGGGCGGTCTGCTTCTCCTCGAAGGTGCCGACCGGCCCGAAGTTCCCGGTGTTGTCGCTGTCCTTGCCCCAGTGCCCGTTGACCAGGTCGCCGGCGACCAGGACGTTGTCCGGCTCGTGCTCGCCCCACTCGCCCAGCACGGTGTCCAGGGCCAGCTCTTGGGCGTCGTTGGTCGAGTTCTCGCTGATCGTCGGGTCCCAGTCCGCGCCCGAGCCCGGCCGGGCCAGGTCGGCGACGTCGGCGTTGAGGAAGTCCGGGCTCGACAGGAACCGGAACGAGTGCGGCACGGTCGACCCGCCCGAGGTGATCAGCTTGGAGTACGGCGGCCGCGCCGTCGGGCCGCCGTTGAGGCTGGCGCTGACGTAGACCCGGCTGCCGGGAAGGTTGGCGACCCTGACCGGGATGTCGACGGTCTTCGTGCCGTCGGCACGCAGCGGGCCGATGCTGCACCTGAGACGGAGCAGGTCCTGGGTGATCGATGAGTAGGCGTTGAGGATGTCGCTGGCCCGGCAGGCGTTCGGGATGCTGGTGAAGCGGCCGTTCGCGACCGCCACCCAGAGGTTTGCCGTACTCGCGGTGCCGCCCTTGACCACCACCCGCGCGGTGATCATCTTGTTGCCCGCGACCGGCGCCGAGCCTGACGGCCAGCTCATCGAGACCGTCGCGGATGCCGCGACGGTGGCCGCGGCCGCCGGCGCGGACTGGGCTGCGGGAGGCACCGGACCCGACGCCAGCCCGGCGAAGGCCAGGCCGACGAGGCCGATCAGGGCGGTGGTGGCGAGGCTCCAGGAGCGCTGTCGGGCAGGTCGGCGCATCGCGCCATCGTAAGGGGATCGGCGGGCCGACCGGGCATTACTGGCTAAAGGTCTCGCTGGAACTGCAGGCCCCGGCCCAGGATCTGGTAGCCCAGCGCCTTGTTCACCCCGATCATGTGGTCGTTGCTCTCGGCGTTCCAGGTGTCGACGGTGAGTACCTGCGGCTGGTCAGCACGCAGCCAGAGCATCATGTCGGCCTTGAGAAGCAGCCCAAGCCGGTTTCCCCGGTGAGCCGGGGAGACCGCCGTGTCGTGCTGGTGGCCGATCCAGGGACGCTCCTCCTCGACCGCGACCACGGTGTGGCCGGCCAGCTCACCGGTCTCGCGGTGCCGGGCCACGATCCGGAACAGCGCCTGCTTGCGGCCGAGCTGCGCCTCTTCGTAGTCGCGGACCCGCTCGGGCGGGAACACCTCGTCCTCGATGTCGAGGTCGTCGGTCGGGGCGTCGTTGATGGCGGCGGTGAGCCCGGCCAGCGCGGACAGTTCGTCGTCGGGCGTGAGCCCGGTCCGGCGTACCAGCTCGTACGCCGCGGTGGCGGCCGCCGCCTGCTCCCGGTCCCGCTCCACGGTGGTCCAGTCGATGTCGGCGAGCGTCTGGCGCCGGTTGATAGCCTGCGACTTCCGCTCGAACCCGTGCTTGGTGGCGAAGGCGATGGCCGTCTCGGACTCCCAGGCGTCGATGCCGACCGAGCTCCGGCCCTCGCCGCGGGCCCGCTCGACCAGCGCCTCCAGGATCTGGGTCCCGTAGCCGCGGCGGCGGTGCTCCGGCGCCACGACGACACCGAGCCAGGCGAGGTGCTTGTTGTCCCACTCACTGGTCGAGTACTCGCCGAGCCCGACCGCCTTGCCGTCCTCGACCGCAACGAAGGCCAGCATCGGCTCCTTGTCCCAGCCGAAGCGGAGGAAGCCACGCTCGTCACTCTCGGTAGCCGGGTGGTCCCACGGGCTGTCCACGGCGGAGGCAGCGTTGAGTATCTCGACGCGGCCGCGTACGTCGTCGAGGTCGTCGGGTCCGAACTGGCGAAGCTCCATGGACAAGACGATCCAGCAATGGCCGCTCGGCGCGCACCTGGTTTTCTAGAGGCGCTCGATGATCGTGACGTTGGCCTGGCCGCCGCCCTCACACATCGTCTGCAGGCCGTAGCGGCCGCCGGTGCGCTCGAGCTCGTGCAGCAGCGTGGTCATGATCCGGGTGCCCGTCGCGCCGATCGGGTGCCCGAGCGCGATCCCGCCGCCGTTGACGTTGACCTTGTCGTGCGGCACGTCGAGCTCGCGCATCCAGGCGAGTACGACGGATGCGAAGGCCTCGTTGCACTCGAACAGGTCGATGTCGTCGACCGACACTCCGGCACGGTCCAGCGCGTGCCGGGTGGCCGCGATCGGGCCGGTCAGCATCCAGACCGGGTCGTCGCCGCGCACGCTGAGGTGGTGCACCCGGGCACGCGGGCTCAGCCCGTGCTCGCGTACGGCGCGCTCGGACGCCACCAGCACCGCCGACGCACCGTCGCAGATCTGGGAGGCGACGGCGGCGGTGATCCGGCCGCCCTCGGCGAGCGGCTGGAGCGCGGCCATCTTCTCCAGCGACGTCTCCCGCGGGCACTCGTCGGCGGCCAGCTCCCCGACCGGCGAGAGCTCGCGGTCGAACCGGCCTTCGGCGGCCGCCGCTCGCGCCCGCTCATGGGAGGCCAGCGCGAACTCCTCCATCTCCTCCCGGGAGATCCCCCACTTCTCGGCGATCATCTCGGCCGAGCGGAACTGCGAGACCTCCTGGTCGCCGTACCGCTGCTGCCAGCCGGGCGACTCCGCGAACGGCGTGCTGAAGCCGTACTGCTGGCCGACCAGCATCGCCGCCGAGATCGGGATCGCGCTCATGTTCTGGACACCGCCGGCCACCACCAGGTCCTGGGTGCCGGACAGCACGCCCTGGGCCGCGAAGTGCACGGCCTGCTGCGAGGAGCCGCACTGCCGGTCGATGGTCACGCCCGGCACGTGGTCGGGCAGCCCGGCCACCAGCCACGCAGTGCGGGCGACGTCGCCGGCCTGGGAGCCGATCGTGTCGCAGCAGCCCAGGATCACGTCGTCGACGGCGGCGGGATCGGCGCCGCTGCGCCGCATCAGCGCGGACAGCACGTGTCCGGCGAGGTCGGCGGAGTGGACGCCCGCCAGCGAGCCGCCGCGCTTGCCGACCGGCGTACGGACTGCTTCGACGAGATATGCCTCAGCCACGGTTGCGCTCCTTCGAGATGCCATCGAGCAGGATCGAGACATACTGGTCCGCGATGTCGCGGTGGGTCAGCTCGCCGCCGGGGCGGTACCAGCGGACGGCGACCCAGACCGTGTCCCGGATGAACCGGTAGACCAGCTCCACGTCGAGGTCCTTGCGGAGTACACCGCTGCGAACCCCCTCGTCGAGCAGCGTGATCCAGACCTGGCGGGACTGCTGGTTGCGCTCGGCGAGGTAGCTGAACCGCTCCGAGCCACCGAGGTAGTCGGCGTCGTTCTGGAAGATCGCGACCTCGGCGGGGTGCTGGTCGATCGCCTCAAACGACAGCCGCACGCACGCCTCGATCTTGGTCCGGGCGTCATCGTCGCCGGCCAGCACCGCGTCGTAGTTGCCGAACAGCTCTTCCTGGAAGGTCGACAGGATCTCGTCGACCATCGACTCCTTGGAGTCGAAGTGGTGGTAGAGGCTGCCGGACAGGATGCCCGCGGCGTCGGCGATGTCGCGGACGGTGGTGTTCTTGAAGCCCTTCTCGGCGAACAGCCGGGCCGCGATCGCGAGCAGCTGGTCGCGGCGGGAGCCTGTTGAGACCCCGGTCGATTGCTCAGACGTGCTGGCTGCTGACACTGGTCACCTCCATCGGGTGTTCAGGCGTGCTGGCTGCTGACACTGATCACCTCTCCGGTCAGGTACGACGAGTAGTCGCTCGCCAAGAACACCATCACGTTGGCCACCTCCCACGGCTCGGCGGCCCGGCCGAACGCCTCGCGCTGCTTCAGCTCGGCCAGCAGCTCGTCGCTGGTCACCTTTGCCAGGAACGGGTGCATGGCCAGGCTGGGGCTGACCGCGTTGACCCGGATGCCGTGTGGCGCCAGGTCCAGCGCGGAGCAGCGGGTCAGCGCCATCACGCCTGCTTTGGCAGCGGCGTAGTGGGCCTGCCCCTCCTGGGCCCGCCAGCCGATGACCGACGCGTTGTTGACGATCACGCCCTTGGTGGCGCGGTCGACCATCCGCCGGGCGGCTGCGCGGGTGCAGCGCATGGTTCCGGTGAGCGTGATGTCGATGACGCGTGCCCACTGCTCGTCGGTCATCTCCAGGAGACTCGCGGTGCCGCCGAGGCCGGCGTTGTTGACCATCACGTCGACACCGCCCGCTGCCTCGGCCGCGTCGAGCAGGGCGGCGATGTCGGCCTCGACGGTCACGTCGCAACGGATCGCGGTGACCCGCTCCTTGCCGAACTCGTCCGCGAGCGTCTCCCCCGCCTCGGCCAGGCGACGCTCGTGGGTGTCGCCGAGTACGACGTGGCTCGCGCCCTCCTCGAGCGCGCGGCGTACCACCGCGGCGCCGATGCCGGCGCCCGCCGCGGCGGTCACCACGACCACCTTGCCCGCGAGCAGGTCGTGGCCGGCGACGTAGGCCGGTGTGGGCTGTTCGGATCGGGTGGCGGTCATCGCTGGTCGCCCTTCGGCTCGGGAGGGAGGCCGAGCACGCGCTCGGCCAGGATGTTGAGCTGGACCTCGTTGCTGCCGCCGTACAGCGTGTCGGCGCGGCTGAAGAGGTAGAGCCGCTGCCAGCGGTCGGGCTGGTACGGCGCGCCGACCGTCAGCGCCGCGCGGCCGGCGACGTCCATCGCCAGCTCGCCCAGCTGCCGGTGCCAGTTCGACCAGACCAGCTTGGCGATCGAGCCGGCGCCCGGTGACGGGTCGCCGGACAGCGTGCGCAGGGCGTTGGCGCGCATCACCTCCAGGCCGACCTTGGCCTGGGCCAGCCGGTCGTGGAGGACCGGGTCGTCGTACGCGCCGGTCTGCCTGGCGAGCTCGATGACGCCGTCATGCTCGCGGGCGAAGCCGAGCTGCTGGCCGAGTGTGGAGACGCCGCGCTCCAGGCCGAGCAGTCCCATCGCCACCCGCCAGCCGTCGCCGGGCTCGCCGACCACCAGGTCGGCGTCGGTGCGGGCGCCGGTGAAGAAGACCTCGTTGAACTCCGAGCCGCCGGTGAGCTGCTCGATCGGCCGGACCTCGATGCCGGGCTGGTCCATCGGCACGAGCAGGAAGGACAGGCCGCGGTGCCGCTGCGAGTCCGGCTCGGTCCGGGCGATCACGAAGCACCAGTCGGAGAGGTGGGCAAGCGAGGTCCACACCTTCTGGCCGTCGATGACCCAGTCGTCGCCCTCGCGGCGAGCGCGGGTGGCGACGTTGGCCAGATCGGACCCGGCGCCGGGCTCGGAGTAGCCCTGGCACCACAGCTCCGTGACGTTGCGGATGCCGGGCAGGAACCGCGCCTTCTGGGCGTCGCTGCCGAACGCAATCAGGGTCGGCCCGAGCAGCTCCTCGCCGAGGTGGTTGGCCCGGCCCGGCGCGTCGGCGCGGGCGTACTCCTCATGGAAGATCGCCTGCTGGATCAGGCTCAGTCCGCGGCCGCCGTACTCCGCGGGCCAGCCGATGCAGGTCCAGCCGAGTGCTGCCAGGTGGCGGTCCCAGGCGACCCGCTCGTCGTGGGCCTCGTGCTCGCGGCCCGGCCCGCCGAGCCCGCGCAGTTCGCCGAACTCGCCGCTCAGGGCGTCGTCGAGGAACGCCCGCACCTCGGCACGGAACGCCTCGTCGGCGGCCGAGTAGGTCAGGTCCACGAGCGCTCCTTCCTGTTCCGGTGGGCGGGTTGTACGGCTACGCTAGCCTACCAAGCAACTGCTTGGTTGGGAGGAACGCCAGTGATCGAGACACCCGGCACTCTGCCGGCGCTGCTGGACGCCGTCGCGTCCGCGCAAGGAGACAGGCCTGCCGTCGTCGACGGCGAGGCCGCGTTGACGTTCGGCGAGCTGCGCGAGCAGGTCCGCTGCACCGCGCGGGCGTACGCCGCACTCGGTGTCGCGCCCGGCGACCGGGTCTCGATCTGGGCGCCGAACTGCTGGCAGTGGGAGGTCGCCGCGCTCGCCGTGACGTACGCCGGAGCCACGCTGGTCCCGCTCAACACCCGCTACACCGGCCACGAGGTGGTCGACGTGCTCCGCCGCACCAGCACCTCGCTGCTGGTCGTGGCCGACGGCTTCCTCGGCCGCAGCCAGCTGACCGAGCTGGAGGCCGCGGCCGCCGAGGAGGCATCCGAGCTCGGCTCCGAGGCCGACCTGGTCACCGGCCTCCCGGATCTCCGTGCCCTCGTCCGTATCTCGGGTGGTCGAGCAGCGAGCGCTAGCGAGCGTCGTCGAGACCACCTCAGTGGAGACCACATCGAGTGGGACGACCTCGCAACGGTCGCCGCGGACACCCCCGAGGACGAGATCGACCGGCGTGCCGCCGCAGTCAAGCCCGACGACATCGCCGACATCCTGTTCACCTCCGGCACCACCGGCCGGTCCAAGGGCGTGCTGACCGCCCACCGGCAGACCATCGCCGCCGCCGACGTCTGGGCGCGGACGGTGGGCGTCACCGCCGAGGACCGCTACCTGGTGATCAACCCGTTCTTCCACTCCTTCGGCTACAAGGCCGGGATCGTGGTCTCGCTGGTCTCCGGCTGCGCGCTCTACCCTCAGGCGACCTTCGACCTGACCGGCGCTATGGAGCTGATCGACTCGGCCGGGATCACCGTGCTGCCGGGAGCCCCGACGGTCTTCCTCTCCCTGCTCAACACCGACCGGTCTGCGTACCACCTGGGCAGCCTGCGACTGGCGGTCACCGGCGCCGCGTTCGTGCCGGTCACGCTGATCGAGCAGATGCACAGCGTGCTCGGCATCGAGACGGCGCTGACCGCGTTCGGGATGACCGAGTGCGTGGTCGCCACGATGTGTCGCCCGGGCGACCCGCCCGAGCTGGTGGCCGCGACGTCGGGCCGCGCCGTCGACGGGCTGGAGATCTGGATCGCCGACGGCGAGATCCTGTTCCGGGGGCCGATGGTGATGCGCGGCTATCTCGACGACCCGGAGGCGACCGCGGCGGCGATCGACGCCGACGGCTGGCTGCACACCGGCGACGTCGGCCACCTCGACGACAACGGCTACCTGACCGTCACCGACCGGATCAAGGACATGTACATCTGCGGCGGCTTCAACGTCTACCCCGCCGAGGTCGAGCAGGCGCTGGCCCGGCTGGACGGCGTCGTGGAGTCGGCCGTGGTCGGCGTACCCGACGAGCGGCTGGGCGAGGTCGGCCGGGCCTTCGTCGTACGCCGCGACGGTGCCACGCTGACCGAGGACGACGTGATCGCGCACGCCAAGGAGCGGATTGCGAACTTCAAGGTGCCGCGGTCGGTGGTCTTCGTCGACGCGCTGCCGCGCAACCTGTCCGGCAAGATCCTGAAGACCGAGCTGAGGAGCGGATCGTGAGCGAAGTCGAGTACGTCGTGGAGGGCGCAGTCGCCTGGATCCGGCTGAACCGGCCGGAGTACCGCAATGCCCAGAACTCCGCGATGACTTACGCGCTGGACGCCGCCTTCCGGGTGGCCACTGACGACGACGCGGTCAAGGTGATCGTGCTGGCCGGCAACGGCAAGCACTTCTGCGCCGGTCACGACATCGGTACGCCGGGTCGAGATGTCGACAAGTCGTTCGAGCGACAGGCCGTCATCTGGTGGGACCACGTTGACAAGGAAGGCGGCGACCAGCGGTTCGCGCGCGAGTCGGAGGTCTACCTCGGAATGTGCCGGCGCTGGCGGGAGGTGCCCAAGCCGGTGATCGCGATGGTGCACGGCGCCTGCATCGCCGGCGGGCTGATGCTGGCCTGGTCGTGCGACTTCATCGTCGCCTCCGACGACGCGTTCTTCTCCGACCCTGTGGTGCGGATGGGCATCCCGGGCGTGGAGTACTTCGCGCACCCGTGGGTGATGAACCCGCGCGCCGCCAAGGAGTTCCTCTTCACCGGCGACCGGTTCTCCGCACAGCGCGCACTCGAGCTCGGCATGGTCAACCAGGTGGTGCCGCGCGAGGAGCTGGAGGACGTCGTACGCGCGATGGCGGACCGGATCTCGGCGATGCCGCGGTTCGGGCTGGCGCTGACCAAGAAGGCGGTCAACCAGGCCGAGGATCTGCAGGGCATGCGGGCCGGCATGGACTCGGTGTTCGGCCTGCACCACTTCGCGCACGCCCACAACGCCGAGGTCTCCACCGACTCCCTCGGCGGCCTCGACGCGAAGTCGATGGCCGCCCGCAACAAAGAACAGGCCGGCGAGTGAACCTCGACTTCTCCGACGCCGAGCTGGCCTTCCAAGCGGAGGCACGCGCCTGGCTCGCCGCCAACGTGCCGGCCACTCCCCTGCCCTCGATGGACACGGAGGCCGGCTTCGCCGCGCACCAGGAGTGGGAGGCCAAGCTCGCCGAGGCGCGCTGGTCGGTCGTCTCCTGGCCCGAGGAGCACGGCGGCCGCGGGGCCTCGCTGATCGAGTGGGTGATCTTCGAGGAGGAGTACTACCGCGCCGGCGCTCCCGGCCGGGTGTCCCAGAACGGCATCTTCCTGCTCGCGCCGATCCTGTTCGAGCACGGCACCCCCGACCAGCGGGACCGCTTCCTGCCGTCGATGGCGACCGGCGAGCGGATCTGGGCGCAGGCCTGGTCCGAGCCCGAGGCCGGCTCCGATCTGGCCGCGCTGACCTCGACCGCGCGCCGTGACGACGAGCGCGGCGGCTGGGTGCTCAATGGCCAGAAGACCTGGTCCTCGCGGGCGTCGCACGCGCACTGGGGCTTCGGCCTGTTCCGCTCCGACCCGTCGGCGGAGCGCCACCGCGGGCTGACCTACTTCCTGTTCCCGCTCGACGCCGACGGGGTGACCGTGCGGCCGATCGCCCAGCTGGATGGCGAGGCTGGGTTCGCGGAGATCTTCCTGACCGACGTGTTCGTGCCGGACGCCGACGTGCTCGGCGCCGTCGGCGACGGCTGGCGGGTCGCAATGAGTACGGCGGGCAACGAGCGCGGCCTCTCCCTCCGCTCCCCCGGCCGCTTCTGCGCCGCCGCCGACCGTCTGGTGGATCTGTACGCCGCCCCGCAGGTTGAGGAGGTCGCTCTGCGACCGTCTCGAAACCAAGGGGCCGCCGACCGCGTGGTCGACGCCTGGATCAAAGCCCAGGCGTACCGGCTCTACACCTGGGGCACGGTCACCCGCCTCGCCAACGGCGGCGACATCGGCCCGGCGGGGTCGGTGAACAAGGTGTTCTGGTCCGAGCTCGACATCGCGCTCCACGAGACCGCGCTCGACCTGCTCGGCCCTGAGGCGGAGCTGGAGTCGGCGTGGAGCGACGGCTACCTGTTCTCGCTGGCCGGCCCGATCTACGCCGGCACCAACGAGATCCAGCGCAATATCGTCGCCGAACGGATCCTCGGCCTCCCCCGCGAGCCGAAGGGAGCCGGCCGATGAGGTTCATGGTGACCGAGGAGCAGGCCGACTTCGCGGCCTCGCTGGACGCACTGCTGTCCTCGGCCGACGTCGTTGGCGCTGCCCGCCGCTGGGCCGACGGCGACCACGCCGATGGGCTGAAGCTGTGGGCACGGCTGGCCGAGACCGGCCTCCCCGCCCTGCTGGTGCCCGAGGAGTACGGCGGACTCGGAGCCAGCCGGGTCGAGCTGGTGATCGCGTTCGAGGCGCTCGGCCGGCACCTCGTCCCCGGCCCCTGGGTCGAGTCCGCCGCCTACCTGGCGACTGCCCTGTCCGGCGAGCCACTCACCGCGATCGCGGACGGCGCGGTCGCCACGGTGGCGACACCGCCGCACACGCCGTACGCACTGGACGCCGACGTCGCGACCACGGTCGCCGTCGCGGAGAGCGACGAGATCCGGACCGGCATGCTCGGCGAACAGGCCCGGTCGGTCGACCCGACGCGGCGGCTGTTCGAGGTCGAGGCAGCCCAGGTTCTCGACGTGGGCGACCGCACGGCGACGGCATTCGACACCGCGGTCCTCGCGACCTCGGCCCAGCTCATCGGCGCCGGCGAGCATCTGCTGGCCGAGTCGGTGACCTACGCGAAGCAGCGGCGTCAGTTCGGCCGTGAGATCGGCAGCTATCAGGCGCTCAAGCACGCACTTGCCGACGTCCGGATCGCGCTCGACTTCGCGCGGCCGCTTGTCTACGGGGCCGCCCTCTCGGCCGGCTCATCCGACGCCAGCCGGGACGCCTCCGCGGCCAAGGTTGCGGCGAGCGACGCGGCGTACCTCGCCGCCCGGACCGCGCTCCAGGTGCATGGCGCCATCGGCTACACCCGCGAGCTGGACCTGAGCCTGTGGATCCTGAAGGTGCGGGCGCTGGTCGGCGCGTGGGGTACGCCGGCGTACCACCGCAGCCGGATCCTGGACGCGCTGGTGGCCCGATGAGGTTCGCCCAATGAGATTTGCACTGTCCGAGGAACAGCAGGAGCTGGCCTCGACCGTCCGCACTCTGCTGGCCCGGCGCAGCGATCCCGCCGCGGTTCGGGCTGCGATGACCTCCGATCAGGGCTACGACGCTGCGCTGTGGCAGACGCTGTGTGAGCAGATCGGCGTCGCGGCACTGCTGGTCCCCGAGGAGTACGACGGAGCCGGCGCGACGCTGGTCGAGGCACACGTCGTGCTGGAGGAGCTGGGCCGCGCCCTGACGCCCGGCCCGGCGCTCGCCTCGCTGGTCGCGACGGCCGCGCTGCTCGGCGCCGACGAGGACGCGCGGAAGCGGCTGCTCCCCCGGATCGCGACCGGCGAGATCGCCACCGTGGCCTGGGGAGAAGCGGTCCTGCACGGCGACCAGGCCGAGATCCTCCTGGTGGCCGCCGACGACCGGCTCTACGAGGTGGACGCGACCGCCGTGACCCGTACCTGGACGCCGGCGATGGACCTCACGACCCGGCTCGCCACGGTGAACCTCGATGACGCTGCCATGACCCAGATCGGCGATGCCGCCGCGGTCGCCCATGCGCACGCGGTCGGCACGATCGGGGTCACCGCACTGCAGGTCGGGCTGGCCGAGCGGGCGCTGGAGATGACCGTCAGCTACACCAAGGAACGGGTGCAGTTCGGCCGGCCGCTCGCGTCGTTCCAGGCACTCAAGCACCGGATGGCGCAGATGCTGGTCGACGTCGAGACCTCGCGGTCGATCTCCTGGGCCGCGGCGTACGCCGTGGCCACCGGCGCGCCGGACGCTGACGACCTCACCGCCGCGGCCTCGTCGTACTGCTCCGAGGCGCTGCAGCGGATCGGCGCCGAGACCGTGCAGCTGCACGGCGGCATCGCGATCACGTGGGAGCACGACGCGCAGCTGGTGTTCAAGCGGGCGCACGCCCTCGGCCAGCTCTTCGGCCAGCCGCACGAACGCCGGGCGACGCTGCTCTAATCAGTGCTAGTCGGGGGCGATGCCACCCGACCTGGGTGACCGCTCGTCGCTCGGCTGGAGTACGGCGCGGATCGCCGGCGCCACCAGGGTCACCAGCTCGTCGGTCGACAGCGATGCGACCGGCTCGACCTTCAGCATGTAGCGCGCGGTCGCCACGCCGAGCAGCTGCGACAGCACCAGCTCGGTCCGCAGCACGGTAGTGCGGACGCCGAGCGCCTTCGCGACCGGCATCATGACCACCCTGTTCATGCGCTCGTAGGTGCGCTTCTTGTCGTCCTCGTCAGTGGCGCCATTGCGGAGCATGGCGAGCATCCGGCGGCGGTGGCGCGGGTTCTCGCACATCCGGAAGAACCGGCGCGTCAATCGCTCGGCGAAGTCCTCGACCGGCTCGGGCCGGAGCGGGGCCAGGGCAGACACACACCGAGTGTGACAGCCCTGGGCCGGTCGTGGGGAGCGAGTGGGATCGGTCATACCGACAAATCGCAATCGGCTGCTAGCGTCCGGCCATGCGCAGCGCCAAGGACTTCTTCGCCCCACTCGCGGTCGGTGCTCCGGCCCCGGTTCGGGACATTCCGGCCCGGCCCAGCCGGGCGATCCACTTCTTCGACCCGAGCAACCCCAAGATGGCCGCCAAGGTCCCGGGGATGGTCGGCACCGTCGACGTACTGCTCGGCAACCTCGAGGACGCGGTCAAGGCCGACAACAAGGTCGCCGCGCGCGAGGGCCTGGTGAAGATCGCGCAGGAGACTGAGTTCGGGCCCACCCAGCTGTGGACCCGGATCAACGCGCTGGACTCGCCGTGGGTGCTCGACGACCTGACCACGCTGGTCCCTGAAATCGGGCACAAGCTCGACGTGATCATGGTGCCGAAGGTGCAGGGCGCCGAGGACATCCACTACGTCGATCGGCTGCTCGCCCAGCTCGAGGCGAAGGCCGGGCTGGAGCGGCCGATCCTGGTGCACGCGATCCTGGAGACCGCCCGCGGTGTCGCCAACATCGAGGAGATCTGCGGTGCCTCGCCGCGGATGCAGGGCCTCTCCCTTGGCCCGGCCGACCTGGCCGCGGACCGGCGGATGAAGACCACCCGGGTCGGCGGCGGCCACCCGGGCTACCTGGTCCGGCAGGACCCGGTCGACGGCAACATCGAGGGTGAGCGCGCGACGTACCAGCAGGACCTGTGGCACTACACGATCGCGCGGATGGTCGACGCCTGCGCGATGCACGGCATCTACCCGTACTACGGACCGTTCGGTGACATCGCCGACGTGGTCGCGTGCGAGGACCAGTTCCGCAACGCGTTCCTGCTCGGCTGCGTCGGCACCTGGTCGCTGCACCCCAAGCAGATCGAGATCGCCAAACGGGTCTTCTCGCCGAGCGTGGAGGACATCAAGCACGCCCGGCGCGTGGTCGCGGCGATGGGCGACGGCACCGGCGCGGTGATGCTTGACGGCAAGATGGAGGACGACGCCTCGCTCAAGCAGTGCCTGGTCCTGGTCGAGCTCGCCGAGCAGCTCGCCGCGATCGACCCCGAGCTGAAGAAGCAGTACGACGCGATCGAGGTGTCCGAGTGAACGAGTTCCGCCCCCGCCGCTCGGTCCTCTACATGCCGTCGTCCAACGAGCGCGCGCTGGAGAAGGCCAAGACGCTGCCCGTCGACGCGCTGATCCTCGACCTCGAGGACGCGGTCGCGCCCGACGCCAAGCCGGCCGCGCGCGAGGCCGCCTGCGCGGCCGTGCAGTCCGGTGAGTACGGCGGCCGCGAGCTGACGATCCGGGTCAACGGCGCCGACACCGAGTGGCACGCCGACGACCTCCGGGCCGCCTGCGCGGCCGGCCCGGACGCGGTCGTCGTTCCCAAGGTCAACAGCGCCGACGCCGTCCTGGAACTGGTCGAGGCGATGGCCGGCCACGATGCGCCGGAGCACACCAAGCTCTGGGCGATGGTGGAGACGCCGTACGCGATGCTGCACGCCGAGGAGATCGCGTCCGCGTCGGACCGGCTCACCGTGCTGGTGATGGGCACCAACGACCTCGCCAAGGAGCTGTACGCCGAGCACGTGCCGGGCCGGCAGCCGCTGCTCACCGGCCTCGGCCTGGCGCTGCTAGCCGCCCGGGCGACCGGCAAGGTGATCATCGACGGCGTCTACAACGACGTGAAGAACGCCGAGGGCTTCCTGGCCGAGTGCCAGCAGGGCCGTGAGATGGGCTTCGACGGCAAGACCCTGATCCACCCCGGTCAGGTCGAGGGCGCCAACGCCGCCTTCTCGCCGTCAGAGCAGGCCGTCGAGGACGCCCGCGGCATCCTCGCCGCCTGGGACGCCCGCGAGACCGGCGTGGTCACCTACAACGGCCGGATGATCGAGAACCTCCACGTCGACTCCGCCCAGCGCACCCTCGCGATCCACGACGCGATCACCCAGCTCGGCTGACCCAGACAGGGGCCGGGCGTCGGATAGTCCAGAACGTTTGACATCAGTTTCGGGACAGATGTGATGTCGAACGTTCTGGACTATGTGGTGACGAGCTCGTGTGAGCGACCGATGCGAGCGAGATAGTCGTCGAGGTGCTCGGGCACGTCGTACCAAGGTGGCGGTTCCAAGGTCCACGCCCGTGACTCCGAGGGCAGGAACTTGGCACGAGCGCGAGCATTGCGCATCCGAGCTGCCGAACGGTCGCGATCGCGTAGGTCCCCGCCGACGATCTCGAAGTACTCGAGACCGTGATTGCGGAAGACATCCTCGCGCGCGACATCACGGCGGTGGCGCTCGCCTTCCTTGTGGTCAGCGCCGTCGTACTCGCCGACCAGACCAGCCACGGGATCCAACAGATCCGGAATGCCGAGGAGGTTGCCTCGGAGGTCGAACACCGGTTGGTTGCAGAGCGGCGTTGGCAGCCTCGCGTCGACTACCCAGACCAGCCGCATCCTGGACTCTTGGGGAGAGCGACTGTCATCGCTTGCGAGGAGAAGCGCCTCGCGCACCCGTGGCACGCCGGTCCACGCTGATCGTTTCGCGACGTACTCAGCCATCAGACTTGTCGAGATCAGCCGTGCCGCAGCTGCCATGTCCAGCACCACTACTGCCTCGCGGAGCGAAGGTGCCGCACGCATCTCGTCGAACACGGCGCGCTGGACCGTCGTACACCAGACGCCGTCGATGAACTCGCGCTCCGACGGAGCCAGCTGCTCCTGGCTCAACGCGATCAAGGGATCACCACGAAGCTTGGCGAGGCCGACCACCAATGGCACAGGACGCACGGTCCGACCACCATCAGTCATGCCGTCGAAGAAGTTGGCCCCGCGCCACCGAAGTGCTGCCCACCCGGTGACGGCGCCGTACCGACGCAGCCGCGCACTCTGCTCGAGGATCCGCTGCTCAACGACATCGCCATCGACCTCGGCCGGCACGTAGAGCCCACGGCTGGTCGCCCGGAACCGGCCACGCTGCGCCTGCCCGCGCGTAGGGCCGACCAGGCCGTCGGGGTCGACCGGAACCGGCCGGACCAGACCGGCGGGCCTCTCACAGGTGGGACTCCATCGATGCTGTGGCACCCCGCCAGGTTCGGTCAGTCGGTCCTGTCACTCGGGCCCACGCGAAGCCGCTTGTGGATAAGTCGGCCCCTCTGAATCTGTGGATACGGGCGCGATAAGGCGATAGTCCAGAACGTTTGACATCACTTCTTGTCGAAATTTGATGACAAACGTTCTGGACTATCCGAGCTAGGCCGCCGTTAGCCGGGCCGCAGATCGGGTACCGCACTCTCCGTCCACCACTCAGGGGAGGGAATCCCAATGGTTGTTCTTGGTCTTGTCCTACTGGTCCTCGGGCTCGTCCTCAGCGTGCCCATCCTGGTCACGATCGGCGCCATCCTGCTTGTTGTCGGCCTGGTGCTGAACTTCGTGCCGATCGGCGGCACCAGCAGGCGCGTCTATTGACCGTCGTTCCAAGTCTCGTACGCCGCCCGCCTCACCCGGGCGGCGTACGGCTGTCTTGGGAGCTAGGAGCCGGTCGTGTGGTAGCGGCCCTGGAAGAACAGAAGCGGGGCACGGTCGTCGCCGAGGGCGAGGTCCTGGACCCGGCCGATGACGACATAGTGGTCGCCGGCCTCGTGGACGGCCTGGATCGTGCAGTCGACGTACCCGAGCGAGTCGTCCAGCAGCGGTGAGCCGGTGGCCTCCGACGGGCGCCAGCCCACGCCCGCGAACTTGTCGACCCCGCGGGAGGCCATCACGTCCGACAGGTCGGTCTGGTCGGCGGCGAGGAAGTTCACGCAGAACCGGCCGGCGCGCTGCATCAGCGGCCAGGCGCGCGAGGTGCGGGCCGGGATGAACATCACCAGCGGCGGGTTCAGCGACACCGAGGAGAACGACTGGCAGGTCATCCCGATCGGCGTCTCCCCCGACATCGCGGTGACCACGGTGACGCCGCTGCAGAATCGTCCGAGTACGTCGCGGAACCGGCGTGCCGCGGCCTTCACCGCCTCGTCGTCGGACGGCAGGTCGGTGTGCTCGCCGGGACGGAACTCGAAGTCGAACGGACCGAGGTAGGAGTCGATCAGCTCCCTCGGCGGCCACGACTCTCGGGCGTCCGGCTTCATGCCCGCGGGGATCTCGCCGTCGGGCTCGACAAGCTTCGGGTCGACCATGCTCCCCATTGTCGTTGCTACCCGCCGCCGCTGAAGTCGTGGCCCCAGTACGAGACGGCGGTGGACTCGCGAGCCACCCAGCGGGCGTCGTCGACCTGCAGCCCCTCGGTACCGAACTCCACGTCGAAGCCACCCGGCGAGCGGACGTAGAACGAGATCATCTCGTCGTTCATGTGCCGCCCGAGGGTCGCGGACAGGTGAGCCTTGTGCTTGCGGACCCGCTCCAGCGCCCGGCCCACGTCGTCAAGCTCGTCGACCTCCAGCATGATGTGCACGCACTTGGCCGGGTTCGGCATCGGCAGGAACGCCAGCGAGTGGTGCCGCGGGTTCACGCCGAGGAACCGCAGCCACACCTTCGAGCCCGCCTCCTTGCCGACGAACTCCCCCGGCATGCTCATCGAGTCGCGCAGCCGGAAGCCGAGCACCTCGGTATAGAACCGCAGTGCCTCCACGTCATCAGTGACGGGTACGACGATGTGCCCCATGCCCTGGTCGCCGGTCACGAACTTCGCGGCGTACGGCGTCACCACCGGCCGCGACTCGTAGGTGATCCCGTGGAAGAGCTCGAAGACGTTGTCCCACGGGTCGGCGAACCGGATCAGCTCCTGCACCCGGCGCTCGGCCAGCTCGCCCGGCGTACCCTCCTCGAACTCCACGCCCGCCTTCGCCAGGTGCTCGCGCGCACCCTGCAGCGCCTCGTGGTCGGCGACCTCCCAGCCGGTCGCGCTGAGCTGGTCGACGTCGGAGGGGAACACCACCAGCCGAGCCGAGACCTGGTCGATCCGGTAGTAGAGATTGTCGGGCGAAGGCCCGCGGCCGAGGGCCAGCCCGAGCACCTTCTCGGCGAAGGTCCGCCACTGGTCCAGGTCGGTGCTGGCCACCCGGACGTAGCCCATGGAACGGATGTCGATGGTCATGACCGGGTCCTCTCCACATGAGCGTCCAGGAAGGCCAGTACCAGGTCCCGGAACTCGTCGGCGGCCTCGATCTGGGCCCAGTGCCCGCAGTTGGGGAAGACGTGCAGCCGGGCCTTGGGGATCTGCTTGAGCGCGACGAAGGCGCCGTCGAGCGGGTTCACCCGGTCCTCGCGACCCCAGGTGAGCAGGGTGTGCGCGCGGATCTTGTGGGCGTCGCGCCAGACCATGCCGTCCTCGAAGGTGTCCGGGTTCCAGAACGACGCGCCCATCGAGGCCATCGCCTCCCGTGCGCCGGGCTTGGTCGCGTCGGCCAGCCGCTCGTCGACCAGCTCGTCGGTGACCAGGTCTTGGTTGACCACCATCACCGAGATGAAGGCCCGCATCGCCTCCCGGCTGGGCGCCGCGCCGAACTCCATCAGCCGCTTGACGCCCTCGGTCGGGTCCGGCGAGGTCACCGACAGGTTGAGCCCACCCGGGCCCATCAGCACCAGCCGGCCGACCCGCTTCGGGTTCTCGATCGCGAACCGAGCGGCAGTGCCGCCGCCGAGGCTGTTGCCGAGCAGGTGCACCCGCTCCAGGCCGAGCTCGTCGAGGAATGCCTCCAGGTAGCCCGCCGAGTGCCGGAAGTAGTTGCCCACCACCGGCGGCTTGTCGGAGTCACCGAAACCGGGCTGGTCAACCAGCAGGGTTCGGTACGACGCCGCGAAGCCGGGCAGCGCGGCGCCGAAGTTCGACCAGGCCGAGGCACCCGGCCCGCCGCCGTGCAGCATCACCAGCGGGAGGCCGGGACCGTCTCCGGCCTCGTAGTAGTTGAGCGTGATGTCGCCCGCCTTGGACGACTTGCGCACCGACTCCTTGTCGAGCGACACGTCAGTACATCCCCGGGTCGATCTTGTGGCCGAACTCGTGCGCGCCGTACAGCTGCAGCGCCCGCTCGGGGTCGTTGGCGGCGTGCACCCGGCCCGCGTGCGCGTCCCTCCAGGCCCGCTGCAGCGGCGTGCCCTCGGCGAGCGCGCGGCCACCGGACGCCTCGAACAGCGTGTCGATCGCCTCGATCGCTCGCTCGGTGCCGACCACCTGGTCGCGACGTACCTTCAGCCGCAGCGAGAGCGGGACCTTCTCGCCCATCTCCACCAGCGCCTGCTCCTCGCGGATGTTGTTGGTCAGCAGTGCCCAGGCGGCGTCGATCTCGCTGGAGGCTCGCGCGATCCGGACCGCCGCGAACGGGTCGAGCGACGCCTTCTCGCCGATGTACGCCGCCCGCACCCGCTTGCGCTGCATCTCGACGTGCTCCTCGTAGGCGCCGTACGCCATCCCGATGATCGGGGTGGTGATGGTCGAGGTGAACACCGAGTGGAACGGCAGCTTGTAGAGGTTCGAGGTGTTCTGGGCCTGGCCGGGGCCGTAGCAGCGGCCGGTGTCGCCCATCGACAGCGTGAACGCCTCGGGGATGAACGTCTCCTCGACCACGATGTCGTTGGACCCGGTGCCGCGCAGGCCGACGACGTTCCAGACGTCGACGATCTGGTACTTATCCCGCGGCACCAGGAAGGTCTTGAAGTCGACCGGCTGGCCTTCGTCGTTGAGGACCAGGCCGCCGAGCAGCACCCAGTCGGCGTGGTCGCAGCCCGACGAGAACGACCACTTCCCGCTCAGCGTGTAGCCGCCCTCGGTGAGTACGGCGCGTCCGGTCGGCGCGTACGACGAGCTCGCCCGGACCGACGTGTCGGCGCCCCACACGGCCTGCTGCGCCTCGTCGGCGAACAGCGCGATCTGCCACGGGTGGACCCCGACCACACTGGCGACCCAGCCGGTAGAGCCGCACGCTGACGCGATCTCACGGACCGCGGTGTAGAAGTCGATCGGGTCGGCCTCCAGGCCGTCGAAGCGTTTGGGCTGGAGCATCCGGAAGAAGCCGGTCTCCTCCAGCTCCTTGATCGACGCATCCGGTACGACACGCAGCCGCTCCGCCTCGTCCGCGCGCTCGCGCAGGGTCGGCAGTAGGTCACGTACGCCATCGAGGACTGACTTCGACATCGGCTCTCCTGTCCGGTGCGAGAGCACCCGCTCTCCCGTCCGATCATACTAGAACACGTTCTCATTTCGGTCCACGCGGGCGCGCGGCTTCGACGGAAGACGGGACAGAAGCCGGGCAGATTCCAGACAGCGCCCATCCCTAGCGTCGGCGTCGACCAGGACCCACCTGGTCGCCTTCACGAGGGGGACCACATGAAGATCCGCAAGCTCAGCCTCGCCCTGCTCGGCATCGCGGCGGTCGCGGCGCCGGCGCTCGGCGTACTCAGTGCGGCTCCGGCAGAGGCGGATGTCCGGCCCTGCCCCGGCGGCAACCCGGCGCGGTGCGCGCAGGTGATCAAGGTCAACACCTACCTGGGAGTCCGCACGGACCCGTGGTACGGCGCGCCCGTGGTCGCCAAGCTCTACAACGGCTGGTGGACTGAGGTGGAGTGCTGGACCTACGGCTCCGGCGCCGCGGACAACCCCAACTACAAGATCTGGACCCGGGTCTCCAGCGGCTCGTACTGGGGCTACGTCAGCGACTGGTACCTCGACACCGGAAACGTCCAGGCCCAGCTACCGCGCTGCTAGCAGCTGGCCGACTCCGCGGCAGCGATATCTCCGGGCCTCTCACTAAAGCGGCCAGCTTAGGACGCGATTACGCATTGACCCGCCAGAAACGGCAGGTCTACTTTCCAGGCACCATCTCGGGAGGCCTGACATGCACCTTCATCGCATCCGACCCACGCTGATCGCTCTGATCGCGACCCTGACCGCTGCCGCCGGAGTCGGCACCACGGCGTACGCCGGTCAAGCCGAGCCGGCGCCACGGAACTCGTCCGCGCCCCGGATCGCGGCGGTGACCTTCGCCGACGAGTTCAACGCGCCGGCCGGTACGCCGGTGGACGGCTCCAAGTGGCAGCTGGAGACCGGCGACAACGTCAACAACCACGAGCGGCAGTACTACACGAACTCCACGCGCAACGCCGTCCACGACGGCCAGGGCAACCTGGTGATCACGGCCCGGCGGGAGAACCCCAACAACTACCAGTGCTGGTACGGCCGCTGCGAGTACACTTCCGCCCGCCTCAACACCGCCGGCAAGTTCACCCAGACCTACGGGTCGTACGAGGCCCGGATCAAAATGTCTCGCGGGCAGGGCATGTGGCCGGCGTTCTGGATGCTCGGCAACGACATCGGGGATGTCGGATGGCCCCAGAGCGGCGAGATCGACATCATGGAGAACGTCGGCTTCGAGCCGAACACGGTGCACGGCACTCTCCACGGCCCGGGCTACTTCGGCTCCGGCGGCATCGGCGCGGCGTACTCGATCGGCGGACCGTTCGCCGACGGCTTCCACACCTTCCGGGTGGACTGGTCGCCCAACAAGATCGTCTGGTCGGTCGACGGGAACGTCTACCAGACCAGGACTCCCGCCGATCTCGGCGGCAAGGAGTGGGTCTTCGACCATCCGTTCTTCATGATCCTCAACCTCGCCGTCGGCGGTTACTGGCCCGGCGACCCCGACGCGAGTACGCCGTTCCCGAACACGCTGACCATCGACTACGTCCGGGTCACCAACGACACCAGCGCGGGCGGCGGCGGGCCGATCACCGGGATCGGCGGCAAGTGCGTCGACGTCGCCGGTGCGAACGTCGCCAACGGCACCCAGGTCCAGCTGTACGACTGCAACGGCACCGGCGCTCAGCGCTGGACTGTCGGCGGCGACGGCACCATCCGGGCCCTCGGCAAGTGCCTCGACGTCAGCGCCGGCTCGGTGGCCAACGGCGCGAAGGTCCAGCTCTGGGACTGCAACGGCACCGGCGCCCAGCAATGGACCGTCACCGGTGCCCGCGACATCGTCAACCCACAGGCGAACAAGTGCCTCGACGCCGCCGAGAACAGCTCGGCCAACGGCACTCGGTTACAGATCTGGACCTGCGCCGGTACCACCAACCAGAAGTGGACCGTGTCATGATCCGCGCTCGCGTAGGACTCCTCGCGGCCGGCGTACTCGCGGCTGTGGCGCTCGCACCGGTGTCTGGAGCGGACGCCGCGGCGACCGGCCAGATCACCGGGATCGGCGGCAAGTGCGTCGACGTCGCCGGCGCGAACATCGCCAACGGCACCCAGGTCCAGCTGTACGACTGCAACGGCACCGGCGCCCAGCGCTGGACCGTTGGGGACGACGGCACCATCCGGGCTCTCGGCAAGTGTCTCGACGTGAGCGCCGGCTCGCTGGCCAACGGCGCCAAGGTCCAGCTCTGGGACTGCAACGGCACCGGCGCCCAGCAATGGGTGGTCACCTCCGCCCGCGACATCGTCAACCCCCAGGCCGACAAGTGCCTCGACGCCACCGGGAACAGCTCGGCCAACGGCACCCGGTTACAGACCTGGACCTGCGCCGGTACCGCCAACCAGAAGTGGACCGCGCCGACCGGGTCCGGACCAGGCCCGGAGGGGCCGTCGGCGGTGCTGCCGTACCTCTACCTGGGCTGGGGCAACCCGCCGAACCCGACCCAGGTGATGTCGGCGACCGGCGTCAATGGCTTCACGATGGCCTTCGTCCTCAGCAACGGCTACTGCAACCCGATGTGGGACAGCCAGCGTCCGCTGACCGGCGGCGTCGACCAGAGCACGATCACCTCGATCCGGAACGCGGGCGGGGACGTGGTTCCGTCGTTCGGCGGCTGGAGCGGGCACAAGCTGGAGGAGTCCTGCTCGAGCGCGTGTGAGCTCGCGAACGCGTACCAGAAGGTGATCGACGCCTACAGCCTGAGCGCGATCGACATCGATCTCGAGGCATCGGCGTACGACAACCCGACGGTGCAGCAGCGCACCGTCGACGCGCTGAAGCAGGCCAAGTCCCGCAACCCCGGGCTGCACGTCGCCGTCACCATCGGCACCGGCCAGCAGGGGCCCGACCGGAGCCTGATCAACCGGGCGGCGGCCTCCGGCCTGACCGTCGACGCCTGGACGATCATGCCGTTCAACTTCGGCGGCAACGGCCAGGACATGGGCAGGCTCAGCACACAGGCGGCCGAAGGCCTCAAGGCGGCGCTGAAGTCGGCGTATGGCTATAGCGACGCGGACGCCTATCGCCGGATGGGCATCTCGTCGATGAACGGCACCACCGACGTCGGCGAGAACGTGACCCTGGAGGACTTCGGGCAGATGCGGAGCTACGCCCAGCAGCACGGCCTGGCCCGGCTCACGTTCTGGTCGGTCAACCGGGACCCGAGCCTGGACTTCACCCGGGTCTTCGCCCAGTACGGCGGGTGACCGCGATGACGATCCGCAGAACGCTCGCCCGGCTGGTCGCAGTCGTGGTGCCCGCGTCGGCGCTGGTGGTGCTGGCCCCGGCGCTCGCCTGGGCCGACCCACCTCCAGCGCTGCCGTGGAACGCGCCGTGGACCGACCGGTCCTATGAGCCGGCGTTCGACTACGACGGCGACGGGTGCTATCCGACTCCCGCCATCGGCAGCAACGGCGTGCTCAACCCCGGTCTGAAGACCACCGGCGCGGTCAACGGCAGCTGCCACGACTGGTGGGACCTCGACAACGTCAACGCCTACTCACGGTCCAAGTGCAACAACGGCTGGTGCGCCTACCTGTACGCGCTCTACTTCGAGAAGGACCAGGCGGTGCACGGCTCCGGCCTGGGCGGGCACCGGCACGACTGGGAGCACGTGGTGGTGTGGGTCCCCGACGGCGGCTGGCCGGCGTACGTCTCGGCGTCGGCGCACGGCGACTACAACATCCGGTCCCGCAACGACGTCCCATGGGACAGCAGCGGCACCCACCCCAAGATCATCTACCACAAGGACGGCGCCGGCACCCACGCCTTCCGGTTCGCCGGCTGGGGCGAGGAGCCGGAGAACCACGAGCGAGCGTGGCAGTACCCGCCGCTGGTCGGCTGGGACGGCTACCCACCCGGCTTCCGCGACATCCTGACCGGGGCGAACTTCGGCTCCGCCCAGCTCGGGATCCGGGACTCGTCGTTCAGCTGGGAGCTGTCGAAGGCCAAACCCGACGGGATCCCGTTCGACCCGAACGGCTAAGGCCAAAAGGGCTTGACCTCCGGTTGGTGGAGCTATCTACGTTGTGTCACATGACGCAACCCGAGCTTCGGATCGGCGGCCCGGACGACGCGGTTCTGGTCGGCCAGATGCTCTACGACTTCAACGCGGAGTTCGACCAGACCGAGCCGCCCGCCGAGCAGATGGGAGAGCTCGCCGGACCGCAGCTGTCGAGCGGCGAGGTCGCCGTGGTCTTCGGACCCGGCGACCCGCCGGACGGCTTCGCCCAGCTGCGATTCCGGCTCTCGCTCTACGAGCCCGGCCCGGATGCCTGTCTCGAGGAGCTCTGGGTGCGGCCGCACGCCCGTGGCACCGGCCTTGGCCGGGCGCTGCTGGAGGCGGCCATGGAACTCGCGCGGTCCCGCGGCGCCACCCGGATCGACCTCAACACCTCGGTCGACGACGAGGTCGCGCGGGCGCTCTACGTGAAGTGCGGCTTCACCAACCAGGAGTCACCGAGGACGGGCCGTCGATGCTCTACTACGAGCGCGACCTCTGAGCCCGCTCTCAGACGGCCTCAGCGGAAGGCGTCCGCTGCCGCCTGCACCGTCGCGACGTACGCCGGCCAGTCGTAGCCGTCATCCGGGAGGTTGGACGACGTCGTCAGGAAGCCGGCAGATCCGTCGATCAGCTCGCGCACGATGTCCGCGTGACCCGCATGATGGTGGGTCTCGGTCGCGACGTGGACCAGCATCTGGTGCAGCGTCACCGCCTCGTTGTCCCAGTGCGCGACCTGGCCCACCGTGTCCAGATCGCACTCCGCGAACGTCTCGGCCGCGTGTGCCCATGCCGTCCGGTAGAGGTCGACCACCCACTCCCGGGACTCCTCCGGCGTCGCGAACAGGTCGGCGTTGTGGTCCGCGTCGTCGGCGTACCACGGCATCTCGATGTCGGTCGGCCGCCCGAACGTCGCGCCGAAGTAGCCGAGCTCGACGCTGGCGACGTGCTTGACCAGCCCCAGCAGGTTGGTCCCGGTCGGCGTGAGCGGCCGGCGTACGTCGTACTCGCTGAGGCCGTCGAGCTTCCACAGCAACGCGTCGCGGGCGCCCTGGAGGTAGTGGATCAGCGTTTCCTTGGGATCGGGAGGCATGATCCCACCCTGCCATCGCAGCTGACCTGCGCAGACAGCAGCGGGACAGAATCGCGACAGCGGTGGTCCCTAGTTTCGTCGGTGGCCAGCCACCCTGGCCGGCTACAACAAGGGGGAAACAACATGAATCTCCGCAAGCTGATCATCGCGATGACGCTCGCCGTCGGCCTGGTCGCCTTCAGCGGCGCCGGTGCCAACGCGAGCCGTCCCGACGGCCACGCGGCCGGTCAGGCAGCCCTTGGTTCCAAGGCGTCGCAGGCGAGTCTCCAGGACACCTTCTACGGCTGCCCGGAGCTGTACCTCTGCTTCTACACCGGCGCCAACTTCAACAACTGGACGGGCAACCCGCAGTGGAAGAAGAAGTACTGCGGCACCTACAACCTGTCGGGCTGGGTCACCCGGCACGGCTCGTTCGTCAACAATCAGACGCAGTACACCGAGAGCGTCTTCTACAGCGGGTACGGCGGTGGCGGGCAGGTGCTGACCCGACACGTGGCCAAGGGCTGGGACCTCGACTACGACTTCTACCCGGTCAACTCGGTCAAGGTCTGCTGAACTGAGCGATACACGGCCGCGCCGGGCTTCGTCCGGCGCGGCCTTGCCAGGTACCGGTCAGGGTGCGTTGGCGTCCTGCTTCGCCGCTTCGCCGCCGATCCCGGCGACCAGACCCCGACCCGGTCACCGCTCTGCTCAGACAGAAGTGCGACAGAACCGCGACAGGGGCTCCCCCTACCGTCGTCGGCGAGCGGCGCCCGGCCGTTCACCACCACAGGGGGGTACTACATGAATCTCCGCAAACAGATCGTCACGATGGTCGCCGCACTCGGTCTGGTCGCAGTCGGGTCCGCCGTCTCGGTCTCGGCGACTCCGTCTCCGGACGCTCGTGACCGGTTCGCTGCCGCATCGGGAACTGACGGCGCGGTCCTCCGCGTCGCCTCGGTGACGCCGCGCACCACCAAGCAGACCCAGCTCGCCGCCTCCTCGCCGAGCATCTCACCGGCTCCACTGGAGAACTTCCACCTGCCTTCAGGCGGCGGCTACCTCTGCTTCTACGGCGAGCTGTGCCTTGAGGTCTGGGACCCGACCGTCGGAAAGGTCGAGGTGTTCATCCTCTACCGCTGCAACCGCTACTGGCTGTCGCACTTCAAAGACCACCGGTGGGGCGTGAACAACCAGACCACCGGAACCGTCGCCCGCTACTACGGCCAGGACGGCAGACAGCTCTTCGACTCGACGGCCTACGACAGGCGGTACGTCTACTGGACCCCCGTCTGGTCGGTCCGCAACTGCTGAGACCTGCGGATGTACGACGGCCGCGCTGGGTCCCTCAGTCCCGGCGCGGCCGTCGGGCTCATGGTGCGTTCGCGTCCTGCTTCGCCTTCAGCAGCAGCGCGATGTCGATCAGCTGGTCCTCCTGGCCGCCGATCAGCTTGCGGCGGCCGGCCTCGAGCAGGATCTGGGCGCCCGAGACGCCGTAGCGCTCGGCCGCGTTGCCGGCGTGCTTGAGGAATGAGCTGTAGACGCCGGCGTACCCCATCATCAGCGTCATCCGGTCCAGCTGGCACTCCTCGGGCATGGCCGGACGGATCACGTCCTCGGAGGCGTCGACGATGGTGAGGAAGTCGATGCCGGTCTTCCAGCCAAGCTTGTCGCAGACTCCGACGAACGCCTCCAGCGGCGTGTTGCCGGCACCGGCACCGAAGCGGCGTACCGAGCCGTCGATCTGGGTGGCGCCGGCCCGGGCAGCGATCACGGTGTTGGCGACGCCGAGGCCGAGGTTCTCGTGGCCGTGGAAGCCGACCGTGGCCTCCGCACCGATCTCGGCGACCAGCGCGGCGACCCGGTCGCCGGTCTGCTCCATCACCAGCGCGCCCGCCGAGTCCACGACGTACACGCACTGGCAGCCGGCGTCGACCATGATCCGGGCCTGCTTGGCCAGCACCTCCGGCGGCTGGGTGTGGCTCATCATCAGGAAGCCGACGGTCTCCAGGCCGAGCTCACGCGCCAGCGTGAAGTGCTGGACCGAGGTGTCGGCCTCGGTGCAGTGGGTCGCGATCCGGCAGATCTCGCCGCCGTTGCCCTGCGCGGCGCGGATGTCGTCCTTGGTGCCGACGCCCGGCAGCATCAGGAACGCGATCCGGGCCCGCTGCGCGGTCTCGGCCGCGAGCTTGATCAGCTCCTGCTCGGGTGTCTTGGAGAAGCCGTAGTTGAACGACGAGCCGCCGAGCCCGTCGCCATGGGTGACTTCGATGACGGGTACGCCGGACGCGTCCAGCGCCGCCACGATGTCGTGCACCTCCTGCGCGGTGAACTGGTGCCGCTTGTGGTGCGAGCCGTCGCGCAGGCAAGTGTCGGTGAGCCGGAGATCCAGGTCGTCGGACCAGGTACGGGTCAGCGTGTCGCGGTCGCTCATGCGGTGCCTCCGGGGGTCTGGACCAAGAGCTCGCCTACCTGGGCGGCCGCGGCGGTCATGATGTCGAGATTGCCGGCGTACGGCGGCAGGTAGTCGCCCGCGCCCTCGACCTCGACGAAGATCGACACCTTCGTCTGGCCGAGCGTGGCCGGCGACGGGTCGTCGACCTGGGGCTCCTGCAGCAGCCGGTACCCGGGGACGTACGCCTGCACGGCCCGCTCCATCTCCAACACCGAGGCGACGATCGCGTCGCGGTCGGCGTCGGGCGGGACCGCGCAGAAGATCGTGTCGCGCATGATCATCGGCGGCTCGGCAGGGTTCAGGATGATGATCGCCTTGCCCCGCTCGGCTCCCCCGATCGCCTCGACGCCGGCGGCGGTGGTGCGGGTGAACTCGTCGATGTTGGCGCGGGTGCCGGGACCGGCCGAGCGCGACGACACCGAGGCCACGATCTCGGCGTACGACACCGTCGCGGCGCGGGAGACTGCCGCGACCATCGGGATCGTGGCCTGGCCGCCGCAGGTCACCATGTTCACGTTGTCGGCGGCCAGATGTGCCGAGCCGTTGACCGGTGGGATCACGCCCGGGCCAACGGCCGCCGGGGTCAGGTCGACCGCGCGGATGCCCGCCTCGCGGTAGCGCGGCGCGTACTCGCGGTGCACGTAGGCGCTGGTGGCCTCGAAGATCAGGTCCGGCAGCTCGTCCTGCTTGAGCAGCCAGTCGACGCCTTCGTGGGACGCCTCCAGTCCCTGCTCCCGCGCGAGCGTGAGGCCCTCGCTGGCCGGGTCGACGCCGACCATCCAGCGTGGCTCGATATGGGCCGAGCGGAGCAGCTTGTACATCAGGTCGGTGCCGATGTTTCCCGGCCCGACGATGGCTGCGGTCGCTTTAGTCATCTCACTCCTCGAAGCTCAGGCGGACGCTGCCGAGACCGTCCAGGACGGCCTCGAAGTCGTCGCCAGGGTGTACGTCGATCGCGCGGTGCACGCTGCCGGGCATGATCACGTGGCCGGCCACCAGGCTCACGCCGAATCCGGCCACCTTGCGGGCCAGCCAGGCGACCGCCACCACCGGGTCGCCGAGCACCGCGTCGGAGCGGCCGGCCGCGACCTCCTCGCCGCCGCGGTGGAGCCGAGCCTCGATGCCGCGCAGGTCGATGTCGGCCGGCTTGACCCGGTCCTGGCCGAGCACGAAGCCGGCCGACGATGCGTTGTCGGCGATGGTGTCGCCGATCTTGATGTTCCAGTTGTCGATCCGGGAGTCGATCAGCTCGATCGAGGGCGCGATGTACTCGGTTGCGGCCAGGACGTCGGCCTCGGTGCACTCGGCGCCCGGCAGCGTCGCACCGAGCACGAACGCCACCTCGACCTCGACCCGCGGCATGCAGTAGCGGCCGGCGCTGACCGGGGTGTCCTCGGCGAGCGCCATGTCCGAGAGCAGGTGACCGTAGTCGGGCTCGTCGACGCCCATCATGTCCTGCATCGCCTTCGACGACAGGCCGACCTTGTGACCAAGCACGGTCGCGCCGGCAGCGAGCCGCCGGCGGATGTTGATCAGCTGGATCTCGTAGGCGTCGACCACGTCCAGGTTGGGGTAGGTCTCCCGCAGTGGTGGCACTGGCGAGCGGGTGCGTTCGGCCTCGGCGAGGGTGTCGGCAACCTCACGTCGTACGTCGTCGGAGAGCATGGCCGCCAGTGTAGAACCTGTTACAGTTTCTGGCCATGAGGGACTCCTACGACGTGGTCGTCGTCGGCGCCGGTGGCGCCGGGATGGCGGCCGCTCTGGCGGCTGCCAAGCGCGGCCTGGACACCGTCGTGATCGAGAAGAGCGGCTACTTCGGCGGCTCGACCGCGCGCTCGGGTGGCGGGGTGTGGATCCCCGGCAACTACGCCCTGGCGGCTGCCGGACAGGCCGACCCGGCCGAGGAGTCCAAGCGCTACCTCGACTCGATCGTCGGCGACGTGGTGCCGAAGCTACGCCGGGACACCTTCATCGACCGCGGCCCGGAGGTCATGGAGTTCATCCGGGACCACACCCCGGTGCGGTTCCAGTGGGTGCCGGAGTACGCCGACTACCACCCCGAGGCGCCCGGCGGGCGGGCCCGGGGCCGGAGCGTCGAGCCGGTGCCGATGGACGCCCGCTTCCTCGGCGAGGAGCTGCAGCACCTGCACCCGCCGTACACGAAGGCGCCCGCCAACCTGATCGTCACGCAGGCCGACTACCGCAAGCTGCACCTCGGCTTCCGCACGTTCCGTGGGCCACTGGTGATGTTGAAGGTCGGGGTGCTGCGGCTGCTGCACATGGTGCTCGGCCGCAAGATGTACGCGATGGGCAACGCCCTTTGCATCGGGCTCCGGCAGGGGCTGGTCGACGCGGGCGTCCCGGTCCGCTACGACACCGAGCTGACCGAGCTGCTGGTCGAGGACGACCGAGTGACCGGCGTACGAGTGCGGCACGACGGTGAGGAGAGCGTGATCCACGCCCGCCACGGCGTGATCCTGGGCAGCGGTGGCTTCGAGAAGAACACCGAGCTGCGCGAGAAGTACCTCCCGACGCCGACCTCAGCGGAGTGGAGCACCGCCGCGCCTGCCAACACCGGCGGCGGCATCCTGGCGGGCGTGGCCGCCGGGGCCTCGGTGGACCTGATGGAGGAGGCCTGGTGGGGGCCGACCATCCCGCTCCCCCGCGGTCCGTGGTTCTGCCTGTCCGAGCGCAACCTGCCGGGCGCGATCATGGTCAACGGCGCCGGCGAGCGGTTCATGAACGAGGCGCTGCCATACGTCGAGGCGACGCACGCGATCTACGACGGCGAGGCCACCGGGGTCTCGCACGTGCCGTGCTGGATGGTCTTCGACCAGCGCTACCGCAACCGATATCTGTTCGCCGGTCTCGGTGGCCGGCAGCCCTTCCCCAAGTCATGGCTCGCCAGCGGCGTGATCGTGAAGGCGTCCACACTCGAGTCGCTGGCCGAGCGGATCGACGTACCCGCCGACCGGCTGAGGGCCACCACCGAGCGGTTCAACGGCTTCGCGGCGAGCGGTGTCGACGAGGACTTCCACCGCGGCGAGAGCGCCTATGACAAGTACTACTCCGACCGGACGGTGAAGCCGAACCCGTCGCTGCACGCGATCGACCAGGCACCCTTCTACGCCGCCAAGATCGTGCCCGGCGACCTCGGCACCAAGGGCGGCCTGGTCACCGACGAGCGCGCCCGGGTGCTGCGGGCGGACGGCTCGGCGATCCCCGGCCTGTACGCCGCGGGCAACGCCTCCGCCGCGGTGATGGGCCGCACCTACGCCGGCCCCGGCGCCACCATCGGCCCCGCCATGGTCTTCGGCTACCTCGCAGCGGAAGACATCGCAAGCAACTCCCAGGAGAGCTGATCGTGCCCATCGACCCGTCCGTCGCCGTCGGCGCCGAGCTCGCACCCCGCACCTTCCGATGGACCGCCGACAACGTGCTGCTCTACCACCTGGCGATCGGCGCCGGGTCCCGCCCGGGCGACAACGTCGACGCGGCGGCACTGCGCTACACGCTGGACGACGACGGCCTGCAGGTGCTGCCGTCCTTCGCCGTGGTGGCGCCCACCTTCTTCGAGACCGACGCGCCGCGGCTGGACCTGCCCGGCTGCGACATCGACCTGCAGAGCGTGCTGCACGGATCGCAGGGCGTCGAGGTTCACCGTCCACTGCCGACCTCCGGCTCCGCGACGCTGAACATCCGGATCACCGACGTGTGGGACAAGGGCAAGGCCGCCGTCATCGTCCAGGAGGGCAACGCGTACGACGACGCCTCGGGCGAGCTGCTGTGGACGGTCCGGTCCTCGATCTTCGTCCGCGGCGAGGGTGGCTTCGGCGGTGAGCGGGGGCCGTCCGCGAAGGCCGAGCTCCCCGACCGCCCGGCCGACGCGTCGACGTCGTACACCGTGACCCCGCAGCAGGCGCTGCTCTACCGACTCTGCGGCGACCGCAACCCGCTGCACGCCGACCCAGCTTTCGCGAAGGGCGCCGGCTTCCCGGCCCCGATCCTGCACGGCCTGTGCTCGTACGGCATCGTGCTGCGCGAGGTGACCGACCTGATGCTCAACGGCGACGCGGCCCAGGTCGGCAGCTTCTCCGCCCGGTTCGCCGGCGTCGTCTTCCCCGGCGAGACCATCGCGATCTCCACCTGGGACGAAGGCGACCACATCGCCATCACCGCCACCATCGCCTCCGACCACCCCGACCGCGACGGCGCCCCCGTCCTCGCCGACTGCCTGCTGACGCGGGCGGCAGTTTCACTAGGTACCTAGTGAATTTGTCCCTCCCCGTCGGAAACTTCGCGTGGGGAAGGACGGTTTCGCTAGGTCCCTCGTGAAACTGCCCCGCCCTCACGCCCCATCCAGGCCGATCGAGCGGCGGAAGGCGGGGACGCCGTCGACCTTGAGCTCGTGCTCGCCGCGGACCAGGTCCTCGGGGCTCAGCACCAGCTGCTGGTTGATCGCCACCTCGCCCTCACGCCGCTTCAGGCGGCGCAGGCCGTTCTGCCGATAGCCGACCTTCCGGCTGACCGCGAGCGAGGCCGGGTTGTCCTGGAAGGCGCCGGACGTGATCTCGACGGCGTCGAGATGGTCGAAGACGAACGCGCAGATCGCCTGGCGCATCGCCGTACCGATACCGCGGCCCTGGTAGCGCTGCCCGAGCCAGGAGCCGGTCTCTCCGGTTCGCGTGACCAGGTAGTTGTTGGTGTCGAAGCCCTGCACGCCGACCAGGACGCCGTCGTGCCAGACCCCGAGGTTCATCACCCAGGAGTCGGTCGAGAACTCGGCTCGGGTGCGCCAGTGGTACTGCAGGAAGTTCCGCGCCAGCTCGCCCTTCGGCGCCTGCGTCCACGGAAAGAAGAACGGCATCTCATCCGGATCGTGGATCCCGTCCTCCACCAACCCGGCGAGTGTGACCAGATCCTCATCCAGCATCCCGCGCAGCTCCAGCGGGCCTGCCTGCACACGCAGGCTGAGCAGTGGAAACAGGTCCCCGACGGTCGTCATGGCGGCATTCTTCCGGCCGGCGCGAGCTGAGCCAACCGGATTCCGGGCGCGAGAGGTTAGGTGCGGCCGAGGATCAGGCCCGACGTGGGTACGCCGGTGCCAGCGGTCACCAGGACGTGCTCGGCACCGGCGACCTGGTTGACCGACGTGCCGCGAACCTGGCGTACCGCCTCGGCGATGCCGTTCATGCCGTGCAGGTAGGCCTCGCCGAGCTGGCCTCCGTGGGTGTTCAGCGGCAGCCGCCCACCCAGCTCGATCGCGCCGTCGGCGATGAAGCCGGGCGCCTCGCCGCGGCCGCAGAAGCCGAGCTCCTCCAGCTGCATCAGGACGTACGGCGTGAAGTGGTCGTAGAGGACAGCGGTGTCGATGTCGTCGGACTCAAGGCCGGACTGCCGCCACAGCTCGCGGCCGACCACGCCGATCTCGGGGATGCCGAGGTCGTCGCGGTAGTACGACGTCATCACAAACTGGTCCGGCGCACTCCCCTGCGCTGCCGCCACGATCGGTACGGCGCCGCCAGCAAGGTCGCGGGCCCGCTCGGTCGAGGTGACCACCAGCGCGACCGCGCCGTCGCTCTCCTGGCAGCAGTCCAGCAGCCGCAGCGGGTCGGCGATCATCCGGGACGCCTGGTGGTCCTCCAGCGTGATCGGCCGGCCGTAGAAGAAGGCGGCCGGGTTGGTCGACGCATGCAGCCGGTCGGCGACCGCGACCCGGCCGAAGTCGGCCGAGCTGGCGCCGTACTCGTGGCAGTAGCGGCGTGCCTGCATCGCCACCGTCGCGGCCGGTGTGGAGAGCCCGTGTGGGTAGGACCAGGAGTTGTCGAGGCCGTTGGTGTTGGCCTGCGCCGCCGCCCATGACTGCACCTGCCCGAACCGCTGGCCGGACCGCTCGTTGAAGCCGCGGTAGCAGACCACCACCTCGGCGACGCCGGTGGCGACCGCCATCGCGGCCTGTAGGACGGTTGCGCACGCCGCGCCGCCGCCGTAGTTGATCCTGCTGAAGAAGCGCAGCTCGCCGATCCCGAGCTCGCGGGCCAGTGCGATCTCCGAGCTGGTGTCCATCGTGAACGTCACCAGCCCGTCCACCTCCGCCGGCGCCAGCCCGGCGTCGGCCAGCGCGGCCAGGATCGCCTCGCAGGACAGCTGAAGCTCGGACCGGCCCGAGTCCTTCGAGAACTCGGTCGCCCCGATCCCGGCGATCGCCGCCGCACCGCTGAGCGCCGTACTCATGGCAGCACCACCCGGACCTGCGCGGTGACGTGGCTGCCGAGGGAGACGGTGCCGACCACATCAACGACGCTCACCCCGTCCTCGATGCCACTGACCGCGCCGGTGAACGTGAGCGTGTCGCCCGGGTACGCCGGAGCGCCGAGCCGCAGCGCGCAGGCCTTGATCACCGCCCGCGGGCCGGCCCAGTCGGTGACGTAGCGCTGCACCAGGCCCGTCGTGGTCAGGATGTTGAGGAAGATGTCCTTCGACCCGCGCTGCACGGCCAGGTCGCGGTCGTGGTGGACGTCCTGGAAGTCGCGGGTGGCGATCGCGGTCGAGACCACCAGCGTCGGCGTGATCGGCAGCGTCCACTCCGACAGCACCTGTGGGCCGGTCATCGCGCACCCTCCTCGGCCAGCCGCCAGGATGGCAGCGTGAGCGCGTCGTCCACCGTGACCAGGTCGACGACCACCGGCGCGCCGATCTCGACGGTTTCGGGCGGGTCGAGCAGCTCACCGACCATCCGGACGCCCTCGGTCAGCTCGACCAGCACCAGCGTCAGCGGCAGCCGCTTGCCCGGGATCTTCGGAGCGTGGTGCACCACCGACGAGTGCACTCGGCCGCGGCCGGTGGCGACGACGTACCCGCGGTCCATCGCGTGGCACTCCGGGCAGACCGGTCCCGGTGGGTGCCGGAGTACGCCGCACGCGTTGCATTTCTGGATCCGCAGCTCACCCTCGGCCGTCCCGGACCAGAAGAACTCCGTGTCACGGTTGACCACCGGCCTGACAGGCTCACCGAGGTCAGCGGCCAGGGCGGCCGCACGCGGTCGGAACTTCAGCACCCGGAACGTCATCGTGGCCACGACCTCACTCCGCCCATCAGGTAGGGCGACCCACCAGCGCGACTCGGTGGTGACGAAGTAGCCCTCACCGACCCCGGTCTGCTTCGGCCCGACGACCGACTCGAGCCGGGTGGTCACCGCGACCTGCTCCCCCGGCTGCAGGTGGCGGGCGTAGGTCTGGTCGCAGTTGGTGCCGAGCACCGAGGTGTAGCCGGCCTCGTCGAGCATCCGCATGGTGCCGTGCAGCGGGTCGTGGGCCGGACGCTCGGGGTCGAGCCCGTACATCGTCCACACCTGGGCCATCGCGGTAGGCGCCACCGGGCCGCCGTACAGCTCGCGAGCGATCTCGGTGTCGGCGTAGATCGGGTTGCGGTCGCCGATCGCCTCGGTCCAGTTGTTGATCATCGGCTGGTTGACCGGGTCGCGCGCCAGGCGGGGCGCGGTCTCGCCGAGCGCGGCCAGCCGCCCGGCCTCCGCCATGATCCAGTCGTGGTCCCGGCCCTGGTCCCGGTCCGTGTCGACGCTCATTTCGTCGGCGCCTTGCGCGGGCGGCGGGCGGCCTTCGGCTTGGCCTCGGGGAGTACGGCGTCCCGCAGCCGCTCGAGTGCGGCCGGCACCTGTCCGGCGAGCAGGTCCACGTCCGGGACCTGCTCGCGGCAGGCGATGATCCCGACGTGGACGGCGCCGTTGTTCGACACCACAGTCACATTGAGACCGGCGCCGTGGAAGACCGGGCCGAGCGGGTAGAGCGCGTCGATCCGGGCGCCCATGAAGTAGAGCGGGATTGGTGGGCCTGGGACGTTGGAGACGACCAGGTTGTGCACGACCGGGTGTCGCTCGGCCAGCCGGAGCGCGGCGTACGCCCGGACCGCCAGCCCGAAGGTTCGCGGCGCCGCGAACTCGGCCCAGTCCTGGAGCATGTCTGCGCTGACCGCCTTGTGGTGGTCCTTGGCGTTGCGGTTGGCGGCCGCCATCAGCCGCAGCCGCTCCGCCGGTTCCTCGACGTCGGTGAACAGCCGCGCGAACAGCGCCGAGACCTTGTTGCTGCCGCCGGACCGCTCCGAGGTCTGGTGCACCGAGACCGGGACCGTCGCCAGCAGCGACTGCGGTGGCAGCTCGTCCTTGGCGGCCAGGTAGGACCGCAGCGCGTCCCCCACCACGGCCAGCACCACGTCGTTGACCGTGGTCTCTGAGACGTTCTTGATCGCCTTGATCTTGTCCAGCTCGAGGTCGGTGAAGGCGACGGCGCGGTGTCCGGTGATGGTGCCGTTGAACGGCGCGCGCGGCGCGGAGAACGGGGTCGGCATCGCGGTGCCCTGGCGGCCGCGGGTGACCCAGTTGGCGACCAGCCGCGTGGACGGCGCCAGCAGCTTGGGCACGATCGCCGGCCGCTTCAGGGTCGACAGCAGGCCCTGGCCGAGCAGGGTGAGGTCGCCGGGAACGCTGACCGGCTCGGCTTCCGGCGCCGGTGGCCGCAGCGGCTCCGAGTCCGGCTCGAGGCTGCACAGGTAGGAGACCAGGTTGGCGCCGGAGACCCCGTCCACGGTCGCGTGGTGCATCTTGGTGAAGACCGCGACCTTGTCCTCGGCGTACCCCTCGATGACATGCATCTCCCACAGCGGGCGGCTGCGGTCCAGCGGGATGCCCGCTAGGTGACCGGCGAGCTCGACCAGCTCGTCGTACCCACCCGGGTTGGGCAGCGCGTGCCGGTGCACGTGCCGGTCGATGTCGAAGCTCTCGTCGGGGACCAGCAGCGGGTGATCCAGCCCCAGCGGTACGCCGCGCAGCTTGCTGGTGAACTCCGGGAGCCCCTGCACCCGGCGCTCGATCTCGTTGCGGAACACCGGATAGGAGTACGGCGTCGGCATCGTCGACGGGTCCACCACGACGATCGCGCAGACGTGCATCATCTGCTCCGGCGTCTCCAGGTAGAGGAAGCTCGCGTCGAGGCCCGAAAGTCGCTCCATGGCGAGCAGTGTAGCGGGCCAAATTGGAACACGTTCTAGTTTGTGAGTGTGGACACTAACAGGTCCGATGTGCGTTAGACCCGCTCGCGCAAGATCACAAGGATCTCCGGGCTAGCATGCGAAGCGTGAGCTACCTCCTCCGCCAGATCGTCACCGCCGCCCTCACTGCGAACGCGATCCGCCCGTCGCGGAACCCGCGGCTGTCCATCCCCACCTTCGCGGCCGGCTGGCTGACCACCGAGCTGGCGCCACACCTGCTCGCCCTGACTGCGACCGACACCGCGGTCCAGACGGCTCGTGGCAAGGCCGGACTCGCCGGGAAGACGCTCGCGGCGGCGAGCGTAGCCGGCCTCGGCTACACGCTCTACGAGTCCACCAAGGTTCGTAACGTGGTCGAGGACGCGCTCGTCGACGGCCTCGGCCTCGACTACGTCGAGCAGCTCGACGCGGCGCCTACCCCTGCCGAGCTGGCGACGCCGTGGCGGAAGCTGGTCAACCCGTTCCGGATGCGCGACGAGCGGGTGCGGGTGGACCGGGACATCCCGTTCACCCAGTACGGCGCCCGCGGCCACCTGGACATCTACCGCGGCGTCGATGGCCCGGCGTCGGGTGCGCCCGTGCTGCTCCAGGTGCACGGCGGTGGATGGACGATCGGCCGCAAGGACCAGCAGGGCATCCCGCTGATGCAGCACCTCGCCGCGAAGGGCTGGGTGTGCGTCTCGATCAACTACCGGCTTGCGCCCCGCGACGCGTTCCCGGCCCAGATCATCGACGTCAAGAGCGCCATCGCCTGGATCAAGGAGCACATCGCCGAGTACGGCGGCGACCCCGGCTACCTCGCGATCACGGGCGGCTCCGCCGGCGGCCATCTCTCGGCCCTCGCTGCGCTGACGCCGAACGACCCGGCGTACCAACCCGGCTTCGAGGACGCCGACACCTCCATCGACGTCGCGGTCCCCCACTACGGCGTCTACGACTTCGCCGGCGTCACCGACCTCCCCGAGGCCAAGCTGCTGCGCGACCACTTCCTCAGCACGCGGATCGTCCAGCGTCCCTACCAGGACGCGCGCGAGGTCTACGAGGCCGCCACCCCGATCCTGCGGGTCACCCCGGACGCCCCCGACTTCTTTGTGATCCACGGCCGCACCGACACCCTGGTCCCGGTCGGCCACGCCCGCCACTTCGTCGCCAAGCTGCGCGAGGAGTCCAAGCGCTCCGTCGTGTACGCCGAGCTCCCCGGCGCCCAGCACGCCTTCGACATCTTCCCGTCCGTCCGCTCGGCCCACGTCGTCCGTGCCGTCGACCGCTACCTGCACTGGCACTGGAACACCACGAGAGCGGCGCACCGCGCGGAAGTTTCACTAGGTACCTAGTGAAACTATCCCGCCCCACGGGAAACTTCCGACGGGGAGGGACTGCTTCGAACGGGCATGTCTCAGCGGGGCAGGCCCAGCAGCCTCTCGGCGGTGACGTTGCGCAGGATTTGGGTGGTGCCGCCGGCGATGGACAGGCAGCGGGTGAGCAGCATCTCGTGCACCTCGGCATCGGCCTCGCCGGTCAGCACCCGGTCGCCCATCAGCTCCACGACTAGCTCGGCGGAGTCCTGACGGCTCTGCACGCCGAGCAGCTTGGCCACGCTCGACTCGGCGCCGGGCGGCTGGCCGGCGAGTGACCGCAGGGTTGCGCGGACGCCGAGCAGGGCGACGACGGTCGCGGTGGCGACCTCGTGGCCGACCCGGGTCAGCGTCGCCGGATCCACGCCGGCGGCCGCAAGCTCCACGGCCCGCTCGGTGCTCAGGCCGAGCTTGCGGTTGGCCATCGCCACCCGCTCGCTGGCCAGGGTGGCGCGGGCCAGCCGCCAGCCGTCGTCGACCTCGCCGACGACGTACTCGTCCAGGACCACGACGCCATCGAGGAAGACCTCGTTGAACAGTGCGTCACCCGTCAGCTCGCGCAGCGGCCGGATCTCGATGCCGGGGCTGGTCATGTCGAGCAGGAAGTAGGTGATGCCCTTGTGCTGTGGCGCGTCCGGGTTGGTCCGGGCCAGGCAGATCGCCCAGTCGGAGGCGTGCGCGAGCGTGGTCCACACCTTCTGGCCGGTCAGCGCCCAGCCGCCGTCGACTCGTTCGGCACGGGTGCGCAGCGCCGCCAGGTCGGAGCCTGCCTCCGGCTCACTGAACAGCTGGCACCAGACCAGCTCGCCCAGCATCGTCGGCCGGACGAACTGCTCGCGCTGCGCGTCGGTGCCGTAGCCGAGGATCGTTGGCACTGCCCAGGCGCCGATCTTGATGTCAGGCCGGCTGACGCAGACGCGGGCCAGCTCCTCGTCGACGACCAGCTGTTCGACGGGACCGGCACCGAGGCCGTACGGCGCGGGCCAGTGCGGCGCCAGGTAGCCGGCATCGACCAGCGCGGCGCGCTGCTCGTCTACAGGGAGCGCCGCGATCGCGGCCGCGCGGTCCCGCACACCGTGCCGGATCGCCTCGTCGCGGCCGTCGAAGTCGATCCGCACCGCACGCCGCTCTCCCGCCACCGCCCGCTCGGCCAGGTCGCGCGCGGCGGCACCGGCACCGCCCAGCAGCGTCTGCAGGGTCAGCACCCGGCGCAGGTAGAGGTGGGCGTCGTGCTCGAAGGTGAACCCGATCCCGCCCAGCACCTGGATGCAGGTCTTGGCCACCTCGACGGCAGCCGGTACGGCGATCACGCCGGCCACCTCGACGGCGAAGGCGCCGCCCTCGTCGTCGTACGCAGCGGCCGCGTCCCAGGCCGCCGCGGTCACCGACTCGGCCTGCTCCAACATCTCCGCACACAGGTGCTTGACCGCCTGGAAGCTGCCGATCTTCTGCCCGAACTGCTCGCGGACCTTCGCGTACTCGACCGCGGTGCCGAGACACCAGCGCGCTACACCGGCCGCCTCGGCCGCCGCGACGACGACCGCCGCCCGGCGTACGTCGGCCGTGGTCAGCCCCGGAACCTCCACAGCGTCGGCCACTCCGTCGAGGGCGACGGCTCCGGCGCGCCGGGTCAGGTCGGGCAGCGGGTGCGGCTCGATCTGGGCTCGGTCGGCCGGGACGACGTACCACCGCTCCCCCGCACCCAGCAGCAGCCGGTCCGCACCTGGGGCGTCGAGCACGACCCGCACCTCGCCGGACAGCACGCCGTCGGTCTCGGTCAGCGTCGGCGCCAGCCCGACCGCGAACCGCTCATCCACCGCCAGTCCAGTGCCGCGGAGACAGAGTGCCGCGACCGAGGCCGACAACAGCCGCCCCGGTACCAGCTCTTGGGCGGCGGCCTCGAGGGCGACCGCCTGGTCGAGCACGCTGCCGCCCCCACCGCCGCCGCTCTCGGGCAGCGCGATCGTCGCGATCCCCATCTCGGTGACCGCCGCCCAGATCGCGTCGAAGGACTCGCCGGCCTCGGCCTCGGCGGCCCGGGTTGCGTCGAGCGGGCCGAGCGCGGCGGCCCACTTGCGGACCGTCGCGGCCAGCTCGGTGTGGTCGTCGGAGACGCCGATCGACACGCTCTTCTCCTTCACTGCCGAACTAGAACGTGTTCCACATGCTAGCGCGCCCTGCTCGGCAGATTAGGGTCGTCCGCGTGATGCCGCCAGATCTGCTCGAACATGCCCGCGCCGCGAAGGGCTTCATGCCCGAGGACGAGGGGCTGCTGCTGCACCGAGTAGCCACGGAGCGGCTGCCGCACGGACCCGCGCTCGAAGTCGGCACCTACTGCGGCAAGTCCGCGATCTATCTCGGAGCAGCGGCGCGCGAGGTCGGCGGTACCGTCTTCACCGTCGACCACCACCGCGGCTCGGAGGAGAACCAGGCGGGCTGGGAGCACCACGACGCCTCGCTTGTCGACCCCGAGTTCGGGCTGATGGACACGCTGCCGACCTTCCGGCACACCATCGCCCAGGCCGGCCTCGAGGACCAGGTGGTCGCGGTCATCGGCAGGTCCACGACGGTCAGTGCACTCTGGCGGACGCCGCTGTCGATGCTGTTCATCGACGGCGGCCACGCCGAGGAGCACGCGCAGAACGACTACACCGGCTGGGCTCCGTGGCTCGCGAGCGGCGCCTCACTGGTCATCCACGATGTCTTTCCCGACCCGGCCGACGGCGGCCAGCCGCCGTACCACGTCTTCTTGCGGGCGCTGGACAGCGGCGACTTCGAGGAGGTCGAGCAGCTGGGCTCGATGCGGGTGCTACGACGTACGCGCGGAGAAGCCGGCGACCCGGTCCGCTGACGGACAGCCGCACTCCAGCGCGAGCTCGTCGAAGTGGGCGGGCAGCGAGCTGCCGTGCATGATGTCCGACCCCGGTGTGGTGCCGCTGAGCGCGTCGGCGGCCAGGATCACCGCGGCGGCGGTGTACGTCGTCTGCTCACCCGGCCAGAACACGCCCTCCGGGTGCACCGAGCCGGTCCAGTAGTCGCCGTTGTCGTGCCGCAGGTGCTGCATGTCGGCGAACAGCCGGACCGCCCGCTCCCGGTCGCCCAGCGCGTCCAGCGCCATCACCAGCTCGCAGGTCTCGGCTCCGGTCACCCACGGGTTGGTGTCGACGCAGCGAATGCCGAGCCCGGGCATCACGAACTCGTCCCACCGCGATGCCAGCAGCGCATGACCGGCCGCGCCGCGCACCGCGCCGCCGAGCACCGGGTAGTACCAGTCCATCGAGAATGTCGACTTGTCTAGGAATAGATCTCTGTGCTCGCGCAAAGCGTGCCCAAGCCGGCCGCCGGTCAGCTCCCACTCCGGCTGCGGACGATCCAGGAGCTCCGCGAGTGCGACACCGGCCCGCAGTGACTGGTAGATGCTGGACGAGCCGGCCAGCAGGCCATCCTGATTCGTGCGTGCCGGCTTGCCGTCCTTCCATTCCTGCGACCAGGCGATGCCGCCGAACGGCAGCTGCATCCCGGCCACCCAGTCCAGCGCGCGCCGTACGCTCGGCCACATCCGGCGCACGAACGCCAGGTCGCGGCGTACCAGCCAGTGGTGCCAGACGCCCACCGCGAGGTACGCCGACATGTTGGTCTCGCCGCTCGCGTCTTCGATCTCGCCGGCCACGATCTTCATCGGCCACGAGCCGTCCTCGCGCTGCGTGGCCAGGCACCAGTCGTAGGCGCGCGCGGCGGCGGCCGGCTGCCCGCCGACCAGCAGCGCCATCGCCCCTTCAACGTGGTTCCAGGCGTCGGTGTGCTCGCCGACGGTCCACGGCACGGCCCCGTCGGCCTCCTGCATCGCCGCGATCCCCGCTGCGGTCTGCGCGACCTGGGCAGCGGTGAGCACGCCGGCGACGGCGGGGATGGCGCTACGCCGCATCCGGCTTGCGGAAGTAGAGGACCAGGCTCTTGCCGATCACCGGGTTGAGCACCTTCTCGGCCGCGCGAGTGACGGTGCTGTACCGCGGCGTCTTCATGATGTCCCACACCAGCACCTGGTGGTACGCCTTCACCAGCGGGTTGTCGTCGTTGTTGACGCCGACCGCGCACTTGATCCACCAGTACGGCGAGTGCAGGCCGTGGGCATAGTCCTTGCCGTCGTACTCAAGGCCGGCGTTGGCGAGCTTGCCGATCAGCTCCTTGTCGGAGTAGATCCGGATATGGCCGCCCGGGGCGTTGTGATAGTCGTCGGAGAGCTGCCAGCAGACCAGCTCCGGGAACCATCGCGGCACGCTCACCGCGAGCGTCCCGCCGGGCCGCAGCACCCGCACCAGCTCGCCGATCGCCTGGATATCGGCCGGGATGTGCTCGAGCACCTCGGCGGCAACGATCCGGTCGAACTCGCCGTCGGCGAACGGCAGCGCGAGCGCGTCGCCCTCCTTGATGTCGGCCTCGGCGCCGGCCGGGACCTCGCCGGCCTCCTTCATCGCTGCGAACAGTTCAAGTACGCCGGCCAGCTCGTCGGCGTCCTGGTCGAAGGCGATCACGTCGCCGCCGCGCCGGTACATCTCGAAGGCGTGCCGGCCCGCGCCGCACCCCATGTCGAGGACGCGATCACCGGGCTTGAGCCCGAGCCGGTCGAAGTCAACGGTCAGCATCAGCGGTTGTTCCTCTCCGCGGTTTGGCTCGCTCCGCTCGCAGCGATGGCCTCTTCGTACGCCGCGGCCGTCGCCACCGCGACCGCGTGCCAGCTGAACTTCTCCAGTACCCGCTCCCGGCCGGCCTTGCCCATCCGGGCCCGGCGCTCCGGGTCGTCGAGCAGGGCGGCGAGGGCGAGCTCGAGCTCGCCCACGTCGCCCGGCGGCACCAGGTCGGCACAGAGCCCTTCCGGCCCGACCACCTCGGGGATGGCGCCCGCGCGGGACACCACGAGCGGGGTCTCGCAGGCCATCAGCTCGGCGGTCGGCAGCGAGAAGCCTTCATAGAGCGACGGGACGCAGGCCAGCTCGGCCGAGCCCATCACCTGCACGAGCTCGGCGTCGCTGATCCCGTTGACGAACCGGACCGCGTCGCCGATCGCGAGCTCCTCAATGAGCTTCTCGGTGCGCCCGCCGGGCTCCGGCTTGGTCACCAGCAGCAGCTCGACGTCGCGCTCGGTACGCAGCTTGGCGAACGCCTCCAGCAGCGTGGAGATGCCCTTGATCGGGCTGTCCGCGCTGGCCATCGCGACGATCCGGCCCGGCACCCGGGGCTCGGTCGGCGGCCGGAAGCCGTCGTCGACGCCGAGCGGGATCACCTGGATCCGCTCCGGGTCGACGCCGAAGTCCTTGACGATGTCGCGCTCGGACGACTCCGAGACGGTAAGGATCTTGGAGACCTTGCGGGCGACCTTGCCCTGCATCCGCAGGAAGCCGTACCACCGGCGCAGCGTCAGCTTCTTGCGCAGCGTCGGCGCCGCCTCCAGGTCGATCCGGCGGTCGAAGGTGATCGGGTGATGGATCGAGGTGACCATCGGGAAGCCCATGCGCTCGATGTCGAGCATGCCGTAGCCGAGCACCTGGTTGTCGTGGACAACGTCGAAGTCGTCGCGGCGCTGCTTCATCAGCTTGGCCGCGCGCTTGCTGAACGTCTTCGGCTCCGGGAAGCCGGCCACGCACATGGTGGCGAACTCCTCGACGTCCACGAGGTCGCGGAACTCACCGAGGCCGGGCACCCGGAACGGGTCGGGGTCGCGGTACAGGTCGAGGCTCGGGACCTTGGTCAGCGTCACGCCCTCGTCGAGCTCGGGGTAGGGCTGGCCCGAGATGACCTCGACCTGGTGCCCGAGCTTGGTCAGCTCACGACTGAGGTGACGGAGGTAGATCCCCTGGCCGCCGCAGTGCGGCTTGCTGCGGTACGACAGCATTGCGATGCGCAAAGCCTGCGACCTTTCTTTTGCCAGCGTGTCGCCCACACTGAGCCCCCGTGACGACGAAACTGGAACGTGTTACTACCATCGTTGACGATTGATAGCCTAAACAGCCTGTCCAACGGGCGGACGACAACGTCAGTTCCGCAGGGTGGCATGTCACCTGCGTCACATTCGCGGCAAGGAGAACGGTGACCAGCAACTCGCTCACGTACGACGAGCCGGGCTCGGCCGCGCAACGCGACCGGCGCCGCCGGATCCTCGACGCGACCATCGCCCTCGCCAGCAAGGGCGGGTTCGACGCCGTACAGATGCGCGCGGTGGCCGAGCAGGCCGAGGTCGCCCTCGGCACCCTCTACCGCTACTTCCCGTCGAAGATCCACCTGCTGGTCTCCGCGCTCGGCCGCGAGTTCGAGCGGGTGCTGGCCTCGATGGAGGGCAAGACGGTGCCCGGCGACACGCCGGCCGACCGGGTGATGAACGTGCTCAGCAAGACCACCAAGTCCCTCCAGCGCGACCCGCACCTGACCGAGGCGCTGACTCGCGCGTTCATGTTCGCCGACGCATCGGTGAAGGACGAGATCCACGTCGTTGGCCTGGCGATGACCTCGATGCTCACCGCCGCCATGGACCCCGGCCCCGAGCACGCCCACGAGCCGACAGAGGACGAGATCGCCCTCGCCCGCGTGATCGGCGACGTCTGGCTGGCCGCCCTGGTCGGCTGGGTCACCGGCCGCCAGAGCGCCGAAGAGGTCACCAAGTCGATGGACGTCGCCGTCCGTCTGCTGCTGCGCGACCACTAGCCCGCTGGTTGAGGAGGTCGCTCAACGACCGTTAGCCCGCCGGTTGAGGAGGTCGCGCAGCGACCGTCTCGAAACCAAGGGCACGAAAAGCAGGTGCGCGTTGTCGGCGGACCTGCCTACTCTTGATATCGAAGGCCGCACCGGGCGGCCGCACCTCGACGCGGAAGGACGAGCCATGAGCAGCAGTTGGCACATCGCTCGCACCGCTGCCGAAGCCAAGCTGGCCAAGGCGGCGGACCTCCGCATGCCGTCGTACAGCTATGACTGCCAGTCCTTCGAGCGCGGCCACCGCAACCCGTCCCGGGAGCGGCTCCTGACCTAGTTCTGCATCAAGCGCAGACCAGCAGGCCGCTCGAGGACAGCTCCTCGCAGCGGCCTTCGGCATTTCCAGGGGCTGTGGCGCAACTGGGAGCGCATCCGTCTCCAACACGGAAGGTTGCAGGTTCGAGACCTGCCGCCCCTGCTGGACAACAACTTCATCGTGGAAGGTCCCACGGGCACCGGACCCGCGGACTGGTCGAGAGACCAGCCAGCACAGCGGCACCGGGCTAACGCATCACGCGGCCGTGGGGCAACCTCTCCCGACCCACACCCAGCGATGGGAGTGGGGGCGAACTCAACAGTGGACAGCAAGGCCGACGCGAGGAGCCACCTCGCCTCGGCACAACGCGTCGGTCGCATAGCGGCTATTGCAGCGGGTTGTAGCCCCGCCGCCTTCGGGCATCGCAGGTTCGAGTCCTGCCCGGCGCACCGCTCCCCCGTGGAGCCCAGGAAGAGCCAGCCGACTGGTGGCGGCACCTGTCTTGAAAACAGACTGCCCGCGAGGGCGTGTGGGTTCGACTCCCACCTCTTCCGCTGCGATTCACCTAGCTTCCGCAGAGCAGCCAGGAGTGCTCGCCTCGTTGTCAGCGAGGGGACCGCCGGTTCGAGTCTGGCCGGAAGCGCGTACGCCGGACCTCATGACCTCCCGCGGTACTTGCGCGGTGGCTCAATGCCTCTAGAGCGGAGCCTCTTGCGCACGGCGTTGTCGGAGACACCGAGCATCGCTCCAACAGACCGGTATGACGTAGCACGCAAGAGATCCAGCAAAACTCGATCGTCCAGCCAAGATGTCTGGAACTGTTCGTTGATGCGGTCGATGTTCTCGCGGTGGACCAAGGCGACACACTCCTCGCAGTAGTTGCGGCGCTCGATGATCGGGCCTCCGCAGCGCCGACAATCCTTGGTCTTGGGCAGTGCCATCCGGCGGGCCAGACTTGCGGCTCTTCGCGATGCGATCGTCTTCTGGCCGTGGCAGTTGGGACAAAGGAACTGGAGGTTCTCCAGCCGGTTGTCCAGGCGGTCATCGTTGATGTGATCGACGTGCAGCACGATCTCTTGCCCGAGCCAGTCGGTGAGTCCGCAGGTCGCGCACTTCTCGGGCACACCAGCCTCGACGAGGCATCGCGCGAGTGTCTTTCGGGCGACGCGAGCGCTCTTCGGCGGCAGCGCGACGAGTACGTCGGCGGCCGGACGCTTCACAACCGCGCCGCCGCGTCCGGAGACGGCGAATGGCATGAAGTGCGACGTGTCCAGCCCGAGCCCCTCGATTCGTCGTTTGAGGAGTCGGTGCGAGTCCCCGCTGATCGACATGCCGATCCGGCGAAGCACACCGTGAAATGAATGTGACTCAGCCACCAGGCCCTCCAGGGTCGTGTCTGAGATGTGCTTGGCGATCATTGCAGCCACGATACCCACACCTCTTTTGCGAATTCGATTGTGAGCAACGAGTCGCAGTTTCTATCTCAGACCACGCCTCACCATGCCCCCATCGTCTAGCGGTCAGGACACGACGTTCTCAGCGTCGAGGCCGGAGTTCGACTCTCCGTGGGGGTGCAAAGAAGTGCTCTCGTGGCGGAACTGGCAGACGCCCCGGATTCAAGGCCCGGTGTCCCGAGGGACGTGTGGGTTCGACTCCCACCGAGAGCACCAGGCTCACCTGCCGGAACAAGTAGACGGGCCGCGTTGAGGGCGCGGTGCCCTTCGGGACGTGAGGGTTCGATTCCCCCGGTGAGCACTCAACATTTGGGGACGTGGCCGAACGGTAAGGCACCTGCTTTGCATGCAGACGACTGCGGGTTCGACTCCCGCCCTCTCCACCGGCCGGCACGGCGGCTAACCCGTGCACGCGGATGATGCGCATGTGGACGCGCGCCTGCGCGCCGGGCAGGAGGTAGCTGGTTCGAGGCCGGCCATCCGCTCGCAGTTGATGGACAAGCCCACCTAGCCCAATTGGTAGAGGCGCCGGCCTCAGGTGCCGGAGGTTCAGGGTTCGACTCCCTGGGTGGGTACCAAACGGATATCGCGTAAGGGTCAGCGCCCCTGCTTTGGGGAGCAGGTAGGCGAGGTTCGAGTCCTCGTATCCGGACTGCAAAAACAGACGACCAGAGGCCCAGTCCGGTTTGGGCACCTCGCTGATAACGAGGGAGTCGAAGGTTCAAATCCTTCCTGGTCGACCGACCCGTGGGCGTAATCAGGCAGCGCTCCTGTCTTACAAACAGGTGGTCCAGGTTCGAATCCTGGCGGGTCGACCAAGGGACTGAAGCGTTGCAGGCGGCGCAGCCGGTTGAAGCCCGGCAGGGCGAGGTTCGACTCCTCGCGGTCCCACAGCTCCCTCGTGGAGCGCAATGCTCGATAGCTCAGTAGGCAGAGCGCCCGGTTGTTACCCGGAGGGCCCAGGTTCGAGTCCTGGTCGAGCAGCTGTTCGCGATCACCACGCGACCGATGCCAGGTGCGTTGACGGCTACGCGCCCAGATTCTGACTCTGGGGGACGGAGGTTCGAGCCCTTCCCTGGCAGCTGCGGGTGTCAGGGACGCCATGGGTCTCATAAGCCCGTCGGCCCACGTTCGATTCGTGGCCCCGCAACCAAGGTCGCCGTACGGCGGCCGCATGCACCGTTAGCTCAGTCGGTCAGAGCGGCGTCCTCTTAAGTCGATGGTCCTCGGTTCGAGTCCGAGACGGTGTACCAATCTCGCCTTCGTGGCTCAACTGGAGAGAGCAGCGGGTTTCTACCCCGCCGGTTGCAGGTTCGAGTCCTGCCGAAGGCGCGCTTGTCGTCCGCATCCGACGTCACGGGTGCACTTGCCCTCGTAGCTCAACTGGACAGAGGTCCTGGTTGCGAACCAGGCGGTTGCGCGTTCGAGTCGCGCCGAGGGTGCTGTGACCGTGGTGTAGCGGCTCTGCACGCCAGATTGTGGCTCTGGAGGTGGCGGTTCAACTCCGCCCGGTCACCCCATGCCGGAGTACCTCAGCTGGCTAGAGGGGCCGCCTCGTAAGCGGATTGTCGTCGGTTCGACTCCGACCTTCGGCTCTGGTGCCACCAGAGCACCGCGCAGTACCGGCATGCCTCCAGTCAGCGGACCTGCCACCGACCCTCCGAAGGTTGGTTGCCCGGTTCAACTCCGGGTGGGGGCTCCAGCTCAACCAATGGAGAGGCCAGCCGACAGCCGGCGGCGGCGCTCGCTTGCTAGGCGAGTTGCCCTTCGGGGCGTGCGGGTTCGACCCCCGCCCTCTCCGCGCAGATGCACCAAGGATCCCTTGGCCGAGTGGTTCAGGCAGCGGACTGCAACTCCGCTTACCCCGGTTCGAATCCGGGAGGGATTTCCAGCTTGCTGTCCGCTGTTGAGTACGCCGCCAAGTAGGCCGCTGTCAGCCGCCGAAGGCGTGGGTGGCGGTGACGCCGCCGTCGATCGCGATCTCCGCTCCAGTGACGTAACTGCTCTCGTCACTGGCGAGGTAGACATAGAGCGGCGCGACGTCGCTCGGCTCGCCGGTACGCCGCAGCGGCACCTTGGCGACGGCGACCGCGTCGAGCAGCTCACGGCCGCCGTGCGCCTGGGTCATCGGCGTGTCGATCATGCCGGGATGCACCGAGTTGACCCGGATCCCACGCCTGCCCAGTTCCATCGCGGCGGCCTTGGTCATGCCACGGACGGCGAACTTCGTGCCGACGTACCCGGTGAGCGTGGCCATCCCGCCGAGCCCCTCGGTGGACGAGGTGTTGACGATGGAACCGCCACCGGCAGCCTTCATCGTCGGCACGACGGCGCGCATGCCGAGGAAGACGCCGCGCTGGTTGACCCGGTAGAGCAGGTCGTAATCATCGAGGCTCATCTTCACGATCTCGCCGAAGCGCAGCAGCCCGGCGTTGTTGACCAAGACGGTCACCGGCCCGAACCGCTCGTTGACACCGTCAACGACAGCGGTCCAGGAGTCCTCGTCGCCGACATCGTGGTGCTGGAAGTACGCCGCATCGCCGAGCTCCTTGGCCAGCAGCTCGCCCGGCTCGTCGGCCACGTCGGCGATCACCACCTTCGCGCCCTCGGCCACGAACGCCCGGCAGATTGCCGCGCCCTGCCCCTGCGCGCCGCCGGTCACGATGGCGACCTTGCCGTCCAGTCGGTTCATGTCGGTTCCTTCCATGCCTGTGGTCTCGACAAGCTCGACCAACGAAGTGGGCTCACACGGTCAGCTTCATCACGGAGTCGGCGGCGAAGCTCAGCCCCGGGTCGCGGTCGGCGAAGTAGCCGCCGAGCTGCTTGTCGAGGTCACCGGCCTCCCAGCGGTCCGCGCTGGCGTCGAACCGCTGCTCGACCACGGGTGCGGACAGCAGCGCCACCATCCCGCCGTACACCACGAACACCTGGCCGTTGATGCCGTCGGCCGCGGGTGAGGCGAGGTAGGCGACGAGCGGCGCGACGTGCTCCGGCGAGTACGGGTCGACGGTCTTGCCGGACTCGTCGGCTCCGAAGACCGCCTCGGTCATCGCGGTCCGGGCGCGCGGGCAGATCGCGTTCGCGCGGACGCCGAGCTTGGCCAGGCCGCGCGCGGTGGACAGGGTGAGCGCGGTGATCCCGGCCTTGGCGGCGGCGTAGTTGGCCTGGCCGGGCGAGCCGGTCAGGAACGCCTCGGACGCGGTGTTGACGACCCGGCCGTAGACCGGCGCGCCGGTCTCCTTGGATCGCGCGCGCCAGTGCGCTGCGGCGTTGCGGGACAGCAGGAAGTGGCCGCGCAGGTGCACCTTCAGCACCAGGTCCCACTCCTCGTCGCTGAGGTTGAACAGCATCCGGTCGCGGGTGATGCCGGCGTTGTTGACCACGATGTCGAGCGCGCCGTACTCGTCCAGCGCGGCCGCCACCAACGCGTCGGCGGTAGCCCGCTCCCCCACGTCGCCGGTCACGACCACGGCCTCACCGCCGCGACCGCGGATCTCCTCGGCCGCCTCGTCGGCGGCACCCGGCAGATCGTTGAGTACGACGCGAGCGCCGGCCGCTGCCAGTGCGGTGGCCTCGGCTCGCCCCAGCCCGGCGCCGGCCCCGGTGACGACGGCGACCAGGCCGTCCAGCGACGTGCCGCTCACTCGGCCACGATCGAGATGGCGGACTTCGGGCAGGACGCGACCGCACGCTCGACCGCCTCGCGGTTCTCGTCGGTCACGTTCTCGTCGAGGATCTGCAGGAAGTCGTCGTCGTCGAGCTCGAACGTCTCTGGCGCCAGCGCCTCACACAAGGCGTTGGACTCGCACAGGTCGAAGTCGACTTTCACCTTCATGCCGGTCATGCCGTTGCCTCCTTCTCGTCGGCCTTGTCGTCGCCGCCACCGAAGGCGGCCAGCATCTTCGCGTGGTCCCAGGTGGCGACCTTGTCGGGTGTCACCAGCACGCCGACACGCTTGAGTGCCTGCTTCTGGACCATCGCCGTACCCATCTCGCCGAGCGCGGCCGGGTCATCGGCTCCGACCATCCGCATCGCCACGGCGGTGCCGAGGTCAAGCAGCTCGTCGTGGTCGCGGATCAGCTCGGCCGTGCCGGAGATCGACACGCCTCGCAGCTCGAAGTAGTCGGTGCCGTCCTCGACCAGGCAGCTGATCCGAGGATCGCGCTCGAGGTTGCGGATCTTCTGGGACTTGCCGTAGGTCCAGAACGCGATCTTGCCGTCCCGCATCACGTAGAAGAGCGTGGACAGGTGGGGTGAGCCGTCGGGGTTGACCGTCGCCGCCTGCACCTTGATCAGGCTCTCCAGGAAGTCGGCTACCTCGGCCTCGGTCATCTTGACCGCGTCTCGCTGGCTCATCCGCGTCTAGGTCCCTTCGCTGGAGTGGCCGGGGAAGATGTGCGCGCTCGGGTCGATCGCGACCGCGGCGTTGTTGACGGCGGTCGCGACCTCGCCGAAGCCGACGGCGATCAGCCTGACCTTGCCGGCGTACTCGGTGATGTCACCGGCCGCGAAGACCCGCGGCAGGTTGGTGCGCATCGCGGAGTCGACCACGATGTGCCGCTTCTGCAGCTCCAGACCCCACTCCTGGAGCGCGCTCAGGTCCGCCACGAAGCCGAGAGCGGCGACCAGCGCCTGCGCGTCGCGCATCACGGTCTGCCCGTCGTGGGTGATCTCGACTGCCTCGAGCGTGTCGCCGCCCTTCAGCGCGGTCACCTCGGCCTTCGTGATGATCTCGGTGCTGGAGGCGCGGACCGCGTCGACGGTGCGCTGGTGGGCGCGGAACGCGTCGCGGCGATGTACGAGCGCGACCGACTTCGCGATCGGCTCGAGGTGCAGCGCCCAGTCGAACGCACTGTCGCCGCCGCCGACGATGACCACGTCCTTTCCGACGTACGGGTCGAAGTCGGGGACGAAGAACTCCAGCCCCCGCCCCTGCCAACCGTCACCGGCCGGCAGCGGCCGCGGGCTGAACTTGCCGATGCCGGCGGTGATCAGCACGGCGCCAGCGGTGATCTCGGTGCCGTCGTCGAGCCCGACCGTGACCGAGTCATCGGTGCCGGTCAGCGTGCGCGCGGTGCGGTCCAGGAAGTACGCCGGACTCGCGGTGTCGGCCTGCGCGACCAGACCCGCGACCAGGTCCTTGCCCTTGATGGTCGGGAAGCCGGCGACGTCCAGAATGTGCTTCTCGGGGTACATCGCGGTGATCTGGCCGCCGAGCTCGGGCAGCGAGTCGACCACCGCCACTCGTAGGCCGCGGAAGCCCGCATAGTAGGCACCGAACAGGCCGGTGGGCCCGGCGCCGATGATGAGGAGATCGGTCTCGACTGCGTTCTGAGCTGGGGTCACGCTGTCGATCCTTCCTCTCCGTGCCGGTGCGACTCAACGATTTCCCCAATATAGAACACGTTCTACCGATTTGGGATCGCACTCACCACACGAGACTCAGGACGAGCCCGCCTCATTTGGCCTCGATCTTCTCCACCAGCCAGCGGCCGTCGACGCGGACGATCGTGACCAGCGCGCGGTACGGCGTGTACTTGCTGCCCTTGTCGGGACCGGCCCCCTTGGTCACCAGCTGGTTCAGGAACAGCAGCGCCTCGACCTTGTCCTCGTCGGCCTCCACCACCGACCTCCCGACCACGCCAACCTCCAGGTCCATCTGGTTCTCGCGGTAGTCGTCGGCCAGCGGCTCGGCGGTGTCGAGGTACTCCTTCCGGAAGCCCTCGGTCATCAGCTCGGTCGCCTCGTCCATCTGCTTGTCGTAGTCCTTGTAGCTGGTCGACAAGATGGTGCGAGCGTGGTCGGAGGCCGCCTCGACCGCGGCCCGCTCCTCCAGCTGCGACACCACGACCGGGGTCTCGGACGACACCTTCTGGTCGTCCTGACCCAGCACGTCCGGCGCCCAGATGTAGACCGCCTCGGCGGCGGCCAGCAGGGCCAGCAGCGCGAGTACGACGCCCAGGACGGCCGTCGTCGAGCCGCGGTCGAGGAGGCCGCGCTTGGGAACCTTCGCCGCCTTCGGCGTCTTCCCAGCCTTCGGCGTTTTCGGCTTCCGCAGCTCGAGCGGCGCGGCCGCCTTTGGCTCGGCCGTCGCCTCCTCAGGCGACGTCTCCTCGGTTGGCGTTGTCACGTCGTCCGGCTCGGTGCCGGTCTCGCGGCGCTGGTGTCCCGCGACCTTGCGCGGGCGGACGCCCGGTGTCCGCGAGCCCACCACGGGCCGCTTCGCCTTCCCGCTGTCGTTGCTGCTGTCGTTGGTAGGCATCGCCCTCACCCCACGAACTGAAGGTCGGAGGTCAGCCAGCGGCCCTTGACGCGCTGCAGCTCCAGCTGCAGCCGGAAGTTACGTACGGTCGCGCGGTTGTCGGTCTGCACGTTGGCGACCGTGCCGGACGTCGCGACCAGCACGGTCGCGCTGTCCTGGTCGACGTCGACCACGCCTGCCCAGAGGATCTCGCCGGTCATCACCGACTCGTTCTCCTTGACCAGCTCGACCACCGACGTGGACTCCGAGCGGTACTGCTTGGCGAAGTCGCCGGTCGCACCGTCGGCGACCCGGTCGATGCTCTCCTCGGCCGACCGGTAGTCGATGTTCACGAACGCCTCCGCCTCGGTGCGGGCGGCCTTCAGCACGTCGCCGTACCGCTCCTGCTCGACCCGTTCGTCGGCACGCTCCTGGTACCGCTGCCACGACATCACGCCACCGACCACGCACACGCAGGCCACCACCATCGCCAGCAGGTAGAGCGCCGCGTTCAGGTGGAACAGTCCAAGCTTCGAAGGCGTCACCGAGTCGCCACCGGGCCGACCAGCAGCCACTTCCATGAGTCCCCTCCCAGGATGGACAGGTTGCCCTGATCCCCGAGCCGGACCGACTCGCCGTTCGTGTCGGTCAGGCCGTCGATGATTCCCGAGGTCGGATCATACGACCGCCCGTAGGTCCGACCTGAGGAGTATGCACCGTTTGGTGCCGGAGCGTACTTGCTGCCCCGCATGTTGAACGGCGGGCCGCTCAGGCAGCGCGCCGGATAGTGCGGCCGGTCCGCCACGTCGTCACCCTGGCGCCACTCGCTCGGCGGCAGGTAGCCCTCCCGGCACGGCGCCTGCCCCGAGTCCAGCTGCAGGCTGGTGATGCCCCAGCCGCTCGGTGGCGTGGCCAGGTCGTTGGAGACCAGCCGCGGGAAGGTGACCAGCAGCTGCTCGATCCCGGGCAGGTGCGCGAGCAGCACCTGGTCGACGGTCACGGCGTTCGCGAGCAGCACCGGCAGCGACGGCTCCAGGTCCTTCAGCAGCGCGGTGAGCTCGCCGGACAGCGCGGGCGTGTCGCTCAGGACCGTCCGGAGGTTCTTGTCGCTGGCCCGCAGGGACGCGGTGATCAGCTTGAGGTCGCGGGCCAGGGAGCGGATATTCTCGCTCTCGTCCTGCTGGGTCTGGAGTACGACGAGCGCCTGGTCGAGCAGCGCGATCGTCTCGTCCTGGTTGGCGGAGGCCTCGTCGATGAACTCGGTGCCGCCGTCCAGCAGCTGCTCCAGCGGCCGGCCGGTGTCGCGGAACATGGTGCCGAGCTCCTCGACCACCGTGGCCAGATTCTCCTTGTCCACCGAGTTCACGAACTGGTCGACCTCGACCAGCAGGTCCTCCTCGCTCACCGGCAGCGAGTCGGCGTCGCCGGCCAGGGTCTGGCCGTCACCGAGGTAGGGACCGGACTCGTCCTCGGGCAGGAAGTCGAGGTACTGCTCGCCCACCGCGGACAGGTTGTGGACCTCTATCCGGGCGTCGCGCGGGATCCGCACACCCTCCTCCATCGCCAGGTCGAGCGTGACGCCCTCCTTGGTCGGAGTCATCTTCACGACCTCGCCGACTCCGACCCCGCGGTAGGTGACCTGGCTGCCTTCGTAGAGGCCGCCGGACTCCGGCAGCGTCGCATGGATGGTGTAGCCGCGACCGAGGATCCGGTCCACGATGCCGAGGTACTCGCCGGCGACGTACACGATCCCGACGGCGCTCAGCACCATGAACGCCGCGATCCGGATCCGCACTCCCCTGCTCATGGCGTCGCCTCCCCGCCGTACAGCTGGGACTCAGTAGGCGGCGCGGGGCCCTCACCGGCGAGCGCGCCACGTAGGCCGGGGATCGGCAGCAGCCCGCCGTCGGCGCCGCTGCCCAGCAGGTCGGGCAGGCCACCGATCAGCGGCAGACCACCCAGTCCCTTGCAGATCGGGTTGTCCTTGTGCTGGGGCTTGGCGCACTCGGTCTTCAGCACCTGGAACAGGTTGAGGTTGGTCAGGAACTTCGCGCACTCCGGGCTCAGCAGGTTCAGCGTCGCCAGGCACTTGCCGAGCTCGTCGAGGACCTGTCCCGGCGGCGGCAGCGGCAGCCCGGGCAGGGTGAGGTTCTCGAGGCTGATGTCGAGCTGCATCACCGCGTTGGCGAAGTCGCCCTTGACGACCTCGGCGGTCTCCTTCGGGAACGGGAAGCTGACCATCATCGCCAGTCCGGTCGGGAGGTCATCGCCGACCGCGCTCAGCGAGGCGAGGATCGGCTTCAGGTGGCGCAGCGATTCCAGCAGGTCGTCCTTGCTGGCCGTGATCACCCGCTTGCCGACGACGCCGAGCCGGTCCAGCGAGCGCAGCATCTTCATCAGGTCGGCGTGCTGGTCGGACAGTACGGCGACCGCCCTAGGCATGGTCTCCAGCGCGCCACTGATCGTCTTGCGCTCGGCGTTGAGCGTCCTGGCCAGCCCGTTCAGTGATCGCAGCGCGCCGAGGATGTCGGTCTTCTGGGCGTCGAGGGTGCCGACCACGCTGTCCAGGCTGTTCAGCAGATGCTTGAGCCGGTCGGTCCGGCCGCCCATCACGTCGTTGAGCTCTTCGGTGATGGTGGCGAGCTGGCCGACGCCGCCGCCGCTGAGCAGGAACGAGAGCGCGTTCAGCACCTCCTCCATCTCCGGGTTGCGGCCAGTCGCGGCGAGCGGGATGTTGTCGTTGTCGCCGAGCCGCCCGCGGGCCTGTTCGGTTTCTGGCTTCTCCAGCGCGATGTACTTCTCGCCGAGCAAGCTGGTCTGGCGGATGTCCGCGGTCGCGTTGTCGGGGAGTACGACGTTGTCGCGGACCCGCATCGTCACCCGGGCATGCCAGCCGACCCGCTTGATCTCGGTCACCTCGCCAACCGGTACGTCGTCGACCATCACCGCCGAGCGCGGCACCACGTTGAGCACGTCGGCGAACTCCGCGGTGACGACGTACGACTTGTCCTCGTCGATGCCGCCGGGCAGCGGCAGGTCGTAGGCGTCGAACTCGCAGCCCGACACCAGCAGGGCCAGCGCGACGACACCGGCGGGAAGCGCGCGGCGGAAGGTCCGGGAGATCATCACGAGCCTCCCATCAGCGTGTTCAGCGAGCCGTCTGTCTCGCTGCTGAACTGCTCCTGGGTCTGGTCCGCATCGCGTGCGGTCGGTCCGTCCGCCGGGTCGCCGGACTGTTTGCCGGACGGCTTGCCGGCCTGGTTGATCAGTGGTTCCAGCAGCTGCTTGAACAGCCGGCAGGCGAGCTCGGCGCCGGCCTTCGGCACGTTCGACTGCTTCACCACCGCGCACAGGAACCCGTCGGCGTCGGCGATGTTGCCCTCCAGGCCGAGCCGGGAGCCGACGGTCTTGGTCTGCGCGTTGTAGGCGAGCGCGAGGTTGCCCGCGCCGAGCGGGCCGGCGCGCAGCGTCGTGGCCAGCGCGTCCTTCTCGGTCGCGAGGTTCTTGACAACCCGCGTCAGCTTGGCGATGTCGGTCACCAGCGCCTTGCGGTGGGTCTTGACGAAGGTCTGTACGGTGCCGACCGACTTGGCCACCTCGGCGAGCGCCAGCTCCAGCTCGGTGCGCTCGGTCACCAGCGTCGCCGAAACGCCGGCCAGGTCCTTGAGGAAGGCGCGCACCAGCTTGTCGTTGCCGGCCAGCACCTTGGTGAACTGCGCCAGCTCGCGAACGGTCGCGAAGAGCTCGCCGCTGCCGTTGCCGAACGTGGTCGCCGCCATCGCCAGGTCGCGCACCATCTGGTTGCCGAGCTCACCCTTGCCCTCGAGGTTCTCCGCGCCGGCGCGGAGCACGTTGTCGAGGGTGCCGTCCTTGTTGACGCCGTTCGGGCCGAGCGCCACCGACAGGTCGCGCAGGCTGGCGTAGATCCGGTCCAGCTCGACGGGTACGCCGGTGTCGGGCAGCGCGATGTCGGCACCGTCGGCCATAGCCCGGTCGCCCTTGCGGAAGACCGGGGTGAGCTGGATGAAGCGGTCGGCGACCAGGGTCGGGGTGACGATGACGGCCTTCGCGTCGGCGGGGACCTGGTACTTCGCGTCGTACTCCATCTCGACCCGGACCGAGTTGCCCTCCGGCACGACCGCGGTCACCTCGCCGACGTTGACGCCGAGGATCCGGACGTCGGTGCCCACGAAGATGCTGACCGCGCGCGGGAAGTGGGCGGTGACGGTACGCCGCTCGGCCTCGCCACGGATCAGCAGTAGCGAGGCGAGCAGGGCCGCCAGCAGCACCACCGCGACCACCCGGACGTTCAGCACGCGGCTCATCAGAGATCACCCGGCCCAGGAAGGAACTCGCCGGTCGGGATGCTCGCGAGGTTGACGACGTACACGTCGAACCAGGGCCCGGTGCCAATGACGTTGCTCAGGATGCTGGCGTAGGGGCCGGCGTTGTGGATCAGTGCCTTGACCTGCTTCTCCTTGCGGACCAGCAGCGAGGTCAGCTCGTCGACCTCCTTGAGGGCGGGCCCGATCTCCTTCTGGTTGTCGGTCGCCACCCCGCGCAGCTCCCTGGACAGCGAGCGCGCGCCGACCAGCAGCCGGTGGATGGCCTGCTTGCGCTTGCGCAGCTCCTGGAAGACCAGGTCGCCGTCCTTCATCAGCTTCACGATGTCCTTGCTGCGCGCGGACAGGATCTTGCTGACCGTGTGCAAGCTCTTCAGCAGCGTCTGCAGCTCCTGGTCGCGGCTGGCAATGGTCCGCGACAGCCGGGAGATGCCGCGGAAGCTCTCCTGGATCTCCGGCCCGGAGGCGTCGAGCGTCTCGCCGATCGCGGTCAGCGCCTGCTGCAGCTGCTGAGTGTCGATCCGCTCGGTGGTGGTGGCCAGGTCGCCGAGCACGCCGACGATGTCGTACGCCGACTCGGTGCGCGCCAGCGGGATCACGTCGTCGCTGGCCTGCTGGCCGGGACCGTCCGGCTCCAGCTTGAGGTACTTCTCACCGAGCAGGTTGAGCACCTCCACCGACGCCTTGGTCTCGGTCCCGAACTCGACGTCGTTGTCGACCTCGAACGAGACCAGCACCCGGTCCCCGGTGAGCTCGACGCTCTTGACCCGGCCGGATCGGATGCCGCCGACCTGGACCATGTTGCCCTTGTGCAGGCCGCTCGCGTCGGCCAGCTCGGCGGTGTACGTCGTACCGGCCAGGCCCGGCATCTTCGACAGGTTGAACGACGCGGCCAGCGCCAGCAGCATCACGACCAGCGTGATCGCGCCGAGGCGCAGGATCCGGGCTTCACTCTCGCGACGGGCCATCAGTTGCACCTCGCTGCGGTGGAGTGGAACGAGAAGTTGTTGAGCTGCTCCTGGAGCTCGCGCAGGCCGGGCAGGTCGCTGATGATCGGCAGCCGGATCTTCCCCTTGAAGCCGCAGAGGTAGTAGTTGTACCAAGACCCGTAGGTGCCGGTCCGGGTCTGGTCGCTGAAGGACTCGGGCACCTTGTCCAGCAGCAGCTCGACCGCCTTCGCGTTCTCCGGCTTGTTGAGCAGCTGGGCCAGCTTGCGCAGCTCGACGATGTCGTCCTTCAGCAGCGGCCTGCCCTCGACCAGGAGGTCGGCGACGACCGTGGTCAGGTCGCCCAGGCTCTCGATCGACGAGCCGATGGACAGCCGGTCCTGGGACAGGTGCGTCATCCAGCCCTTGAGCTCGATGATGAGCGAGTCGAACTCCTTGTGGTGGCTGTGCACGGTCTCCAGCGTCTTGCTGAGGTTGGTGATCACCTCGCCGATCAGCTCGTCGTTGTCGGCCAGGGTGTTGGTCAGCGAGGCGGTCTTGGACAGCAGGCTCTTGACCGTGCCGCCCTCGCCCTGCAGCACCTGGACCAGGTTCAGGCTGAGCTCGTTGACCTGCGTCGGGTTGAGGGCCTGGAACAGCGGCTGGAAGCCGTTGAAGAGCACGGTCAGGTCGAGCGCGGGACTGGTGCGCTCGACCGGGATGGTGTCGCCGTCGGCCAGGGTCGGTGCCGCCTTGTCGGCGCCGGCCTCCAGCGCGAGGTAGCGGTCACCGACCAGGTTCAGGAAGCGGATCTCGGCGCGCGACGCATCGGTCAGCGGTACGCCGTCCTCGACGTGGAAGGTGACCATCGCCTGCCCGCGCTCGTGGTGCTCGACCTTCTTGACCTCGCCGACCGCGACGCCGGCGACCCGGACGTCGTCGCCCTTCTGAAGCATGCTCGCGCTGGTGAACACCGCCTTGTAGTCGGAGCCGGCGCCGAAGCTGAAGTTGCCCATGATCGAGGCCAGCGCGCCGGTGACCACGATCGAGGCCAGCGTGAAGATGCCGAGCTTGACCGCTGCGGCGGTGGTGACGCGGTTGCGACGGTCGTTAAGGATCACTTCGCCCCCCTCACCAGTGGGCCGTAGAGCAGGGCCGGCAGCGATCCGTAGCTGTCCGCCGGCCGGCCGGTCTCGGCGGCGAGCAGTGCGTTGAGCAGCTCCTGCTCCGCCTCAGTGCCGGCCGAGCCGCTGGTCGGGTTCGCGCCGTACGGCGTGGCTGCGCGTGGCAGCGGCAGCCCCGGGATCGGGCTGGTGGGCGGGTTGCCGTCGATGTCGGTGCCGTCGGCCAGGTCGCGGTCGCCGATCAGGCCGCCCGGGTTCGGCAGCCCGATGCACCACGGGCCGTGCCCGATCTCGCCGTACTCAGGGGCGTCGGCGGCGGTGTAGGCCTTGTACTGCGGCGTGAACAACCGCACCTCCTGGTGGATGACGCCGCCGCGGAAGATGTCCTTCAGCTTCTCCGACTGGATCGCCAGGCCCTTGAGCAGGCACGGGTTCTGCGGGGAGTACGTCGCGAGCAGCTGCAGCACCGGCTCGGTCACCTGGCCGACCCGGATCAGGTTCTGCTCGTTGTCGGCGAGGATCCGGGTGGAGACGCTGGACAGCCCGGTGAGGTCGTCGAAGAAGACGCCGAGCTTCTCCTTGCTGGCGATCACGGTCCGGCTGGTCACCGTCGCGTTCTTCAGCACGCTCATCAGGTCGGGCGCGGCGAGGTCGTAGGTCTGGGCGACCTGCGCCAGCAGCCGGATGTCCTTGCGGAAGGTCGGCAGGTGGTCGTCGATGGCGCCGAGGTAGCTGTCGAGCTTGTCCAGGGACTCACCGATCCGCTCACCCCGGCCGCCGAGCGCGGTGGCGAGCGCGTTCAGGGTGGCGTTGAGGTCAGCCGGCCGGACCGCCCGCAGCAGCGGGAACAGGTCCGCGAGGATCCTGTTCAGCTCGACGTTGGTTCGCACCCGGTCGGACGGGATCACGTCGCCGTCCGCGATCGCATCCTTGGCCGGGTTCTCCGGGCGCAGCAACGCGATGTACTTCTGGCCGAACAGGGTGGTCGGCAGGATCTCGACCTTCACGTTGGCCGGGATCTCGCGGGCGGCCTCGGGGCGCAGGCCGATCTTGATCGACGCCTCCTTGCCGTCCTGGTCGATCTCACGGACCTGGCCGACGAGCGCACCGTTGAGCCGGACGTCGCCGAACTTGGCCAGCTGGAGGCCGGCCCGGTCGGCCTTGATCGTCACCATGGTGACCGGCTCGAAGACCTTCTGGTACATCGCGATCGACAGGCTGATCAGCAGCGCGATCGTGAGCAGGAAGGCGATCCCGGCGACCACCAGCCGCCGGTGCTCCTGCGGGGAGTCGTGATGAATGTTGACCAGCATCGTCGCGTCACCTCACCCGGTGATCCGGACAGTGGTCGACGAGCCCCAGATCGCGAAGCTCAGGAAGAAGTCGGCCACCACGACGGTCACGATCGAGGTCCGGATCGCGCGGCCGACGGCCATGCCGACCCCGGCGGGTCCGCCGGACGCCGTATAGCCGTAGTAGCAGTGGATCAGGATCACCGCGACCGCGAGGAACAGCAGCTTGCCGAACGACCACAGCATGTCGACCGGCGGCAGGAACTGGATGAAGTAGTGGTCGTAGGTGCCGGCCGACTGGCCGTAGATGAGGGTGACGATCAGCCGCGGCGAGAGGTACGACGCGAACAGCGCCACGATGTAGAGCGGTATCACCGCGATGAACGCCGCGATCATCCGGGTGGTGACCAGGAACGGCAGTGAGGGCACCGCCATCACCTCCAGCGCGTCGATCTCCTCCGAGATCCGCATCGCGCCGAGGCGGGCGGTGTAGCCGCAGCCCACCGTCGCGGCCAGCGCGATCGAGGAGACCAGCGGCGCCACCTCGCGGGTGTTGAAGTACGCCGAGATGAAGGCGCTGAACTTCGCGACCCCGATCTGGCTCAGCGAGGCGTAGCCCTGCAGGCCGACCTCGGTGCCGGCGAAGAAGGCGAGGAAGGCGATCACGCCGACCGTCCCGGCGATCACCGTCAGGCCGCCGGCACCGAAGGTGACCTCGGCCAGGGTGTTGATGATCTCGCGGGGGTAGCGACGGATCGCGCGCGGCGTCCAGGCGAGTGCCTTGACGTAGAACAACAGCTGGTCGCCGTACTGCTCCAGCGAGTCGCGCCGCCCCTTGACGAAGGCGGACCCTGCTTCGGAGATGCTCGCCATCACAGACCTGCCGGGGGGACGACCTGGAAGTACACCGCGGTGATGATCGTGTTGATGAAGAACAGCAGCATGAACGCGATGATCACCGACTCGTTGACGGCTCGGCCGACACCGCTCGGTCCGCCGCCCGCGGTAAGGCCCTTGTAGGCGCCGACGATCGCCGCCAGCCAGCCGAAGATCACGGCTTTGATCATCGCGATGTAGAGGTCGGGCAGGCTGGCCAGAGTCGTGAACGACGACAGGAAGGCGCCCGCCGAGCCGCCTTGGATGATCACGGTGAAGAAGTAGCCGCCGCCGATGCCTGCGGCGATCACCAGCCCGTTGATCATCACCGACACGAACATCGTGGCCACCACGCGCGGTGCGACCAGCCGGGCCAGCGGGTCGACGCCGAGCACCTCCATGGCGTCGATCTCCTCGCGGATCTTCCGCGATCCCATGTCGGAGCAGATGGCGGAGCCGGCGGCGCCGGCGATGATCAGGGCGGCGGCGATCGGCGCGGCCTCGCGGACCACGGCCAGTACGGCGGTGGCGCCGGCGAACGACTGGGCGCCGAGCTGGCCGGTGAGGTTCGCGACCTGGAGCGAGATCACCGCGCCGAACGGGATCGAGACCAGGATCGTCGGCATCAGCGTGACGCTGGTGATGAACCAGGCCTGCTCGATGAACTCGCGGGTCTGGAACGGCGTGGTGAAGATGCGCTTGGTCACCTCGATGACCATCGACGCCAGCTCCCCGGGTCCCCTCAGCACCGAGACAGCCGAGAACGCCATCGCACCTCCCTCTCCACTTCGTGCGCCCCGAGGGGCGCCTCATGTGACCGAGGCGCCGACGCTACTAGAACATGTTCTCACTTTGGAAGGGACCAACGACTGTGACCCGGTCAGGTCACGCTGTACCTGTGGCCCAGTGAATACGATGGCCGTCGTGAGTGTGCCCGAGATCTGGCAGCAGTTCGAGCGCGACCCGCGCGCATCCGAGTACGCCGGCCTCCGCGCGTCGGACCGCGACCGTGACGTCGTACTCCAGATCCTCGGCGAGGCGTACGCCGACGGCCGGCTGGATCGCGCCGAGCTGGACGAGCGGACCGACGCGGTGCACCGGATCCGCACCCTCGGCGAGCTGCCCGAACTGGTCGCGGATCTGGTCCCACAGAGCGCCACCCGCGCGGTCGTGGCCGTGAGCGGGACCGCGTTCGAGCGCAAGATCAAGGCGCGGTACGACCGTGAGCGGCGGGACGCGCTGTGGGCTTTCCTGTCGGCCTCGACGATCTGCTGGGTGATCTGGATCGCGACCGGCATGAACGGCCACCCCTGGCCGATCTGGGTGATGCTCGGTACCGGCCTCAACATCGGCCGGGTGCTGGTCAAGCGCCAGGACATCATGGAGAGCGAGCGGCAGCGGCTCGAGAAGCAGGCCAGCCGCCGTGAACGACGCGAGCTCCGCGAGCAGCAGCGCCGCGACGAGCTGCCATCCTCGCAGGACGGCGACAGCAGCAAGGACCCAGAGACGCCCTGACGCCGACCCGGCCCGTCTTCACGCCCTACGCCCCTGACCCGGCCCGTCTTCACGCCTCACACCGCTGACCCGGCCCGTCTTCACGCCTCACACCGCTGACCCGGCCCGTCTTCACGCCTCACACCGCTGACCCGGCCCGTCTTCACGCCTCACACCGCTGACCCGGCCCGTCTTCACGCCTCACACCGCTGACCCGGCCCGTCTTCACGCCGTACACCGCTGACCCGGCCCGTCTTCACGCTCTACGCAGGTGACCCGGTTTGTCGTCGACGCATAGCTCGTCGACACGGGCCGGGTCAGCGCGTATGCACGTGGACACGGGCCGGGTCAGTGCGTATGTAAGTCGACACGAGCCGGGTCAGCGCGTGTGTACGTCGACACCGGCCGGGTCGCTTCTAGGTGTCCCAGCCGTCGGGGCGGTGCTTCTTGGGGAGCTTGCTAACCACGAGTCGGTAGGACTCGTCGACCGCCTCCAGCAGCTCGTCGTCGGGGATCGAGCCGCCGAAGGCGAGGTCGTTCCAGCCGGAACGGCCGATGTAGGCCATCACGGACGCGTCGTCTGGGAAGCGGTGGAGCCACTCATCGGCCACCTCGCGCGTCGCTCCTGCCTTCACACCGACCCCGCTGCGGCTGAGGAACGCGAAGATCTTCGCTCGCTCGCCCTCGCCGACCTTGACCACCGGGTATTCGTGCTCCCACGGGTTGTCTGACCAGCCACCCGGCTTGGCCAGGCAGTGGGCCTGCATCCGCTCGACGTCCATGACCGGAAACGCTAGTCGAGGCAGAACTCGTTGCCCTCGGGGTCCTCCAGCCAGATGTGGCCGGCGGTGAACTGGTCCGGCTCGAACCGCCGTACTCGGGTGGCGCCCAGGGCGACGAGGCGCTCGGCCTCGATCTCGAGCGCGGCCATCCGCTCCTCGCCCGTCAGGCCCGGCGCCGCGCGGACATCGAGGTGGACCCGGTTCTTCGCGGCCTTGCCCTCCGGGACTCGCTGGAAGAACAGGCGCGGGCCGGCGCCGGCGGGGTCGGAGACGGCCGAGCGGGAGTTGTGCTCGGACTCGGGCACGCCCCACGCGGTGAGCGCCTCCACCCAGCTGTCGAAGCCGGGCGGCGGCGGGTCCAGCTCGTAGCGGAGCACGTCCGCCCAGAACGCCGACAGCGCGGCCGGGTCCCCGCAGTCGAAGGTCACCTGAACTTCGCGGGCGTCACTCACTTCGTCGCCTCCAGCATCTGGCGGAGCTCCTTCTTGAGCTCGGAGATCTCGTCACGAATCCGGGCGGCGACCTCGAACTGCAGCTCGGCCGCCGCGTTGTGCATCTGCTCGGTGAGCTCGCGGACCAGCTCGGCGAGGTCGGAGGTCGGCAGGCCGGCGGTGTCGGGCTGGCTCTCCTTGAGCTTCGACAGTCCGGGAACCGGCGCCTTCTTGGTCTTCGGATCCATGTGCTGCCAGGTCTGGAGCAGCTCCTCGGTGTTCTTGTCCTCACGGGCCAGCATCTCGGTGATGTCGGCGATCTTCTTGCGCAGCGGCTGCGGGTCGATGCCGCGCTCGGTGTTGTAGGCGACCTGCTTGGCCCGGCGCCGGTTGGTCTCGTCGATCGCCGACTCCATCGACGGCGTGATCTTGTCGGCGTACATGAACACCTGGCCCGACACGTTGCGGGCGGCGCGGCCGATGGTCTGGATCAGCGACTTGTCGGAGCGCAGGAAGCCCTCCTTGTCGGCGTCCAGGATCGCGACCAGCGATACCTCGGGGAGGTCGAGACCCTCGCGGAGCAGGTTGATGCCGACCAGGACGTCGTACTCCCCCAGCCGCAGCTCCTTCAGCAGCTCGATCCGGCGCAGCGTGTCGACCTCGCTGTGGAGGTAGCGGGTGCGGATGCCGGCGTCGAGGAGGTAGTCGGTGAGGTCCTCGGACATCTTCTTGGTCAGAGTGGTCACCAGGACCCGCTCGTTGCGCTCGACCCGGGTGTTGATCTCGTGGATCAGGTCGTCGATCTGGCCCTTGGTCGGCTTGACGATCACCTCGGGGTCGACCAGGCCGGTCGGCCGGATGATCTGCTCGACCACGTCGCCACCGACCTTGTCGAGCTCGTAGTTGCCGGGGGTCGCCGACAGGTAGATCGTCTGCCCGATCCGGTCCAGGAACTCCTCCCAGCGCAGTGGCCGGTTGTCCATCGCGCTCGGCAGCCGGAAGCCGTGGTCGACCAGGTTGCGCTTGCGGGACATGTCGCCTTCGTACATCCCGCCGACCTGCGGGACCGCGACGTGCGACTCGTCGACGACCAGCACGAAGTCCTCGGGGAAGTAGTCGAGCAGACAGTTCGGCGCGCTCCCCCGGGACCGGCCGTCGATGTGCATCGAGTAGTTCTCGATGCCCGAGCAGGTGCCGATCTGGCGCATCATCTCAATGTCGTACGTCGTCCGCATCCGCAGTCGCTGCGCCTCCAGCAGCTTGCCCTGCCGCTCGAACGTGGCCAGCTGGTCGACGAGCTCGGTCTCAATCCCGCGGATCGCCCGCTCCATCCGCTCCGGGCCGGCGACGTAGTGGCTGGCCGGGAAGATATAGAGCTCGGCGTCGTCGGTGACCACCTCCCCGGTGATCGGGTGCAGCGTCATCAGCCGCTCGATCTCGTCGCCGAAGAACTCCACCCGGATCGCGAGCTCCTCGTAGACCGGGAAGATCTCCAAGGTGTCGCCGCGGACCCGGAAGGTCCCGCGGGTGAAGGTCATGTCGTTGCGGGTGTACTGGATCTCGACCAGCCGGCGCAGCAGCGAGTCGCGGTCGCGCTCCTCCCCCACCTTCAGCCGGACCATCCGGTCGACGTACTCCTGCGGGGTGCCGAGGCCGTAGATGCACGACACCGTCGAGACCACGATCGTGTCTCGCCGGGTCAGCAGCGAGTTGGTGGCCGAGAACCGCAGCCGCTCGACCTCCTCGTTGATCGAGGAGTCCTTCTCGATGTAGGTGTCGGTCTGCGGGACGTAGGCCTCGGGTTGGTAGTAGTCGTAGTAGGAGACGAAGTACTCGACCGCGTTGTTGGGAAACAGCTGCCGCAGCTCATTGGCGAACTGCGCGGCCAGCGTCTTGTTGGGCTGCAGCACCAGCACCGGCCGCTGCAGCCGCTCCGCGACCCAGGCGACCGTGGCGGTCTTGCCGGTGCCGGTCGCGCCGAGGAGCACGACGTCCTCGACGCCGCCCTTGATCCGGGAGGTGATCTCGTCGATCGCCGCCGGCTGGTCGCCCGACGGCTGGTAGTCCGAGACCACCTCGAACGGCGCCACCCGGCGCTCGATGTCGGTCACTGGTCGCATGGCGACGAGCCTACGACCCACCGCCGACAATCCTGCTGGGCGACGGTGAGCAGTGGTTACCATTACCCCCGGTAACACCTATCGAAGGAGCCGGTCCATGGCGTTCAACCCGGTCGGAGACACGCTCAAGCGGGTGGACAGGGTGCTCAAGAGCGCCGACACCGCACTCGCCAACGTCGACGCGACCCTCGGCACCGTCGACGAGAAGCTGGCCAGCGTGGACGGCACCCTCGCCGAGACCAAGGAGGTGCTCGGCGAGGTGAAGGGGCTGCTGACCGAGCTCAGCGAGGAGATCGAGCTGATCAAGCTAGTCCCTGACCTGCAGAAGAAGCTGGACGAGGTGTACGCCGCCGTGACCAAGAAGTGACCGGCGCGGGCTCGGCGGAATCGGCCGGAGTTTTCAGGCACCGCCCACTAGATTGCTTTCCGTGACGTCGATCGGCTCAACCAGCGCGAAGGTCCTCTCGCTGCTGCGTCGCGCGCTGCTCACGATCGTCGGTGTCCAGCTGGTGCTGGCGATCGGGCTGACGCTGGTCGACTCCTACCGCCGGCGCGGCAAGAAGCCCAAGCCGTTCCCTACCACCAAGCCGGCCACCGTCGACGTCGGCGGCGGCTCGATCACGACGTACACCTTCGGCATGGACCTGTACGACGACATGCTGGCCGCCATCGAGGGCGCCAAGAAGCAGGTCCTCTTCGAGACCTACATCTGGAAGGGCGACGAGATCGGCGAGCGATTCAAGGCCGCCCTGATCGCGGCGTCTGAGCGCGGCGTGGACGTCTACTGCATCTACGACGGCTTCGCCAACCTCGTCGTGCCGCCGTCGTTCAAACGGTTCCCGACCGGCCTGAAGGTGCTGCGCTACCCCATCTACAACGCCGGGCTGCGATTCTACGACCTGCGCCGCTACGGCCGCGACCACCGCAAGATCCTGGTCGTCGACGACGAGGTCGGCTTCGTGGGCGGCTACAACATCGGCTCGGCGTACGCGACCGAGTGGCGCGACACCCACGTCCGGATCACCGGGCCCGGTGTCTGGGATCTCAAGCGCGCCTTCGCCGACTTCTGGAACCTGCATCGGCGCAAGCGGTTCCGGACCAGCGAGCGGCCGCTGCTGCTGGAGACCGCGTCCACGTGGGAGCCGCGGATCCGGTTCCACCGCAACGTGCCGCGGCTGTGGATGTTCCCGATCCGGTCGATGTACCTCGAGGCGATCAACCGAGCCACCCAGAACGTCTGGATGACCCACGCCTACTTCATCCCCGACCAGGACTTCGTGGACGCGCTCAAGGAGGCGGCGACGCGCGGCGTCGACGTCCGCCTGCTCGTCCCGCACAAGTCCAACCACATCGTCGCCGACTGGATCTCCCGCGGGTACTTCGCGCAGCTGCTGGACGCGGGTGTGCGGATCTTCCGCTTCAAGGACGCGATGGTGCACGCCAAGACCTCGACCATCGACGGCAGCTGGACCACCGTCGGCACCGCCAACATCGACCGGCTCAGCCTGCAGGGCAACTACGAGATCAATGTGGAGATCATCGATGACCAGCTCGCCGACACCCTGGAGCGGATCTTCCGCACCGACCAGTCCAACTCGATGGAGCTGACCATCGGCGAGTGGGAGGCTCGCGACCTGCACCGCAAGTTCACCGAGGCCATCTTGGCCCCGCTACGGCCGCTGCTCTGATGCCCGGCTCCCACGTGCGCTCCCTCGACGGCAAGAAGGTCTTCGTCACCGGCGCGGCCAGCGGGATCGGCCGGGCCACAGCGCTCGCGGCCGCCCGCCAGCACGCGCACCTGTTCCTGACCGACGTGCAGACCGGCCTGCTCGCCGAGACCGTCGCCGAGATCGAGGCGGCCGGAGGCTCGGTGCCCTTCTCCCGTGCCCTCGACATCACCGACTTCGACGCGGTCCGCGCCCTCGCCGACGAGCTCACCGGTGAGTACGGCGCGATGGACGTGGTCATGAACATCGCCGGCATCTCGGCCTGGGGCAGCGTGCAGACGCTGACCCACCAGCACTGGCGGAGCCTGGTCGAGGTCAACCTGATGGGCCCGATCCACGTGATCGAGACACTGGTTCCGCCGATGATCGAGGCCGGCCGCGGCGGCCACCTGGTCAACGTGTCCTCGGCCGCCGGCATCATCGGGATGCCCTGGCACGCGGCGTACAGCGCCAGCAAGTTCGGGCTGCGCGGGGTCTCCGAGGTACTCCGCTTCGACCTCGCCCCGCACCGGATCGGGGTCAGCCTGGTCTGCCCCGGCGCGGTCGCCACCCCACTGACCGAGACCGTCGAGATCGCGGGCGTCGACAAGACCAGCAAGCGCTTCCGTCGGCTGCAGGCCGGGTTCCGGCGCGGCGCGGTCTCCCCCGAGCACGCCGCCGACGCGATCCTGACCGGGGTACGCCGGAACCGGTACTGGGTCTACACCTCCACCGACATCCGGCTGGTGCACCTGGTGCAGCGCTACCTGCCGCCGGTCTACTGGCTGCTGATGACCGGGTTCAACCGCGGCGCCAACCGCGCCCTCCCGGACGTCGCGGCAGCCGGGCGCCAGGTGAAGCAGTGACCGCGCGGCTCCCGGTAGGCGGTCGCCGCGAGGTCGGGCTGCCGATCTCGCTGTTCGCCCGGATCGCCGGCCGGGTGATGGGCACCAGCCCGCCAGCCGTCTTCCTGACCCTCGGCCACAATCGGCGGCTGTTCTGGGCCTGGCTGCACTTCGCCAGCCGGCTGATGCCGCGGGGCCGGCTGGCCCGCCGGGAGACCGAGCTGGTGATCGTCCGGGGCGCCGTACTGGCGGACTCGGCGTACGAGCTCACCCAGCATCTCCGGCTGGCCCGTCGCTCGGGCGTAACCGCGGCCGAGCTGGCGCAGGTCCAGTCCGAACCGGCCGGACACGCCTGGGGCGCGGAGTGGAGTGAGCGGGACCGGCTGCTGCTCCGGGTCACCGACGAGCTGTACGCCGACCGCGACCTCTCCGACGCCACCTGGGCCGCCCTGCGCGCCGAGTTCGACCCGGCCACAGTGGTCGAGGTGGTGATGCTGGTCGGCCACTACCAGATGCTGGCCACCACGCTGCACGCCCTGCGCGTCCAGCCGGACTCGCCCCGAGGCAGCAAGTCCGGTGGTTGAGCCCTGGGCGGTTTCACTAGGTACCTAGTGAAACTGTCCCACCCCACGCGAAGTTTCCAACGGGCTGGGACAGGTTCACTAGGTACCTAGTGAAACCGCCGCCTAGCGGTTCAGCGGCGGCGGTGCGTTCGCGCCGCCGCGGATCGGGTTGTCGGGCGGGCAGTGGCCGTCGGGGGTCGGCGGCTGGCGGTCGGTACTGGTGCCGGGCCGGACCGGGGTGCCGTACTTGCAGTACTTCTGACCCTGGATCCAGAGGTCGAGGTGCGCCCAGCCGTCCCAGAAGATCCGCGAGAAGCGCTCCACGCCGTACGGGAACGTCTTCAGCAGCTCGCGCAGGTGCGGCTCGCGCTGGTACAGGACGTCGGTCATGTCGACCAGCTGGTCCAGCGTCTTCGGCAGCACCGGCCGTAGGTCGGCCATCAGGATCGCCAGCTGGTCGAAGTCCTTCGGCGCGGTCCTCAGCAGCTCGTCGAAGTCGCCGTCGAACGAGCGGAGCCAGCGTGCCAGCACCGCCGCGCTCCGCGTCAGCTTGGCGAAGTCGAGGCGGTGACCGGCGAGCAGCTGGCCGACCACCTCGCCGTTCTCGAGCAGCGACAGCGTCGCCGGCCAGGAGTCCTCAAGCGACTGCGTCAGCAGGTCGGAGTTCGCCAGCAGCGACTCCAGGTCGCCGTCCGCGTCCCCCACCGCGGCCTCCAGCTCGTCCATGATCACCTGGACCTGCTCCTCGTCGACGCGGTCCAGCAGGCTGTCTACCTCGATCGCGGTCTGCGCCAGCGAGACGGGTACGTCGTCGGCCGAGCCGTTGATCTTGTCGCCATCGGCGAGATACGGACCGTCGGCCGACTCCGGCTGCAGGTCGAGGAACTGCTCGCCCACCGGGGACAGGCTGCGCACCTTCGCAGTGGTGTCCCGCGGCACCTCGACGTCGGCCGACAGCGCGACCGTGACGTCCACTCCCCCGCCCTCAGCGAGGTCCAGCTCGGTCACCTTGCCGACCCGGACGCCGCGGTAGGTGACGATCGAGCCCTTGAACAGCCCGCCGGTGGTCGACAGGTGCACCTGCACCTTGGCCGGGCGACCGGTCAGCGGCACCTCAAGCACCTGGGTCAGCATGTACGTCACGCCGATCAGGAAAGTGATCAGCAGCGCGATCGCACTGAGCAGTGAGCGGTTGATCCCGAACATCGAGGGTCACCGACCCTTCTCGGCGGCAGCGGCCTGCTGCCGGCCCTGCTGGCGGTTCGTCGGCACCAGGTCCCCCAGCACCGGCAGGCCCGGTACCTGCAGGATGCTGAGCAGGTTCCCGACCGCGCGCAGGTTGATGTAGTCGGTCGGCACCGCGTTGTCGACCTGGCCGATGAACCGGTTGGCCAGCCCGAGGTTGCCTTCCAGGCTGCCGTCGATCTCGAACAGCTTGTCCACGAGCGGGCCCACCTGGTCCACGACCTTCACCAGGTCGTTGCGGGTACGGCGGACCACCCGGTCGGTGGAGCGCGCCATGCTGCTGGTGCGCCGCAGCAGCTTCGCCAGCTCGTCGGTGTTGTCGGTCAGCGTCTTGGCCGCGGGCCGGATCTGCCGGAGCGCCTTGTTGATGGTGTTCTTACGCGCGGCCAGGGTCTTGGACACCGACGACAGCGCGGACAGCACCCGGTCGATCTCGCGGGTGCTGGTGAGCGCGTTCTTGAGGAACAGGTCGGTCTGGGTCAGCAGGCCCCTGGTGGCTCCGACCCGGCCCGACAGCGCGGTGTTCAGCTCGTCGACGATCGTCTGCACCTGGCCCAGGCTGCCGCCGTTGATCAGCAGCGACGCCGACGCCAGCGTGTCCTCCACCGTGACCGCGGTCTCCGCATCCGGCGCCTGTACGACGTTGCCGTCGGCGAGCGAGGCCCCGCCCTCGGCCGGGTGCACCTCGACGAACAGCTCGCCGAGCGCGGTGGTGTAGCGGAGCCGGAACAGGCTGCCCTTCGGGATCTTGGTGTCGTCGTCGATCGCCAGGTCGACCCGGGCGGTGTAGTCGTCGGCGCGGATGGCGGTCACCTCGCCGACCTTCACACCACCGATCTTCACCGGTGCGCCGTGGGTGAGGTTGAGCGCGTCGTCGAAGACCGCGGTCACCTTGTAGGCATCCCCAGGTGTGTCGGTCGGGCCGGTGCCCGGCACCTGCACCGAGCAGGCGCTCAGCAGCACCGCCAGGACGGCGGCGAGCAGCGAGCCCAGCCTCAGCCAGCGTGGCGTCATAGCAGCCCTCCGGTCAGCGCATCCAGCAGCGCGGCCAGGTCCGGCGACGTACCGAGCTGGGCACAGATGTCGGGCAGCAGCTCACAGATCGGCTCGGTGATCGGCTGGATCGGTGAGATGTACTGCAAGGGCAGCTTCGAGTTCAGCCGGTTGGTCTCCGGGTTGACGGCGTCGCCGATGTTCTTCACCGTCAGCGGCAGCACCTCGAGGGTCTCCTCCAGGTCGGCCTGGTGGGTGAGCAGCCGATCGGCCAGCCGGCCGACGCCGACGGTGGTGCTGCGAATCTCCTTGCGGTTGTCGCGCACGAACCTCGCGAGCGTGCGGAGCGCCTTCTGCAGCGCCTTCAGGGAGCGGCCGAAGTTCTGGCTCTCGTCGGCGAACAGGTCGGTGGTGTCGGTGATGCTGGTGATGAACTCGTCGACGACCGTCTTGTTGGTGGCCAGCAGCGTGACCAGGGCATCCAGGTCGTCGACGGTGCCGGTGATCTCGCCGCGGTTGTCGGCGAGGCCCTCGGCCGCGATCGTCAGGTTGTCGATGGTGTCGTTGATGTCCGCGCCGCGGCCGCGGAGGTTGGTCGCGCCGGCCTCGAGCAGGCGACGCAGCGTGGCCGCCTCGCCGTCCTCGCCCTTCAGGCCCTTGGTGATGTCGGCCAGCGTCGCCAGCGCCTCGTCGAACTCGACCGGGGCACGGGTCCGGTCCAGCGGGATGGTGGCGCCCGACTTCATCCGCGGGCCCTCGGCGTACACCGGGGTCAGCTCGATGTACCGGTCGGTCGCAACCGAGCGGGCGACCACCACGGCGCCGGCCGAGGCCGGGATGCTGATGTCGCCGTCCACCTTGAGCTCGACCTTGACCACCTCGCCGGCCGGCTCGATCGAGGTGATCTCGCCGACTGGTACACCGAGCACCCCGACGTCGTTGCCGACGAACAGGCCGGCGGAGTCCCGGAACTCCGCGGTGATCTTCGTGTCGCCGCCGCCGAGCGGCGTACACCCGTTGGTGAGCAGCAGGGTCACGCCCAGGACCAGGCCGAGCAGCACCCGCCGGCCGCGCTCCGCACCGGCTGTCGTGGTCGCGTCAGTCGCGTCAGGCGCCGTCATTGACACGCTCCTGTCGTGATGCAGGTGAGGTTGTCCGGGAGCAGGCCGGGCGCGTACAGGCTCGCCCATGGGCCGCTGCCGGTGGAGTTCGCGAAGTAGCGAGCCGCGAGCTTGAACGAGGTGATCGTCTTCTGCAGTGACCTGTCGTGCTTCTTCAGCGTCGTGAGCGTGTTGTCCAGGTCCTTCAGCAGCGGGCCGACGTCGCCCTTGATGTCATCCATCAGCCCGTTGACCTGGGTGCTGAGCAGGTTCAGGTCCTTCAGCAGCGAGCGGATCGTGACCCGCCGGGCGCGGAGGGTGTCGAAGACCAGGTCGGCCTGCTTCATCAGGGTCAGGATGTCGCCGCCGCTGCTGGTCAGCTGCCGGGTGACGGTGCGGGCGGCCCGGAGCAGCTCGCCGAGGTCATCGGAGCGGGTGGCCATCACCTGCGAGAGCTTCTGTACGCCGCTCAGCGCCGGCCCGAGCTCGCCACCGGTCGCCTCGAAGGTGCTGGCGATCTGGGCCAGTGAGCGTTCGATCAGCTTGATGTCGAACTCCTGCACCAGCGGTGTGCCCTCGTCGAGCACCGCCTGCAGGTCGAACGGCACCTTGGTCTGGTCCAGCGGCACGTTGTTGCCGGCCAGCTCGCCGCCGCCGTCCGGGAACACCTGGAGATAGTGGGTGCCCAGCAGGGTCGCGACCTTCACCTCGACCCGGGTTTCCTTGCCGAGCTTGATGTCGTCGTCGACGGTGAAGGTCACCTTCACCTTGCGTCCTTCGAGCTTGATGCCCTTGACCTCGCCGACGCCGACGCCGGCCACCTGCACCTCCTCGCCGGAGCGCAGGCCGGCGACGTGGCGCAGCTCGGCGGTGTAGGTCTTGGCGCCGACCGACAGGAACGACAGGGCGCCGACCACACCGATCAGCATCGCCAGGGCGCCGATGCCGAGCAGCCCGATCCGGTACCGGTCCTTCAGTGAGTACTTCATCGGCACGCCCCCGAGTGAGCCGCGCCCTCGGGACTGAGCCAGATCTCGCCGCCCGCGACGTCGACCCCGAGCTCGCAGACGTAGACGTTCGCGAACCCGCCGTACCCCATCGCCCGGGAGAAGGCCTCCAGCAGCAGGGGCAGCTTGCCGATCATCACGCCGAACTCCTCCTGGCCGCGGGTGAACGTGGAGTTCAACCGGCGCAGGCTCTTGATGTCCTTGGCGATCGGGGTCCGGGTGCGGTCGAGCAGGCCGGCGGTGCTCTCCAGCAGGCCGCCGATGTTGTCGATCGACGACGCGAAGGTCTTGCGCTCCTTGGCGAGCCCGGTCACCAGCTTCTTCAGCTGCACCACCGCGGCGTCGAACTCGCCGGAGTTGGCGTCCAGGTTGCGCAGCACCGGTGTCAGGTTGGTCAGCACCTCGGAGAACACCTCATCCTTCGAGGCGAGGTACGTCGTCGCCCGGGCGGTCTGCCGCAGCAGCGACTCGACCGTGCCCGACTCGCCCTGGAGCACCGCGATCAGGTTCGCTGCGAGCTTGTTGACCTCGGCCGGCTCGATCACGTTGAACAGCGGCTCGAAGCCGTTGAGCAGCGCGGTCAGGTCGAACCCGGCGTCGGTCATCGACGCGGGGATCTCGGTGCCCGGCGTGAGCCGGTTGCCGCGGTCCTTCCCCGCGGTCAGCGCGAGGTACCGCTGCCCGAGGAGGTTCTGGTAGCGCAGCGAGACCTGCGTCTTCTCGTAGACGTGCTGGTCCTCCAGCAGCGTGAAGGTCACCAGTGCCTGGTCGTTGTCGACGACCTCGATCTTCTCGACCCGGCCGACCTTGACCCCGGCGACCCGGACGTCGTCGCCGGACCGCAGCCCGGCGACGGCGGTGAAGCGAGCCGTCCAGGTCCGCTTGTCGCCCGGGACGGTGTTGCTCATCGTGGTCCAGAGCACGCCGAACAGCAGCACCGCGATGGTGGCGAACAGCGTGAACTTGACGAGGGTGGCGCGGAGTCCGGTCATCAGCAATTCCGTCCTCGGTAGCCGCCGTAACTCGGGCAGTCCCCGGCGGTGTACGGGCGCCAGCCGTCCAGCTTGACGTTCACGTCGACCCGTGCGAACGGGCCGTGGGACAGCGCCGCGCCCATCTTCACCGCGAGCACCGAGAAGGAGTTGATGCCGTCGACCAGACCCTGGCGTCCGTCGTAGAAGGTGTCGACCACGACCGCGGTCCGCATCAGCGCTGCGACCAGCCCTTCCTCGGAGGCGGTCAGCGTCTGCTCGGTCTGGCTCAGCGCGTCCTCGCCACCGGTCATCAGTTTCTGGAAGTTCTGCTCCTGCTCGATCAGCGTCGTGGTCACGACCATGGCGTCCTCGGTGGCCCGGAAGAGGTCGGGTGCGTTCTGCTGGAACGACTCCAGGTTGGTGGCCAGCAGCTCGACGTTGCGTCGTACCAGCGGCATGGCGGGGTTGAGCTTGCGGAGATAGGCCTCCAGCCGCTCGATGGTCTGGCCGAGCTTCTCGCCGTTGCCGTCAAGGGCCGCGGAGATCCCGTTCAGCATCCGCGAGATCCGGGCCGGGCCGAGCGAGCCGATGACTCGGTCCAGCCCGTCCAGGACCGTCTGCATCTCCAGCGTCTCCATGCTGGCGTCCTGCGGGATCTCTTGGCCGGCGCGAATGGTGCCGTTGGGCTTGCCGGCCGGGACCAGGTCGACGAACGAGATCCCGAAGACGCTCGCCGGCAGGATCCGGGCCTTCACGTTGCCGGGTACGTCGTCGGCGAAGGCCTCGTCCAGCTTGACCTTCAGGCGTACGCCGCGCGCGGCCGGGTCGCCGTCGGCGGCCTGGAGCGAGGTCACCTCGCCGACGGTGACGCCGTCGTACTTCACGGCGCCGCCCTCGACCAGCGACCCGCCGGCATCGTCGACCAGCACGTCCACGTCGACGGTGTCGACAAGGGCGCCGCGGCCGATCGAGACCAGAATCGCGACGATCACGCCGATCACGGCCAGCGCGATCAGGCCACGCGCGGCGAGGATCTCTTTGGACGTGTCGCGGTGGTCGCGGAAGAGGCTGCTCTTTCCCTTGCTCATCCCGACACCCTGACTCCCGGGTCGTGGCCCCAGAACGCGATGGTGAGCAGCATGTCGACGACCACCACCGCCACGATGCTCGCGCGGATCGCGCGGCCGGTGGCCTCGCCGACACCCTGCGGTCCGCCCGAGGCGTTGTAGCCGTACCAGCAGTGGATGACGGCCACCAGGATCGCGAACACGACCACCTTGATCACCGAGTAGATCAGGTCCTTGCCGGAGATGAACACGGCGAAGTAGTGCTCGTAGGTGCCTGGCGACTGCCCGAACAGAATCGTGACCGCGGCCTGGGACGCGATCCACGAACCGATCAGCCCGATCAGGTAGAGCGGGACGATCGCGAGCATCGCGGCGATCACGCGGGTGGTCACCAGGTAGCGCAGCGGGTGCACGGCCATGACGGCGAGCGCGTCGATCTCCTCATGGAGCCGCATCGATCCCAGCTGGGCGGTGAACCGACAGCCGACCTGCGCGGCCAGCGCCAGCGCCGCCACCAGCGGCGCAATCTCGCGGGTGTTCACGCTCGCGGACACGAATCCCGTCAGCGGAGAAAGGCCGACCAGCTCCAGGCCGGAGAAGCCCTCGATGCCGAGCGACGTACCGGCCGACACGGCCAGCAACGCCATCACGCCGATGGTGCCGCCGCCGACCAGGATCGCTCCCGAGCCGAAGCTGATGTCGGCGAGCTGCCGGAACACCTCGGCCCGGTAGTTGGTCATCGTGTACCGGATCGAGGTCAGGATCTTGACCAGGAAGGTGCCGGCATCGCCCAGCTTCGCCAAGCTGTCGGTCGCGCTGCGGAGCTGGTTGTTCATCGGCCCTCTCCTCACGCGATCTGCTGGGGCACGAGCAGGACATAGGCCTGCGTGAGCCCGACGTTGACGATGGCGAGCAGGATGACGGTGAGCACGACCGCCTCGTTGACGGCGTCGGCCACCCCCTTCGGACCACCCTTGGCGGAGAGTCCCTTATGGGCGGCCACGATGGTGGCGATGAAGCCGAAGATCGCCGCCTTCAGCTCGGCGAGCAGCAGGTCGGACGGCTGGGCGAACGACACGAACGAGCCGATGTAGGTGCCGGAGCTGACGTTGCCGCCGTACACGTTGATCATGAAGCCGGAGCCGATCGCGGTCACCGCGACGACCACGTTGAGCATCAGCGCCACCACGACCGCGGCGAACAACCTCGGCGAGACCAGCCGGTTGATCGGGTTGATGCCCATCACCCGCAGGGCGTCGACCTCTTCCCGGATCTGGCGCGCGCCTAAGTCGGAGGTGATCGCAGAGCCGACCGCTCCGGCGATCATCAGCGAGGTCACCAGTGGCGCACCCTGACGGAGTACGCCGACGCCGTTGACCGCGCCGCTGAACGAGTCGGCGCCGATCTGCTGAGCCACGCCGCCGACCTGCACCGACACGATCACACCGAACGGGATCGCCACCAGGATCGTGGGCAGCAGCGAGACCCGGGTCATGAACCAGGCCTGCAGCAGGAACTCCGACCAGGAGAACCTGCGCGCGATGATGTCGGCAGTACCGGAGCGGACCGCCTCGATCGACATCAGCACCATGTCACCGCTGGTGACGATGCCGTCGTTCATCCGGCCGCGGAGGTCCGAGATGACGGCGCTCATGAGGCACGCTCCCTGACTTGAGCCAGCGGCGGCACCATCACGCCGCTGAAGGCGAGTGCCTTGCTGAGGTCGCCGGCAACGGTGAGCTTGCCACGCAGGGTGCCCTCGACCGGCTGTAGCGCGCCGGTGACCAGACGCAGGAAATCGTGGCCGTCGCAGGTGATCGTGGCGTCGAGCGGACCGTCGTACCGACCCCTGACGACTGTGCAGGCGCCGGCCTCGATGATCGCCGCGAACCGGTCGACCTCGTCGGACGGGCCGGTCAGCCGGAAGCCGACCGCGAGCCGGTCGGCCGGCCCGAGGCTCGGCCGGTAGTAGTCCGGGAGCTGGCGGCAGATCTCGCGGAGCACGACCGGGCGGAAGTCGCCACGCATCAGCCGGCGCAGGTGGGAGGGCTCGGCCTGCCGGAGCGCCTCGGCGACGTCGACCGGGTCGAGCGCGCTGGCGCCGACACCTGGCGCGGCCTCGCCGGGGACCCGGAACACCCGGCCCAGCCCGAGCACGAGCAGCGGGTCGCCGTCGAGCTCGACCTCTCCGCGGAGGTACTCCAGGGCCGCGTTGCGCTGGCCGGCGATCATCCGGATGAAGCAGAGCATGGTGGTGCTGAGGACGACATCGGCACGGTCGGCCGGCTCCGGGTCGCTGACCAGCCGCACCCGGCCGCCACCGAACGCCAGCGCGCGGCGCTCGACCAGGGCACCGTCGTGGCTGAGGTCGAACCGGACCACGCCAACGGCCTCGTCCAAGCGCTCGGGTACGGCGTACTCGTGGAGGCGGCCGAGGATGCCTTCGACCGCGGCGGGCCGCACCTCCGGTCGACCGATGAGCTGGTCGAGCTCGGCGTCGGGGGTCTCGTTCACGGCGATCACGAGGAGCACGGGGTCGACGTCGGCGAAGAACCGCTGGGCCTCGTCGGCGGTCGCCGTACGCAGCGTCTCGTAGAGCGCACTCATCGATCGACCCCTCCCAAGGTCCGGCCTCCTTGGAGGTGTAACGCGGTGTTGCGCTATCGGTTACGTCACAGTTTGGCGCCGGCTGTCCGGGCCGGAAGATGGGTCCGCGGTGACATCCGCGGCCCGCGCCGCGGGCGGCGCAATCCGGACATGCCGACCAGCGCCTGCACCCGGTGCCGATGCGGCCGCCACGGCTCCAGCAGCTCGGCGAGGCCGTCGTCGTCGATCTCCTCGCCGAGCAGCGCCCAGCCGATGTCCTTGGCGATGTGATAGTCGCCGAAGCTCACCGCGTCGGCGTCGCCGTGGGCGCGGAACCGCACCTCGGCGCTGGTCCACTGCCCGACGCCGGTCACGGACCGGAGCCGCCGGTCGGTCTCGTCGTGGTCGAGACTCGTCGTGCGCTCGAGCGACTCGGCCAGCCGGGCGGCGGTCACGATGGTGCGGGAGCGGGCCGGGTCGATGTGCAGCCGCAGCCACTCCCAGGACGGGACCATCCGCAGCTGGTGCGGGGTCGGCTGCACCATGAGCCGGCGCTCGGCGCCCGGGCCGGGTGCGTGCTCGCCGTACTGCCTGACCAGGTTGCGGAAGCCGGCGAACGCCTCCTGCCCGGTCACCTTCTGCTCAATGATCGCGGGCAGCAGCGCCTCCATGACTCGACCGGACCTGCCGAGCCGCCAGTGCGGATGCCGCCGCCACGCCTCCTTGACCACCGGGTGCGTTGGCTCGAAGCCGCTCGGGTCATCCTCGGCACCCAGCAGAGCCGGCAGGCTGTCCAGCACCCAGGCGGCGCCGTCGCCCCAGGCGCGTGCGTGAACCTCGCCGAGGTCGGGCTTGCTGCGGACCACGAGCGTGGCCGCGCCGTCCGGTGTCCGGATTCCCCGCCAGTGCCGGCCGGCGTCGTCGATGCGGTACGTCGGGTCCCCCGGGCCGCGGCGGTGCGTGCTCAGGATCTGGCCGACCGGACACGGCCATTCCGGCCGCCACACCCGCTCGATCGCCGTCACCGCCTCACGGTATCCCGCGACGGCGGCGGATCTCGGCCCGAAGGGCGGTTAGGGCAGTGGCAAGGACAAGGAATGCCGCGACTCCACCGAGGAAGATCAGCCACGAGTTGTCCGTCGGCACCGGCCAGCCGAACATATTCAGTCCGTCGCTCGGCGGATAGGAGTCGTCGCCCTGCGTTGGCCCCAGGATCGCCCACGTGACCAGCGCAGCCGCGAACGCGACCAGGAGGTCCCCCAGGTGAAGGTCAGGCATGTCTCCACCATCGCACCCGGGAGGTCTCTAGGACCGAGAAATGTCGGTCGTCGGCGACACAATGGCGGTGTGCTGCTGGAAGAAGTCGTCTCCGCGTCAGCGACGGTCGCGGCCACCCGGTCCCGCAAGGCCAAGGTGGCCGCCCTCGCCGAGGCGCTGCGCGCCGCCGCGCCGGAGGAGATCGAGACCGTGACCGCCTACCTGTCCGGATCGCTGCGGCAGCGGCGTACCGGCCTCGGCTGGCGTGGGTTGGGTGCGCTCCCTCCCCCGGCCGAGGCGCCGACCCTCACCGTCACTGGTGTCCACGAGGCGTTCGACCGGATCAGCGTGCTGGCCGGCCCCGGTTCGCAGGCGGCCCGCGCGGCCGAGGTGGCGTCGCTCTTCGGCGCGGCCACTGCCGACGAGCAGCGCTGGCTGGGCGGTGTGGTCGCCGGCGGGGTCCGGCAGGGCGCACTTGACGCATTGGTGCAGGAGGCGGTGGCCGAGGCGGCTGGGCTGCCACTCGCGTCGGTACGCCGGGCGGCGATGCTGGCCGGAGCCACCGGTCCCGTCGCGGTCGCGGCGCTGACCCGCGGCGAGGCGGCGCTGGCGGAGTACCAGCTCGAGGTGGGCCGACCGGTGCTGCCGATGCTGGCCTCGTCGGCCGGCAGTGTTGCCGAGGCGATGGCCAAGGCCGGCGGCGGCGAGGTGGCACTCGACTACAAGCTCGACGGGATCCGGCTGCAGGTCCACAAGCAGGGCGACCAGGTCCTGGCGGTGACGCGCAGCCTGGATGACATCACCCACCGGTTGCCCGAGGTGGTCGAGATCGTCCGCGCGCTGCCCGCGGAGAGCCTGGTCCTCGACGGTGAGGCGCTCGCCCTCGACGACGGCGGCCGGCCGCGGCCGTTCCAGGAGACTGCCTCGCGGACGGCGCAGGGCGGCGGCGTCGCGGTCACGCCGTACTTCTTCGACCTGCTGGCCCTCGACGGCGAGGATCTGCTCGACCGGCCGGGACGCGAGCGGATCGCACGCCTGGAGGCACTGGTGCCCGAGCGGCACCGGGTGCCGCGGCTGGTCACCTCCGACGTCACCGAGGCCCAGGCGTTCTACGACGACGCCTGCCGCAACGGTCAGGAGGGCGTGGTGATCAAGAACCTCGATGCGCCGTACGACGCCGGCCGCCGTGGCGCCTCCTGGGTGAAGGTCAAGCCGGTGCACACCGTCGACCTGGTCGTGCTGGCCGTCGAGGAGGGCAGCGGCCGCCGCCGCGGCTGGCTCTCCAACATCTGGCTCGGCGCCCGCGACCCGGAGACCGGCGGCTTCGTGATGCTCGGCAAGACGTTCAAGGGCATGACCGACGAGATGCTCGCCTGGCAGACCAAGCGGTTCACCGAGCTCGAGACCCACCGCGACGGCCATGTCGTCCACGTCCGCCCCGAGCAGGTCGTCGAGATCGCCTACGCCGGCGTCCAGCGCTCCACCCGGTACCCCGGCGGCATCGCGCTGCGCTTCGCCCGCGTCGTGCGCTACCGCGACGACAAGCGCCCGGACGAGGCCGACACGATCGACTCCGTGCAGCCGTACCTACCCGGCGGCTAGCGCGGCAACATCTCGTGCGATCTGGGCGAGTTGTTCGCCGGGCTCCATACCGAGGTCGGCAGTCACTCGCCAGCCGTGGTTAGTCCAGCCAGCGCGGTCATGCCGAAGGGTCACCGTAAGGCGCACGCGACCGTGCTCGTGCCGCGCCTCGAGGCGCAGGTCACCCTCGATTGACTCCCACGACCGCGCGTCCAGCCAGCCGCGCCAGGCGTCGGCCATCCCGCCGAAGAAGTCGGCCAAGTCTTGAAAGCCCGTCGTGTAGTTGTTCACCACGGACCGGGTAGCAGTCACCCCCTCGACCTCAAGCGTTGCCACGAGAACTTCCGGTGCTCCGACTCCTGGCTCGGGCACCAACTGGAGGCACTCGGTCGCATTACCTATTCGCACGGTGGGCATGAACTGCATCTTCGCGAAATCATTCCGCGCTCACGACGCGATTCGGTTTCCTTCGCTTCGTTCCCTGCACGATCACAGCCCTCCACAGGGATCCACCCATGACCGGTCGTAGGTCGGTTCGGCCGTTCGACCGAGCCGCCGTCGGGCAAGGCGTCTTTGTACGGACATACCCGTACGTACAAAGGCGGGTTCGACGCTCGGAGCCTTCCGGGCCGATGCCAACTCTCGGCAGGCCGCCGGCGATTCTGAACGATTCCGTTCCCTGCGCCACTCGTGGTGACCGAAACGTACAGAATCGTGCCGGTTTTGCGGCCAGATGACGGCGGCACGACAGGACCTATGTGACACGGATGATGTAAACGACAGTTGCAGCATCCGTACACTTAGCCGCATGACGGCAGACGCCACGGCCGAGTCCACCACTCCGCGGGACGGACGGCGCAGCGCCGCCGCCGCGCGGCGCCGGATCCGCGAGCGAGAGATCCTCGACGCGACCCGACGCCTCTTCGACGAGCGCGGCGTCCGCGACGCGCAGATCGAGGACATCGCGCGTGCGGTCGGGATCAACCGGGCGATCGTCTATCGCCACTTCAGCGGCAAGGAGGAGCTGTTCGCGCTGGCGGTGGTCGACTACCTCAGCGAGCTCGAGACTCGGCTGCGCGCGGTGGACGCCACCGGCACGGCCAGCGACCGGCTGACCGGCGTCGTGGACGCGTTCATGGACTTCGGGATGGAGTTCCCGGCGTTCGTCGACTGTGTGCAGACGCTGATGCGCCGGCCCGGGCCGGAGCTGCTGGAGGAGATCAGCGAGAGTGCGCTGTTCCGGCTCGGCCGCGGCATGGCCGCCTGCCTGGGCCTGGTGACCGCGGTGATCCAGGACGGCATCGACTCCGGTGAGTTCGAGCCCGGCAATGCCGACGTCCGAGCCAACATCCTCTACGCCAGCGGCCTCGGTGCGCTTCAGCTCGCCCGGATCGGCATGGTCGTCAAGGAGGCCGCGCCCGGCGTACCCACGATCATCCCGCTGTCGGTCGACGAGGTCCGGCAGTACGCCGTCGCGTCAGCCCTCGCGCTCGCCAGAAGCTAGGTTGCCTGCCACCCGCCGGTGCGCCTCCCAGATCTCCTCCGGCAGGTCGTCGAACTGACCGAGATGCTGCTCCCGGAAGCCCATCTCCTGACGCCAGCGCTCGGTGTCGATGGTCAGGATCCGGTCCAGGTCGGCCAGCGCCTGCTCGCCCAGCCCGTCGAGGTTGAGCTCCTCCCTTGCCGGGATGACACCCACCGCGGTCTCGACGCCCTGCACCTCGCCGTTCTTCAGCTGCATCAGCCACAGCAGCGGACGCAGGTTCTCGCGGTAGCCGGGCCACAGGAAGTGGCCGTCGCCGCCGTCCCGCTGGAACCAGTTCACGTGGGCGAAGATCGGCTTCTCGGTCGCCGCGCCGATCACCTTCAGCCAGTGTGCGGCGTAGTCCGCCTCGGGGTAGGACATGAACGGCCGCATCGACATCGGGTCGTAGCGCAGCACGCCCTCGAGCCCGTCGGCGGCCGCGGTGGCCTCGGCGCCGAGGGTGAGCCCGTCGTACACGCCCTCGGCGATGTCGGTGATCGCACGGATCAGCGGCTCGCGGTCACGGGTACGGCCGCCGAAGATGATGCCGTCGATGGGTACGCCGACCGGGTCCTCGAAGTCGCTCGCGACGTTCGGCACGTTGGCGAGCGTGGTGGTGAACCGGCTGTTCGGATGCGCCCACGGCTCACCGGCCTGCTCGGCCGACCGGTCCGCGATCGGTTCGCCCTTCCAGTCCAGCCAGCCTTCGACATCGGCCGGCGGCTCGGGCGTGCGGCCCTCCCACCAGACCTCGCGGGTCTTCTCGTTGTAGGCGACGTTGGTGAAGATTGCTCCGGCGCCCGGCACGATCGAGTCGATTGCGGTCGGGTTGGTCTTCTCGTTGGTGTCCTTGGCGACACCGAAGACGCCGTTCTCCGGGTTCATGCCGTAGAGCCGGCCGTCGTCACCGACCCACAGCCACGCGATGTCGTCGCCGTAGAACTCGACGTAGTAGCGCTCGCCCAGGGCGTCGGGGGCCAGGGTCATCGCCAGGTTGGTCTTACCGGAGGCCGACGGGAAGCCGCCGCAGATGTGGTACTTCCTGCCGGTCTCCCTGTCCACGATCCCGAGCAGCATGAACTGCTCGACCAGGAAGCCGTTCTTCCAGCCGTCGTACGAGCCCTGCCGTAGGCCGTGGGCGATCTTGCCGAGCAGCGCATTGCCGCCGTACGACGACCCGAAGTGCAGGATGGTCCGCTCGTCGGCCACGGTCACGAAGTAGCGCGCGTCGTCCGGCGTGCCCTGACCGAGGTTCTCCAGGTCACCGGTCACGTGCACCGCGCGCACGAAGGAGTCGCCCAGGTCGTTGACGAACTCGACGCCGGTGCGCGCCATCCGGTTCATCTGGAGTACGACGTTGCGGTTGTCGGTGAGCTCGACCCCCGCGGCGTACCGCTCCAGCGGCGAGCCCTTAGGCGCCATCAGGTACGGAATGACGTACATCGTCTTGCCGGCCGAGGCGCCGCGCATCAGGCCCTCGAGCTTCGGCTTCATCTCCGCGGCCGGGCACCAGTTGTTGTAGACGCCCTGGTCGCTCTCACTGCTGGTGGCGACGATGGTCCGCTCCTCGGAGCGGGCGGTGTCCTTGTGGTAGCTGCGGGAGTAGTAGAGGCCGTCGCCGGCAGGCAGCAGCTCACCGGCCTCGAGCGACTCCTCGATCAGGCGCGCGTCGTCAGCCGCCCCGACCACCTCGACCCGGGCTGCGCCCGTGATGCCCGCCCAGTGTCGGACGTAGTCCCGCACATGGGTGTTGGTGAGTCCGGCTTCGTCCAGTACCGCGTCTACGTCGCTCATCCGAATCGTCCTCTCGCTTCCGCCGAGGCCGGCGCCAGTTGATCGTGTGTACCCACGAAACTGACGCCGACTCGTCGTCGGGTCAACCCGGGTCCGGAGTTAGGGACGTTCGATGATCGCGGTGACGCCCTGGCCGCCCGCCGCGCACACGGAGATGACCGCCCGGCCCTTGCCGTTCTCGGCGAGCAGCTTGGCGGTGTTGGCCAGGATCCGGGCGCCGGTCGCGGCGAACGGGTGGCCGGCCGCGAGCGAGGAGCCCTTGACGTTGAGCTTGGCCCGGTCGATGGAGCCGAGCGGGGCGTCCAGGCCGAGCCGCTCCTTGCAGAAGATCGGGTCCTCCCACGCCTTGAGCGTGGACAGCACCTGGGAGGCGAACGCCTCATGGATCTCGTAGAAGTCGAAGTCCTGCAGCTGGGCGTCGTTGCGCTGCAGCATCCGGGCCATGGCATACGCCGGCGCCATCAGCAGGCCCTCCCCCCCGTGCACGAAGTCGACCGCGGCGGTCTCGTAGTCGGAGATGTAGGCCAGCACCGGCAGGCCCTTCTCCTTCGCCCACTCCTCCGACGCGAGCAGCACCGTCGAGGCGCCATCGGTCAGCGGGGTCGAGTTGGCGGCCGTCATCGTCGCGGCCTCGCCCTTGCCGAACACCGGCTTGAGCTTCGCGAGCTTCTCCAGCGAGGAGTCGGCGCGCAGGTTCTGGTCGCGGTCGATGCCACGGAACGGCGAGATCAGATCGTCCTGCCAGCCGGCGTCGTACGACGCGGCGAGGTTCTGGTGGGAGGCGACGGCCAGCTCGTCCTGCGCCTCGCGGGTGATCTGCCACTCCAGGGTCGTCAGCGCCTGGTGCTCACCCATGGACAGGCCGGTGCGCGGCTCGCCGTTCTGCGGGATCGCCAGCGAGATGTCGCCGGGCCGGATCTTGGCCAGCGCGGCGAGACGGCCCTTGGTGTCGCGCGCGGAGTTGACCGCGATCAGCTTCTTGCGCAGCTTGTCGCCGACCGCCAGTGGCGCGTCCGACGTGGTGTCGGCGCCGCCGGCGATGCCGACCTCGATCTGGCCGAGGGCGATCTTGTTGGCGACCTGGATCGCGGCCTGCAGGCCGGTGCCGCACGCCTGCTGGATGTCGGTGGCCGGGGTCTCGGGCGACAGCTTCGAGCCGAGGACGACCTCGCGGGCGAGGTTGAAGTCGCGCGAGTGCTTGAGTACGGCGCCGGCGACGAACTCGCCGAGCCGCTCACCCTCGAGCCCGTAGCGGGCGACCAGGCCGTCGAGCGCGGCGGTCAGCATCTCCTGGTTGGAGGCGGTCGAGTAGACGGTGTTCGAGCGCGCGAACGGGATCCGGTTACCACCGATGATCGCCACGCGACGGGTCTTGGCCTGCATCTGCGAACTCCTGTTGCCTGTCTGGTGCTGCTGTCTGGTTTAGTCGGTTCTGTGCTGTTCAACGTCTCGGTGTGCCCATCCTTGCGCTTCGGAGGCGCCCGGGGAACGCTGTGAGTGCCAGATCACGAAATGTGGACTCAGAGTTACACATCTAGTTACATACTCGCGCAGGCACTCTCCGTCTGTGCAACCAGGGTTTATCGATCCGGAGGAAGTCACCAGCAATGAGCGACCGTTACCAGGGCTTCGTGCAGTCACCGCTCGGAAAGCTGTTCGTCAAGAACCTCGGCCTGCCGAACCCGGTCGAGCTCGACCGCTGGACCGAGGGCGCGCCCCTTGTCACCGGCACCGTGCTCGTCGGCGGTGCCGGCCGGCTCGCCGACCGGCTGCCGGTCGTGCTGAAGGACCTCGGCATCGAGACCGCGGCCGCCGCGACAGAGGGCGCCCGGTTCAAGGGTCTGGTCTTCGACGCCACCGGGATCACCTCCACCGACCAGCTGATCCAGCTGCAGGAGTTCTTCACGCCGGTGATGCGCAGCCTCGAATCCTGCTCCCGGATTGTGGTTCTCGGTACGACGCCGACCGCGGCCGCCTCCGCCGAGGAGCGCGTCGCCCAGCGCGCGCTCGAGGGCTTCACACGCTCGCTCGGCAAGGAGATCGGGCGCGGCGGCACCAGTCAGCTCGTCTACGTCACCCCCGGCGCCGACGACGCGCTCGCTTCGACCCTCGCGTTCTTCCTGTCGCCGAAGTCGGCGTACGTCTCCGGCCAGGTGGTCCGGATCGGCGCGGTCGGCGGCAAGAAGGCCGGCGAGGTGGCCGACTGGGACAAGCCGCTGACCGGCAAGATCGCGCTGGTCACCGGCGCCAGCCGTGGCATCGGCGAGCAGATCGCGCGGGTGCTGCACCGTGACGGCGCCACGGTCGTCGGTGTCGACGTACCGCAGGCCGCGAGCGAGCTGCAGTCGGTGATGAAGGAGCTGGACGGCGACTACCTGACCCTCGACATCACCGCCAAGGACGCCCCGCAGCGGATCGCCCACGAGCTCAAGACGCGGCACGGCGGCGTCGACATCGTGGTCCACAACGCCGGCATCACCCGCGACAAGAAGCTCGCGAACATGGCCGAGGACCGCTGGGCATCCGTGATCGCGGTCAACCTGACCGCGCCGGAGCGGATCACCCGCGAGCTGCTCGACCAGAAGGTGATCAACGACAACGGCCGGATCATCGGTGTCGCCTCGATCGCGGGCATCGCCGGCAACGTCGGCCAGACCAACTACGCCGCCTCAAAGGCGGGCGTCATCGGCCTGGTCGACTCGCTCGCCGGCGAGCTGAAGAAGGGCGTGACGATCAACGCTGTCGCGCCCGGCTTCATCGAGACCAAGATGACCGCCGCCGTCCCGTTCGCGACTCGCGAGGTGGGACGCCGCCTCAACTCGATGTCGCAGGGTGGACTGCCGGTCGACGTCGCCGAGACCATCGCCTGGTTCGCCAGCCCGGCCTCGACCGCCGTCAACGGCAACGTTGTCCGGGTCTGCGGCCAGATGATGCTGGGCGCCTGACGTGGAGGCTGCGATGGAGCCGAAGACTCTCGACGGCGGCGCCGGCGTCGGCACCCTGCTGAAGGCCGCGCTGCCGGCACTGCCCGGCGTGGGCCGGCTGCCCGGCGTACGCAAGAACCCGAAGGAGGACCCGAGAAAGCTGTCGTACCGGCGCGAGGTCGCCGTCGACCGGGGCCATGTCGAGAAGTACGCCGCGGTGTGCGGCTTCCCGGTCAAGGACAACGTGCCGCTCCCCTACCCGCACATGCTGGCGTTCCCGCTGCACATGGCGATCATGACCGACCCGGGCTTCCCGTTCCCGGCCATCGGGACCGTGCACCTGGAGAACTCGATCACCGGACTCCGGCCGATCGGCGTCGACGAGACGCTGACCGTCACCACCCGGGTCGCGAACCCGCGCAAGCACGCCAAGGGCCCCACCCTCGACTTCGTGACCGAGGTGGTCTCCGGCGACGAGCCGGTGTGGCGGAGCACCTCGACCTACCTCCGCCTCGGCAAGGGCTCGGCCGACGCCGGCAGCGGTACGGCGTTCCAGGACGTGCCGCCGAGCGGCACGGTGTGGAAGCTGCCCGGCGACCTCGGACGTCGGTACGCCGCGGTGTCCGGCGACTACAACCCGATCCACCTCTACCCGCTGACCGCAAAGGCTCTCGGCTTCAAGCGGCAGATCGCGCACGGCATGTGGACCAAGGCGCGCTGCATCGCGCAGCTGGAGAACCGGCTGCCCGACGCGGTGACCGTCGAGGTCGCGTTCAAGAAGCCGGTGTTCCTGCCGAGCACGGTGGCGTTCGGGTCGCGGCCGGCCGGCGAGGGCTTCGAGTTCTCGCTGACCAGCCCGAAGTCCGGCGCCCCCCACCTCCTCGGCCGCACCCTCAAGCCCTAGCAAACGGATAGTCCAGAACGTTCGGCATCATCTGGTGGCCAAAAGTGATGTCAAACGTTCTGGACTATCGCGGATTCGCGCTACTTGCGGTGGCGGATGAGGCCCTCCTGGGCGACGGTGGCGACGAGGGTGCCGTCCTGGGTGAACACCCGGGCCAGCGCCAGGCCGCGGCCGCCGCCGGCGGACGGTGAGGTCTGGTCGTAGAGCCACCACTCGTCGGCACGGAACGGCCGGTGGAACCAGATTGTGTGGTCCAGCGACGCCGCCTGGATCTCCGGGCTGGACAGGTTCACGCCGTGCGGGGTGAGCGTCGAGCCGAGCAGGGTCATGTCGCTGGCGTAGGTGAACGCCGCCTGCTGTAGCAGCGGGTCGTCGCCGAGGGCACCGGCCACCCGGATCCAGAGCCGCGACTGCGCGACCCGGCCCGGGTCGGGCTCCAGGCCGCGGTGGGTGTTGCCGACGTAGCGGACGTCGAGCGCTGCCCACTCCCGCTCCCAGGTGCCGTCCGGATCGGAGTCGCGGGCTCGGAACAGCTTCGCTAGGTCCAGCCCCTCCTCGGGCGCGATCACCTCGGGCATCTCGTCCTGGTGCTCGTAGCCCTCCTCGGCGCGCTGGAGGTTCACGGTCATCGCGTAGATCGGCCGGCCGTGCTGGCGGGCGAGCACCCGGCGGGTGGCGAAGGAGCGGCCGTCGCGTACCGACTCCACGTCGTACACGATCGGTACGGCGGTGTCACCGGGCAGCAGGAAGTAGGAGTGCAGCGAGTGCACGGCGTAGCCGGGGTCGGCAGTGCGCTGGCCGGCGATCAGAGCCTGCGCCGCGACCTGGCCGCCGAACACCCGCTGCAGCGAGGTGTCGGGCTGACGGCCGCGGAACAGGTTGACGTCGATGGTCTCGAGATCGAGAAGCTCGACCAGCTCTTCGGCTGACGCGGGCATGGGTGCCTCTTTCGGTGAAACGCGCCTGACAACGCGTGGAAGGAACTACTGCGGCTGCGGGGGGTTGTCCGGGCCGTCGAGCCCGGCCAGGAACCGCTCGAACTGCGCGCCGATCTCCTCGCCGGTGGGCAGCGGCTGGTCCTCGGCGAGCAGGTTTGAGCCCGCCTCCTCGGCGCGGTGGAACGCGTCGTACTGCCGCTCCAGGCCCTCGACGACGGTGCGCACCTCGTCGTTGTCGGCGAGGTAACGAGCCACCTCGGCCTCGGTCTCCTCGGCCGCGGTCCGCAGGGAGCCCAGGTCGAACATCAGCGCCGTGGCCCGCTCGAGCTCCTCCAGCAGGGCGACGGCGGCACGCGGGTACTCCATCTGCGCGAGGTAGTGCGGGATGTGGGCGACGAAGCCCATCGCGTCGTGCTGCCACTGGCCGAGCCGCAGCTCGAGCAGCGACTGGGCGCTCGACGGCACCCGGAGCTCGCCCTGGAACCGCCGATCGGGACGGACCACTAGGCCCGGGTTGTTGGCGTGCGGGGTGACCGAGATCGGCCGGGTGTGGGGCACGCCCATCGGCACCGAGCCGAGCGAGACCACGCGGGTGACCTCGAACCTCTCGACGACGGTGCGGACCGCGCGCGCGAACGCCTCCCAGTAGGTGTCCGGCTCGGGACCACGCAGCAGCAGGTACGGCGTGCCCGCGCTGTCGTGCTGGAGCCGGACCACTAGGCTGGGCGCGTCGTACTGCTCGTAGTGGTCACGCACGAAGCTCAGCGGTGGCCGGCGGGCGCGGTAGTCGTAGAACGCGTCGACCTCGAAGGTAGCGACGACCGGACCGGTGTCGATACCGAGCAGGTGCTCCGCCGCAGTCTGGGCGGCGTTGCCGGCGTCGAGGAACCCGTCGAGCACGACCACCAGCACCGGCGACTCGAGGTCATCCAGACCCGGGTCGTCGACGATGTGGACGAAGTTGGACGGCTGAACCACCAAGACACCTCACTGTCGGTTGCGCTCCCTCCACGATAGGGGCCCCCGGTCAACACCTTCCGCACCGCACCGCATTCCGGAGCGAAGCAACTTCCGGCGCGGTAACTGCGTCACACTGATGTCGGGTCACGAGGGCCCGGCGCTCGAATCGAAACGAACGTTGGAGACACCGTGTTCAAGCCACTCGCCGCCGTCATAGTCGCGGCCATCACCGCACTCACGCTGGGCGTCACCCTCGCGCCCGCGCAAGCATCTGCACCGGCGTCTGCATCGGCCCCCGCACAGGCCTCCGCACAGGCGTCCGCGTCTGCCGGCATCAAGAGGGCCCAGAAGCGGCTCAACACGCTGCGCTGCAGCGCCGGGCCAGTGGACGGCAGCTTCGGCACCTGGACCAAGTCGGCCGTCATCCGGTTCCAGTCCCGGCATGGGTTCGCCCAGAACGGCCGGCTCGACCGGGTCACCGTCAACCGCCTGTACTCAACGAAGGCCCGTCGCTGCAACGTGCGTCCGGTGCCGTCCGGCACCGGGACCGGCCGCCGGATCGTGCTCGCCCGTAAGCAGAACTGGCTCTGGCTGGTCCGCGCGGACGGCACCGTCGCGGCCCAGGGTGGCGTGGTCGACAACCCGAACATGCCGCCGGGCACCTACCGCACCGGCTCCTACTGCGGCCGCGCCGCTCGGATCAAGCTGAACCGCGACAACTCCAAGACGCTCTGGCTCGACAACTTCGTCCGCTGGGCGCCGTGCGGCTTCGGCTTCCACGGGATCCCGCGCTACATCTCGAACGGCGCGCCAATCCACGCCGACTACATCCTCGGCACCAACCTCAATGAGTCGCACGGCTGCGTCCGGATGAGCAAGGCGCTGTCGCAGCGGGTCTGGGACTTCACCGAGAGGGCCACCAAGGTCGTGCTGAAGGGCTGACCCAACGGCACACGGCAGGCGAACCAACAGGGGTACCCGTCCGATTCGGACGGGTACCCCTGTTGCGTGCGATGTCTCGGCTTCCTCGCAATGGTGCCGAGGCCGCTCAGATCTGCTTGGTGAGCGGCTCCCCGGGCCTCTGGTCGCCGTGCGCGCCTAGCCGGCTGTTGCGATGGCTGTAGACGAAGTAGACAACGAAGCCGAGCGCCATCCACACCCCGAACCGGACCCAGGTCTCGCCGACCAGGTTCAGCATCAAGTAGAGGCACAGCAGCACCGACAGCGTGGCCACGACAGGCGCCAGTGGAGTCCGGAACGCGCGCGGCAGGTCCGGCCGGGTACGCCGCAGCACCACCACGCCGATGCTGACGAGGATGAACGCGAAAAGCGTGCCGATGCTGACCAGGTCGCCGAGCGTCTCGAAGCTCACGAAGCCGGCCATCACCGCGACCACGACACCGGTGATCATCGTGATCCGGTACGGCGTACCGAACTCCGGGTGCACCTTCGCCAGACTGATCGGCAGCAGCCCGTCGCGCGCCATCGCGAACGCGACCCGGGTCTGGCCGAGCATCAGGATCAGGACGACGACCGTGAGCCCGATGCAGGCGCCGGTCGCGATCAGGTCGCCCATCCAGCTCACGCCGGCCGCGTCGAACGCGGTGGCGAGCGGGGCGGCGTCCTCGGGATCGATGTCGGTGTAGCTCTGCATGCCGGTGATCACCAGGCTGACCGCGACGTACAGCCCGGTCACGATCGCGAGCGAGCCGAGGACGCCGATCGGTACGTCGCGCTGCGGGTTCCTGGTCTCCTCCGCGGTGGTCGCGACGACGTCGAAGCCGATGAACGCGAAGAAGACGACAGCGGCGCCGGCCACGACCCCGGCCACGCCGAACACCGCCGGCTCCAGGCCGAACAGCGAGGTGATCAACGGCAGCTTCAGGAATGAGCCGTCGGCGTCGCCGGTCGGCTGGGACTCGGGGATGAACGGCGTGTAGTTGCTGGACTTGATGTGCGCGATGCCGAAGATGATCACCGCCGCGATCACCGCCAGCTTGATCGCCACGACGACCTGGTTGATCCGGCTGGACAGCTTGATCCCGCGGATCAGCACGAACGTGACCAGCAGCGCGATCAGCACCGCGGGCAGGTTCAACAGGCCGTCCTCGGCCGACGCGAGCGAGGTCGGGATCTCCAGGAACGTCCCGTCGAGCAGATTCTGCAGATAGCCCGAGAAGCCGACCGAGAGCGCGGCCGCACCGACGGTGAACTCCAGCGCCAGGTCCCAGCCGATGATCCAGGCGATCAGCTCGCCGAAGGTGGCGTAGCTGAAGGTATAAGCACTGCCGGCGACCGGCACCGTCGACGCGAACTCGGCGTAGCAGAGCGCGGCCAGCGCGCAGGCGACACCGGCGATCACGAAGGACAGGGCGATGGCGGGGCCGGAGTTGGTCGCGGCGACCCGGCCGGTGTAGACGAAAATGCCGGCGCCGATGATCACGCCGACGCCGAAGACCACCAGGTCGAGGGCGCCGAGGTTCTTCTTCAGGCGATGCTCGGGCTCATCTGTCTCGGCGATCGACTGCTCGACCGACTTGGTACGGAAGAGATCCATACCGCCTCACCGTAGTGGCCGAACCGGCCTGTCGGACAGCCGGTCAGGAGGGACTATTTGGTGCGAGCTCGGTTCGTCCATCGGTGAGGGCGGTGATGTCCTCCACGATCTCCAGCGCGATCGCCTGCGGGGTCAGCCCGATCCGCTCCAGGATGGCCGCCCGCTTCGCGTGGTCGAGGAACTCCTGCGGGATGCCGTGCAGCCGGAACGGAGTGTGCACGCCGGCGTCGTTCAGCGTCTGCAGGAGTACGGCGCCACAGCCGCCGACCTTGCCGTTGTCCTCGATGCTGACCACCAGCCGGTGCTCGCGCGCCAGGTCGATGATCGCCGGGTCGACCGGCTTGACCCACCGCGGGTCGACGACGGTGACGCCGATGCCCTGCGCAACCAGCCGCTCGGCCACCTCGACTCCGACCGCACCCATCGAGCCGACCGCGACGATCAGCACGTCCTTGGTGCCGTTGCGGACCAGCACGTCCGCGCCGCCCGCCTTGCCGACCGCCTCGATGTCGGCCGGCGGCGGGCCCTTCGGGAAGCGCACCACGGTCGGTGCGTCGTCGACCTGCACCGCCTCGCCGAGCAGCTCACGCAGCCGGGCACCGTCGCGCGGGGCCGCCAGCCGGAGGCCCGGCACCACCTGCAGGATCGACATGTCCCACATGCCGTTGTGGCTGGCGCCGTCGTCGCCGGTCACGCCGGAGCGGTCGAGCACGAACGTCACTCCGCACTTGTGCAGGGCGACGTCCATCAGCACCTGGTCGAACGCACGGTTCAGGAACGTCGCATAGATCGCGACCACCGGGTGCAGCCCGCCGAGCGCCAGCCCCGCGGCCGACGTAGCGGCGTGCTGCTCGGCGATGCCGACGTCGAAGGTGCGGTCGGGGAACTTCGCGGCGAAGTGGTGCAGCCCGACCGGGTGCATCATTGCCGCGGTAATCGCCACGACGTCCTTGCGGCGGTCGCCGATCCGCACGATCTCGTCGGCGAACACGTCGGTCCAGATCTGGCCCTTGGGCTTCTCCTCGCCGGTCTCGACGTCGAACGCGCCAGGCGAGTGGAACTGGTCGGCCTCGTGCTGCTCGGCGTGCTCGTAGCCGAAGCCCTTGCGGGTGATCGCGTGCACGATCACCGGACCTCCGAACCGCTTGGCCTGGGTGAGGGCGTGCTCCATCGCCTCGCGGTCGTGACCGTCGACCGGCCCGACGTACTTCAGGCCGAGGTCCTCGAAGAGTCCCTGCGGCGCGAGCGCGTCCTTGAGCCCCTTCTTGACCGCGTGCAGGGCGTCGTACGCCGTGTTGCCGACCGCCGGGACCGCGGTCAGCCGCCGCTTCACCAGGTCGAGCACCTGCTCGTAGCGCGGGTTGGTGCGCAGGCTGGACAGCGCCTCGGCGAGACCGCCGATGGTCGGGGTGTACGAGCGGCCGTTGTCGTTGACCACGATCACCAGCCGGCTCTTCTTGGCGATCGCGATGTTGTTGAGCGCCTCCCAGGCCATGCCGCCGGTGAGCGCGCCGTCGCCGATCACGGCCACGACGTGGCGGTCCTCGCCGCGGATCGCGTAGGCCTTCGCGAGCCCGTCGGCGTAGCAGAGCGCGGTGGAGGCGTGCGAGTTCTCCACGATGTCGTGGTCGGACTCGGACTGGCTCGGGTAGCCGCTGACCCCACCCTCCTGGCGCAGCGTGCCGAAGCTCTCGTGGCGGCCCGTCAGCAGCTTGTGGACGTAGGCCTGGTGTCCGGTGTCGAACACGACACGGTCGGTCGGCGAGTCGAAGACCCGGTGGATGGCCAGGGTCAGCTCGACCACGCCGAGGTTGGGGCCGAGGTGGCCGCCGGTGCGTGAGCAGGTCCGGACCAGGGTGTCGCGAACCTCCGCCGCGAGGTCATCCAGCTGGGTCCCGCTGAGGTCGCGCAGGTCACGCGGGGTCGTGATCGACTCCAGGTAGCCCATGTCGGCCGATCCTCCGGTCTGTCGGTGGCAGGTCGTCCGAGTCTAACGGGCTCTTGAACGCGTTCAGAGGTCGACTACGGCAACTGCCGGCTCGTGCAGGCTGCCGAACCAGACCCGGCCGTCGTGCTCACGGACGCCGGTGGCCATGTGATAGTCCGAGGTCTCGACGTCGACGTCGTGGACCAGCGCACCGGTGTCGTCGAACGCCTGGGCGCGGACCGTGCGCTTGGGCTTGGGCTGCGCCCGCTCGGGGATCCGGGTGACCTGGCGCCGTACCCACATCGGCGCCTGCTGCAGCCGCTCCACCACCGCGTCGGTCGGTGAGGCGATCGTCACCCAGATCAGACCGTCGCTGCCGCGCGCGATGTTGTCCGGGTAGCCCGGCAGGTCGGTAGCCAGGAAGTCGCGCTGCCCGGCCTTCGCGCCGGTCAGCCAGAGCCGGGCCACGGTCCGGGCGCCGGTCTCGGCAACCGCGACGTACGACTCGCCCCGCGCCAGCGCCACCCCGTTCGCGAACGCCAGCCGCTCCAGCTTCACCTCGACCCGGCCGTCGGGCCGCATCACCAGCAACCGCCCGGTGCGGGTGTTCTGGACGAAGTCGTCCTTCCACTTCTCGATGCTGAAGTGCTTGGAGGAGTCGGAGAACCACACGTCGCCGCTCGTGGCGATCGCGGCGTTGTTGCAGAACATCATCTTGACGCCGTTGACCCGGTCGGTGAGCTGCTCGACGCCGCCTGAGTCCGGGTCGACCCGGAGTACGCCGCGGTGCGCGTCGCAGACCAGCAGCCGCCCGTCGGGGTCCACCTCGATGCCGAGCGGCCGGCCTCCGGTGTGCGCGACCCGGTCGACCCGGGCCCCGTCGTGGGACAGCCGGTAGATGCTGCCGTCCTCGGTGCCGGTGAAGACCGCACCCTCGTGCTTGCCGCCGAGGCCGACGACCACGTCCTCGGCGCCCATCGCCGGCATCTGGTGAACCTTGAAGGTCATGAGCTGGCTCCTGTCAGCCGTCGATAGGTGTCCGAGGCGAGGAAGGCGGACGTGAAGTGGGCCGCTGCCGCGGCCCGGTCGAGCGTCGGGACCACCTCCGGGGCCACGAACACGATCTGCCTGCCTTCGCCGAGGACGATGTCGTCGTCGGTGGCTACGATGGCGCCGACGAAGATCTGGTAGCTGACCGGCTCCGCGTCGTCGTAGTCGCGGCGCTGCTCCGCGGCCCACAGCGTCAGCTCGGCCGTCCGGAGCCCGGTCTCCTCGAGCAGCTCGCGGTGCACGGCCTGCTCGAACTCCTCACCGGACTCGACATGCCCACCCGGAAGGCCCCACTGGTTGGCGGCCCGCGGGGCATGCGCGTCGCGCTCCTGGAGCAGCAGCCAGCCCCGGCTGTCGACCAGGATCGCCGCCGCGACCCGCTCCGCGATCATGCGCCGGCTCCGCTCAGCCGCCGGTACATCGATGAGTCGAGGTAGTCGATCAGCACCGCCCGTGCGGCCGCGGTCAGGCTGAGACTCGACACGGTCGCTGGCTCGACGAACACGATCTGCCGCCCCTCCCCGACCACGATGTCGGCGTCGTCGAGTGAGGTGGCTGCCGTCCAGACCTGGACCTGGTCGTCGCTCCGGGTCTCGACGTGGTGGACCGTGAACTCGCCGTACAGCTCAAGCCCGCCGTCGAGGTGGACGCCGGTCTCCTCCGCGAGCTCGCGGTAGGCGGCCGCCTCGTCGGCCTCGCCCGGCTCCACCGAGCCGCCGACGAAGCCCCAGCGCTCCGGGTCGATCAGCGGGTGCTCGTCCCGCTCCTGGAGCAGCACTCGCCCCTTGGGGTCGACCAGGATCACGCTCGCGAACCGACGCACGACGGAGACGTTACCGGCGCGCGCTGGGCCTGGCTCTACAGTCTCGCGACGAATCGGCGGCCGCGGAGAGCCTCCTCGACCAGGCCGACCGCGCGGCGTACGCCGAGGAGCCGGGCCTGCTCGACGTGCCAGGTCTGGATCGCGGCCTCGATCGTGTCCAGGTCGGCGAGGTCACGGAACTCCACCCTCGCCTCGCTCAGGCCGCGCCGGCAGGCCGCCTGACTCGCCTCGACGTGGTGCAGCGCGAAGCGCACGAGCAGGAGTGGGTGCCGGCGCAGCGTGAGGTAGCCGCGGTAGTCGGGCGGGCTGATGTCGAGCAGCCAGTTGACCGCGCTCCGCTCCCAGCCCGGCGCACCTGGCTCACGAACCTGCGACGGCCAGCCCGGTGGGGCGACGTAGGTGGGCATGCTCCCACCATAGCCGATTCTCGAACATATGTTCGCTTAGCTCGCCTCGGACTCCGCATAGCGGTTCAAGGCAGTGGTCCACATCCGGGAGACGACCCAGCCCATCGGGCGGAGGTGGAGCACGAAGAGCAGCGGCTTCTGTGCGGCGCGCGCACCGGCGTTACCCCACTCCACCCGCAGCCGGGCGCCTCCGTCGCGTCCCGGCTCGATCCGAACCACGCCGTCGCCAGTGCCTCCGTAGCTGCTCTCCTCGACCGTCCAGCGGATCACGGCGGGGTCGGACCAGTCGTAGCGGGCGACCACCCAGAACGGCGATCCAGGACTCGCTTCCTTCGCCAGCGCCCAGGTGTCCCCCTGACCGCGCACCTCGTACCGCTTCGGGTCGAGCGTGCGGCTCCAGGTCTGCAGCCGGCGGTCGCTGAAGTCCGTCATCGCCCGCAGTACCTGCTCGGGCGAAGCCGTCGTCTCGACGGTGAACCGCACTCCGCCATTGGAGCATCCGCCGCTCGCCGCTGTCAGGAATTCGAGCCAGCCCCTTGAATTCAAGTTCACTTTAACTTGCAGGCTGGTGGTGACACCTCGACGCACGTCAACACCAAGGAGACCAACATGCCTGTCGCAGTCATCACCGGAGCCTCGCAGGGACTCGGCCTCGAGCTCGCCCGGGCCCTCGCCCGCGGCGGCTGGCAGGTGGTCGGCGACGCCCGCGACGCCCAGGCACTCGCCGCCGCCTTCGCCGACCTCCCCGGCAACCACTCCCCCGTCCCGGGCGACGTGACCGACCCGGAGCACCGGACCCAGCTCGCCGCCGCGGCCGCCGCCCTCGGCGGGGCGAACCTGCTGGTCAACAACGCCAGCACCCTCGGCGCCAGCCCGCTGCCGGCGTTCGCCGACCTGGACCCCGCGACGTACCTCCGCATCCTCGACACCAACGTGGTCGCCCCGCTCGCGCTGGTCCGCGAGCTGCTCCCCCAGCTCCGCGCGAACCACGGGACGGTGCTGGACCTCTCCTCGGACGCGGCCGTCGAGCCGTACGAGACGTGGGGCGGCTACGGCTCGTCGAAGGCGGCACTCGACCACGCCAGCAGGATCCTGGCCGCCGAGGAGCCGCTGCTCAACGTGTACGCCGTCGACCCCGGCGACATGCGCACCGCGATGCACCAGGACGCCTTCCCGGGCGAGGACATCTCCGACCGGCCCGAGCCGTGGGCGGCGGTGCCGTCGATCCTGCGGGTGCTGAGCAGCGGACTGCCGTCCGGCCGCTACCGCGCGGCCGAGGTCGGCGCCTCGCCGGCGGAGGTGCCCGCGTGAGCACCGAGCTGGCCGTCCGCTTCGACGTACCCGACGCCAACGAGGCGACCGTCCCGCCCGAGGCCCGTGGGCTGACCCGGGACGGCGTCAGGCTGGCGGTGGCGAGCCGGTCCGGAGTGGTGCACGCCCGGGCCCGCGACCTCGCCGACTTCCTCCGGCCGGGCGACCTCCTGGTCGTCAACACCAGCGCCACCCTGCCGGCTGCTGTCGACATCGAGCGGCACGGCTGCCCCACCACGCTGCATTTCTCCACCGAGCTCGACGACGGCTCTTGGGTGGTGGAGGTACGGCTGCCCGACCGCGCCGGGCCGGCACTGCCGACGGCCGGGGAAGTGCTCCGCCTGCCCGGCGGAGTCCGGCTCCGGGTCATCGCGCCGCACCCGGCCAGACAGACCCGGTTGTGGCGGGCTGTGCCGCTGCCGGCGGTCTCCGCGGTCGACTACCTGGATCAGCACGGGCACCCGATCCGCTACTCCTACCTCGACGGCGAGTGGCCGCTCGACACGCTGCAGAACGTGTACGCCGACCGCCGGCACCCCGACGGGCTCGGCAGCGCGGAGATGCCGTCCGCCGGCCGGCCGCTCACCGCCGAGCTGCTGGTCAGGCTGATGGCGCGCGACGTGACGATCGCGCCGATCGTGCTACACACCGGCGTCTCCAGCCAGGAGTCGCACGAGCCGCCGCAGCCCGAGCGCTACCTGGTGCCGGCCACGACCGCACGGCTGGTGAACTCGGCGCGACAGGCGGGCCGCCGGGTCGTCGCGGTCGGCACCACCGTCGCGCGGGCGCTGGAGTCGGCGGCCGCGGGCGACCGGGTTGTGCCGTCGGCAGGCTGGACCTCGCTCGTGCTCGGTCCGGAGCGGCCGGCACGGGTGGTCACCGGGCTGCTTACCGGTCTCCACGAGCCCGAGGCCAGCCACCTGCACCTGCTGGAGGCGGTCGCCGGCCGCGACCTGGTGGCGTCCGCCTATCGGGAGATCACCCGGCCCGACGGGCCGTCCTACCTGTGGCACGAGTTCGGCGACACCATGCTGCTGCTGCCCTGACGACCGGCGTAGAAAACCACCTGCGTCTGCCCGGGCACGTCGATAGCGTCGCAGTCATGAACATGTTCGTGATGGTGCGTCGTGTCCGGGCAGCCGTCCCGGAGGGCGTGGGGCTGGCATCCGCTTCGTGACCACTGGGCGCGACGCGTGGTCGACGCCTCCCCTGTCGCTCCGGGCGACCTCGTGCTCGACCTCGGCGCCGGCACCGGCGCCCTGACCGAGCCACTCCTCGACGCCGGTGCCCGGGTGATCGCCGTCGAGCTGCACCCGCGGCGGGCCGCGCAGCTCCGGGAGCGGTACGCCGACCGGCCGGTCACCGTGGTCCGCACCGACCTGGCCGGGCTGCGGCTACCGCGCCGGCCGTTCCGGGTGGTCGCGAGCCCGCCGTATCAGCTGTCGACCTCGGTCCTCCGGCTGCTGCTCGGCACCGACCGGCTGCTGTCGGCCGACCTGGTCCTGCAGCGGACCGCGGCCCGGCGGCTGGCCGGCTCGCCGCCGCGCGCCCGGCATGCGCGCCGGTACCAGCTCGAGGTCGGGATGCCGGTGCCTCGGTCCGCGTTCGCGCCGCCGCCCCAGGTCGACTCGGCGGTGCTGCGGGTCCGGGCGACACGACCCTAGCCGGCCAGGAAGCTGAACCGGACCTCGCGCTCGGCGTTGTCGATGTTCAGGTCGACCAGGCAGATGCTCTGCCAGGTGCCGAGCGCGAGCCGGCCGCCGAGGACCGGAACGGTGGCGTACGGCGGGATCAGCGCCGGCATCACGTGCGATCGGCCGTGGCCAGGTGAGCCGTGCCGGTGCCGCCAGCGGTCGTCGGCCGGCAGCAGCTCGCGCAGTGCCATCAGCAGGTCCAGGTCGCTGCCGGCGCCGGTCTCGAGGATCGCCAGCCCGGCGGTCGCGTGCGGCACGAACACCTGGAGCAGGCCGACGCCGCGCCCGGCGACGAAGTCCGCCGCATCGGCCGTCAGGTCGAGGACGGTCTCTTCGTCGCCGGTCCGGTAGCTCTTGGTCTCGGAGTCCACGCCGACCAGACTGTCACGCTGCCCGGCCGGTCAGGCCGGCACCGTCGGCTCGTTGTCTCCGCTCACGCCGCCCTCGCACGAAGCCCTCGCCTCGGGCGAGGAGTGGCCGTCGCCGTACTCGTCCAGGAAGAGCGCGAGCCGCGGGTCGTCGGCGCCCTCGAGCTGCAGCTGGCGGTCCCACACCGTCACCACGACCGGAACCGGCAGGTCGGGGTACGGCGAGATGATGCCCTCGTCGGGCAGCACCTCGGCCAGCGCGGCGACGCCGTCGCCGTCGACCGCGTCCGCGTCGTAGGTGATCCAGATCGTGCCGTGCTCCAGCGAGTGCACCGCGTTCTCGTCGCGCACCGGCTTGTCGTACACCCCGCACTGCAGCCACTCGTCGGCGTGCGGCCCGCCGACCGGAGGGGTCTGCGGGTAGTCCACGTCGTCGTCGGTGTGATCCCGCCGCGACTGGTACTCCTCCACCTCGTCGAGCGTCGCCGCCTGCTCGCCGCTGCCCGCCGCCGGCCCGAGCGCCGCGGTCCGCTCCTCGCGCTGGACCGCGATCACGACCGGAACGGTGATGGCGACCAGCAGCACCAGCACCGCGGAGAGTACGGCGAGCACCACGCCCGCGACCGGACGTCGCTGGCGCTGCGGGAGGGGCTGCGGATAGGGCGGCGGCAGCTGGGCGTCGTACACGGTCCGGCATGCTGCCATACCGTCACGACGGCACCGGCAGCCAGTCGCCCTCGAGGTCGGGCAGGTGCTGACGCAGCCTGGTCAGCGCGTCCCGGGTCTGCGACTTGACCGTCCCCACCGAGACGCCGAGCAGCCGAGCGGTCTCGGCCTCGGTCTGGTCGTCGAAGTAGCGCAGCACGATCACCGCTCGCTGCCGGGGCGCCAGCTTGGCCAGGGCCTGCTGCAGGGCGAGCCGCTCGTCGGTCGGCTCGCTCGGCGCCCGCGGCTCCGGCGCCCGCTCACTGCTCACCTCGCGCCACCGGCGGCGCCGCCAGCGGGAGACGTTCTCGTGGACCAGGATCCGGCGCACGTACGCCTCCGGGTTGCCGTTGATCCGCCTCCAGTGCGGCACCACCTTGACCAGCGCGGTCTGAACCAGATCCTCGGCATCGTGATGGTTGCCTGTCAGCAGGTACGCCGTCCGCAGCAGCGCCGCCGTCCGCGCCGCCACGAACTCCTCGAACTCCTCAGGCCCGGCCACGACGCCTCCACCGGAGCAGGGTCACGAGTCCCCAGATGCCCGCGGCGACCGCGCCCACTGACAGCCCGAGCTTCACCCGCGGATCCCACGGCGCCGGAGGCGCCTTCGCCTCCGCAATCGGCGCTGTCAGCATGTCGCTGGCGATCTGAGTGCCGGTTCCCCAGTTGACGTCGGGCAGTCGAGTCACGCGTTCGGCGGCGCCAGTTTGTACGTCGACGCTCATCAGCCACGGCGAGTCACCGTTGTGGGCGAGCACGTGATTCACGTCGCGCCAGCCAACGAGCCGATAGGTCCGGAACCGAGGAACGCGGTTCATCGCGACGGTCGTGGTGGTCTTCTTCCCCAGCGGTACGGTGCCGACCAGGATCGGTTGCGGCTTGCCGTCCGACATCGTCTCGTCCGCGCCACCCCCAACGGTCGCGATCCTCTTCTTGGTCGGGTCGGCGAAGAAGCCGCCCAGGGTCGTTCGTTTGATGGTGAACGGCGGGTGGCTCAGGTCCTCTCGGTCGCCGAGGATCCGGAGCCGCGACGAACCGTCCGACATGGTCCCGATCTGGTCGCGCCCAACCACGTCGAGCTCAAGGTCGAGGTTGTCGGCGGCGGCGAGTCGCGCAACATCGTCCGCGACCGGATCCCAGCTCCAAACCCTGATCGGACCGCCGCTGGCACCATCAGCTCCGCCGTGCTTCCAGTGGGACAGGTTGAACCATAGGTGGCCGTCGATCCAGGCCATCTGGATGTCCGCCAGTCCGTGTGCGGACTCGACCGAGTGGCGCACAGTCTCACCGGTGATCGCGTCGTAGATGGCGAGCCCGGTGACCGGCTTATCCCGCACGGTGTTTGGTTCGCCCGACGTGTCGCCGACGATCGGGTAGGCGACATACCTCCCATCGGGCGACAGGAGTGGCGACTCGTCGAACGAGTCACAAGCACAGCCGGGAACATCGAGGAACCGATAGTCGCCTGTCGTTGCGGAGACGCCGACAAGGCCGCTGTGCGAGGAGATCCAACTTCGCCGCTCGGCGTCAATGATCGCGACCAGCAGTCCGAGTGGCCCTTCGTCGTCCGTACCCGGCAACCACGGGCTCGGGTTGTAGAGGCGATCGGGTAGGTACACGGGTTCGTCGCCGCGCGCTGGAGGGAACTCGGGCTCACGCAGCTGGGCCCACGCCGTGCCCACGCCGACGGCGAGCAGCAGGCAGCACGACGCGACCGCGACCTGGGTCAGGGTGCGACGGCGCCCGTAGCGGCGGCCCTGTTCCCAGAGGTTGGGCATCGGCGCGGTGGCCGGCGCCTGGTCAGCCAGGTCGCCGAGGCGCTCGCGCAGCTCTCCGGACACGGTTTCCTCCTCGTGCGTTACATCGTCACAGGTACATACGTCCGCCGAGCCCGCGTTGGAGGGGCGGGTGGCTCAGAAATTCTGACGCCACCCGTCCGGAGGCATGCCTATGGTTGCTCGCATGACGAGCGCCTTCGGCTTCACGCCTGGCCAGCCGCCGGAGTGGGACATCGAGCGTTTTATGCGCGGCGACGAGGTCGACACGGCTGTGATCACCCTGGAACGCAACAGGCGCACGTTCGCGTGGAAGTGCGCCGGGGTGAGCGCCGAGGGGCTGCGTCTGCGGCTCGGCGCGTCGTCGGTCACGCTGGGAGGCCTGCTCAAACACCTGGCGTGGGTCGAGGAGCTCTACTTCCAGCACAGGCTCGCCGGTCGTCAGTTCAGGGCGCCGTTTGACCAACTGGACGTCGAGAGTGACTGGGACGACTGGGCCTGGAGTACGGCGGCCGATGACACCCCCGATGCGCTGCGTGCGCTCTGGGTCGACACTGTGCACCGCTCCCGCGACGCGCTGGCAGAGGCGCTGTCCCGCGGTGGGCTGGATCAGACGACCCCAAACGGGATGAGCCTGCGCCGGTTGCTGGCGGACATGATCGAGGAGTACGCCCGCCACACCGGGCACGCCGACCTGCTCCGTGAGCAAGTCGACGGGTCTACCGGAGAAGGCCCTCCTCAAGACTTCCCGGTGCCCTGACCACGGCGGACGTCACTTTTCTAGCGCCGCTTCTATCCGTTCGACCTTGGCGGTGAGCTGGCCGGTGTGGCCGGGCCGGATGTCGGCCTTCAGCACCAGCCCGACGCGCGGCGAGACCTCGGCGACGACGTCGACGGCCCGCTTGACCACGGCCATCACCTCGTCCCACTCCCCCTCGATGTTGGTGAACATCGCGTTGGTCTCGTTGGGCAGGCCGGACTCGCGAACGACGCGGACCGCCGCCGCGACCGCCTCGGTCACCGACCCGGTCTCGTCGCCGGCCATGGGGCTGATGCTGAATGCCACGATCATGCGGACCCCTGGGCAGCCGCGGTCCGGGTCCGCAGGCCGATGATCACGCCGCTCGGGTCGGCGAACTCGGCCCACCAGCCCATCTCCGGGTTGATCGGCGTCCGCTCGACCAGCACCTTGCCGCCGGCGGAGGCGACCTTCGCGATCGTGCCCTCGAGGTCGTCGGTGTCGAAGTACATCCGGATCCCGCGGCCCGCGGCCGGCTCGGTGCGCAGGTAGAGCTGGCCGACCGGCTCGGTGCCGTCGAAGACCACGACGAAGTCCGGTCCGGCCATCGGGAAGGTCCAGTCGAACGCCGCCCCGTAGAACTGCTGGGCCACCTCCAGGTCATCCACTTGAATGTCCCACCAGGTCGGCTTGCCACGCATCCGTTGAGTCTCCTGTCGCTTGTCGCCGCGCGATCGCGCGGCTGCGCCCAGGCTAGCGTTCGACCCATGGACCTCGAGGACGTCGGTGCCTTCGCCGCCACCCTGCCGGGCTGCAAGAAGAAGGGCACCGCCGGCCGACCGGCGTGGTACGTCGACGACCGGCTGGTGGTGCGCGCCGAGGACCCGACGACGCTGGTGATCCGGACCGATATCTCGGTGCGCGAGCGGTTGGTGCACGACCACCCCGACACGTTCGGCGTGCCGCCGCGCATGGAACGTCACCGCAAGGTGCAGGCGGTGCTCGACCACGGCAACGACGACGCCATCCGTGACGCCATCCGCGCGGCCTGGGAGATGCAGCGACGTTAGGCGAGCGACTTCGCCAGCAGCACCAGCGCCGACAGCGCGCAGACCACGAGTACGGCGTACCGGAACCTCTCGCGCGAGACTCGCTCGCGCACCCGCGCCCCGGCGTACAGCCCCGCGAAGACGAACGGCGTCAGCAGGATGCCGATGCCGAAAGCGGCCGGAGGCGCCGCGCCGGTCGCCGCCAGGCCGACGAGGCTGACGGCCGCACCGACGGTGAAGAACACCGCCAGCGTCGGCCGTACCTCGCTCGGCTTGCGGTGCTGGAGCAGCAGCGCGATCGGTGGCCCGGCTATCGAGGTCGCGGTGCCGGCCACTCCCCCGGCCAGGCCGGCTCCGACCAGCGTGCCGCGGTTGACCGGGACCGTCACACTGCGCACGGACAGCGCGACCGCCAGCAGCACCATCACCGCCACCGCGATCCCGATCTGCGACGGAGTGAACTGCAGGACCAGCCAGATGCCGCCCGCGGTGCCGGCGACCCGCGCCGGCATCGCCCAGCGGATCACGTGCCAGTCGATGCCGTGACGCTCGGTCAGCAGCGAGCTGCTCGCGGTGGCCAGGCCGAGCCAGAGAGGCAGCACCGGCATCAGCTCCGGCACCAGCGTGGCCGCGATCGGCGCGAACACCAGCCCCACGCCCAGCCCGACCACGCCCTGCACCAGCGCGCCGACGAACACCGCGGCGGCGAGTACGACGATCAGCAACAGGGACGCCACGGTCACGTCCAGTGTGCGGGGCGATCGAGATCCACGGGCAGCGTGGTCCGGTCGTCCCCGCCGACGGCGTTGACCTGGAACTGGCTGAGGAACAGCGCACCAGCGAGCGCCGTACCCCGGACGTCGGCGCCGCGCAGGTCTGCGCCGAGGAGATCGGCACGGTCGAGGTCGGCGTCGCGCAGGTCCGCCCCGATCAGCTGGGATCCACGAAACGACGCGCCGCGGAGGTCCGACCCGACGAATGAGCGACCGGCCAGGTCGGCGCCCGCGTGGTCCGCGCGGCCCGGACCACGCACCAGCGAGCTGACCTCGTCCAGCAGCCGGCCAACCTGCTGCCGGTACCAGTCGGTGTCGGTCGCGAGCAGCGCTCCCGCCTCCGAGTCCGCCTCGGTCTCCAGCTCCTGACGGACGGCGACGACCTGATCCCGAAGCTGGCCAGGCTCGACGAGGGTCTCGGCCCGCCACAGATACCAGCGCATCTCGTGCAGGTCGCGCATCACCAGGAAGGCGTCCAGCATCTCCGGTACGTCGCGCCAGTGGGCTCCGCCGTACGTCACCTGCGTGACCTGCTGGCCGGCGCCGAAGCAGTCGAAGACCGTGCACCCACGGAAGCCCTGGTCGCGCAGGGAAGTGTGGATCGAACAGCGGAAGTCCGCCTCGAGGTTCAGACAGGCCACGCCCGCCGGCTTGTCGATCGCGAACTCCGAGCCCTTGCTGAAGGCCGGTGCGACACAGCACAGGCCGACGCACCGCGAGCAGTCCGCGCGCAGCTCGGCGACGACCTCGCTCACGGGTTCACGCGAGCGCCTGGCGAACCAGCTCCGCGCGGGCGGCGAACTCGTCCTCGGCGATCGGCGGCAGCATGTCTGCCCAGATCGGCAGGTTAGAGCCACGCAGCTGGAGTACGCCGAGGGGCCGTGCGTAGAGGTTGAACGCCAGGTGACCGGCGCCGTTCTCCCATTTGTTGAGGTGCACGTTCCCGACCTCCGGCAGCGCTTTGACGGCGGCGTACGACGCCCCCAGCGCTCGACCGAGATCGGCATGGTCCTCCGGCGGCAGTTCGTCGAGGCCGACATGCTCGCTGGTCGCCACGGTCGCGTTGAAGGCGAGGCTGGTGCGCGCGGCGCGCACCAGCACGAACCTGCCCCACGTCCCTAGTACCTGCTCGTTGACGGCTCGGCAGACCTTGCACTCCTCCGGAGGGCGGCGTCGGTCCGGCTCGGGTACGGCGTACTCGGTCAGCGGCCGCGTTCGCAGCGACTCGGCCTCGAACGGGAAGACCTCCCAGTCGGCCATCGCGCCCAGCGGCAGCCGACCGTCGGGGTCGGCTGCCGCTCGGGCATGCTCCAGGAAGTCCTGGGACATCAGCCGTTTCGCAGGTTGCGGAGCACGTACTGCATGATCCCGCCGTTGCGGTAGTAGTTGGCCTCACCCGGGGTGTCGATCCGGACGACGGCGTCGAACTCCACGCTCTGCCCATCAGCCTTGGCCGCCTTGACCTTGACGGTCTTCGGCGTGGTGCCGTCGTTGAGCGCGGTGATGCCGGTGATCGAGAACGTCTCCTCGCCGGTGATCCCCAGCGACTCCGCGGTCTGGCCGGCCGGGAACTGCAGCGGGATCACGCCCATGCCGATCAGGTTGGAGCGGTGGATCCGCTCGTAGGACTCGGCGATCACGGCCTTCACGCCGAGCAGCGAGGTGCCCTTGGCCGCCCAGTCGCGCGACGAGCCGGAGCCGTACTCCTTGCCGGCGAGTACGACGAGCGGCGTGCCTGCGGCGAGGTACTTCTCCGACGCCTCGAACACGGTGGTGACGTCGCCCGACCCGGTGAAGTCCCGGGTGAAGCCGCCCTCGGTGCCGGGTGCGAGCTGGTTGCGCAGCCGGATGTTCGCGAACGTCCCGCGGATCATCACCTCGTGGTTGCCGCGGCGCGAGCCGTAGGAGTTGAAGTCGCGCTGCTCGACCCCGTGCTCGGCGAGGTACTTGCCCGCGGGCGAGTCCTTCTTGATCGCGCCGGCCGGGCTGATGTGGTCGGTGGTGACCGAGTCGCCGAGCTTGAGCAGCACCCGCGCGCCCTCGATGTCGGTGACCGGGGTCGGCTCGTCCGGCATGCCGTCGAAGTACGGCGCCCGCCGTACGTAGGTCGAGGCCTCGTCCCAGGCGAAGGTGTTGCCCTCGGGGGTCGGCAGCGACCGCCAGCGGTCGTCGCCCGCGAAGACGTCCTGGTACGACGACCCGAACATCTCGCTGTTGACGGCAGCCGCGATGGTCTCCTCGACCTCGGCCGGCGACGGCCAGATGTCCTTGAGGAACACGTCGTTGCCTCCCGCGTCCTGGCCGAGCGGGTCAGAGAACAAGTCGACGTCCATGGAGCCGGCCAGCGCGTAGGCGACCACCAGCGGCGGCGACGCGAGGTAGTTCATCTTCACGTCGGGGTTGATCCGGCCCTCGAAGTTCCGGTTGCCGGACAGCACCGAGGTCACCGACAGGTCCTTCTCCTGGACCGCGGCCGACACCTCGGGGATCAGCGGGCCGGAGTTGCCGATGCAGGTGGTGCAGCCGTAGCCCACGAGGTTGAAGCCGAGCTTGTCGAGGTACGGCGTGAGGCCGGCCTTCTCGTAGTAGTCCGAGACCACCTTCGAGCCGGGCGCCAGCGTGGTCTTCACCCACGGCTTGCGCTGCAGGCCCTTCTCGACCGCGTTCTTCGCCAGCAGCGCCGCACCGATCATCACCGACGGGTTCGAGGTGTTGGTGCACGAGGTGATCGCCGCGATCGTGACCGCGCCGTGGTCGAGGGTGAACTTGGTGCCGTCGGCGAGGGTGACGTCGACCGGGTCGCTGGGCCGGCCGCCGTCGGTGGGCGCTGCGGAGAGGTGGTCGGTGGGTGCCGCGGCGCCGTTCGTGCCGTGGTACGCCGGGGAGTCGGACGCCGGGAACGACTCGGCCGCGGCCTCGTCGTACCCCTTCTCGTCCTCATCGACATAGTCGGCCAGCGCGCCGCGGAATGCCTGCTTGGCGTCTGTCACCTGGATCCGGTCCTGCGGCCGCTTCGGCCCGGCGATCGAGGGCACGACGGTCGCGAGGTCGAGCTCGAGCTTCTCGGAGTACCGCGGCTCGGCGGACGGGTCGTGCCAGAGGCCCTGCTCCTTGGCATAGGACTCGACCAGCGCGAGCTGCTCCTCGGAGCGGCCGGTGAGGCGCAGGTACTTGACGGTCTCCTCGTCGATCGGGAAGACCGCGATCGTCGACCCGAACTCGGGCGACATGTTGCCGATGGTCGCGCGGTTGGCCAGTGGCAGCGCGGAGACGCCCGGTCCGTAGAACTCAACGAACTTCCCGACCACGCCGTGCTTACGCAGCATCTCGGTGATCGTCAGCACCAGGTCGGTGGCCGTCGAGCCCTCGGGCAGGTCGCCATTCAGCTTGAAGCCGACCACGCGCGGGATCAGCATCGACACCGGCTGGCCCAGCATGGCCGCCTCGGCCTCGATGCCACCGACGCCCCAGCCGACCACGCCGATGCCGTTGACCATCGTGGTGTGGGAGTCGGTGCCGACGCAGGTGTCCGGGTAGGCCTGCAGCTCGCCGTCGACGTCGCGGGTGAAGATCGTGCGGGCGAGGTGCTCGATGTTCACCTGGTGCACGATGCCGGTGCCGGGCGGGACCACCTTGAAGTCATCGAAGGCGCCCTGGCCCCAGCGCAGGAACTGGTAGCGCTCGCGGTTGCGCTCGTACTCGATCTCGACATTGCGCTCGAACGCCTCCGGCGTCCCGAAGACGTCGGCGATCACGGAGTGGTCGATGACCATCTCGGCGGGCGCGAGCGGGTTGATCTTCGACGGGTCGCCGCCGAGCTCGGCCATCGCCTCGCGCATCGTGGCCAGGTCGACCACGCACGGCACGCCGGTGAAGTCCTGCATGATCACCCGCGCCGGGGTGAACTGGATCTCCTTGTCGGGCTCGGCGGTCTCGTCCCAGCCGGCGAGCGCCTTGATGTCGTCGGCAGTGATGTTGGCGCCGTCCTCGGTACGCAGCAGATTCTCCAGGAGCACCTTCAGGGAGAACGGCAACGAGTCGACTGCGTTGTCGGGCAACCCCTCGCCGGTCACGGCACTCAGCCGGAAGATCTCGTACGACGCGCCGTCGACGTCGAGTGCGCCCTTGGCGCCGAAGCTGTCCTGACTGGCCATCAGCCATCTCCTCATGGGTCTGTTGGATACCTGCACATCTTGCCGAGGAGCGACGCGGCAAGGGTAGTAAGGCAGACCTAACCTGCGCGCTCCCGAAGTCTCTCGATATCAAGATACACGATGTCGAAGCAGTCTCGGGACCGGGCATCGAGGATTGGGCCCGCAACAGGGCCCTCGGGCCCTGCCCGGCGCAGCGCCTCGGCGGGACGCTATGGACCATGAGACGCCGCGGCGACCAGCGAGGACAGAGCACCGGCGAGTACGTCGGCATCGCCGCCTTCGTCGCGCTCCTGGTCGTGGCCGCGATCGCCTTCGTCCGGCCCTCCGCGGCCGAGCCCGCCCGCGACGTCGCCGGCACGGCGTTCTGCAAGATCGGCTCGCTCGTCGGTGGCGGCGGCTGCGACTCGAACGGCTCCGAGACCGGCCGTCCCGGCGGCCCGGGCACCACCGACCGGGACGGCGACGGCCAGCCCGACCCGGCCACCCCGCGCGACCGGGCCGAGGCCGGCGACTACGTCGCGCTCGGCGACTCCTACTCCTCCGGCGAGGGCGCCGACGACTACCTGGAGGGCACCGACCAGGACGGCAACCGCTGTCACCGCAGCCAGAACGCCTACTCCCAGGTCGTCTACAACGGCGGAAACTTCGGCGGCAACATGGTGTTCGGCGCCTGCAGCGGCGCGGTGGTCGAGAACTACTTCGGCAACAACCCTGGGAACAACGAGGGTCCGCAGCGGGACCGGATCACCGAGAACACCTCGCTGGTCACCATCTCCATGGGCGGCAACGACTTCGGCTTCGCCGACGTACTCACTGAGTGCGTGACGGGCGGCTGCGCGAACGCCGAGTACGAGCGCCAGGTCAGAGAGCGGATGGACCGCGAGGCCCAGCAGCTGGTGCAGATGTACCTCGACATGCGCGAGCGAGCGCCGAACGCACGCCTGCTGATCGTCGGCTACCCGCAGCTCTTCCCCGACGACGGTGGCCACGGGATCAGCTGGAGCTCCAGCATCACGGCCGCCGAGCGCCGCTGGCTGAACGGCATGGGCGACTACGCCAACCAGGCGATCCAGAACGCGATCGCCGCGGCCAACGCCCAGGGCGCCGACGTCGAGTACGTCGACGTCAGCAACGCGCTGGACGGCCACGAGATCGGCACCGACGAGCCGTGGATGAACGACCTCGACCTCGATACGCAGTGGGGATGGCCGCCGGTGACGGTCAACCCCGCGAGCTTCCACCCCAACGCCCAAGGCCAGCAGGCGATCGCCGACGCCGTGAACGCCGCGATCAATCGGGGCCGGTGAGGGCAAGATGGGCTCTGTGAAGATGGTTCTTGTGATCGCCCTGGCAGCGCTCCTCCTGCCGCTCGCCGCCTGCGGCAGCGAGTCCACACCCGAGCGCTCCGGCCAGGAGCCCGACGACCGGCAGACCGCGAAGTCCGGAGGCGAGGCGGCCTCCTGGATCCTCGGCAAGGACGAGCTGCCAGAGGGCTGGCGGTACGCCACCGGCCAGCAGCACCTCGGCATCCCCGAGCTGTGCGACGTCGTCCTCGAGCCACCGCACCTGTCCAGCGCCGAGACCCAGCGGTTCACCCAGGACGCGGCGGGGCCGTTCGTGATCCAGTACTCCTTCGTCTCCTCCGACGAGGCGGCCACCGCGAAGCGGATGGCCGAGTGGGTCGAGGCGGTCAGCACCTGCACGACCTGGCAGGCCGACGGCGCTGACATCGAGGTCACCCCGATCACCGACATCGACGCGGTCGGCGAGGACTTCGCGGCCGCCCGTGGCGCCGCCGCCGCACCCGCGGGCAGCGGCAAGCCGCCGATGGAGCGCGAGTACGTCGCGTTCCGCAACGGCAGCCAGGTCACCGTGCTGCTGGCCTACGGCCTCGGCTCCCTGCCCGCGCGGACCGACGTGAACGCGATGGCCCAGGCCATCGCCGCACGCGCCTGACCCGACCAGCAAGGCCCCAGTTTGGGCCCGGGCTAGGGCCTGGGGGCTCTGTGACACCCGGTCCCGGCACCCCACCCTGGAGCCCATGAGCCGTCGTCGACTCGCCCTCGACCAGCGTGGACAGGGCACCGCTGAGTACGTCGGCATCGTCGCGTTCGTCGCGCTGCTCGTGGTGGCGCTGCTGGCGGTCACGGTCCAGCTGAGCGGCGAGGCCAAGGACGTCGCCAGCACGGCGTACTGCAAGATCTCTTCGACCGTCGGCGGCGGCGGATCCTGCGGCGGCGACTCCGGCGAGCCCGGCGACGACGGCAAGCCGGACGACCCGGACGACCCCACCGACGAGCCGAGCCCGGAGCCCGAGCAGCCGGACTTGCCCGAGGGCCTGGACCCCGACAACGAGGTCACCCAGGCACTGCTGTCCACCCCGGACGGCCGGGCGCTGCTCCAGTGGCTGCACGACAACGACATCGAGGTCGTGCTCGACCCGGACGAGACGGCGTACTGGTACTCCGACGGCACCCTGACCATCGGCATGGACGACGGCAACGGTGGCCAGCGCACGCCCGGCGAGGGCGCGGTCCGGATCTTCCACGAGGCCAACCACGCCCAGTACGACGTCGAGGACCGCAACGCCGACGTCGACGAGCTCGACCGGGAGACCTTCATCCGCGAGTCGGTCTACGAGGACGCGGTCGCCACCGCCGAGCAGATCCGGGCCGCGCGCCAGCTGCGGGATGCCGGCTACGAGGTGCCCCGCCAGCCGGGCGAGGGCGCCTACGAGGACGCGTACGACGACGCGATCGCCGCCGGCAAGAGCGAGGCCGAGGCGTTCCAGGCCGCGACGGACGCGGTCAACGAGGAGTACTACAACGGCGGCATCGTCCAGTCGACCGACGGCCAGAGCTACCCCGACAAGTGGGGCGAGGTCTGGGACGACGCGCACTGAGCAGAACCGTGCCCGGAATCTTGGGCCCAGCGGTAGGCCCGTGGGCTCTGCTCGACCCGTCCGCGACCCACCATCGTTGCTCCATGCGCTGCGTCGCCACCACCACCCGACGCCGGAATCAGGCCGGCCAGTCCACCGCCGAGTACGTCGGCATCGTGGCCTTCGTCGCCCTGCTCGCGGTCGCCGTACTCTCCTTCGTCGGCGTCATCGCCCCACAGGCAGGCGACACCGTCAAGGGGGCGCTCTGCAAGATCGGCGAGACCGTGGGCGCCGGCGGCGACTGCGGCGGCAGCGATGGGAGCGACCGGCCCGGAGGACCCGACCAGACCGACCCTGAGGATGTCGACATCCCGGACGGCCTGGACCCCGACTCCGACCTGGTCGAGGTGCTGCTGTCCACCCAGCGCGGACGCGACGCGCTGCAGTGGCTGGCCGACAACGACATCGAGGTCGTCGTCGACCCGAGCCAGACCGGTGCCTACTGGAACGGCTCGGAGATCGTCCTCGGCGGCGGCCAGGACAACGCGGCGGTCTTCATCCACGAGACGAACCACGCCCGCTACACCGTCGACGGCCGCAGTGCCGAGGCGACCGAGCTCAGCCGCGAGGACTACGTCCGGGACGCGATCCTCGAGGAGACCGACGGCGTGGTCCAGCAGATCATCGCTGCCCGCGAGTTCCGCGACGCCGGGCACACCGTGCCCCAGCAGCCGGGCGAGGCGGCGTACACCCAGGCCTATGACGCCGCCATCGCCAACGGCTCGACGCCGGCGGAGGCCGAGCAGGCCGGGTTCAACGCGGTGAACCAGGAGTTCTACAACGGCGGTTTCGTCACTTCGACCAACGGGCAGTCGTACCCCGACTACTACGGTGCCTACTGGGACTCGGTTAACTAGGTAGGGACATGAGAATCCGACGCACGCTCATCGCCATCGCCCTGGCCGCGGCCGTCTCGGCCGGCGCGGCCGCCTGCGGCGGCGCCTCCGACTCGGACGACTCCGGGGGCGGTTCGGGGAACAACTCGGAGGGCAGCGGTACGCCGCAGGAGGACGACATGCGCAGCCGACTGGCCGCCGGCCTCGAGGCCACCAGCCCCGCCAACGCGAAGCTGGTCAGCAAGGAGACCACCAAGCTGACCCCGGTCAACGCGACCTGGCTCGCCGGCTGGCAGATCATCGACGTCGAGTCGACCGGCACCCCGCACTCCCAGCGCTTCTACGCCGGGCTGGCCGAGGACGGCACGGTCCACCTGCTGTCGGGCAAGCCGGACGGCTTCAACCAGATGCTCGCCGCCGCCGGTGCGACGGCGGACTCCGGTGAGGTGGCCACCGCGATCGCGCAGACCTACCTGGACAGCACCCGCGACTTCGCGGTGTGGAGCTACCGGATCGAGAGCCTCGGCGAGGTCCAGTGGCGGCCCACCATGACCGCCGAGCAGACCCAGGCCAAGCAGGACGTCGAGACCGCCTGGTCGTCGAAGGTGACCGCGCCGGCCGCGATCGCCGCCGGTGACGGCTGGCAGCTCACGCTGTGGGAGGTCAAGGGCCAGGACCTGGTCCGGCACGACCTGGTGATCGGTGCCGACGGGCAGGTCCAGGACTCCGCCCTCGCCGTCGCCCAGCAGCTCCCGGTCCCGGCCTCGCTGTAGCACCCGCCGGGTGGTCGAGCAGCGAGCGCTAGCGAGCGTCGTCGAGACCACGCGGATCGAGACCACGCGGATGTGGTCTCGACGACGGTTGCTGCGCAACCTGCTCGACCACCCGGGCGACCTGGGCAAACTAGCAGCTGACCTGGGGATCATCGGCCGAGGCGATTCGGGCTCTGGCGGTCACAACCGAAAACGGGAAACACCCTGCAGTGCTAGTAGCGATCAGTGAGCGCTTGAGCAAGCTCCTCCGCAGAGGAAACGAACTCCGTCATCGGCCATCCCGGCTGCTCAGGCTTGCCGCTCCACGTCAGATGAACGACGGCGACGTCGTTCGCCGCGTGGACGATGACGTCGTCTTGCGGGAGCGCACGAGCAACCACACGCCACCTCCGGCCAGCGAGCGGATGCCCGTCGGAGATCTCCATGTTCAGTTCGCGTTCGAGTCGAACAGCCTCCTCATAGTCCGAGCGAACGTCGACGAAGTCCTCACCGAACTCGACTTCATCGATCCAGAGGCACGGCGGCAGTTCGTCCAGCGTGAGGAGCAGCTCAGCGGCCCTCGACGCTCCCGGGTCGCCTTCTGGTACCTCACGCAAGAGCGGCGCCAGGGTGTGCACGAGCGGCAACCATGGCGTCAGGTCGTGCACTGCACCGGCGGCGGTCCGATAATCCGTGACGCCATGCGCGAACATGTAACACTGGGTGAGCGTGCTGATGACGGCAGCGCGTGGCCATCCGTCCGTGAGTCGGACGAGGCGCACCAGGAACCGTCCGCCAGTAACGATCGCCTCATTCGGAGTGCCGCTGTGGTTGTGCGCAAGGGCATGAAGGAGCGCATCTTCGGCGCGGAGGGCACTCTCACTATCGTTCGCTTGGACCACGGCTTCGAATGCCGGGATGACTCGATCCGGGTCGTAGTCCCACAGGTAGTTGACAGCCGGCGAACTGAACCGCGACCAGTCGGTGGCGCGAACCGCCGCTAGGACCTCGACCTCTGACGTCACACGACGATCATCCCGTACACATCACTCACGCCACTCGATTCGTCGCGCCGTCGCTGAGGCTCGCGACAAGCAGCCGCTACGTTCCGGTCAGCGGCCAGGCCAAGCAGGACGTCGAGACCGCCTGGTCGTCGAAGGTGACCGCGCCGGCCGCGATCGCCGCCGGTGACGGCTGGCAGCTCACGCTGTGGGAGGTCAAGGGCCAGGACCTGGTCCGGCACGACCTGGTGATCGGTGCCGACGGGCAGGTCCAGGACTCCGCCCTCGCCGTCGCCCAGCAGCTCCCGGTCCCGGCCTCGCTGTAGCACCCGCCGGGTGGTCGAGCAGCGAGCGCTAGCGAGCGTCGTCGAGACCACGCGGATCGAGACCACGCGGATGTGGTCTCGACGACGGTTGCTGCGCAACCTGCTCGACCACCGGTGTGACTACTGCTCCAGCAGCGCGACGCACTCCACGTGGTGCGTCATCGGGAACAGGTCGAAGGCGCGCAGCCGCTCCAGCCGGTAGCCGTGCTCGGCGAAGATCGCTATGTCGCGGGCCAGTGCCGACGGGTCGCAGGCGACGTAGGCGACCGCGCGTGGAGCGGACGAGACGACCTGCTCGACGACCTTCCGCTTCGCGCCCTCCCGTGGCGGGTCGAGTACGACGAGGTCCGCCGGCGGGCTGTCGAGACGCTCCAGCACCTTGGCGACCGGCCCCGCCTCGACCCGCGCCTTCGGCAGGCCGGCGAGGTTGCCGACCGCGTGCTCACAGGCGACCCGGTCACCCTCGACCGCAAGCACCTCGCCGCCCGCACCAACGGCCTCGCCGAGGAAGCGTGCGAACAGCCCGACGCCGGCGTACAGGTCCATCACCGACTCCCCCGGCCGGGGCTGCAGGAAGTCGAGTACGGTCTCGACGAGCACCGTGGGCGCTCCGGGGTGGACCTGCCAGAATCCGTCAGCTGCGCGGCTGAACTCGTGTGAGCCGACGACCTCGATGGACGTGCCTTGGTTTCGAGACGGTCGCTGCGCGACCTCCTCAACCGGCGGAACGGCGGCGATCAGGCAGTCGTCGATCGGGACCACGTCGCGGGAGCGGTGCTTGCGCATGCCGCGGCGGCCGTCGCGGGTTTCGGCGTACTCGACGCGGGTCCGCCAGCGCAGGCCGTCCTGGTCGCCGGGGACCGCCTCGACCACGACCGGCAGGTCCAGACCGGCCAGCCGCCGCAGCTGCTCGCGGACCACCGTCGCCTTGAGCTCACGCTGGGCGGGCATTGCGACGTGCTGGAAGTCGCAGCCGCCACAGGCTCCGGGACCGGAGAACAGGCACGGCGCGGTGACCCGATCCGGAGAAGCCGTGGTGACCTCGACCGCGTCGCCGCGCCAGAACCGGTCGCCCTCGGTGCCCTCGGTGATCTCCAGGACGACGGTCTCACCGGGCAGTGCGTGCCGGACGAAGACCACCCGCGCCTCCGGTTCGGGCAGCCGGACCACGCAGTGGCCGCCGTGCGCGATCGGACCGACCTCGGCGGTGAACCGCTCCCCCACCCGGGACCGCCCACGCGCCTGCCGAGGCCGGGGGTTGCGGGTCACTTGGGAACCCGCCGGCCCTTGTCGGAGACGTCGCTGCGGATCTGCCCGCGACGTACGTCCCCGGCGCGCAGCCGGGTCCGGTCCCACTCCGCCCGCTCGCGGGCCACCTGCGAGGAGCGCAGCTGGTAGGGCACCGAGGTGACCATCACGCCCGGCGTGAACAGCAGCCGGCCCTTGAGCCGCAGCGCGGTCTGGTTGTGCAGCAGCTGCTCCCACCAGCGGCCGACGACGTACTCCGGGATGTAGACGGCGACCACGCCGCGCGGGTTCGCCTTCCGGATCTCCGCGGTGTAGTCGACGATCGGCTTGATCAGCTCGCGGTACGGCGAGTGCAGGACCTTGAGCGGCACGTCGAAGTTCCGCTCCTCCCACTCCTCCAGCAGCCGGTCGGTCGACGCGGGATCGGTGCCGACGTACACCGCCTCAAGCACATTGGGCCGGCTCGCCTTGGCGTAGGCGAGGGCGCGCAGCGTGGGCTTGTGCAGCTTGGAGACCAGGACGATCGCATGCACCCGGGTGGGCAGCGCCTTGTCGCCCTCGTCGGCGGCGAGCTCGAGCTCGACGTGTGCGTAGTGGCGGCTGATGCCCTTCATCAGCAGGAAGAAGGCACCCATGGCCAGGATCGCGATCCAGGCCCCGGCGAGGAACTTGGTGATCAGCACGATCACCAGCACTACCGCGGTCATGCCGAGCCCGAAGGTGTTGATCGCTCGCGACCGCATCATCCGGCGCCGCTCCGCCGGGTCCGTCTCGGTCTTGAGGTGGCGGGTCCAGTGCCGGATCATGCCGAGCTGGCTGAGGTTGAACGAGACGAAGACGCCGACGATGTAGAGCTGGATCAGCTTGGTCACCTCGGCGTCGAAGGCCAGGATCAGCGCGATCGCCATCACCGCCAGGAAGATGATGCCGTTGCTGTACGCCAGCCGGTCGCCACGCTGGGCGAGTGCCCGCGGGGCGAGGCCGTCCTGGGCGAGGATCGAGCCCAGCACCGGGAAGCCGTTGAAGGCCGTGTTGGCCGCCAGCACCAGGATCACCCCGGTCACCGTGATCACGAAGTAGAACCCCGGCGAGAAGTGGTCGAACACGCCCGCGGCAATCTGCGAGATCACCGGGTGCTGCTCGTAGCCCGCATCGGCCCCACTCAGCCGTTCGAGTTCGTGCGGATCGACGTACCGGATGCTCATCTGCTTGGCCAGCACGATCACGCTCATCATCATCGAGATCGCGATCAGCCCAAGTAGGAGAAGCGTGGTCGCCGCGTTCGCGCTCTTCGGCTTCCGGAACGCCGGCACGCCGTTGGAGATCGCCTCGATACCGGTGAGCGCCGCACAGCCGGAGGAGAACGCGCGGGCCAGCAGGAACACCAGCGCCACCTGGGTCAGCGGTCCCTCCCAGCCCGGTGCCGGTTCGATCTCCAGGTGGGCGCTCTCGGCGTCGGGCAGGTCGCCGACCAGCAGCCGGATCAGGCCGTAGCCGCACATGCCGAGGATCGCCAGCATGAACAGGTAGGTGGGTACGGCGAAGACCGTGCCGGACTCGCGGACGCCGCGCAGGTTCATCGCGGTCAGCAGGACGACCGCGACGCTCGCCACCAGCGGCTCGTGGCCGATCAGCACCGGGATCGCGCCGGCGGCGTACTGCGCTGCCGACGAGATCGAGACCGCGACCGTCAGCACGTAGTCCACCAGTAGCGCGCTCGCGACCGTGACGCCCGCGTTGCGCCCGAGGTTGACCGTCGCGACCTCGTAGTCGCCGCCGCCGGACGGGTAGGCGTGCACGTTCTGGCGGTACGACGCGACCACGGTCAGCATCACGACACCGACCGCGATACCGATCGGCCAGGACCAGACGTAGGCCGACGCGCCGGCGATGGCCAGCATGATGAAGATCTCGTCCGGCGCGTAGGCGACAGACGACAGCGCGTCGCTCGCAAAGACCGGGAGCGCGATCCGCTTGGGAAGCAGCGTCTCGCCCAGCTGCGAGCTCCGGAGCTTGCGGCCGAGCAGGATCCGCTTCGATACGTCTCCGAGTCCCACGACGGGAAAGGCTAGACCACGGTGACCAGTGCCAGGGCATCCGCTGGGATAGCGTGAGCCCGTGCACGTCGTGATCATGGGCTGTGGCCGGGTCGGCTCGACCCTCGCCCGCAGCCTCGAGGACCGCAACCACACCGTCTCTGTGATCGACAGCAACCCCGACGCCTTCCGGCGACTCGGGCCGTCGTTCAACGGCGAGAAGGTCACCGGCTACGGCTTCGACCACGCCGTACTCACCAAGGCCGGAGTGGAGCGTGCCGATGCGTTCGCAGCCGTGTCCAGCGGTGACAACTCCAACATCATCGCCGCGCGTGTCGCGCGGGAGACGTTCGGCATCCAGCAGGTCGTGGCCCGGATCTACGACCCCGGCCGGGCCGAGGTCTACCAGCGGCTCGGCATCACCACCGTCGCCACCGTCAAGTGGACCGCCGACCAGGTGTTGCGACGGCTGCTGCCGGCAGGTGCCGAGCCGGACTTCCGGGACCCGTCCGGCACGATCCGGCTCGACCAGACCCCGGTCACCGAGCGCTGGATCGGGCAGCGCGCCAGCACCCTCGAGCGGCAGACGCACAGCCGGATCGCCTGGATCGACCGGCTCGGCGAGGGGATGCTGCCGACCGAGGAGACCGTGATCCAGGAGGGCGACCTGCTCCACCTCGTGATGCGCGAGGAGAGCGCCGCGGGCGCCTACACCGCCCTCGACAACGGACCCGAGGAGGACTGATGCGAGTCGCCATCGCCGGCGCCGGCGCCGTCGGTCGCTCGATCGCCGCCGAGCTCATCGACAACGGTCACGAGGTGCTGCTGATCGACAAGGACCCGGGCGCGATCAAGCCGGAGCGGGTGCCGAACGTCGAGTGGCTGCTCGCCGACTCCTGCGAGATGTCCTCGCTGGAGGAGGCGCAGCTGGAGAACTGCGACGTGGTCATCGCCGCCACCGGCGACGACAAGGTCAACCTGGTCACCTCACTGCTGGCCAAGACCGAGTTCGGCGTACCGCGCACTGTCGCCCGGGTGAACCACCCCAACAACGAATGGCTGTTCACCGAGGCCTGGGGCGTGGACGTCAACGTGTCCACGCCGCGGATCATGTCCGCGCTGGTCGAGGAGGCGGTCAGCGTCGGTGACCTGGTGCGGCTGTTCACCTTCCGCAAGGGCAACGCCAACCTCACCGAGATGACGCTCCCCGACGACTCGCCGTACGTCGGAAAGCCGGTCGGCCTGATCCCGTTCCCGGACAACAGCGCCCTGGTCACGATCCTGCGCGACGGTCAGGTCTACACGCCGGACCCCCAGCAGCCCGTCGAGGCCGGCGACGAGCTCCTCTTCGTCGTCTCCGCCGATGTCGAGGACCAGCTAGAGGACCTCCTCGCCCCGCGACCCCCCAAGCCCTGACCCGGCCCGTCTTCACACGCCAGGACGTCGCCAGCGGAGCTCCGAGTCGAGGCCCGTCTTCACACGAGGCGTGTCAACACGGGCCGGGTCAGCGCTCAGGCTCGTCAACACCGGCCGGGTCGGCGTTTTGTTCTTCGATCGGGGTGTGGTTGCGGGCCAGCAGCCAGACCATCAGGGCGATGGCGGCGAGCTGGAGGGGCCAGCCCATGATGATCTTCGCGACGCCGAGGATGGCGACGGCGGTGTCGGCGTCGAGGGAGTCGGCCTTGGCGGCCAGCCAGATCGGGGCCTGGACGGCGACCCGGATGACGCACGGCGCGACCAGCACCCAGGTGAGCAGGGTGCAGAGCTTCACGACCTGCCGGTCCTTGTGCCAGGCGGTGGGGTCGCCGGTGACACTGCCGACCATAAAGCCCATCAGCGGCCAGCCGATCAGGCAGGTGAAGGCCAGCACGACCGAGTAGCCGGTGTTGTAGAGGATCCCGGGCAGGAAGTAAGCCAGCGCCTGGTCGTCGGCGTCGCCGCCGGAGCGCGCAGACATGGTCACGAAGAACCAGCCGATGCCGATCCCGAACAGCGCGTTCAGCACGAACTGCGGCGTCGACCGCTGGACCACTCGCACCACCAGGAGCAGCACCGCGGCGGCCACACTGACGCTCAGGGCGAGCCGCATCTCCTTGGTGCTGAGCCAGATCACCGTGAACAGGATCGTCGGTACGGCGGCCTCGACCATGCCGCGCCGGCCACCGAGCGCGGTGGAGAGCTGACGGCGTACCACCGCCTCGACGGAGTCGACGGATGCCTTGGGGGCGGTCACGGTGTCTGTGCCATCGGGGCTGCCGGGGCCGTCGGGTTCAGGACCTGAGCTCATAGCGAGGGTTGTACATCACGCGGGTGCCATCGTGCACACCGATCCGCCCCTCGGCCTCCAGCGAGCGTCCGGCAGCGATGCCGGTGATCCGGCGCCGCCCGAGCCAGACCAGCGTGATCACACCGGATCCGTCGGACAGCTCGGCCTCCAGCGCTGGTACGCCGCCGCGCGGGCGCAGCGTGACCGTGCGCAGGGTGCCGCTCAGCCGCACCCGCTGCCGGTCAGGCGCATCACCGATCGCCGTGGTGCCGGCGCCGGAGTGCGCCTTGCGCAGGTCGCGGTCGTGCTGGTCGGAGGTGCTCGCCCAGCTGCTCAGCGCCCTGCGCAGTCGACCCCTCGCCTCGGCCATCGGATCAGGGGACGCGATGGGCGCCGTCGGGCAGGTGCAGGGGTAGCTCCGCACCCACCGGCATCGCCTCGGTGCCGCGGCGGACCACGACCTGGGCGAGGGCGTCCTCCCACTCCGGTACGGCGTCCGGCTCGACCGCCGGCCGACCCAGGAAGGTGGCCCGGAGCAGCCAGCGCGGGCCGTTGACGCCGACCACGCGGGACGGCTGGGTGGCGGCCTGGCCGTCGGGGGTCTGGACCGGCATCACGCACATGATCTCGGTGCCGAAGCGACCCTCGCGCTCGGTGGCGGTGCCACCGCGCTGAGCCATGTCGGCTGCGATCTGCGGCCGCACCTCGCCCCAGAGGTCGCCGTTGCGGGGTGCCGCGAACGCCTTCACCTCGACCGCGCCGTCCTGGCCCGCGATCAGCACCGACTGCACCTGCTGGGTGTTCTCATCAATCTGGATCCGGACGTCGCAGCCGTCGACCGGCGGAATCAGCAGCCCGCCGAGGTCGGCGCGCTCGAGCTCGTCGTCGACGTCGTCGATGTCATACGGACCTGACGCGTTCACAGCTTCCTCGGCCACGGCCACGGCTTCGGTCTCGACCGACGCCTCTGGTCCCTCGACCGACGCCTCTGGTCCCTCGACCTCGGCCGAGTCGTCTACCTCAGCGTCGGTCTTACGACGGAATCTCACGGGTTGCTCCTCGTCTCGGTGCCCGAGCGGCCAGTGTCGCTCGGGACGGGGCCGAAGCCCCCAGTAGAACCGTATCCGCCCGCTCCACGCGCCGAGTCCGGCAAGGCCTCGACCTCAACGAACGCCGCTCGCTCGAACCGCTGGATGACCAGCTGCGCGATCCGGTCGCCGCGGCGCAGCTCGATCGGCTCAGCCGGGTCGAGGTTGACCAGGCAGACCTTCACCTCACCGCGGTAGCCGGCGTCGATGGTGCCGGGCGCGTTCACGATCGACAGCCCGTGCCGCGCGGCCAGGCCGGAGCGCGGGTGGACCAGGCCGACGTACCCGTCGGGCAGCGCGAGCGCGATCCCGGTTGGGACCACCGCCCGCTCCCCCGGCTTCAGGGTCACGTCGATCGTGGTCACCAGGTCGGCGCCGGCGTCGCCGGGATGTGCGTACGACGGCGACGGCAGGTCGGCGTCGAGCCGAACCAGTGGTACCTGGACGGGCACCTCGACCGAGCCCCCGACTGAGCCTTCGAGGGGCTCGGGTGCGTTCTGGGTGGACACGTGGGCTGACCTTACCCGGCGTGGTCCAAGCACCCACCTCGGCGGCCGCACTCGGCCAGGTGACAGGCTTGCGCCGTGTCGTACGCCGAACGCCTGACCGTCCCGCTCCGCTGGTGGGCCCAGGCCACGATGCTGCTTGCCAGCCTCTGGCTCGCCTTCGTGGTCGCCCTGCCGGCGGCTGCCGCATGGACGATCGCCGCCATCGCCGCCGCGCTGGTCGCCGGCTGCCTGCTTTGGTACGGCGGCGCCCGGATCACGATCACCGACGGCGAGCTCCGTGCCGGCCGGGCCCACATCCCGACCCGGCTGGTAGGCGGCGCCGACCCGCTCGACGCGGAGGCGACCCGCCGGATCGCGGGTGTCGAGGCCGACGCCCGCGCCTACCTGCTGCTGCGCCCCTACCTCAAGCGCGCGGTGAAGGTCGAGATCGCCGACCCGGCCGACCCGACGCCGTACTGGCTGCTCAGCACCCGGCACCCGGACCGGCTCGCCAACGCGCTGGCCACGACCGCCCCCGAGGCCGGCGCTGCTGGGTAGGGTGGTCGGCTCTCCGTTGTAGCGAGCGGTGCGAGGCGCGTGCGCTGGCAAGGCGGACGAGGGAGGCGGGCCGGTGGCCCGTCGACCGAGGACAACGCAGCCAGCGTGCGTGGATCGCGCCGCGCAGCCAACGGAGTGCCGACCGCCCTGCCCTGGGTAGGGTGTGCTGCGGAAACGCTCTCGAGGAGGCAAGCACATGGCATCGGGCTCGAAGGTCTGGTCCGCGTTCTCACTGGTGTCCGCGCTCGCGGGCGCGACGGTGGCCAAGAAGGCGCTGAACACCGGTTGGAAGGCGGCAACGGGCAAGAAGCCCCCGAGCAACCCTGCCGACCCCGACGTGAAGCTCTGGGAGGCCGTCACCTGGGCCGCCGCGAGCGGCACCTTCGTCGCCATCGCCAGGATGCTGGCGACCCGACGGGCGGCGAGCTACTACCTGCGCTCCACCGGCCACCTGCCTCCCGAGCTGCGCAAGGACAGCGAGGTTGCTGCCGAGCAAGCCGCCGCCACTGCGGCCGAGGAGAAGGCCGAGCTGGAGAAGGCCGCGGCCAAGGCGGAGAAGAAGTCCAAGAAGAAGCGCTGAGACCCAAATCCCTAAGAGCCGCAACCCTCACGGGTTGCGGCTCTTTCGTTGCCTGCCGAAGGTCGCGCGGTTACGCGCAGTCCCGACAGATCAGCTTGTCGGCATCAGCAAGCTGCGACCGGTGGTGCACCAGGAAGCAGCTCATGCAGGTGAACTCGTCGTCCTGGCGGGGCTTGACCTCGACGGCCAGCTCCTCGTGGGACAGGTCGGCGCCGGGAAGCTCGAAAGCCTCGGCCGCCTCGGCCTCGTCCTCGTCAACCTTGCCCGAGTTCTTGTCGTGGCGACGGGCCTTGAGTTCCTCAATGCTCTCTTCGCTCTGGTCTTCTTCGTTTTTGCGCGGTGCGTCGTAGTCCGTCGCCATCGTCATCCACCCCTATCGAGCAGGCCCGGGTTGTCCATAAATCCGTTGTATCGCGGCGCGATTGTGCACCATTGCCGGGCGATGTGCACGTTCACGTCTCGCCGTGTCGCGGGAACGTCGGGCAGGGACCGGGTATTCCCGCTATCCGAGCGAGTTTTCGAGCAGAAATCCGCTGTCCCGGACTGCGGACAGAAACTCGTCGAAACCGTGTGACGGAGCACACACCACGGCCGGCCTGCCGCATTGACCGGCGAGGACCTCCACTCGGGCTCCCGCCTCCTCCGCAATCAGTGCGCCGGCGGCGTAGTCCCACTCGTGCACGCCCTCCTCGACGTACCCGTCGGCCGCGCCCTCGGCGACGTGACACAGATCAAGCGCACACGACCCGAGCCGCCGCAGGTCCCGGACCCGCGGCAGCAGCCGGGCCGCCGCGACCGCCTGTGCGGTGCGCACCTCGGCGTCGTAGTTGAAGCCGGTGAAGATCAGCCGGCGAGCCAGCGGCGCCGGCGCCCGTACGCCGATCGGCCGGCCGTCACGGGTGGCGCCACCGCCGCGGGTGGCGGCGTACTCGACGCCCGTGGCGGCGTTGCGGACAACGCCGGCCACCACCTGGCCGTCCAGCTCGGCGGCGATGGAGACGGCGTACTGAGGGAGGCCATAGAGGAAGTTCACAGTGCCGTCGATCGGGTCGACGATCCAGCGCACACCGGTGCTGCCGCTCGCGGCGCCGCCCTCCTCGCCCACGAAGCCGTCGTCGGGCCGCGCGGCGCGGATCAGCCGCTGGATCAGCTCCTCGCTGGCCCGGTCGGCCTCCGTGACGATGTCGACGTCGCTGCTCTTGGTGGCGGCCACGCTCACACCGGCAGCACGCCGGGCCTGGACCAGCGCCGCGGCCTCGGACGCGACCTGGCGGGCGAGCTGGAGCAGCTCGCCAGCGTTGGTATCGGTCATCAGGTCCCGGACCCGGTGGAGGGGTCGGAGAGCGCGCGGCGGCGCTCGACCAGGCCGCCGTAGTCGGTGAGCGGCAGCAGCGTCCGGAACAGGCGCAGGGCGGCCGCGACGTCGGACTTCGGGACGATCGGCTCGACGTTCGCGAGCACCTCTTCCCTGGCCACCTCGATCTTGCGAGCGAGTGCATGGCCGGAGGGGCTCAGCGACAGTACCACACGGCGCCGGTCCTCGGCCGCCGGCCGCCGCTCGACATGGCCGAGGGCCACCAGCCGGTCGACGAGGCGGCTCGGGTGGCCGGCCTCGGCCACGAGCAGGTCTCCGAGCTCCTTGAGGGACACCGCGCCCGCCTGGCCGATCACCACCAGCGCGTCCGCTTGCAGGCCGGTGACACCGAGCGGGGCGAGCGCCTCGTTGACGACGCGCTCGAGGGCTCGGTGCCCCGCCTTGACCGAGAGAGCGAGCTCGAACAGCGGATCCACGTACCGAGCCTAGCGAGAAACAAAGGATGACATCCCACCCAATACCTGGGCTCGAAACAGCCCGGCCAGGAGTGCCCTTTAGGGCAGCGCCGGCTTCTCGCCCTGGGGGTTGGGACAGCAGCTGGGCCGGCACCGGTCCCAGCACGCCGGCAGCGCGCCTTCCACCGCGCGGACGACGTCCTCGCCGCGCTCCACCGCAGCCCGCTCGAGGACCAGGTCGCGGACCAGGGCCACGAACCTCGGGTCGATGCCGGCGGTGGCCGCCCGGACGAACGGCAGCTTGAGCCGCTCCGCGGTCGCCTGGGCCTCGGTGTCCAGGTCGTAGACCACCTCCATGTGGTCGGAGACGAAACCGATCGGGATCACCACGACGCCGCTGGCATTGCGCTCGGCGATCGCCTCGAGATGGTCGTTGACGTCGGGCTCCAGCCACGGGGTGCGCGGCGAGCCGGAGCGGGAGCAGAAGACCAGCTCGTGCGGGTGTCGCCGGCCGGTCTCCTGCCGCACCCGCTCGACGATCTCGTCGATGACGCTGCGGTGCTGGGCGACGTACTCGCCGCCCTTGGGCCCGCTGGTGTCGCTCATCGTGACCGGGAGCGAGTGGGTGACGAACGCCAGGTGCGCGGCGTCGCGAGCGGCGTCCGGCAGGTCGGCGAGCGCGGTCAGCGTGGCGTCGACCATCGGCTCGACGAAGCCCGGGTGGTTGAAGTACGAGCGGAGCCGGTCCAGCACCGGAGCGTCCGGGACCGCGGCGGTCGCGGCGGCGAGGTCCTCGCGGTACTGCCGGCAGCTGGAGTACGACGAGTACGCCGAGGTCACGAAGCAGGCGGCCCGGCGGATGCCGTCGTCGCGCATCTGCCGCACCGTGTCGGCCAGCATCGGGTCCCAGTTCCGGTTGCCCCAGTAGACCGGCAGGTCCAGCCCCGCGCCCTTGAAGTCCTCGCGCAGCTCGCCCAGGAACTCGCGGTTCTGATCGTTGATCGGCGACCGGCCGCCGAACTGGAAGTAGTGCTCGCCGACCTGCTCCAGCCGCGCCTTCGGGATCCCGCGACCTCGGGTGACGTTCTCCAGGAACGGGACCACGTCCTCGGCCTTCTCCGGCCCTCCGAACGAGACGAGCAAGACGGCGTCGTACGGCGCGGGGTCCGAGGTCATGGGTCAATCGTAGGGAACCCTGACGGCCGAGAAACTCGATTGGGCGGTACTCCCTCGGCACCTAGGCTGAAGGCGATGCTCACGCCGTACCGCCGGGTCCTCTCGGAGCCGGGAACCCTCCTCTTCAGCCTCACCGGCTTCCTCGCCCGGCTGCCGATCTCGATGATCGGCCTGGGCATCGTGCTGCTGGTCGAGGATGCAACGGGCTCCTACGGACTAGCCGGCGCGGTCTCGGCGACCTTCATCATCGCCAACGCCCTCCTCTCGATCGTGCACGGGCGACTCGTCGACGCACTCGGCCAGGCGCGCGTGCTCCCGATCGTCGAGTCGGTGTTCGGCGTCGCGCTCGCGCTGATGACGTGGTCGGTCCAGGCGGACTGGCCGCTTGCGGTCACCTACTGCCTGGCCGCGGTCGCCGGCGCCGCGATACCGCAGATCGGCTCCTGCGTCCGTGCCAGGTGGAGCCACGCGCTGTCCGATCCGCACGACGTACACACCGCCTACGCGCTGGAGTCGGTGATCGACGAGGCGATCTTCATCACTGGGCCGATCCTGGTGACCGCACTCGCCACCCTCTGGCACCCGGTCGCCGGCCTCGCGGCCGCGATCATCTGCGGGGTGTCCGGGACCTACGCGCTCGCCGCCCAGCGGCGCACCGAGCCGCCCGCCCACGCCTTCGGCGCCCACGCTGGCGAGCGGCCGAGGATGCCGTGGAACCTGGTCGTGACGCTCACGGTCGTCTGCGTGGCGCTCGGGATGATCTTCGGAGCGGCCGAGGTCGCGACCGTCGGGTTCGCCGAGGAGGAGGGCGCGAAGGCCTACACCGGCGTTCTGCTCGCGATCTGGGCGCTCGGCAGCCTGATCGCCGGGGTCGTCACCGGCGCCCTGCGCTGGCGGATCGGCGCGGACGTGCGGACCCGACGCGGCATCCTCGCGCTGTCGCTGGCGATGGTGCCGCCGGTGTTCATCGAGTCGATGTGGCTGATGGGTCCCGTGCTGTTCCTCGGCGGCCTCGCGATCGCGCCGACCCTGATCGCCGCCCTGTCGCTGATGGAGCAGCACGTCCCGTCCGCGCGGCTGACCGAGAGCATGGCGGTGCTGCACACCGGGATGGCCGGCGGCGTCGCGCCCGGCGCAGCGTTGGCCGGCTACGTCATCGACCACCAGGGCGCCTCCGCCGCGTACGTCGTACCCGTCGTCGCCGGCCTCCTCGGCTCCGCCGCCGCACTGCTGCTGCGAGTCCCGGACGTCGATAGTCCAGAACGTTCGACATCATTTTCCAGCGCGAAGTGATGTAGACCGTTCTGGACTATCCGGAACCTGGGCCAACTCAGACGCTGGCGGAGCCGCCGGGCATGGGGGCGCGCCAGCCCTGCCACATCGCGAGCAGCCGCCAGACCAGGCAGACCGAGGCGCCGAGGGCGGCGACCAGCCAGACCGGCTGACCGAGGTCGTAGCCCACCACGGCGACCGCTGACCCGGCCAGCGCCGGCGTCGCATAGAGCTCGCCGCGGAAGATCATCGGCACTCGGCCGGCGAGTACGTCGCGCACCATGCCGCCGCCGATCCCGGTCACCATCCCCATCAGCGCGGCCGGCAGCGGGCTGAGGCCGTAGTCCATCGCCTTCAGCGCCCCGGCCACGCAGAACAGCGACAGCCCGAACGCGTCGAAGACGTTCACCAGCCGCTCCAGCCGGCCCAGCGTCGGGTGGAAGACGAACGTGACCAGACCGGCCCCCACCGGCACCAGCAGGTAGCGCCAGTCCGCCAGCGCGGCCGGCGGCGTCGCGTCGATGAGGACGTCGCGCAGGAACCCGCCGCCGAGCCCCGTCGTACCGGCCAGCACCAGCACGCCGAACAGGTCGAGCTGCTTGCGGACCGCCACCAGTGCACCGGAGATCGCGAAGACGAAGATCCCCGCGAGGTCCAATACCACGAGCAGGGAGGACATGGCGGGGAGGTTACCGCCACGGCGCGCCGTCGCTGGTCCGGCACGCGCACCGTGGACTGACGTAGGCTCAACGCACCGGAGACGGGGCCGAGTACACCCGAGGCCAACGAAATACGGGCAGGAGCGAGGACCGCGATGTTGCACCTCACGCTCGCAGGGCTGAGCGAGGACAACGAGCGGCTGCTGCTGGTCAGCGACAAGGGTGAGCGGTTCACGTTGGTCATCGACTCCCGGCTCCGGGCCGCACTGCGCGGCGAGCACGCACGCATCGGCCAGTTGGAGATTCAGATGGAAAGTGCACTTCGCCCACGCGATATCCAGGCGCGCATCCGAGCAGGTGACACCCCCGAGGCCGTTGCGCAGGCCGCGCAGACCACCGTCGACCGCGTGATGCCGTACGCCGGTCCGGTGCTGGCTGAGCGCGCCCACATCGCCGAGCGCGCCCAGCGTTCCTCGGTACGCCGCAAGTCGGGCGACGCGGGGGCCGCCCGTACTCTCGGCGACGCCGTGGCCGCGCTGCTGCGCTCCGAGAACACCGACCCCGAGACCGTCGAGTGGGACGCCTGGCGCCGCGAGGACGGCCGCTGGACGCTGTCCGCGGCGTACACCTCCGGCAAGCGGAAGGGCGTCGCCAAGTTCACCTACGACATGCCCGGCAACTACGTGCTGACCGAGAACGACGACGCCCGCTGGCTGGTCGGCGACGGCGTCGCGAAGGCCGCCGCTCCGGAGATGAAGGACGAGCTCCGGCAGGCCCGGCAGCGGCGGCTAGCCGTGGTCAACGAGGACGAGCTGCCGCTGGGCGACGACGCCATCGAGCTGGTCACCCGCACCGACGACGACGAGGCCACCGAAGACCTCACCGAGACCGTCGCCGAGGTACGCCGCACGCCCGACATCCACGAGATCGTCGAGCAGCCCGTCGAGGCCTACCTCGACGACGAGCCGCCCGCGCCTCGGCACGACATCGCGCACGCCAAGGCGGCGCCGGCAGCCGAGTCCGCGCCGGCCGACGCGGACGCCGAAGACGAGCCGCAGACCCGGCGCCCGGTCCGCAAGAACCGCGGCCGCGCCTCTGTCCCCAGCTGGGACGAGATTATGTTCGGCGGCGGGAAATCCGACTGACCGGTAGGGATAACCTCCGGGTATGGCCTACTTCGTCACCGGAGCCACCGGGTTCATCGGCCGCTTCCTCGTCAGCGAGCTGGTCGAGCGTCGTGAGGGCGAGATCTTCGTCCTGGTCCGCGCCGGCTCGATGGAGCGCCTGGACCGGCTCCGCAAGCGCTGGGGTGACCGGGTCACTCCCGTCGTCGGGGATCTCTCCGAGCCGGCGCTCGGCGTCGACCCGGCGTGGGTAGCCGCGAACGCCGGCGCGATCGACCACTTCTTCCACCTGGCGGCCGTCTACGACATGACCGCGGACGACGCGACCAACGACCTGATGAACGTCGCCGGCACCCGCAACGCGCTCGACCTCGCCGCCGCGCTCGACGCGGGCTGCTTCCACCAGGTCTCGTCAGTGGCGGCGTCCGGTGACTTCCACGGCCGGTTCGACGAGACCATGTTCGACGAGGGGCAGCGGCTGCCGTCGCCGTACCACCGCACCAAGTTCGAGTCCGAGCGGATCGTGCGCGAGGAGTCGCAGGTGCCGTGGCGGGTCTACCGGCCGGCGATCGTGGTCGGCCACTCCGAGACCGGCGCGATGGACAAGATCGACGGGCCGTACTACGTCTTCCCGCTGCTCAAGCGGTTCCGCGACCTGATGCCGTCGGCGCTGCCGATGCTCGGCCCGGACCTGGGCGACACCAACATCGTGCCGGTCGACTACGTCGCCGCGGCGATGGTGCACCTCGCCCACCTGCCGGACCAGGACGGCAAGGCCTTCCACCTGGTCAGCCCCCGGCCGCAGCCGGTCATCGAGATGGTCAACGCGTTCTGCGCGGCCGCAGGCGCGCCGCGGTTCGCGACACCGGTCGACCGCCGGGTCACCGACGTACTCCCCCGCCGGCTGCGCCCGGCCAACCTCGCCCAGGCGCTGGCCAGGACGCCGCTCGCCCAGCTCGCGCTCGACCAGAGCGTCGGCCGGCTCGGCATCCCCGCCGAGGTGTTCCCGCACCTCTCGTTCGCCACCGTCTACGACTCCCGGCTCACCGAGGCAGCGCTGGCCGGATCCGGGATCGTCTGCCCCGCGCTGGACTCCTACGCCCGCACCCTGTGGAGCTACTGGGAGAACCAGCTCGACCGCAGCACCGGCCGCAGCCGTGCCAACCGAGCGGCCCTGAAGGGCAGGTACGTCGTGATCACCGGCGCCTCGTCGGGCATCGGCGAGGTGACGGCGTACAAGGTCGCCCAGGCAGGAGGGATCCCGGTCCTGGTCGCCCGCGGCAAGGACAAGCTCGAGGAGGTGCGCGACAGCATCGAGAACCGCGGCGGACGGGCGGAGGTCTACCCGTGCGACCTGTCGGACCTGGACGCGATCGACGAGCTCTGCGCCCGGCTCGGCGAGGAGCTGCCGTCGGTCGACTACGTGGTCAACAACGCCGGCCGCTCGATCCGGCGCTCGCTGCGGCTGTCGCAGGACCGCTTCCACGACTTCGAGCGCACCATGCAGCTCAACTACTTCGGCGCCATCCGGCTGGTGATGGGGCTGATCCCGAGGATGCGCCAGAACCGCTCCGGCCACATCGTCAACATCTCCTCGATCGGCGTCCAGACCAACCCACCGCGGTTCTCGGCGTACGTCGCGTCGAAGGCCGCGCTGGACTCGTGGAGCAACGTGGTCTCCTCCGAGCTGGTCGGCGACGGGATCACGTTCACAAGCATCCACATGCCGCTGGTGCGGACGCCGATGATCGCGCCCACCAAGATGTACGACAAGTTCCCGGCGATCTCACCCGCGCAGGCGGCGGACCTGGTGATCAAGGCGCTGGTGGAGAAGCCGCACGAGCTGAACACGCTGCTCGGCAACGCCGGCGCGGTCGGGCACACGGTCGCGCCCAAGCTCGCGTTTCGGGTGCTGAACATGGCCTACCACGTCTTCCCGGACTCCGCGGCCGCCCGCGGCGAGCAGGCCAGCACCGGCAAGGACGCCGAGCGGGTGCTGCTGACCCGGGTCTTCAAGGGCGTGCACTGGTAGGCGGGTTGATCAGCCCGGGAGCCGGGTGAGGATCTCCTCTGCGTCGCCGGCGATCTCGGCAACGATCTCGGCGGCCGGGGTCAGCTCGGTGATCAGATCGACCGCCGCACTCGCCCACACCGCCAGGTAGTCCCGGTCCTGACGAGCCACGCCGTCGGCGTACTCGGCCAACGCGGCCTCGTCACCGCGCAGTTCGTTGACCCGGCCCTCCCACCGGTCCAGGAAGGCGTTGCGCAGCGACCGGCCCGGGTAGCGCGACGGCCAGGCCGACCGGCGGGCGGCGTCCAGCACGGTGCTGAGCACGGTGTCGTCGCCACCGCCGGTCAGCAGCGCCTTCTGCACCGCCTCCGGTACGACGGCCTCCGGGCACGCCTGGAACCGGGTGCCGACCAGCGCACCCGCCGCGCCGAGCGCCAGCGAAGCGGCCAGGCCACGGCCGTCGACCACGCCACCGGCAGCCAGCACCGGTACCGAGCCGGCCAGGTCAACGACGACCGGGACGAAGGACATGGTGCCGCGGCCGCCGCCGCTGTGACCGCCCGCGTCGACGCCCTGGGCGATGACAACGTCGGCGCCTGCGTCGAGTGCCTGCCGCGCCTCGTCGAGGTCGGTCACCTGCACGAACAGCTGCGCTCCCGCGGCGTGGATCCGGTCGGCGTACGGGGTCGGGTCGCCGAAGCCGAGGAACACCGATGCCGGTCCGTACTCCAGCAGCCGGCCGACCTTGGCGTCGTCGGCCGCCCAGGTGAGCAGGCCGGCGCCCCACGGACGGGTCGCCTTCTCGGCCGCGATCCGCAGCTGCGGCTCCAGCCATTCGGTTTGGCCGGGGCCGCCGCCCACGAAGCCGTACCCGCCGGCGTTGCTGACCGCCGCCGCGAGCTCACCGCCCGCGGAGCCGCCCATCGGCGCCGAGACGACCGGGTGGATGCAGCCGGCCAGCGTGGTGAAGGTCGTCGTCAGCGCCATGTCACCACCCCCGCGGGCCGGTGCTCCCGGCCGGGTAGGTGTTCATCGGCACCTGGTCCTTGCGCCACGCGGCCAGCACCGGCGCCACGATCCGCCAGCACGCCTCGGCGTGATCGCCGCGGACCGACAGCAGCGGGTCCCCGTCGAGCACGCCGCCGAGCACCTCGCCGTACGCCGTGAGCTCGCTGGTGCCGAAGTCGGCGACCACCTTCACCTCGTCCAGCGCGAGCGGGTCTCCGGGGCCGTTGACGTCGAGGCCGAACTCGATCCGCGGCGGCTTGAAGCCGATCACGATCGTGTCCGGCGTCTCCGCGCCCTTGAGCCCGTCTGGCAGGTGCGGGACCGGCTTCAGCGTGATCACCGCCTCCTTGCGGGCGGTGCCGAGGGCCTTGCCGGAGCGCAGCGTCACTGGGACGCCGTCCCACCGCCAGTTGCGGACCTCGACGGTCATCTCGGCCAGCGTCTCGGTGTGCCGGCCTGCGTCGACGCCCTCCTCCTTCGTGTACGCCGGGACCTTGCGCCGGCCGAGCGTGCCGGCGGTGTAGCGGGCCCGCCGCGAGTACCTCACCGGGTCGCCGTACGGCCGGGTGGCCCGCAGCACCTGCGCGGTCGCGTCCCGCAGGTCCGCCTCGTGCAGGGTGGCCGGCACCTCCATCATCAGCAGCGCCATCACCTGCAGGAGGTGGCTCTGGATCATGTCGATCAGGGCGCCGGCGTGGTCGTAGTAGCCCGCGCGCCCCTCGAGGGCTAGGTCCTCGTCGTACACAATCTCGATCCGCTCGACGTGCTGGCTGTTCCAGACCGCCTCGAAGAGCCGGTTGGCGAATCGCAGACCGAGGACGTTGAGCACGTCGGAGCGGCCGAGGAAGTGGTCGACCCGGAAGATCTGACGCTCCGGAACCAGCGAGCGGACCAGGTTGTTCAGCTCGGCGGCACTCTTCTCGTCGACGCCGAACGGCTTCTCCATCACGAGGATCGTGCCCTCGGGCAGCTCGACCGCGCGGAGTGCGTGGCAGACCTTCGCGCTGATCGCCGGCGGCAGCGCGAAGTAGATCGCGGGCGGGCCGTCGCACTCGGCCAGCAGCTTCTCCAGGTCGAGCGCCTGGGTCACGTCGGCGGTGACATAGCGGGACTGCTTGGCGGTCGCGGTGACCAGCTTGCCGCGCACCTTGGCGGTGGCGAACGCGTCCCGGACCCGCTTCTGCCAGGCGGCCGGCGTGAACTCCTCGCGCCCGGTGCCGAGCAGCAGCAGCGGCCGCCCACGGTCGCTGGCGAGCAGACCTGCGAGTCCCGGCAGCAGCAGCCGGCCCGTCAGGTCTCCGCTCGCGCCGAGCACCAACAACGTCCCGATCCGGTTGGTCATGGATCCCACGCTAGCGGTCATCAGCGCGCTCGACCGGCCGCTCCGGGTCGGTGATCCACCCGCTCCACGAGCCCGGGTAGAGCGCGGCGCGGACGCCGACCAGCTCCAGCGCGATGATGTCGTGGATGGCGGTGACGCCGGAACCGCAGTACGCCGCGACGTCGGCCCCCTCAGTGGCGCCGACCGCGGCGTACACCTCGCGGAGCTCCGAGGCGCCGCGGAACCGGCCGTGGTTGTCGAGGTTGCGGGCGGTGTGCACGTTGACCGCGCCCGGGATGCGGCCGGCGACCGGGTCGATCGGCTCGGTCTCACCGCGGTAGCGCTCCGGCGCGCGAGCGTCGATCAGCACCGCCACGTCGCGGACCGTGTCGGCCTCGACAACCGGCATCGACCCCGGCCGTCCCTCGAAGTCGCCCGGCTCGCGGTGGGACTCCTCGCCGGTCTCGACCGCGCCGCCCTCGGCCACCCACGCCGACCAGCCGCCGTCGAGGAGCCGCACGTCAAGGTGGCCGTAGTGGCGCAGCAGCCACCAGCCCCGGCCCGCGGCGTGCCCGGACCAGTCGTCGTACACGACCACGGGTCGCCTGCCGGACACGCCGGCGCGCCGCATCGCCGCCACGAACACCTCCGGATCAGGGAGCGGATGCCGGCCGCCCTCGCCCGGAGGCGCGGCCAGGTCGGCGTCGACATCGACGTACGCCGCGCCCGGGAGGTGCCCGGCCACGAACTCATCGCGGCCCGGCGGACCGCCCATCTTGTAGCGCACGTCCAGCAGCGTCACCTCCCCCACCAGGGTTCGCAGTTCGTCTGCCTCGATCAGCGGTCCGGCCATGGCTTCATCATGCCGGTGGGTGCTCCACCAGTGGTGACCGCGTGGCAGGATTCGCGGGTGGCTGAACTCCATTTCTTCACCGGCACCATGGACTCCGGGAAGAGCACGCTCGCCCTGCAGACCAACCACAACCACGCGGCGCGCGGCCGGGTCGGCCGGATCTTCACCACTCACGACCGGGCGGGCACGGCCACGCTCTCCAGCCGGCTCGGGCTCACCCACGACGCGATCGAGGTGGCGTCGGACTTCGACTTCTGGAAGTACGTCGTCTCCGCGCTGACCGCCGGCGGCCGGATCGACTACCTGATCTGCGACGAGGCCCAGTTCTACTCCCGGAACCAGATCGACCAGCTCGCCAAGATCGCGGACGAGCTGCAGATCGACGTGTTCGCATTCGGCATCCTCACCGACTTCCGCTCGCAGCTGTTCCCCGGCAGCGCCCGGCTGGTCGAGCTCGCCGACAAGACCGAGGTGCTGCAGGTCGAGGCCCTGTGCTGGTGCGGCAAGCGGGCCACCCACAACGCCCGCACCGAGAACGGCGCGATGGTCACCGAGGGGGAAGTGGTGGTCGTGGGCGACGTCGACCAGTCCGACGACGTCGACGTGTCCTACGAGGTGCTCTGCCGCCAGCACCACCGCCGCCGCCTCACCGCCGCCCGGGCCAAGGCCGTGAGCCTCGCCCCCGAGCCCCTCCCCTTCGGCTGAGCGGCGGACACAGCTAGTTGATGCGGACCAGCACCGCCTTCTGCGCGCCGCCGGTGCACGCGCGGACCTGCTCAGACATCTTGATCCCCCCCGGCCCGAGGTCGAAATTGCCACCGCCTCCGCGGATCTTGTCGCCAATCGCGAACCGGCCGAGCTCAGGGATTGTGATTCCTCGGCCATCCGGCCAGACCTTCGATCCCGCCGGCACCGACAGCGGATTGCCGCTGACGGTGAAGCAATCATGGGCGTTCACACCGAGGGTGCCGCCACTCAATGCGTCGAACTGCATCGCGCCTTCTGGCTCTGACGTCCGAACCAACAGGGTCGGCTGGCTAGCGCCGGTCGCTGGTCGCTCTGCTGGGTCCTCCGCTGCGGTCGTCTCCCCTCCGCAGCCGGCCGCAGCGAGCATGGCGGCGACCAGAGCGGTTAGGACAAGATGCCGCTTCGGGTTGAGGTTCAGGTGCATGTCGGCTCCTTTGGTACGACGCGTCGCACCGGCTTGGACGCGATCCGCGTATCGCGCGTTCCACCGGGCCGGCAACAAGGACCGTGATCCCGAACCCAGGCCACCGTTTTCGGGTCGAGCGGTGGCTACCGACGTGCGGACGCCCGCCCCGGGAGCGGCGCTGAGCGTCGTGCGCGGCCTGTTTGCACGTCCGAACCGCAGCTGATCGAGGCGCCACTCTGCCGGGATAGGGTTCACCGTCATGGACGACTTCGTCGAGACCCTCAAGAGCATCCGCGGCGCGCTGGCGCCCGAGCAGGGCCAGCGGCTGCGCGAGCTGGCGGCCGAGGTGAAGGAGGGCGCGATCATCGAGGTCGGCTCGTGGCGCGGCCGCTCGACGTACGCTCTCTCGCTGGGCTCGCGCGAGGGCAACCAGGCTCCGATCTTCGCGATCGACCCGCACGAGGCGTTCACCGGGATCTTCGGCGGCGAGTTCGGGCCGCAGGACCGGGCCGCGTTCTTCCGCAACATGCTGAAGACCGGGTCCTGGGAGAACGTCCGGCTGATCAACCTGTCCAGCGAGATCGTCACGCCCGGCTGGACGCTGCCGGTCGGCCTGCTGTGGATCGACGGCGACCACTCCTACGAAGGCGTCAAGCGCGACTACGAGTGCTGGGTGCCGTTCCTGCTGCCCGGCGCGCCGCTGGTGCTCGACGACACCATCCACCCCGAGGGCGGCCCGTACCGGCTGGTTGGCGAGCTGGAGGCCGCCGGCTGGCGGGTCACCGAGCGGGTCGGCAAGGTCGCCGTACTCCAGCGCGACTGAGCGTCGGTCGTCAGGCGACCAGGATCGGGATCAGCATCTCGTCGCGGGTGAGCGAGCCGTGCAGGCCGACCAGCAGGTTCTCGTAGGGGAAGTCGGTGGTGGACACGACCGCGGTGTCGCCGTGGCAGGCGACCACGACGTCGCCGATCCGCAGCCGGACCGAGGAGTCGATGATGCCGAACCAGCCACGCTCGGCGACCTCGTCACGGGTCAGCACCGTCGCCCGGTCACCGAGTACGCCGCGCCAGGTGGCCGCCACGTCGGCGACGGCGCCCGGCTGGCAGTAGAGGTGCCGGAACCGCGCCTCGCCACCAAGCAGGGTGACGCCGGCCCGCAGCTCCAACTGGTCGTCGACGTCGACCCGCGACTCGACCGGGCTGTCGATCATGCCGTGGTCTGCGACCACAAGCAGCCGCACCGACGACGGCAGCTCCTCGCGGAGGTGCTCGGCGGTCGCGTCGACCATCGCCAGCTGCTGCAGCCAGGCCGACGACGCGACGCCGTGCTTGTGGCCGGTCCAGTCGAGGTCGCCGTCGTACACGTAGGTCAGCGAGGGCGAGCGGCCGGCCGAGTCCAGGACGGCGGCGAGCCGCTCACCCACCCGGTCCGCTCCGACGAACTCGGCGCCGCGCTGCGCGGCAACGGTCAGCCCGGACCCCTCGAACTCACGCTTGCTCACCGACGCGACGTGGACGCCGGCCGCGGCCAGCCTGTCGAACGCCGTGGGGTGCGGCTGCCACTCGAGTGGGTCGACGGACTTGTCCCACCCGAAGAGGTGGTTGAGCAGCCGGTCGGTGCCGGGGATCCGGGCGGTGAAGCCGACCAGGCCGTGCTGGCCCGGCGTCAGCGCGGTGCCGAGCGAGGTCAGCGAGGTCGCGGTCGTCGACGGCACGCCGGCAGTCCCGTGGGAGGACGTCAACGAGGACAGGAACGGCGCCGCGTGCGAGTAGCGCTGCAGCAGCTCGTGGCCGAGGCCGTCCACCAGGAACACGACGTACGCCGGCGCGTCGGGCAGCCTCAGCGCGGAGTCCGGCCAGCCGTCGACGGCCGGCAGGTGCAGCCCGAGGGCCGAGGCGACCGCAGGCACCACGTCGCCCAGCGAGCGCTCCGCGTAGGCGGGCTCGACGAAGTTGCCGGGTAGCGGACCGGGATCGGTCACTGGAGGGACGCGCCCTGGGCGGTGGTGCCCTGGGTGTGGGCCGACAGCGTCGCCGCGAAGGACAGCAGCCCCGCCACGGCCTCCTTGCCGTCGGCCGCGGCCGACACCCGCAGCGAGAAGTCGTCGGAGGCCACCACACCGGTGTAGCCGTGGTCGGCGTCGCAGTTCGGGTCGTTGCAGGCGGCCGGCTCGAGGTCGATCCGACCGACGCCGCCCCAGCCGATCGTGACCACGGCCTCCGCCGGCGGCTGCGGTCCGGAGGTCGGGTTGGCGACCATCCGGGTGACCACGACCGACCTGACCGCCGACAGCGTGATCGCCTCGGTCGAGGTCGAGGTGTAGGCCTCCGGCAGCAGGTCGTCGCCGGCGTGCTCGTCGGTATGGGCCAGGACCAGCCGGCTCGGGGTCAGCACCGCGACCGTCAGGTGGCGGCGTACCTCGTCGCGCTCGAAGGTGGGCTCGTGGTGGACGTAGAACGACAGCACCCGCTCCCCCGCGAGCGCCGACTCCACGCCGTCCGCAACCACATCCGGGTAGTAGCCCGTCCGGTCGATCGCCTTCCTGAGGTCGCGGGATCGGTCGGCCGATCCGGTCGCCTCCGCGGTGCTCCTTCGCATGTGCGCAGTCTGTCACGGCTCCCCGAACGGCGAGCGCGGGTGGCCAACCTCGACTCGATCAGAGATCAGGCTCCGGGCTTGAAGATCGACCGTTGCTCGGCGTCGGCCGGCACCTCATCGTCGGGTGCCGCCATGTTCTGGCTGGCGGCGATCAGCCACCGCCCGTCCTCCTTCGACAGCACCCAGAGCGGGGTGCCGACGTCCAGCCCGTCCGGCGTCGTGTACACCTGCCGCAGCTTGACCGCCGCGACATCGGGCCGGATGAAGACCACGTGCTCGAGCTCGAACGCCACCGACAGACCTTGCATCCCGCCGGGCAGTACCTGGTGGGTGAACTCCGAGATCGCCTCCAGGCCGAAGAGTCGCTTGCCGCCACCGGTCGTCCAGATCGCGTCGGGACGGAACAGGGCAAGAAACTCGTCGGGTCGCTCGTTGTTCTGCGCATGCTCGACGGTCGCAACCAGGTTGCGGATCGCAGCGAGCTCTTCGGCGTGCGTCTGTTCGTCGATCGCGATTGTGCTCATGCCGCCAGTGTGAAATATCAACCTCGCTTGAGGTCAACCGGACAGCCGCTCCAGCCGGATCGGCAGCCCGTCGGCGGGCGTCGGACCGGTCCCCCAGGTGAGGGGTACGTCGTACCCGTCCGGCACGCTCCACCGGAACCGCAGCAACAGCTGGTGCATGACCGCCTTGACCGTCATGCCGCCGAAGTAGAGGCCGATGCACTTGTGCGCGCCGCCGCCGAACGGCGCCCATGCGAAGCGGTGGCTCTTGTCCTCGCGCCGTCCCTCGGCGAAGCGCTCGGGGTCGAATCGGTCCGCATCCGGCCACCAGCGATCCGACCGCATGGTAACGAAGTCGCCGAACCACACCCGGGTCCCGGTCGGGAGGTAGTAGCCGCACAGCTCGGTGTCCTTGACCGTCTCCCGCAGCTGCATGCCGACCGGGGCGTAGAGCCGCATCGCCTCGCGGAAGACCAGGTCCATGCTCGGCAGCCGGTCCAGATCCGCATAGGCGAGCTCGGTCTTGCCGAGGGCTTGCGACTCGGCCCGCAGCCACTCCTGCCACTCGGGGTGCTTGGCCAGCAGGTAGGCCATCATCGACAGGGCGATCGTGCTCGTGTCATGGGCCGCCATCATCACGAAGATCATGTGCGCGACGACCTCGTCGTCGGTGAACCGCTGTCCGTCCTCGCTCTCGGCCCGACAGAGCACACTGAACAGATCGTCACCGTCGCCTGCCCGCTTCGCCGGCAGCTCGCGGAGGAAGTACTCCTCCAGGAAGCGGCGGCCGCGCAGCCCGCGCGACCAGGTCAGGCCGGGAACCGGCGCGCGCACGATCGCCTGGCCACCGCGTACGGCGTTCACGAAGGCCCGCTCCAGCTCCGCGGCCTCCGGACCGACCTCGGTACCGACGAACACCTCGGTCGCTAGCTCGAGGAGCAGCTTCTTCGTCTCGCTGTACAGCGCGAAGTCCGGCGCCGGCTGCCAGCCGTCAAGCGCCCGCTTGATCTCGGGCGTGGTCAGGTCGAGGTAGCCCTCCAGCCGCTGCCGCGTGAACGCGGCCTGCAGGATCCGGCGGTGATGATGGTGCTCCTCCAGGTCCATCAGCATCACGCCACCGTGGAAGAACGGCCCGATGATGAAGCTCCAGCCCCGCTTCGCGGAGAACGCACGGTCCCGGTCGATCAGCATCTGCTCGGCTGCCTCGGGCCCGATTGCCAGCGCCATCTTCCCGCTGGGGCCGCCTGCCCACGAGACCTCGCCGTACTCCTCGAGCTGACGCCGGCTGAAGGCGAGCATGTCGTGCAGCGCAGCCAGCGAGGTGCCGAGCACCGGTGGGCCGAAGCTCCCCAGCACCGGCTTGAGGCCACTACCGGGCGGTGGCGCTGCCAGCGGCTTGGTAGGAGCGGGAAACCGCACGGTGGCCCTGGCGGCCAGCCGGCCGATCCTCCGGACCGTCCGGGTCCTCATCGTCATCATCGACCTCACGCTCCATTGCGGCTCGAACTGATGGCACCTGCCATCAGTTAGCCGGTCAGCGAGGTCGTTTGTCAAGATGTCCGGGTGAGTACGTCGCAGGTGTGGGGCGGTCGGACCGCCGAGGAACGCCGCGCGGAGCGGCGTGCCCGGCTGATCCATGCCGCCTTCGAGACCTGGGGCGACAGCGGGTGGGCGGCGGTGACGATGCGTGGTGTCTGCGCGAAGGCCGGCCTGACCGACCGCTACTTCTACGAGAGCTTCACCGACCGCGACGCGCTGCTGGCCGCGGTCTGGGACCAGCTCCGCGACGAGACGACGGCGGCCATCATCACGGTGCACGCCGAGATGGCCGACGCACATCCGCTCGAGCAGCTGCGCGGCGTCGCCGAGGTGGCCGTGACCCGGTTCGCCGCCGAGCCGCGCCGTGCCCGCATCCTGTTCGGCGACCACTCAGGCAGCAGCCTGCTCGAGGGCCGCCGCCACGAGCTCACCTTGTTGGTGACCCGGTTGATGGCCGAGCAGGGGCTGCCGTATCTGGCCACAGACGTCGACGAGGACGACTACCGCCATTCGATGCTGATGGCCGTGGGCGGAGTCATGGAGCTGGTGACCGCCTGGCGGGCCGGCGCGGTCGACCTGGACACCGACGGCCTGATCAACCAGATCACCCGGTTCGGCACCGCCCTGAGCAACCACTACCTGGCCGAGCCTCCCCACTGAGGCGGGTCAGGCGATGAACTGCCTGATCCTGGCCACCCGGCGACCGTCGTTGACCTGCCTCGCCAGCCTCAGGCTGCGAAGCAGCGCGGAGTGCGCGGCGCTGCCGCTGCCCGCATCCAGATGCGCCCGCCCCAGCTCCTCCAGGCACGCCGCCTGACCGGCAAGGTCGCCGATCTCCTCGCTGACGACCGCCCCGCGCGTCAACAGCTCCACCGCCTGGTGCCGATCGGTACGACGCAGCGCGCTGCCCAGCTTCAGCAGCACCTGCGGCCGCAACTGCTCGTGGCAGCCCGGACGAAGCAGGCCCAGACTCTCTCGGTAGCACTCGACCTGGCGCTCATGGTCGCCGGCCCTGCCGTGGATGTCGCCGAGATTGAGGTACGCAGTCACCCCGGTCTGGCCGTTGTCGGACAGCTCGCGGCTGAGGCTGACGCCAGCCTCGGCGTACTCCTGGGCGGCGACGAGGTCGCCGACCCGTATGTTCGTGTCGGTGATGTTGATCAGGCAGGCGGCCTCGGCGTACGGATCGCTGAGCGCGCGGAACTCCTCCAGGCTCTGCCGAAGCTGCGCCAGGCCCAGCTCCGGATCACCTTCCCAGGTAATTGCTAGGTCGACGATGGCCATGCCGTGGTCCATGCGAGCCATCGCGACGGCATCCGGACTTGCGCCGCGCTGGGCAGCGGAGTGGGCGGCACCGGTCACGACATGCCACTCCAACATGTGCCCGCGACCGAGGTAGAAGCTGAAGAGTCCGACGGACAGCCGCACGACCAACTGGTCTGCGACACCGTCGGTGGTCGCGATCTCGCTGACGTGGTGGCGGTGCTCATCCAACCACGTGAACGCCTCGGCCGAGGTGTCGAACCGAGGCGAGCCGTCAGCCCACGAGCTCTCGGCCCACGTGACCCGGTAGCTCGCCGGGCTGTACAGCACCGAGCTCCGCCAGGCGACGGCGGTAAACAGCTCGGCGACACGGTTGACTGCTGCGGTCCGCGCGGCATCGTCGAGCAGCACCTGTGCCTGCTCCCAGGCATGGGCGCGCAACAGGTCGTGCATGCGGTACCAGCCCGGCGTGACCGCCTCGACCAGGGCCAGGTCGGTCAGTCGTTCGAGCGCAGCCTCCGCGTCGTTCTCCGAGACGTCGAGCAGCCGTGCGGCGAGGAGCACCGACAGCTTCCCCGGGCCTAGCAGGCCGAGCGCGGCGTACTGGAGTCGCTGACCTTCGTCGAGCAGGTTGCTCGACATCGCGAAGCAGGCGCGTACGCCGACATCGTCGAACTGAAGCTCGTCGAGCCGGTGGTATTCGTCGGTCAGCCGCTCTGCCAGGTGCTCGATCGGCCACTGCGGCCGGCCGGCGAGCCGGGCACCCGCGATCTGGATAGCCAGCGGCAACCGGCCACACAGGCTGACCAGGAAGCCCGCCTCGCCGTACTCGGCGGCGACGCGTTCCTGGCCGAGCACGGTCGCCAGCAGGTCGAGCGCCTCGTCCAGAGGCAGCACGTCGAGGCGGACCTGGAACACATGTGGGAGCGAGTCCATGGCCCGGCGGCTGGTCACGATCGCCGCGGACCCCGGCGTGCCCGGCAGCAGGTCGGCGACCTGCTGGCTGTTCGCGGCGTTGTCGAGGATCAGCAGCATCCGACGACCCGCCATCGCGGACCGATAGGCCGCCGCCGAGGCGAACCCGTCATCGGGCAGATCGCGGATGCCGACGGCGTGCAGGACGAGGCTCATCGCGACCCGCGTGTCGAGCGGCCGGTCGTATCCGCGCAGGTCGAGGTAGACCTGGCCGTCAGGGAAGTGATCGGAAACGTGGTGTGCGACATGCAGCGCCAACGTGGTCTTGCCGACACCAGCCATACCCGTCACCGCGCACACCGGTACGCCGCCGGGTCGGGTCAGCTCGCTCACCACCGCGCCCGCCTCCGCCTTCCGGCCGGTGAACCTGGACGGCGGTGCGGGCAGCTGGCGCGGCGGCGGATGACCTTGGCGATCGGGCGTCCGGCGGGGCCTCGACACTCGTCGCGCGGCCGCGACCAGCTCGGCACGCTGCTCGTCCGTGAGCCCGAGCGCCTCCGCAAGCCTGGTGGTGGTGTGCCGGTGCGGGTGCCTGCGGTCGCCGCGCTCCAAGGCGCCGATCGCTTGCGGGCTCAGCCCGGCATTTCCAGCGAGCGCCTCCTGGGTGAGCCCTGCCGCCAGCCGGTGCTCGCGCAGCAGCCCCCCGAGATCTCGCTCCACCAGTCCTCCGCGTCAGGCATTTGTGTAAGTCAACTGTAGAGGTTGTCGCTGTTGCCCGATGTCGGCTGCCGAGACGATCGCTGCTCCTCCAACTGAGAAGAGGCAACGGCATGAAACGTGCACTCGTCCTGATCTTGCTGGCCGGCGTAGCGACCCTGCTCCCACAGGCAAGCGCATCGGCGGGCCCAGACCCCGACGGGCAGGTGGCGCCCCAGCTCACCGCGAACTGCCAGCACTCCCTCGGCGCCGGGGCTGTCCGCTCCGCGGGCGCGGTCACGCTCTACAGCGATCGCGACGTCCGAGTCGGCGCCGTGCAGCTGTGCAAGGACTCGAGCTCACGCTTCTGGGGCTACCTCACCCTCGACCAGCCGTTGGCTGCAGGGCGTTGGGCCAACGCGTACATCGACGCCTACTGGAACGGCGAGTACCGCGCGACGTACTCCTGCGCGGGCAGCGAGGGCAACGGGCACATCAAGCCGAACGAGCGATCGTGCTGGACCCGCAAGATCTACGGCACCGACCCGCGCTGGACCTACTACGTCTACGCCTTCGCCTGCTTCGGCGTCTTCGACGACACCAGTCGCTGCTACGCCGACGGCAAGACCAAGTTCACCCACCGCTGACCGAACCAGACCCACCCACTGAAGGAGAAGCACATGCATCGATCCACCAAGGTCGCTTTCGTCGCGGCCGCCCTGACCGCATCGGCTCTGTACGCCGGCCCCGGTACGGCGAGCGCCGTACCCGACGACGCCGAGCCGACCGCATCCTGCACCGCCTGGGTCAACAAGACCGGTGCATCGGCCCGCATCGAGCTCCAGGCGCCGCCGTACCCGGCCGGCGGTGGCATCCAGGTGCAGACCAGGGACTGCGCGGGCAGCGGCACCGACTGGCGCGAGTACCGGACGGCCATGCTCATCTACGGCCCGATGCGCAACGGCACCCGAGCCGTGGCCGGCGTCTACAACGGCGGCGACGAGGAGTTCTGCGTGGTCCTCCCCGGCGAGCCTGACCAGTGGTGCGCGACGCCGCCGATCAAGCACTCAGCGACCGCCGCGCGCGGCGTCGTCCAGGAGTGGCGGAACGGGACCTGGGTCACCTACGCCGTGGGCGTCTGGCCGACCGGCGGCTGACGCCGGGGGGCCACTAGGCCGTCGGCTCAAGCGTCCGGGAGGGTGTCGCCCGGGATCGTGCTGAGGCGGCGCACGAACCAGTCCGAGCGCGGGTCGAGCACCGGCTCGACCCGCGCTGCGGCTGTCAGCACCTCGCAGCCGGCGGCACCAGCGAGCACCAGCGAGAGGTCGAGGGTGCGGACCTGCGGGAGGTCGTTCTTCAGCTGGGCAACCATCCGCACCAGCCGCTCCACGTCCTCGATGTCGACCACCTCGCTGCCCCGGTAGCCGAACAGCATCGGCGAGGACTTGATCTCGCGGACCATCGAGGCGGCGTCGTTCTCGTCCAGCGGCGGGATCCGGTAGGCGCGGTCGGCGAGCAGCTCGGTCAGCGGGCCGGAGATGCCGAACTGGACCACCGGCCCGAACAGCGGGTCCTCCAGCGAGCCGATCGAGACGGGTACGCCGGGGTCGGCGTTGCGCTGGACGACGAAGCCCGCGGTCTCCGGCTCCGAGATGATCTGGTGCAGCTCATCCCACGCCTCGCGCATCTCGTCAGCCCGGTCGATCCGGCGGCGCACATGGGCCAGGTCCGGCCGCTGCCGCAGGTGCTCGGCGGTCGCCTTGAGGATGACGTTCCAGCCGAGGTCCTCCCCCGCCGCCACCGCCTCGTCGGCGGAGGCCACCGGCCGCGCCTCCCACAGGTCGATCCCGTAGCAGGCGAGCAGGCCGTGCAGCTCCTTGAACTCCAGGTCCCGGCCGTCTGGCGCGTGCATCAGCACCTCGTTGATCAACCGCCGGGCGCCGACCGCGTCGACGTCCTCCTCGGCGACCGGTGAGCCTTCCGGGGTCGCCAGCCATACGGCGTACTCGACGACCCGGGCCAGCGCCCGGACCGCCGCCTCGACCGCCGGGTACGACGGGACCGAGCCGCGGCCGGCCGTCGACCCCGCGACATCGGGCACCCGCAGCAGCTCCGGCACGCCCTCGGCACCCAGGAACGACGAGACCAGCGGCTTGTCCGACTGCTCCCCCACCGCCGCCAGCACGTTGGCGACCTCCTCGCCGGACACGTTGATCGGCGGGATGTAGAGCGCGATGACCGAGTCGACGTCCGGGTCGTCGATGGCCGCGTCCAGCGCGTCCTCGAAGTCCTCGGCGGTCGCGTCGGCACCCATCGAGACCGACTTGTTGACCACCAGACCGACAGCCGCCGCGGCGTCGGCGGCGAGCAGGCCGAGCGCGTCGGAGTTGCCGACGACCGCGACCTGCCGGCCCTTCGGCAGCGGCTGGTGGGCCAGCAGCTGCGCGACGTCGAACATCTCGTCGAGGGTGTCCACCTGGATCACCCCGGCCTGGCGGAACATCGCGTCGACAGCCTGCTGCGGCGCGGCGATGGTGCGCACGGCGTGCCCCATCGGCACGCCCTGGGTGGTCCGGCCGGACCGGACCGCGATGATCGGCTTGCGGCGCGAGACCCGGCGCGCGATCCGGGAGAACTTGCGCGGATTTCCGATCGACTCCAGGTAGAGCAGCACCACCTCGGTCGACTCGTCCTCCTCCCAGTACTGCAGGAGGTCGTTGCCGGAGACGTCGGCGCGGTTGCCGGCGCTGACGAACGTCGACAGGCCGAGTCCGCGGTCGTTGGTCTTCTCCAGGATCGCCGAGCCGAGCGCGCCGGACTGGCAGAAGAACCCGGCCCGGCCGCGGTTCGGCATCAGCGAGGACAGCGAGGCGTTCAGTGACCTTGCCGGGTCGGTATTGATCACGCCGAGGCAGTTCGGGCCGATCAGCCGCAGGCCGTAGGAGCGGGCCAGGCCGACCAGCCGCCGCTGCCGCTGTCGGCCCTCCTCGCCGGTCTCGGCGAAGCCGCTGGAGATCACGACCAGCCCGTGCACGCCCTTGGCCGCACAGTCGAGTACGACGTCCTGCACCGACTCGGCCGGCACCGCGACGATCGCCACGTCGACGTCGTCCGGGATGTCGCTCACCGTCTTGTACGCCGGCATGCCGGACACCGCGGCCGAGGTCGGGTTCACGACGTACACCCGCCCGGTGAAGTCGCCCAGCACCAGGTTGCGCACCAGCGCGTGGCCGATCGTGTCCTGCCTGCGGCTGGCGCCGATCACGGCCACCGAGCGGGCGTTGAAGAAGCGCTCGATCGAGGCCGCCTCCGCGCGGTGCTCGCGGTGCTGCATCACGCCCATCGCGGTGTCGGTGGGGTCGATCGGGAACGCCAGCTCCACCACGCCGTCGGCGAGCTCGCCGGTCACGTGGTAGCCGGCGTCGTGGAAGGTCTGCAGCATCCGCTGGTTGTCCGGGAGCACCTCGCCGATGAACTTCTCCACGCCGCGCTCGCGGCCGGCCTGGGCGAGGTGCTCGAGCAGCAGCTGGCCGATCCCGCGGCCCTGGTGCTGGTCCTCGACCAGGAAGGCCACCTCGGCCTCGGTCGGCGAGACCCGCTCGTAGCCTCCGAAGGAGATCATCTGGCCGGCCAGCAGCACCGCGAACGCCACCCGGTCGACGTGGTCGACCTCGGTGAACCGGCGTACGTCGCGCTCGGAGAGCTGCGGCATCGCGGTGAAGAAGCGGAAGTACTTCGACTGGTCGGAGACCCGCGCGTAGAACTCCACCAGCAGCCCGGCGTCCTCCGGCTGGACCGGGCGGATGTGAGCGGTGCTGCCGTCGCGCAGCAGAACGTCGGCCTCCCAGTGCCGGGGAGCCTTCACCGGCTGAGGTGCATCCGTCGCGCTCACGGCGAAAATCTACCGTGCGGACGCCGATGACGGCGTGCCAGGCGCCGAACGGTCGGTGTCGGCAGGGAGAATGCGCACATGGCACGTCGTACCTCTCAGCCACCCCTGCCCGAAGACTTTGAGGAGCACATCCTCGATATCGACGTCGGCGACGAGATGCGCTCCTCGTTCCTGGAGTACGCCTACTCGGTCATCTACTCCCGCGCGCTGCCCGACGCCCGCGACGGGCTGAAGCCCGTGCAGCGCCGGATCCTCCACACAATGAACGACATGGGCCTGCGGCCCGACCGCGGCCATGTCAAGAGCGCGCGCGTGGTCGGCGAGGTGATGGGCCGGCTGCACCCGCACGGCGACAGCGCGATCTACGACGCCCTGGTCCGGATGTCGCAGTCGTGGTCGATGCGAGTGCCGATGGTCGACGGCCACGGCAACTTCGGCTCTCCTGACGACCCGCCGGCGGCAATGCGCTACACCGAGTGCCGGATGGCACCCGCCGCGGTTGCGATGACCGACTCGATCGACGAGGACACCGTCGACTTCCGGCCCAACTACGACGGCCGGGAGATGGAGCCGTCGGTGCTGCCGTCGGCGATCCCCAACCTGATCGTCAACGGTACGACGGGCATCGCGGTCGGCATGGCCACCAACATCGCCCCGCACAACCTGATCGAGGTGGTCCAGGCGCTGCGCCACCTGATCACCCACCCGAAGGCCACCGTCGATGACCTGATGCGGTTCATCCCCGGGCCCGACCTGCCGACCGGCGGCAAGATCGTCGGCCTCGACGGCATCCGCGACGCCTACGAGACCGGCCGCGGCACCTTCCGGATGCGCGCGACCGCCCGGATCGAGTCGGTCACCGCGCGCCGCAAGGGCATCGTGGTCACCGAGCTGCCGTACGGCGTCGGCACGGAGCGGGTGGTGGAGCGGATCAAGACGCTGGTGCAGGCCAAGAAGCTGCAGGGCATCGCCGACATCAAAGACCTCACCGACAGGGCCAAGGGCCTGCAACTGGTGATCGAGGTCAAGAACGGCTTCCACCCTGAGGCGCTGCTGGAGCAGCTCTACAAGTCGACGCCGATGGAGGACTCGTTCGGCATCAACACCGTCGCGCTGGTCGACGGCCAGCCGCGCACGCTCGGGCTCAAGGAGCTGCTCGAGGTCTTCCTGCAACACCGCTTCGACGTCGTACGGCGCCGGACGACGTACCGCCGCAACAAGGCCGCCGACCGGCTGCACCTGGTCGAGGGCCTGATCATCGCGATCCTGGACATCGACGAGGTGATCCAGCTGATCCGCGCCAGCGACGACCGACCGGCGGCGCGCGAGCGGCTGATGTCGGTCTTCGACCTGACCACGCTGCAGGCCGACTACATCCTCGACATGCAGCTCGGCCGGCTGACCAAGTTCTCCAAGCTCGAGCTGGAGCGCGAGCAGGACGAGCTCAAGGAGCGGATCGCTGGCTTGGACGCGATCCTGGCCGACGACAAGCTGCTCCGGAAGGTGGTCTCCGACGAGCTGGGCGAGGTCGCGAAGACCTACGGCACGCCGCGCCGCACGGTGCTCCTGGAGTCGGCCGGTGCGCCCGTCGCCGCCACCGCCCCGCTGGAGGTGGCCGACGACCCATGCTTCGTCTTCCTGTCGTCGAGCGGCCTGCTGGCCCGCACCACCAGCGACGAGGCACCCGGCCAGGGCGGCGCCCGCGCCAAGCACGACGTGGTCACCTCGGCGGTGCGCACCACAGCGCGCGGCGAGATCGGGGTCCTCACCAGCGGCGGCCGGGTGATCCGGCTCGGCGTACTCGACCTGCCGACGCTGCCTGCGACGGCCAACGACCCGCACCTCACCGGCGGCGCGCCGGTCAGCGAGTTCGTGTCGCTGGAGTCCGGCGAGCGCGCGCTCGCGCTGACCGCGCTGCCCATCGACGGGCCCGGGCTCGCCGTCGGCACCAAGCAGGGCGTGGTCAAACGGGTGAACCCGGAGGTGCTCACCAACAAGGACGACTGGGAGTTCATCCGGCTCGCCGACGGCGACGAAGTTGTCGGCGCCCTCGACCTGACGACCGGTGAGGAGACGCTGTGCTTCATCACCACCGACGCGCAGCTGCTGCACTTCGGCGCCGACGCGGTGCGGCCGCAGGGCCGGGCAGGCGGTGGCATCGCCGGCGTCCGGGTCACCTCCGGCCAGCACGTTGCCTGGTTCGGCGCGCTCGACCCGGCGACCTCGGTCGTGGTCACCGCATCCGGCACCGGTACGGCGCTGCCGGGCACCGAGGCCGGCGCGGTCAAGGCCACGCCGTTCTCCGAGTACCCCGCCAAGGGCCGCGGCACCGGCGGCGTCCGCTGCCACCGGTTCCTCAAGGGCGAGGACGCACTGATCTTCGCCTGGGCCGGAGCCGCTCCGGCGCGAGCCGCCGCCGCCAGCGGCGCCCCGGTCGAGCTGCCCGATGCGAACGGCCGCCGGGACGGATCCGGCACCCCCGCCGCGCAGCCGATCGTGGCCTGCGCAGGTCCGGTGGTTGCGGACGCGCGCCTCGGGTTTGGTGTTTCCGACGATGTGGGAGGCTGACCGCCATGTCGACCAAGACCCACGTCCGCGCCGTGGCGCTCGCCCTCCTCGTGGGGCTCGCGATCACCGGCTGCAGCGAGCCCGAGAAGTCCGTGAGCGAGGGCCGCACTCCCGCAGAGGTCATGGACCTCGCGAAGAAGAACCTCGACGACACGTCGGGCGTCCACCTGTCCCTGAAGACCGATGACCTGCCCGAAGGTGTGACCGGCGTACTCGAGGCGAACGGCATCGCCACCCACGCCCCCGCCTTCGACGGCTCGATCCAGATCCCGCTCGCCGGCTCGTCGGCGTCGGTCCCCGTGATCGCGGTCGACGACAAGGTCTACGCGAAGATCCCGCTGACGCCGGACTGGAGCGAGGTCAACCCCGCCGACTACGGCGCGCCCGACCCGGCCGACCTGATGGACAAGGAGAACGGCGTCTCCTCGCTGCTGCCCGCGACCGAGGGCGTGAAGAAGGGCGAGGAGAAGCGCGGCGGCGAGGACAACAAGGAGACGCTGACCGAGTACACCGGCACGCTCCCGGCCGAGATCGTGAAGCGGATCATCCCGACCGCGAGCGGTGATCCGTTCGACGTGAAGTACCTGATCAACTCTGACGGCGAGCTGATCGAGGCCGACCTGACCGGCATGTTCTACAAGGACGCCGCGGAGAACACCTACCAGCTGGTGTTCAGCGAGTACGGCACCGAGAAGGACATCAAGGCGCCGTGAACAAGGTGACCGACCGGGGCGGCGCGGTGAGCGGTACCGCCCGGGTGCTGCTCGCGCTCGCCTCGGTCGCGGTCGCATTCGCTGCCGCCGACACCTACGTCGTCGTACTCGCCCTCCCCGACATGATGGAGAGCACCGGCGTCTCGGTGGAGCAGCTGCAGAAGGCGGCACCCATTATCTCGGGGTTCCTGCTCGGGTACGTCGCGATGCTGCCGCTGATCGGCCGGATCGCGGACCTGCACGGCCGGATCCCGGTGTTGGTGGCCTGCCTGCTGGTCTTCGCGGTGGGCTCGCTGGTGACCGCGCTGGCCTACGACATGCCCAGCATGGTCGCCGGCCGGTTCTTGCAGGGCGTCGGCGGCGGCGGGCTGGTGCCGGCCACGCTGGCCCTGGTCGCCGATCTCTACCCGGTCCACCGACGCGGGGTGCCGCTCGGCATCGTCTCGGCGGTTCAGGAGCTCGGCAGCGTGGTCGGGCCGCTGTTCGGCGCGGTGGTGCTGGCGGTCGCCGACTGGCGGGCGATCTTCGCGATCAACCTCGCCGTCGGCCTGCTGCTCGCCGCCGCGATCCGGACCCTGCGCACCGAGAAGGTCGAGCCGGCAGAAGCGGAACCACCACCGTCCGGCAAGGCGCGCCGACGGCGCCTGGACGCCGTGGGCCTGGCGCTGCTTACCACCGCATCGGTCGCCGCGATCCTGGTGATGGTGCGACCCAGCGCGCTGCTGAGCGACATCACGTGGGGCAGCCTGTTCATCCCGTACGTCGACGGCAGCCGCTGGCTGTCTCCGATCGGGCTGATCGCGATCATCCCCGCGCTGCTCCTGGTCGCCTGGTGCCTGTACGCCAAGCGCCCGCTGCTCGACCTGCGTGGCTGGTGGTCCAGCCTGCGCGACGCCGACCTGCTCGGCGCCACCCTGCTCGCGATCTCCCTCGGCGGCGTGATTCTCGCGTTCGCGACCGCCGACCCCGAGATCCAGGTCTTCTCCGACCAGGGCGAGTGGTACCTCGGCGGCGCGGCCGTCGCGACCGTGCTGCTCGTGCTCCACCTGCGGCGGGCCGAGAACCCGCTCGTCCCCCGCGGCGCGATCCGCCAGGTCCCCGCCTGGGGCTCGCTGGTGGTCAGCTTTTTCGTCGGCGCCGCGCTCATCGCCGCGCTGATCGACATCCCGATCTTCGCGCGCACCACGCTCTACCACACCGACCAGCTGGCCGCCGCGCTCGTGCTGGTGCGCTTCCTGGTCGCTCTCCCTGTCGGCGCGATCGCCGGCGGCTTCCTCACCCGGGTGCTGCCGTCCGGGGTGGTCACCGCCGTCGGCATGGTCTGCGCGTCGGTCAGCTTCTACCTGATGAGCCAGTGGGACTACTACGCGCTGGAGAGCTGGGAGTCCAACATCCCGCTGGTTCTCGGCGGGCTCGGCTTCGGCCTCGCGCTGGCTCCGGTGAACGCCGCGCTGCTCGCCACCACCGAGGACGCCGTACACGGGGTGGCGTCAGCGCTGGTCGTGGTCGCGCGGATGGTCGGCATGCTGGTCGGCATCTCGGCGCTCACCACGATCGCCCTGCGCCGCTACTGGGCCGAGCAGCGCGAGATCCCGCCGCCGCAGGAGGTCTGCGACGGCAAGAGCCGCTGCAGCGCCTACTTCCAGATCATCAGGGACGCCGGGATCGTGCAGGAGCAGGTGGTCTTCGAGGGCGCCGCGATCTGCGCGCTGGTGGCCGCGGTCATCGCCCTGGTGCTGTTCCGCAGCGCCCAGACCCGCGGCCTCGCGACAGACAAGATCCTTCACGTAGGTGGCTGAGAACACACCCGTTGTGGCGGCTACCAGCCGGTACGACGACTAGCCTTTCGACCGTGGGCGATTTCGACGACCTGATCAAGGCCAACGAAGACTTCGCCGAGCACTTCGAGCTCGGCGGCTTCGACGGCGTGGCGCATGCCGGCGTCGCGATCGTGACCTGCATGGACTCCCGGATCGACCCGTTGCGGATGCTCGGGCTGCACCACGGCGACGCCAAGATCTTCCGGAACCCGGGCGGGCGGGTGAACCCGGCCGCGCTCGAGGCGCTGGTGCTCGGCGTACACCTGCTCGGGGTGGAGCGGATCCTGGTGATCCCCCACACCCGGTGCGCGATGACCCAGTTCACCGAGCACGAGCTGCGGGTCAAGATCGGCCAGTCCGCGGGCGTGGACGCGTCGTGGCAGCAGTTCCACGTGATCGCCGATCAGATCGCGAGCCTGCAGGAGGACGTGCAGAAGATCCGCACCCACCCCCTGATCCCGGAGCGGGTGAAGGTCGGCGGCTTCATGTACTACGTCGACACCGGTCTGATCGACCAGAAGTTCTGAGCAGACTCAGTCGTCGAGCGACTCGCGTTTAGGCGCGCCTCGCAGCTGGGTACGTCGCAGCTTGGCGAGGTCCTGGGCGTCGATGATGCCGTCCCGGACGCCCCAGCGGACCACGAAGTAGAGCGCCACCAGGCCGAACCCGGCCATCCCGATGAGGATCGTGATGTCGTCCATGACGCCAGCCTACGACGACCATCAGCATCATGTAGAACACGTTTCAGTCTCATTGCTAGGCTGACCGGCCATGGACGTCGGCGTGGCACTCCCCCAGATGGCGGCCGACTACGGGCCGAGGACGACGGTCGACTGGGCGCGCGGGATCGACGAAGGCCCGTTCTCCAGCGTCTCTGCCGGCGAACGGGTGACCTTCTCGAACCCCGAGCTCGCGGTGACGCTCGGTGCCGCCGCCGCGGTGACCACCCGAGTCCGGGTCTTCGCGAACCTGTGGGTGCTGCCCGCCCACCCGACCGCGATGATCGCTCAGCAGATCGGCACCCTCGACCAGCTCTCCGCCGGCCGGCTCACGGTCGGCCTCGGTGTCGGCGGGCGTGAGCACGACTACCAGGCACTCGGCGCCACCTTCGAAGGCCGGCACCGGCGGCTCGAGGCGCAGGCCGTCGAGCTCCGCCAGCTGCTCGACGGTAAGCCGCCGTTCGACGGTGCCGACCCGGTCGGGCCTTCAGTGGTTCAGCCGGGCGGACCGCCACTCCTCGCCGGCGCCCTCGGCCCGAAGTCGATGGCCCGGGCCGCGCGCTGGGCGGACGGGGTGACCGGCTTCAGCGTGGGTGGGCGGCGTCGCGAGCTCGAGAACACCAACCGACTCGCCGACCGCGCCTGGGCCGACGCCGGCCGGAGTGCGCCGTACAAGGTCAACGGCTGCTTCTACGCCCTCGGCGTACCGGACTCGCTGGAGGTCCTCCGCACGTTCACCGCCCGCTACCTCGCCTGGACCGGCCCCGAGTTCGCCGAGGCGATGGCCGCCGACACCTGGGTCGCCACCGCGGACGACGTACGCAAGGTTCTCGACGACGCCGAAGCCGCCGGCTGCGACGAGTTCATCCTGGTCCCCGCCACCGCCGACCTCCAGTGCCTCGACGCGACCCAGGACGCCGTCGCCTCGCACTGAAGACCTCCCGGAACTGTCTGGCACCATGCGGTGCCATGGACCCGGATACCTGCTGCGCGCAGATGGCGCGTCAGCTGACGCTGACCTGCGAGACACACAGCGATCTCGCGGCATGTCCCGACTCCTTGATCGTCAGGACCAGGCACGACTACGGCATCCGCATCCACGACGGCGGCAGCGGCTTCCTCGTCATCGCCTACTGCCCGTGGTGTGGCCAGCACCTCTAGCCGACCTTGTAGACGCGTGCCGAGCCACCATACGAACCGGCAAAATGCGGGCGACACGCCAGGCTGCCGGCGTGTCGCACTGTGTCATCCGGTTGGTGTGGTGGCCAGGTGGCCGTCAGTCGTCCTGCGACCGGATCCGTGGGTCGGTTAGCAGGTCCAAGAGCGTTTCGGTCCGGACACCTAGCTCGTCCGAAATCTGACCGCGCACCTCAAGCAGGACCAAGCCCGCGTCGATGTCTCGCGCGAGGCGAATGGTGAGGGCGGGGTCGCCCACCAGCGGATAGTCGAACCAGCGATCGGGATCTTCCGAGTCGGTGTCGATCAGGCCGAACTCGACTGCACCCCAGTCCGACAGGTCGAAGCTGTACCCGATCCAACGCGAGATCTGCTCCAAGGCGACGTGGACGTGATCCGGAGGTAGCCAGCCTTCAACCACGCCGCTGTCGGAATCAGCCACCGCTTCTGCGATGTCCCGCCACAGCTCACTCACGACCTCGGTCCGCTCGGTCAGCTGATCCAGTGCCAGACGCTGGTCGCCGCTCGACTGGTGGTACGCGCGGTAAGCAGCGGCGTTCCAGGCCTCGGAGGCGCGTGCGACCTCGCTGACCAGGTCGACAAGTTGCGCCATCGGCCGCGAGGCACGCAAGGCATCAAGCACCGCGGCCTCGGCTGATTCGTACGCAGCGTCAGCGCGCACGAACTCCGACGCGGCGTCCGACATCAGGCGTCGAGGGACTCGACGTCGACCTCGTAGGCGCCCTGGACGATGAACTCCTTGCGGGGGGCGACGTCGGTGCCCATCAGCAGCTCGAAGACCTGCGTGGCGGCGTCGGCGTCGTCGACGGTGATCCGGCGCAGGGTGCGGTGGCGCGGGTCCATGGTGGTCTCGGCCAGCTGGTCGGCGTCCATCTCACCGAGGCCCTTGTAGCGCTGGACCGGGTCCTTCCAGCGGATGTTCTTCTTCTTGAGCTCGGCGAGCTTCCGCTGCAGCTCGTCGTCGGAGTAGGTGTAGACGTACTTGTCCATGCCCTTCTTCGGCTGCACGAGCTCGATCCGGTGCAGCGGCGGGACGGCGCTGTAGACCCGGCCGCTGGTGATCAGCTCGGGCATGTACTTGAAGAACAGCGTGGCGAGCAGGCAGCGGATGTGCGAGCCGTCGGAGTCGGCGTCGGCCATGAAGATGATCCGGCCGTAGCGGCAGGCGTCAAGGTCGAAGGTGCGGCCGGAGCCGGCGCCGACGACCTGGATGATCGCGGCGCACTCGGCGTTCTTCAGCATGTCGCCAACCGAGGCCTTCTGGACGTTGAGGATCTTGCCGCGGATCGGCAGCAGCGCCTGGAACTCCGAGTTCCGGGCCAGCTTGGCGGTGCCGAGCGCGGAGTCTCCCTCGACGATGAACAGCTCGCTGCGGTCGTTGTCGGTGGAGCGGCAGTCGGCGAGCTTGGCCGGCAGCGCCGAGGACTCCAGGGCGTTCTTGCGGCGCTGGGTCTCCTTGTGCTGGCGGGCGGCGATCCGGGTCTTGGAGGCGCCGAGCACCTTCTCCATGACCTGCTTGGCCTGAGCCTTCTCGGCCCGCTTGGAGGAGGTGAGGAACTTCTTGAGCTCGGTCGACACCACCCGGCGTACGACGTTGCGCGCGGCCGGGGTGCCGAGGATCTCCTTGGTCTGACCCTCGAACTGCGGCTCGGCCAGCCGCACGGTCACGATCCCGGTCATGCCCTCGAGTACGTCGTCCTTGATCACGTTGTCGTCGGCGACCTTGAGCACCTTGGCCGACTTCATCACCTCGTTGAAGGTGCTGGTCACCGCGGTCTCGAAGCCGCCGACGTGGGTGCCGCCCTTCGGCGTCGCGATCACGTTGACGAACGAGCGCAGCTCGGTGTCGTAGCCGGTGTCCCAGCGCAGCGCGACGTCGACGTGCAGCTCGCGCTCGACGTCCTGGGGGGTCATGTGGCCCTTGTCGTCGAGCAGCGGCACGGTCTCGGTGAAGGTCTCCATGCCCTGCAGCCGGAGTACGTCGGTGACCGGCTCGCCCTCGCTGAGGAACTCCGCGAACTCCGCGATGCCGCCGTCGTGGCGGAACGACTCCTCGACCGGCTCCTCACCGCGCAGGTCGCGGATCACCAGCTCCAGGCCCGGCACGATGTACGACGTCTGCCGGGCGCGGGTGACCAGCTCGTCGTAGACGAACGTGGCGTCCTTGGTGAAGATCTGCCGGTCCGGCCAGAACCTGATCCGAGTGCCGGTCTTGCCCTTGGCGACCCGCTTGCCCTTCCGGGTCAGCCCGGACTTCGCGCTGAACGCGCGGCCCGGACCCTCGGCGTCGAAGACGCCGGGCACGCCGCGCTGGAAGCTGAGGCCTTGGGCGGACGGGGCGCGGTCGACGTCGATGTCCATCCGCGCAGACAGCGCATTGACGACCGACAGGCCGACGCCGTGCAGGCCGCCGGTGGCGACGTACGAGCCGCCGCCGAACTTGCCGCCGGCGTGCAGCTTGGTGGCCACCACCTCGACGCCGGGTAGCCCGGTCTTGGGCTCCTTGTCGGTGGGGATGCCGCGGCCGTTGTCGTGGACCTCGACGGAGTCGTCGGGGTGCAGGATCACCTCGACCCGCTTGGCGACACCGGCCAGCGCCTCGTCGACGCCGTTGTCGATGATCTCCCACATGCAGTGCATGAGGCCGCGGGTATCCGTGGACCCGATGTACATGCCCGGCCGCTTGCGGACCGCCTCCAGGCCCTCCAGCACCAGCAGGTGCGCCGCGTTGTAGGTGTTGTCGATGGCCGTGCTCCCGCCACTCGCGCCTGCCACATGCATCCCGTCTGTCCATTCTCCCGGCGTACACCGCCATCGGAAGGTGCTGATCGTGATGCCCCTCCCGACAACTGGAATCTACCTGCGACACGCCCACGGCTGGCGCAGGCTCGCCTGCACCTGTCGCCGGGCCCGTTCCTCTACCGTGAAGGCGTGGTCAGGGAGGGCCCAGCAGAGGGCACAGCACGACACATTCCGGTCACGAACGGGCGGCTGTCCGGCTATCTGGCAACCGGAGACACCGCTTCCGCGTCAGAATCTGCAGCACCGTCCGTTATCTGGATGTCAAGCAATTCCATGCTTGGGGCCCTAGGAAACGGGGAACAACGCTCCGTGATTGGATGCTTGTGAGGTGACATGGAGCCAACCGGGAATCTTTGTACGGGCGGCTACGTTGAGCAGGACACCGAGGAGAGAGACGAGGTAAGACGTGAACACTGCGATTGCCCCTAGTTCCGCCGCGCTGAGCGCGGCCGACCGTTGTGACCGCTGCGGCGCCCAGGCCTACCTGCGCGTCGAGCTCCAGTCCGGTGGCGAGCTCCTCTTCTGCGCCCACCACGCTCGCGAGCACGGCGACAAGCTCCGCGAGATCGCGGTGACCGTGGTCGATGAGACCCACAAGCTGTCCGACACCCCGTCATCCGCCCCCGCCGAGGAACGCTGACCCCAGACTTTCCGCCACTAGTTCTCCCTCTGGCCCCCGGCGATCCGCCGGGGGCCAGGTCCATTTCAGAGCCACCTACTTGTGGCAGGGTTGCGCCGTGACCCTCACCGAAGTTGCCGTCGGCATCGCGATCCTGGTCGGCCTCGCCGGCATCATCGTTCCCGTCCTTCCCGGGTCGATCCTGGTGCTGGGCGCGATCGTGGCCTGGGCGCTGGAGGTCGGCGGCACCACCGCGTGGATCGTGGTCGCGGTGGCCACGACCTTCCTGGTCGTCGGGACGGTCGTGAAGTACCTCATCCCCGGCCGGCAGATGAAGGCCGAGGGAATCCCGAACTCCACGCTGTGGATCGGCGCGCTGTTCGCGATCGTCGGCTTCTTCGTGGTCCCGGTCGTCGGCATGCTGGTCGGCTTCGTGGCCGGCGTGTACGTCGCCGAGCGGCAGCGGGTCGGCGCGGACGACGCCTGGCCGTCGACCAAGTCCGCGCTCAAGGCGGTTGGCATCAGCATCCTGATCGAGCTCGCCGCCGCCCTCCTCGCGACCGGAACCTGGATCGTCGGCGTCGTCGTGACCTGATGGCGATCCTGCTCGCGCTCGTCGCGGCCGTCGCCTACGGCCTGTCCGACTTCATCGGCGGCCTGGTGTCGCGGCGGGCCTCGCCGTGGTCGGTGGCGACCGTCGGCATGTGCGCGTCCACGGTCTGTACGGCGCTGCTCGCGGCGTTCGTGACCGGCGAGCCCACCCGCGCCGACTTCGCGTGGGCGGCCTTCGCCGGCGTCGGGTCGGGCATGGGTGCGGGCTTCCTCTACCGCGGCCTGTCCCAGGGCCGGATGGGCGTCGTGGCGCCGCTGTCCGCGGTCGGTGCGGCCGTGGTCCCGGTCATGGTCGGCGTCGTCACCGGCGAGCGGCCCGGGGCGTTCGTGTGGGTGGGGATCGTGCTGGCCTTCCCCGCGATCTGGCTGGTGGCCAGCACCCCGGCCGACGAGGACCCCCTCCACTGCGACGAGCCGCGTGAGTCGACGACCGCCGCGGTGATCGACGGCCTGCTGGCAGGCGCCGGCTTCGGTGTGCTCTTCGCGGCACTCGGCCAGGTGCCGGACGAGGCGGGCCTGTGGCCGCTCACGCTCACCCAGGCGGTGTCGGTCCCGGCGGTCGTCGTACTCGCCCTCGCCCTGCGGGCGCCGTGGGTGCCGCGCGGCCGGTACGTGTGGTGGTCGCTGGGAACCGGGCCGCTGGGCACCGCCGCCACGCTGTTCTTCCTGCTCGCCAGCCAGCGCGGCTACCTCACGATCGCCGGAGTGCTGACCTCGCTCTACCCGGCGGCGACGGTGCTGCTGGCCTGGCTGGTCCTGAAGGAGCGGATCCACCGGGCCCAGGCGCTCGGTCTCGCATTGTGTGCGTTCGCGGTGGCGATGGTCGCGGCCGGATGAGGTTAGGCTAACCTAATCTCGCTCTCGGGCTCGTCAGCTCATCTCTTCGAAGGACCCATCATGACTTTGCGAACCTGCTTCGCGCTGATCGCCGCGCTGCTGCTCACGGCCTGTGGAGTCGCCAACAACGAGTCGAAGGACGCGTCCGACTCCAAGGACGGCACGTGGACCTTCGTCGACGGATCGGGCGAGACCGTCACCGTCGACCACACCCCGAAGCGGATCATCGCTCACGCCGGCCCGGCGGCCGTGCTGATGTCCTACGGCATCAAGCCGGTCGGCATCTACGGCGACGAGTCGGTCAAGACCGACCCCAACCTCCAGGACGTCGACCTCGACGGCGTCACCATCCTCGGCGAGGAGTGGGGCAGCATCGACGTCGAGAAGGCGGCCGGGCTGGATCCCGACCTGATCGTCGCCGACTGGTGGCCGGCCGAGAAGGCGCACTCCGGTCTGGAGTCCGGCGTGAAGGCCAAGAGCAAGAAGCTCGCCGAGCTCGCGCCCGTCGTGGGCGCCAGCCAGGGCGCGTCGATCCTGGAGCTCGCGGAGGGATACGAGAAGCTCGCGGCCAGTCTCGGTGCCGACGTCGACGACCCCGAGCTCGCGGCGGACAAGAAGCGCTTCGAGGAGGCGAAGACCCGGTTCGAGGAGGCCACGGCCGCCAAGCCCGGGCTGACCGCCCTCGCCGTCTCCCCCGCCGACGACCTGCTGTACGTCGCGAACCCGAAGTACGCGCCGGAGCTGCTCGACTTCCAGAGCTGGGGGCTCGACGTGATCAACCCGGACAGCCCCGACAAGGGCTTCCCGTACTGGGAGAACGTCAGCTGGGAGAACGCCGACAAGTACCAGCCGGACATCCTGCTGCTCGACAGCCGCACCTTCGACGACAGCCTGGCGAAGGCGCGCAAGCAGCCGACCTGGAACACGATCAAGGCGGCAAAGGCCGAGGCGGTCGTCAACTGGCCGGCGTACTGGCTGCACAGCTACGGCCACTACGCCGACGCGCTGGACCAGCTGGCCGCCGACATCGAGAAGGCCGACGAGAACATCGGGGACTGACGGCGGATGAGTCTCTCCGTCGCCGACTCGGCCGCCGAGTCCAAGACTCGGCGGTCGCGGCTGCGGGTGCCAACCCTCGGTGGCGGGCTGCTGGTGCTGCTCGGCGCGCTGGTGGTGACCGTGTTCCTCAGTGTCGCCCTCGGCTCGCGGTCGATCTCACCGCTCGACGTGCTGAACGCGTTCACGCACCTCGATCGCTCGGTCTCCACCGACGGCACGGTCACGCTGGAGATGCGGGTGCCGCGCACGCTGCTCGGCATCCTGGTCGGCGCGGCCCTCGGCGCCTCCGGCGCGATCCTGCAGGGCGTCACCCGCAACCCGCTCGCCGACCCCGGGATCATGGGCGTGAACGCGGGAGCCGCGGCCGCGATCGTGGTGGCGATCGCGCTGTTCGACCTGCACGGAGTGTCCGGCTACCTCTGGTTCGCGTTCGGCGGCGCGATCGGCGCGACGCTTCTGGTGTACGCCGTCGCGTCCCTCGGGCGCGGCGGCGCGTCGCCGCTGAAGCTGGCGCTCGCCGGCGCCGCGGTGACAGCCGCCCTGACCTCGCTGACCTCCGCCGTACTGATGACCGACGACGTGGTGCTCGACGAGATGCGGTTCTGGCAGGTCGGCTCGCTCGCGGGCCGCTACCTGCCGATCTTCTACAGCGTCGCGCCCTTCCTGCTGGTGGGGCTGGCCGCGTCGCTGCTGTGCGGCTGGGCGCTGAACGGGCTCGCGCTCGGTGACGACACCGCCCGGGCGCTGGGACTGAGGGTCGGCCAGGTCCGGGTGCTGATGTTCGCGGTGGTCGCGGTGCTGTGTGGCGCGGCCACCGCGGCCTGCGGCCCGATCGTGTTCGTCGGCCTGGTCGCACCTCACCTGGCGCGGCTGATCTGCGGGCCCGACTACCGGTGGATCCTGCCTTACTCGATGCTGCTCAGCCCGCTCCTGCTGCTGCTCTGCGACATCCTCGGCCGGCTGCTGATCAGCCCCGGCGAGCTCCAGGTCGGTGTGGTGCTCGGCGTGCTCGGTGCGCCGTTCTTCATCGCGCTGGTGCGCTACGGCAGATTGGCCGAGCTGTGAGCGTCACCCTCGACAAGCGCCCCGTCCCCGAGGACGTCCCCGCCGACATCGTCGAGGACGAGCTGCAGCGCCAGCGCCGCGGCAGACAGCTCCGGTACGCCGGCGTCACGGTCGCGCTCGGCGTGCTCGCCTTCGGTGTCTTTGTAGTCACCATGATGGTGGGCAGCTACCGGCTCACCGGCGAGCAGGTGCTGCGCTCGATCTTCGGCGTCGGCAGCACGCCAGAGGTCGACTTCATCGTGCTCGAGCTCCGGCTCCCGGTGGCCACCGCCGGCTTCGCGGTCGGGCTCGCGCTTGGCGTCGCCGGCACCCTGTTCCAGCGGCTGCTGCGCAATCCGCTGGCGTCGCCGGACTTCGTCGGCGTCTCCTCCGGCGCCAGCCTGACCGCCGTGACCGGCATCGTGATCCTGAACGCCCAGGACATCACCGTCCCCGCCCTCGCGCTCGGTGGGGCGCTGGTGTCGTCGGTGCTGATGTACCTGCTCGCGTTCAAGGACGGCATCAGCGGCTACCGGTTCATCCTGATCGGGATCGGCGTCTCGGCGTTCATGAGCGGCCTGGTCAGCTACGTCATCACCCGCGGGACCCTGCACGACGCTCGCGAGGCGATGCACTGGCTGGTCGGCTCGGTCGGCCTCTCGGGCGAGACCGAGACCCGGCTCCTGGTGGTCGCGCTGGTGGTGCTGCTGCCGCTGACCGCGGCGCTGTCCACGCAGCTGCGCTCCCTCGAGCTCGGCGACGACAGCGCGCGGGCGCTGGGCACCCGCGTCCAGCTGGCCCACCTCGCGCTGATCGCGATCTCGGTGGCGCTGACCGGGCTCGCGACCGCCGCTGCGGGCCCGATCGCGTTCGTCGCGCTGGTGGCGGGACCGGTGGCCAACCGGCTGCTCGGCCCGGCGGCCGGTGGGGTGCTCGCCGCCGGCTTCGTCGGCGCGACCCTGCTGATGAGCGCCGACCTGGTCGCCGTACATATGTTCCCGGCCGAGCTGCCGACCGGTGTGGTCACCGGGCTGGTGGGCGCGCCGTACCTGCTGTGGCTGCTGGCCACCTCCAACAAGGAAGGAGCCGGCGGATGAAGTCCCGACTCCGCGCCGAGAACCTCAGCCTGGGCTACGACGACCGCACCATCGTGCAGTCGCTCGACCTCGACATCATCGACGGCCGGGTCACCGCGATCGTCGGCGCCAACGCATGTGGCAAGTCGACCCTGCTGCGCGGCCTGGCCCGGCTGCTCCGGCCGCGCTCGGGACAGGTGCTGCTCGACGACACGCCGATGAGCCACCTGGCCACCAAGGAGGTGGCCAAGGTGCTCGGGCTGCTCCCGCAGACCCCGGTCGCCCCGGACGGGATCACCGTGGGCGACCTGGTCTCCCGCGGCCGGCACCCGCACCTGAGCTGGTTCCGGCACTGGAACGCCGAGGACAAGCAGGCCGTCGCCCGCGCCCTCGAGGACACCGACACCCAGGACCTGCTGGGCCGACCGATCCAGCAGCTGTCCGGAGGGCAGCGGCAGCGGGTCTGGGTGGCGATGGCGCTCGCCCAGGACACCGACCTGCTGCTCCTGGACGAGCCCACCACGTTCCTCGACATCAGCCACCAGGTGGAGCTGCTCCGCCTGCTGCGCAAGCTGAACGAGACGAGCGGGAAGACGATCGTGGTCGTCCTCCACGACCTCAACCTGGCCTGTCGCTACGCCCAGCACCTGATCGCCATGGCCGACGGGCACATCGTCGCCGAGGGACCGCCGTCCGAGATCGTCACCGCGAGCCTGGTCGAGAAGGTCTTCGGACTCCCCTGCGTCGTGGTCCCGGACCCGATCTCAGGGACCCCGATGGTGGTGCCGGCGGCCGACTAACTGCTGTTGACGACGATCTCGAACGTCGACGTGGTGTTCCTGATGTTCTGGTGGTTGTCGCTCATCCGCAGGTCGTTGAAGACAGCCCTGCCGACCGCCGGACCCTGTCCGGCCTCGGGCAGCTCGTTCGCCCAGATGCCGAACCCGGACTTGTGGTCGAACTCGTCGCCGCTGCGCCGGGCGCCGGTGATGGAGACGTCGGTGAGCTCGGTGTCGGTCACCGGGTTCACCGGCTGACCACCGATGTACTGGGTCTGGAACATGATCCCTGAGTACGTCGGGTCGACGATGTCGATGTCGCTCAGCCGGATCGCCCGGAACTGCTTCGAGGCCGAGAACAGCCAGATCGCCGGGAAGGTCTGCGCGCCCCAGAAGTGACCGCCGGCCCGCACCAGCGAGACGTTCTCGAACCGGGTGGTGCCCGGTCCGAAGCCCGCCATCGGGTAGCCGAAGTCCAGGGAGCTGATGGTGATGCCCGAGTAGACCAGGGTGTCGGCGATGTAGAGGTTGCGGAAGGTGTTGTTCTCGCCGCCGTACACCGCGACGCCGGCGGCACGCCAGGTGACCAGCGCGGACAGGTTCTCGTAGACGTTGCCGGTGTTCGCGCCACCGCCCGCATCGGTGGCCGAGAACAGCGCGAAGGCGTCGTCACCGGAGGCCCGCGACTCGATGTTGGCGACCCGGTTGCCGGTGCTGCCGTTGGTCATGTTGATGACGTCGGCGAACAGGTTCCGGGTCCGGGAGTCCTTGATCGTCATGTTGTCGGTGTTGGCGCCCCAGTACATGCAGACCATGTGCTCGACCCACATGTCGGAGATCGTCATGTTCGCGACGTTCTGGAAGTCGAAGACCTTGCCCGGCCCGTCGATCCGGCTGGTGTAGTTGCCGAAGTAGGCGAAGCCGGTGAACGTCGACCCGTTCGCTGCTGCCTCCGCGCGGAACCCGACATCGGTGTTCTCCTGGCCCTGCGGCGCGTGGAACCGGGTGAACCACGGGCCCGCGCCGACGACCTCGACCGGCTTGCCATAGACCTGGAGCTTGTTCGAGGTCTGGTAGTCGCCCGCGGGCAGATACACGCCCTTCAGCCGGCCGGTCGTGTCCATCCGGAACTCGTCCAGCGCGTTCTGGACGTCCTGGTGACCGAAGCCGTCGGGTACGACGTACGCCGCGGGGTCCGGGTTCGGCCTCGGGGCGACCTCCTCGAGGTCGATGAAGTCGATGGCGTACCGCGAGGTGTTGGCCGCGTCCTTCTGCAGCCGGATCCTGCTGCCGGCGGGCACGGTCCGGCCGAGCATCACGTTGGCCTCGTCGTAGATGTGCCGGGCCGGGCCCTGGCCGGGTGAGTTGCCCGGGTTGGCCTCGTTCCCGTAGAGCCACGCGAAGCGCGAGGTCAGCGTGATCGGCTTGAGCAGCTGCCCATCGACGTAGATGTTCAGCGTCGCCGTGGTGCCGCCGCCACCCGGAGCGTCCGGGATCGAGAACCGGGTGACCAGGGTGTTGGTGGCGGCCCGGGTCGTGAACTCGACGTAGCTGCCGGTGTCGTTGAGGGTCACCGCGCGGCGGCCGGAGGCCTCGCCGGCGAGGTCACCGATCGTCCGGTTCGGGCCGAGCACCTGCGCTCCCCCGCCGACCACGCCGTCCTCGGCCTGGTAGGTGTCGTAGGGCATATCGGCGCCGCGCCCGACGAACAGCGACTTCGTGGTGCTGTTGTTCTCGCGCTTCTCCGGCAGCTCCGCCGAGTCGGGCGCGATCTCCACGGTGACGGCGTACCTGCCGTCGGCGGCGGTCCAGCTGCCGAGGCTGACGGCCGCCGTCGTCTGGCCGGACCCGATGACGCCGCTGTGGCTGCCGCTGCGGGTGGCCACCACCTGCCCGGCGTCGTTGTTGACGGTCAGGGTGATGCCGTGGGCGGCCGCCGAGGAAGGCTCGCTGCCCTGGTTGGCGATCGCGACCGAGAAGGCGACGGCCTCCCCCGCGGACGGGCTGTCCGGCGACCAGGCCAGCGCTGACGGCACCAGGTCGGCACTGGCGACCGGCTCGACCACCAGCGGCGTCGGGTTCTCGAACGTGTTGTTCTCCTCGTCCTCCTCGGCCACGTCGGCGGCCGGGTCGACGCTCGCCCCGAGCCGGTAGCTCCCGGCGGAGCGTTTCCCGATGTCGACGCTCACCGCGGTCTGGGCGCCGGCGGCCAGGGCGGCCACCGGGGCGCTGTCGACGACCTCCCCGTCAAGCAGTACGTCGACGGTCGTGGCGGCCGCGGGCCGGGACCCGACGTTGTGCACCACCGCGGAGACCGAGACCGGGTCTGTCTCGACCGGCGCGGACGGGGTCCACGACATCTCACCCACCAGCAGGTCGGGGTTCGGGGCCGGCGTACCGATTACCCGGAGCTCGGCGACCTGGCCGTTGGGAGCCCCGGTGTTGCCGGTGAAGCGCAGCCGCAGCTCGGCGACGGTGGCCGTCACCGGGATCGTGACGTCGTTCCCGTCGGCGGGGTCGAACCGGTAGCCGGCCGACGGCCTGATTGTGGTGAACTCGGTGGCTCCCTGCGCCCGGCCGAGGATCTCGAAGGTCTGCGTGCGCGCTCCCCAGACCGGGTCCGGGTTGAGCGCGACCTCGACCGAGTTCACCGAGGCTTCGCTGCCCAGTTGAACCGTCAGCGTGCTCGGGTAGGCGCCCGACGCGCCTTCCCAGTACGTCGTGGCATCGCCGTCGTTGGCGTTGGCGGCCTCGAAGACGTGGACGGTCGAGGACGCGGTGATCGGCTTGCCCGCGGCCAGGTCGGTGCCGCCGGGGTCGCTGCCGTCGCCGACCCGGGTCACCTCGTTGCTCGCCGGGGACTCGTTGCCGGCGGCGTCGCGCGCCCGGACCGTGTACCTGACGGTCTCCGAGGCGCGCCGGGTGTCGGTGTGGGTGCGCACGTCGCCGGCGACGCTGGTGAGCAGGGCGCCGTTGGCGTAGACGTCGTACCCGGTCACGCCGACGTTGTCGTGGGCCGGTTCCCAGGCGAGGCGGATCCGGTCGGTGTCCGGCTCGGTGAAACTCAGGCTGCCAGGGGCGGTCGGCGCCTCGGTGTCACCGCTGGACGGGCCGTAGACCTCGAGCTCGCTCACCTGGGCGGCCGGCCAGGCGGTGTTGCCAGTGATCTGCACCCGGACGTGACGGGTGATGACGGTGTCGAACCCGATGCTGACGGTGTTGTCCTGGGCGGGCGCGAAGCCGTAGTCGGCGGCCGGCACCAGGGTGCCGAACTGCTGGCCGTCGGTGCTGCCCAGCACCTCGATCGTCTGGGTCCGCGCCTCCCAGCCCGCGGTCGGCAGCTTCAGGACCACCCGCTCGACGGGTACGCCGGCGCCCAGGTCCACCTGGATCCACTGCGGGAAGGCGTGGTTGGCGCTCTCCCAGTAGGTGGCCTGCTGGCCGTCGGCGGCGTTCGCCGCGGCGTACACGTCGTGGTGGCTCTTGGCCGACATCGGACGGCCGGCAGCGAGGTTCTCGCCGGCCACGACGACGGCGGACGAGCTGGATGAGATGGCGGCGGACGGGGCGGTCGGGACGAGCCCGAGGAGTGCGAGGCCGACGACGAAGGTGGCCAGCGCCTTGCGGGTGGCGGGTAGCGAGCGGATCCGATCCATTTTCTTGCCTTCCGAGAGTGGCCGAGGACGGCCGAGCGGCAGACGACCGGGCGGGCCGTCGTCAGGTCTAGACCGGATGCACGGATGGGCGCCGTTGCGAGCGTCGCCACGCGGGTGTGATGGCAAGGCGGCGGAGCGAAGGCGGGCCGGAGGCCCGTCGAGTCTTCGCCAACGCAGCCAGCGCGCCCGCATGGGGGCGCTCGGTAGGCGGCCATCCGTGCATCCGGTCTTTGGGGGTCACTCCTTCACCGCCCCGCCGAGGCCGGCGTTGCGGAGGAACAGATGTTGGAAGATCAGGAAGATCGCGATCGGCAGCGCCGTCGAGATCAGTAGCGAGGCCAGGAACACGTCGAGCTCGACGGTGTCGCGGATGATCGGCAGCCGCACCGAGAGCGGCTGCTTCGTCGGGTCCGGCAGCGCGACCATCGGCCAGAGGAAGTCCTTCCAGGCGTTGAGGATCGCGAAGACCGAGACCACGCCGAGGATCGGCTTCGACATCGGCAGCGCCACCGACCACAGCATCCGGAACGGCCCGGCGCCGTCGACGCGGGCCGCCTCGAAGACCTCGCGCGGCAGGTTGTCCATGAAGCGCTTGACCAGCAGCACGTTGAACGCGTTCGCTCCCGCCGGCAGCCACACGGCCCAGTAGCTGTTGACCAGCGACACGTTGAGCAGCGGCACGTCCAGGACCGTCAGGAACAGCGGGATCAGCATCACCACGCCGGGCACGAACAGCGTCGCGAACACCGCTGCCGTGACGACCGTGGCGTACCGCGGGCGCAGCACCGACAGCACGAACCCGCCGGTGGCGGCCACCAGCAGCTGAGCGATCCACGCACCTGTCGTCATCCACACCGTGTTCGCGAAGTAGTGGCTGATCTCAGCCTCGTTCCAGGCGGCGGACAGGTTGGCCAGGTCGAGGCCGCCGGGCCACAGGGCCGTCGGGCTGCGCAGGGTGTCCTGGGTGTGGCTGACCGCGGCCTTGGCCAGCCACAGCATCGGCCCCACGCAGACCACCAGCAGGCCGAGCAGCACGAGTCCGTGGACGCCGAGCATCGACCAGCGGACCCCGCGCCGCCGCCGGTCGATGCCGGACAGGATGCCGCGCTCGCCGGCGTCCTGGACCCGCGACGACGCGCTCACGACGTGCTCCAGGCGCGAGTGGCCCAGAAGAACAGCCCCGACATCACGCCGAGGAATGCGGCGAGAAGCACCGAGAGCGCCGTGGAGGCGCCGTACTCACCTGAGCGGTAGGCGTAGTTGTAGATCTGCAGCAGCACCGTCGTCGTGGAGTTGCCCGGTCCGCCGCCGGTCATCAGGTACGGCTCGGTGAACACCTGGAACGTCGCGATCACCTGCAGGATCAGCGTGATCAGCAGGATGTTGCGCATCTGCGGCAGGGTGACGTGCCAGACCTTCCGGAGGATCCCGGCCCCGTCGACGTCGGCGGCGTCGTACAGGTCGGCCCGGTGCCCGGCCATCGCCGCCAGGTAGATGAGCACCGTCCCGCCGGCGTTCGCCCAGGTGGCCTGGAGCACCAGCGACGGCATCGCTGTCGTGGCGTCCTGGATCCACGAGAACGGGCCGAGGCCGGCCCAGCCGAGGATCGTGTTGAACACGCCCTCCGCGCGGGCGTCGTAGAAGAACCGCCACAGCAGCACGGTCACGACCGGCGGCACCACGACCGGGAGGTAGGCCAGCACGCTGAACAGTCCCTTGGTCCGCCGCAGCTCGCTCATCACCAGCGCGAGCAGCAGCGGCAGCGGGTAGCCGAACAACAGCGCCAGGCCGGTGAAGTACGCCGTGTTCTTGACCGAGGTCCAGAACAGCGGGTCGCCGAGGACCAGCTCGAAGTTGTCCAGGCCCACCCAGGTCGGCTCGGTGACCAGGTTGGTCTCCTGCAGGCTCATCACCGCCGCGCGCCCGATCGGGAACCACGCGAACAGCCCGAACACCAGCAGCAGCGGAAGCAGCAGCAGGAGGGTGCTCGGGCCCTCGCCGCGAAGCCATCGGGTCACCGCGGTCATGGCGCATCAGCCGCCGAGGAGGGCGTCCACGTTGTCGTTGGCCTCGGACAGCAGCTCGTCGATGTCGGCGTTCTCGTCGGTGAGGACCTTCTGCACCACCGCGTCGAGTACGGCGTACGTCTCCTGCGCCTTCACCGCCGGCTCAGGCACGAGCGGCTGCGCCAGGATGCCCTCCTTGAACGACGCCATCTGGGCCTCGGGGACGTTGACGAACTTCTCGACCCAGGCGTCGGCCTCTGCCAGTTGCTCGGCGTCGAAGATCGGCAGCTTCGGCGTACCGACCGGGGCCTTGGTCTTCGCGAGCGCCTCCGCGTCGGCGGTGGCCGCCTGCTCGTCGGTGAGCTTGCCCAGGTAGTAGAAGTCGATCCACTTCACCGCGGCCTCGCGCTCGGCCGGTGTGGCGTCCGGCCGGACCCCCACGATGCTGCCGCCGCCGAGCACGCCCGCGTCCGCGCCGTCGAGCGGCAGCACGGTCAGGCCGTACGTCGTGGAGTCGATGCTGTTCTCGGTGACCAGGCTGTTGTAGACATCCGACCCGCTCATGTACATGCCGATCTGGCCGGCCGCGAACGCCTGGTTGATCGTGCCCCATTCGAAGAGCTGGTTCTTGCCCATCGAGTCGTCCTCCCAGCGCATGTCGTGCAGCAGCTCGAGCACCCGCTTGGTCTCCGGGTTGTCGATGGTGGCCTTGGCGTCGTCGCCGCTGCCCTCCTGGATCCGCCCACCGAGCGCGTAGGTCAGCGTGGTGAGCATCCAGCCGCCGGTGTTGTTCTGGCTCATCTGGGCGTACCCGGCCTTGCCGGTCTCCTCGGCGATGGTGTCGGAGTACTCCCGCACCTGCTCCCAGGTCGTCGGCGGCGCGTCCGGGTCCAGTCCGGCCTCCTCGAACAGGGCCCGGTTGTAGGACAGGCCGATGCCGTAGGCCTCGACGGGTACGCCGTAGATCTTCTCGTCGTCGTCCTGGACCACCTGGAGCACCTCGGGGTTGAAGTCCCCGGCGTACGGCAGCGCCTCCACCTCACTGGTGATGTCCGCGAGCTGGCCACGCTCGATCAGCGCCTGGCCGTCGGTGAACGGGAACATCACCGTGGTCGGCAGCGTCCGGCCGGCCAGCTGGGCCGCGAACGTGGTCGGGTCCCACTCGTACTCGTTGGGCTCGATGTCGATGTCCGGGTTGGCCTTCTCGAACTCCGCCACCCGGGCCAGGAACGCGTCGCGCGTCGCCTGCTCCGTCTTCGGCGGCAAGTTGCTGACGCTGATCTTCACCTTCCCGTCGCCGGCCTCGTCGTCGGAGCAAGCGGTGGTCATCAGACCCAGGGCGAGGGCGACGACCAGGGCACTGCCGGTCCGCCCCCTCCAGCTACCAGCGGTTCTCTTCATCAGTCGCTCCTCTGTGTTGCATCGCCGGCGGGCGCGGCGTTGTCGGTGTGGGTCCCGAGACGAAGCCAGACGGTGGTGTCCGGAGGAAGCCGGTCCCCCGCCAGCGGTGCGCTCGAGAGCAGCGCCCGGTCGTGGGCGGGAAGCCGGACGGGCCGGCCGGACAGGTTGGTGACGCAGGCGAGGCTGCCGCGTGCGAAGGCGAGTACGCCGGTCGCGCTGTCCAGCCAGCGCAGCTCGCCGTCGCCGAGGCCGGGTTCCTGGCGACGGATCGCCAGGCCCGACCGGTACAGCTCGAGGGTGGAGTCGGGGTCGGCGGTCTGCGCCTCGACGGTGAGGCTGGCCCAACCGTCCGGCTGCGGCAGCCAGGTCGGCCAGGCCGCGTCGTCCGGGCTGAAGCCGAACGGCCGCCGGCTGCCGGACCACGGGATCGGCACGCGTGCCCCGTCGCGGCCGGGGTCGACACCTCCGGAGCGATGGTGCATCGGGTCCTGGATCCAGTGCGGCTGGAGGTTCTCGACCTCGGGGAGGCCGAGCTCCTCCCCCTGGTAGACGTAGAGCGAGCCCGGCAGCGCCATCGCCAGCAGCGCGGCTGCTCGCGCGCGGCGCAGGCCGAGCGCCGGGTCGGTCGCCACCCCGGCCCGCTTGGTCTCGAACGCGAACGAGGTCGCCGCGCGCCCCAGCCGGGTCACCTGGCGGGTGACGTCGTGGTTGGCGAGCACCCAGGTGGCCGGCGCGCCGACCTCGCGGTGCGCGGCCAGCGTGCTGTCGATGCACTCTCGGAGGCGGTCGGCCTCCCAGGGACTGGTCAGGAAGTCGAAGTTGAACGCGGTGTGCAGCTCGTCGGGGCGTACGTAGCGAGCCATCCGGTCCGGGTCGGGAAGCCAGAGCTCGCCGATCAGCACCCGCGGCTCGGGGTAGCTGTCGGCGGCCGCGCGCCAGCCGCGGTAGATGTCGTGCAGCTCGTCGCGGTCGACGTACGGATGCGGGGCCGGTGACGCCGGGTCGAGCTCGGGCAGATCCGGGTCCTTGACCAGCAGTGCCGCGGAGTCGACCCGGATGCCGGCGGCGCCGCGGTCGAACCAGAACCGCAGCACGTCCTCGTGCTCGCGCCGTACGTCGGGGTGGTCCCAGTTGAGGTCGGGCTGCTCGGGCGCGAACAGGTGCAGGTACCACTCCCCCGGCACGCCGTCCGCGTCCTTGGTGCGGGTCCAGGCCGGTCCGCCGAAGTGGGACACCCATTCGTTCGGTGGCAGCTCACAGGACACGCCGGTTCCGGGCCGGAACCAGAACCGGCTGCGCTCCTCGGAGCCGGGCTCACTCGCCAGCGCGGCGGTGAACCATGCGTGCTGGTCCGAGACGTGGTTCGGTACGACGTCGACGATGGTCCGCAGGCCGTGCTCCCGCGCCTCGGCGATCAGCTGCTCGGCCTCGGCGAGGGTGCCGAGGACCGGGTCGATCGACCGGTAGTCGGCGACGTCATACCCGCCGTCCACCCAGGGCGAGAGGTACCACGGGTTGAACCAGAGCGCGTCCACGCCAAGGTCGCGCACGTAGGGCAGCCGGGAGCGGACCCCGGCTAGGTCGCCGACCCCGTCACCGTCGCCGTCGGCGAAGCTGCGCACGTAGACCTGATAGATCACCGCGCTCCGCCACCAGGTCATGGCGAGAACCTAGTTTGATCGAACTGATTCCCGCAAGATTCGAACGGAAAGTTGCAAAAAACGAATTTAGGCAGGAGCGGGTGCGGTTGAACCCCTGACGACCAACTCGGGCTCGAACAGCAGCTCGTCGTACTCGACGGCTCCGCCCTCGATCAGCGCGATCAGCAGATCCACTGAGGCCCGGCCCATCGCCTCGATCGGCTGGCGCACCGTGGTGAGCGGCGGGTCGGTGCAGTTCAGGAACGCCGAGTCGTCGAAGCCGACCACCGAGACCTCGCGGGGTACGGCGAGCCCGGCCCGCTTGGCGGCCCGGACGGCGCCGAGCGCCATCGGGTCACTGGCACACACCAGCGCGGTCGCGCCCTGGCGAAGCAGCCGCGCGGCCGCGACCTGCCCGCCCTCCAAGGAGTGGATCGCGTACTCGATCAGCTCATCGGGCAGCTCCAGGCCGGCGGCGGCGATCGTCTTGCGTGCGGAGTCGAGCTTGCGCAGCGAGGGCACGTGGTCGGCAGGCCCCAGCACCAGGCCGATCCGGGTGTGTCCCAGCGAGACCAGGTGGTTGACGGCCTGCTGGGCGGCCACCTCGTCGTCACAGGACACCCGAGGGAAGGGCAGCCCGTCGATGCCGGCGTTGACCAGCACCGTCGGCAGCTTGCGGTCGACCAGCAGCGAGTAGTGCTCGTGCGGGCCGTCGGTGCCGCTATAGAGCCCGCCGGCGAAGAGCACGCCCGACACCCGCTGCTGGAAGAGCTGCTCCAGGTAGATCGCCTCGGACATGCCGCCGACCGTCTGGGTGCACAGCACCGGAGTCAGGCCGTGCTGGACAAGGTTGGAGACGACGACGTCGGCGAACGCCGGGAAGATCGGGTTCTGCAGCTCGGGGAGCACCAGCCCGACCAGCCGGGCACGTTGACCGCGGAGCTTGGTCGGGCGCTCGTAGCCGAGCACGTCGAGCGCCGTCAGCACCGCCAGCCTGGTCGCCTCGGAGACGCCGTCGCGGCCGTTGAGCACCCGGCTCACCGTCGCCTCGCTGACCCCGACCTTCTCCGCTACCTCTGTGAGTCTGCCCGCCATGCCCGAAATACTACGACGTAATCACGCAAGAATCTTGCAGGCTCCACGCGCGGCCCGGCGGGCTACCGTGGCGGCATGCTCGCTGTCCGGGTGGTACGGCGCGGCGCCGTGGTCGCGGCGGTGCTGGCGATGACCGCCTGCAGTACCCCCGACAACGTCGAGCCGGCCCCGTCAGAGCCGAGATCGTCGGCACCGAGACCGTCGGGCCCGCCCAGCCGGACGGCATCACCACCGGAGGCCGAGCCCGAGCCGGAGATCACGCTGACCGTGGTCGGCGACATCATGCTCGGCCGCGGCGTGGCCGAGGCCCACCGCGACCCGACCGACACGCTGAGCGCGCTCCGGCCGCTCCTGCGACGTGCCGACATCACGGTCGGCAACCTGGAGGGCACGCTGTCGACCAACGGGGCGCCGACCCAGGGCGACGACTCGTTCGCCGCGTCACCGGCCGTCCTGGACGGGCTGGCGGACGCCGGCTTCGACGCGATGTCGCTGGCCAACAACCACCTCGGCGACTATGGCGAGCGGGCACTGGTCGAGACCGTCCACGCCTTCGACGGCAGCGGGATCGCGCCCTTCGGTGCCGGGTCGGACCTGGCGGGCGCGATCCGTCCGGCGGTCGTCTCGCGCCGACGGGGTGAGCGTCGGGTTCGTCGGCTTCAACGCGATCGGCGAGACGCCGATGGCCGGGCCGGGCACGCCTGGTGCGCTGTCGGTGCGGATGCCGCCGCGCACCGGTCCGCTCGACGACGGCGACCTGGCCCGGGTGCTGCGGGCGGTGCGGCGCCTGGCGGACCGGGTCGACGTGGTCGTCGTACTCCCCCACTGGGGCACGCAGTACACCCATGTCGCCGAGCCGGTCCAGCGCCGGGTCGCGCGGCGGCTGGTGGACGCCGGCGCGGACCTGGTGGCCGGCGGTCATCCGCACTGGGTGCAGGGCCTGGAGCGGTACCGCGGCGCGGTGATCGCGCACTCGCTGGGCAACTTCGTGTTCGACATGGACTTCATGGAGCAGACCATGGAGGGCGTCGCGCTGACCGCCACCATCCGCGGCTCCCGGGTGGTCGGCGTCCACCTCACGCCGTACCGACTGGACGCGGGGTTCACGCCGCGGCTACTCCGCGGCGCCGCCGCCAGGGCGGTGCTGGACGACGTCCACGACAACAGCTGGTCAGCGCGCTAGCCACGCCAGCACCAGCCGACCGGTACGCGCCAGCTGGGCCTGGTCGACGACGGCCGGCACGTCGTCGGGGCTGTGGTAGGCGGCGTACGGCGTGCTGCCGAGGCGGACGCCGGGCATCCCGCCGAGCACGAACTGCCAGTGGTCGCTGGAGCGGTTCAGGTCCGGGCGCACCGGTACGCCGGCCCGGCGCGCGGCCGCCAGCACCGCACGGTGGGCGGGGTCCGGGCCGGATCGGGCCTGCCCGACCGGCACGACCGACCCGACACCGACGCGATCGAGGGAGAGCATCCCGCGGACCGCACGACGCTGGGCGGGACCGAACGAGGCGACGTAGGCGCGCGAGCCGTAGTGGTGGTCGGCGTCGGTGGGGCCGCGTGGCTCCTCGGCGCCGAAGGCGACCAGCACCACCGGCAGCCTGGTCCGCCGGTCCGCGATCGCCTCGGCGACCGCGAGCAGTACCCCGACGCCGGACGCGTTGTCCTCCGCGCCCGGCGCCTGCGGCACCGTGTCCAGGTGCGCGCCGACCAGCAAGTGGGGCGCGGCCGGGTCCAGGCCGTTGGGGCTGGCGATGACGTTCTCGGAGCGGCCGGCGTCGACGGGTACTCCCCACGAGTCGCCTCCGGGCACCGCAACCGGCTGGCGGCGTACGTCGTAGCCGAGGCTGCTGAAACGCCGGGCCACCCAGTCGGCCGCCGCGCGGTAGGCGGGGCTGGTGGCGTGACGAGGCCCGATCTCGCCGGCGAGGTGCCGGACCGCTGCCATTGCGACGGCCGCGTCGAGATCGGCGGGTCGTACGGCGCGGGCCTGGGGCGTCGGCTCGGCGGTGGCGGTCGGGGCCGACGGCGGCTCCGCATTCGAGGCTTCGGGACCGGATGCAGCGGGCGGCGAAGGCCGCTCGGTGTCCGAGCAGCCCATAGCCGCCAGCGCAAGCGCCAGGGCGGCGACTACCAGTCGCGCGCGCTCATACACGGCGTACGCCGGCCGTAGCGCGGCAGGTCGAGCTCGAACCGGGCGGTGTTGAAGTGGCGCTTGCGCGAGTCGCGGCAGATCGTCCGCCAGCGCTTGGCCCGGGGCTTCTCGTACTCCGCGACGAAGACCGCCTTGCCCGCCCGGACGTACAGCTGCAGCCCCGGGAAGACCTTGCCCAGCCGCGGGTCGTACGGCCGGATGCACTCGCGGAACTGGAAGCACTCTTCGTTCAGGGTCCAGTCGAAGTGGCTGACCAGGTCGCGGGTCTGGATCAGGTCGCCCTTCTGCCCGATCGAGAGGCCGAGCTCGTGCGCCCACCGCGCCAGCGCCCGGTTGTAGCGCAGCTGGTGCCGGCGGCTGATCGGGAAGCCGGTGAGGCCGTGCTTCGCGCTCGGCTTGTGGGTGCGCGGGTGCATGCTGTTCTCCCAGCCGTCTATCTGATCGGGCTCGACCGCGTCGAAGCCCTTGCGCTTGCACATCCGCATCCGCGCTTTCATGATCGGCTCGAGGTCGTCGACACGGCGGATGTCGAGCCAGTACGAGTCGTTCCAGCCGAGGTCGGGCTTGCCCCAGATACGTGGCTCGATCCGCCTGAACTTCCAGGCGTCGCGCCGGTAGGTCTCATAGGCACCGGCGTCGAAGTAGCAGATCGCCTTCTTGCCCCGGCGGTGCAGCAGGTCGACGGTGGACTTCGGGTTGAGCTCGCCGTCGATGTCGTACACGTCGGGCGCCGGCAGCTTGCGGCCGCGGTGGTCCCGCAGCCCCATCGACCGCGGGTCGTGGACGTCGAGGCGGTCGCCCAGCACCCAGTGCAGGGTGAGCGGACGCGCCGCGGACGGACGCCACCAGCCGGGCTCGGAGTGGGCCTCCCGCAGCTGGGGCGGGTCCGCGGCACGCGCGGGTGCCGGCAGGCCGAGCATCGTCAGTCCGAGGAGGACGGCGAGCAGGCGTGCGGACACGGTTGCTCAGTCCAGGTAGTCGCGCAGAACCTGCGAGCGGCTCGGGTGCCGGAGCTTCGACATCGTCTTCGACTCGATCTGGCGGATCCGCTCGCGGGTCACGCCGTACACCTTGCCGATCTCGTCGAGGGTCTTCGGCTGGCCGTCGGTGAGGCCGAAGCGCATGCTGACCACGCCGGCCTCGCGCTCGGACAGCGTGTCGAGTACGGCGTGCAGCTGCTCTTGCAGCAGCGTGAAGCTGACCGCGTCGGCCGGCACGATCGCCTCGGAGTCCTCGATCAGGTCGCCGAACTCGGAGTCGCCGTCCTCGCCGAGCGGGGTGTGCAGCGAGATCGGCTCGCGACCGTACTTCTGGACCTCGATGACCTTCTCCGGGGTCATGTCGAGCTCCTTGGCGAGCTCCTCCGGCGTGGGCTCCCGGCCGAGGTCCTGCAGCATCTGGCGCTGGACGCGCGCGAGCTTGTTGATGACCTCGACCATGTGCACCGGGATCCGGATGGTGCGGGCCTGGTCGGCCATCGCGCGGGTGATCGCCTGCCGGATCCACCAGGTGGCGTACGTCGAGAACTTGTAGCCCTTGGTGTAGTCGAACTTCTCGACCGCACGGATCAGACCGAGGTTGCCCTCCTGGATCAGGTCGAGGAAGAGCATGCCGCGGCCGGTGTAGCGCTTGGCGAGGCTGACCACGAGTCGCAGGTTGGCCTCGAGCAGGTGGTTCTTCGCGCGCCGGCCGTCGTCGGCGATCCACTCGAGCTCCTCGTGAACCTTCGGGGTGAGCTTGCCGCCCTTGGCGAGCTTCTCCTCCGAGAACAGGCCAGCCTCGATCCGCTTGGCGAGCTCGACCTCCATCTCGGCGTTCAGCAGCGGCACCTTGCCGATCTGCTTGAGGTAGTCCTTGACCGGGTCGGCGGTCGCGCCGGCGACCATGACCTGCTGCTCGGGCTCGTCGGTGTCGTCGGCCGCGGAGACGGTGAAGGCCTGCTTCTCGTCTTCCTTGATGGTCGGGTCGGCGACGACGTCCTTCTCGAACTGCTCATCGGGGAGGTCAGGCAGCACCTTCTTGCCGTCCGGACCGATCACCGTTGCCTCGACCTCGTCGAGTACGACGGGAGCGGCGGCCTCGCCCTCGGCCTTCTTGGCACCCCTCTTCGGGGCCGCCTTGGCCGGCGCCGCCTCGGTGGCCGCGGCCTTCTTCGCCGCCGGCTTCTTGGCGGCCGCCGCCTTGGTGGCGGCGGCAGTGGTCGCCTTGCGCGGCGTCGAGGCCGCGACCGCGCGCGCACCGTCGGCGCCGACCGCGACCGAGATTCCCTGCGAGCTGAGGTGAGCCAGCAGCGCCTTGAGATGACGCGGCTCGATCGCGGCGTCGTCGCTGGCCTTGCGAACCTGCTCGGGGCTGATGGTGCCGCTAGGGGCGCCGTCCTCGATGAGCTTGAGGACTGCGGGGTGCGAGAGCACCTCCGCGGGAATCTTGCGTGCGTTCGAAGACACGAACACCTCTCGTAAAGCTATGAAGGGCGCGGCGAAGCCCGGTGACGTCAAGAGCCGCAGACGTATTCTGCCACGCTGACAGACGAACCCAAGCCATCCCCCACAAGCCGGGCGTCAGAGCGTGTCTCCCAGCCTAAGAATCCTTCAAAGCCTTGGCTGCGGCCTTCTTTTCCTTCTTGTAGTCGCGCACCCGTTGCAGGGACACCGAGTCCACGACGTCGGCGACCGAGCGGAACCCGTCCTCGGCGTACGCGCCCACCGCTGCCTCCCAGCCGGACGGGCGTACGCCGACCTGCTTGGCGAGCAGGGCGACGAAGATCTGCGCCTTCTGCTTGCCGAAGCCCGGAAGGTCGGTCATCCGCTTCATCAGCTCCTTGCCGTCGGCCGCCTCGTTCCACAGCCGCGTCGCGTCGCCGTCGTACTTGTCGACCACGATCCGGGCCAGGTCCTGGATCCGGGTCGCCATCGCGCCGGGGAACCGGTGCACCGCCGGTGGAGTGGAGCACAGCGCCGCAAACTTCTCCGGGTCGGCGTCCGCGATCCGCCGCGGGTCGAGAGTTCCGAACCGCTCCAGCACCTTCGCCGGCCCGCGGAAGGCGTGCTCCATCGGGTACTGCTGGTCGAGCAGCATGCCCATCAGCAGCGCGAACGGGTCCTTGGTGAGCACCTCGTCGGCGGCGGTGTCACCCGTGATGTGAATGGCCATGCCGCCCATCTTGCCGCACCGCCAGGTATCTCACAGCGCGAGCACGACGAACCCGGCGTTGGCGTAGGGGTTGTCGCCTTCGTCGTTCAGCCGGCGGAACGCCGGAGCCGGCGCGCCTGGTGGCGCAGGGCCTGAGGTCGGCTTCGGGTGCCCTCCAGGTCCTTGAGGCTCGCGGCGAGGGTCCCGGCTGGCACCCCTTGGTCGAGCCAGCGGAGCGCGTGACCGGCCCAGTAGTCGGATGCGGCAAGGCCGTAGGCGACCAGCTCGACAGGGTCGCAGGGACGGGTGACGTCGGAGTCGAAGTCGGACTCGAGGTCGACGAGGTGCGGCATCATCGGGTGGCTCTGCTCGCGACGGATCTCAGTGAGCTCGTCGTACTGGGCGCAGGACGCTGCGTCCAGGCTCGCACGCGGCCGGCTCAGCACGCGGTCCAGTGCCGCACCTGGAGCCAGACCCCCCAGGACGCCAGGCCTCCGAGGGCGTTCAGTTCCGCCTCAAGCGCGACGTCGTCCCGCTCAGCGACGGCGAGGTCGGCGAGTAGCGCCGCGACCTCGGCGTACTCCTCGCTCCTCAGCGGATGATGTCCCGATGCCGAGATGGAGTCGGTGACCGCGTCGGCCGCCGCCGCCCGTTCGGGGGCGACGGCCGACCGCAGGCCTGCGAACGCGTCGTTCAGGCGTTGGCCTTGACGGCGAGGACGGGACACGGCGCATCGAGGAGGATGCGCTGCGCGTTGCTGCCGAGGATCAGCTTGCCGACCGGCGAGCGGCGGCGCAGGCCGATCACGATCAGCTCGGCGGTGTTGGCCTCGGCCAGGCTGATCAGGTCCTCGGCTGGCTCGAAGCCGCGGACGAGCTGGCGGACGTCGTACTCGACTCCCGACGCGTCGAGCTTTGCACGGACGGCAGAAAGCTCGCCGTCGGACTTCGCGGCGGCCTCACTGTCGAACGCCTGCCCACCGCGCTGGGAGTTGACGACCACGAGCTTGGAGCCGCGGAGCTTCGCCTCCTCGATCGCCGTGTCCAGTGCGGCCTCTCCCTCAGGTTTGGGCACATAACCCACGACCACGGTCCCCATTGGCGCAACCTCCTCGTGACGTCGGGCCGCGTCGGGCCCTGTCGTTGGCACGCTACCGATTCCGGCCCGGCATGGACAGGGCTGTGGAGGAAGGTCGGCGGCGTTGGGCCGGTTGCGGCAGGCTGGAGGGATGGAAGCCAGCTCGCCGGCGGTCCCGGAACCGCCGTACGCCGCGATGCGAGACGCCGTGCTCGCGTTCAAGGCGTCCGAGCCGCGGCGGGTGTTCCCGCCCGTCGTCCACGTCGGCACGCCGGGCGCCCGCGCGGCCACCTTCGCCGAGCGAGCGGCCGACGGCCTCGACCACGGGCTGCGCACCGAGGTGCTGGCCGCGCTGCTGAGCCGGGCGCTGGTCCACGACCGGCAGCCGGTCACCTGGCTGACCCGGCCCGGCGGGCTCGAGACCCACGACGCCGACCTAGCCTGGCTGGCCGCCGCCCGATCGGCGTACGGCGAGGCCGGCATCCCGCTGGCGATGGCGGTGGTGACCCGCGACGGCTGGCGCGATCCGCGGACCGGCCGCGGCGCGACCTGGAAGCGGCTGCGGGACCGCCGAACCGTCGAGCGAAGCGAGCTTGGTTCGGCGGAATAGAAGGGCAGCCCGGCGAAGCCGGACGATGTAGTTGGTCCGCGCAGCGGGGTTCAGTCCCAGGTGTGCACGGGGTCGTTGGTGTGCATCTTCGCGCGGTACTCCACCAGCGTGCGGCGCAGGCACTCCATCCGCTCCTCCCCCGCGTCGGCGTGGTCGTGCACGCGGCGCGCGAACCACTCGGCGCCGTTGGTGCCCTTGAGACAGCGCTGCTCGATGATCCCGAGCAGCCGATCGCGCTCGGTGGGACGGGCGCCCCAGCGGTCCAGGCCGGCGTGGGCGAGCGGCAGCAGCCGGCGCAGCACCAGCTCGGTCGCCCGGACCTGACCGATCCCCGGCCAGTAGACCTGAGCGTCGATCCCCTGCTCCGCAGCGGTGTGGAAGTTCTCCTCCGCCGCGCTGAACGACATCTGCGACCACAGCGGGCGCTCGGCCTCCGCGAGCTCACGGACCAGACCGAAGTAGAACGCGGCGTTGGCCATCGTGTCGGCCACGGTCGGCCCGGCGGCCAGCACCCGGTTCTCGACGCGGAGGTGCGGCACACCGCCCGCGATGTCGTAGACCGGCCGGTTCCAGCGGTAGATGGTGCCGTTGTGCAGCCGCAGCTCGGCGAGCTGCGGCGTCCCGCCTGACTCGAGCACTGCGAGCGGGTCCTCGTCCTCGGTGATCGGCAGCAGCGCCGGGAAGTAGCGCACGTTCTCCTCGAACAGGTCGAAGACCGAGGTGATCCAGCGCTCGCCGAACCACACCCGCGGCCGCACGCCCTGCGCCTTCAGCTCCTCACTGCGGGTGTCGGTGGCCTGCTCGAACAGCGGGATCCGGGTCTCCCGCCACAGCTCCTTGCCGAGCAGGTACGGCGAGTTCGCGCCGACCGCGAGCTGGATCGCCGAGATCGCCTCCGACGCGTTCCAGTACGCCGCGAACTGGTCCGGCGAGGTCTGCACGTGGAACTGGGTGCTGGTGCAGGCGGCCTCCGGCACGATCGAGTCCGCGGTCGTCTGCAGCCGGTCGATGCCGCGGATGTCGATCACGATGTCCTCGCCGCGGGCGGCGAGCACCTGCTCGCTGAGCAGCTGGTAGCGCGGGTTGCCGCTGATGTTCTCCGGCTCCAGGTGCCCGTTCATCAGCGTCGGCAGGATGCCGATCATCACCTGGTGGGCGCCGACCCCTCGGGACTTCTCCTCGGCGTCGTTGAGGCTGCGGCGCAGCCCCGCCTCGAAAGTGCTCAGCCCACCCTCGCGCAAGCGCGCGGGTGGGCTGTTGATCTCGATGTTGAACTGCCCGAGCTCGGTCTGGAAGTCGGGGTCCGCGATCGCCGTCAGCACTTCTTGGTTCTTGAGCGCCGGCAGCCCGTCGTCGTCGACCAGGTTGAGCTCGATCTCCAGCCCGGTCATCGGATCGTCGGTATCGAAGGCGGCCTCCTTCAGCATCCGGGCGAACACGTCGAGGCAGCGTCTCACCTTCTCCCGGTGACGCGTGCGGTCGGCGCGGGTGAACTCTTGGGCAGCGACCTCTTCTCCCATGAAGACACGCTAGTGGGTCGGAGCGGCTCGGGTAGCACATCAGCGAGACAGACTGAGCGACTCCTCCCAGCAGCCGGGGCGGCCCGGCCGGCCACAGACCGCCATCCGCTGAAGCTCGACAATGAGCTGCGCCGGCGCCCAGTCCGGTTCGTTGCGCAGCTGCAGGGGGTCGGGCTGCGCTCCGATCCGCCCGTCGAGGTCGTAGAACTCCACCGGCTGGCCCAGGGCGGCGTAGTCGACCAGCAGCGCGTCGAGGGTGCGCAAGGCGTTGTACGTCGGCGCCGGGGTGTTGCGGGCGGCCAGCACGAGGTCAGGATCGGCGCGGTTCGGCCGCTCGGTCTTGTGCTCGACCAGCGCCGCCTTGCGCCAGCTCGCCGGGTTGGCGCCGGCCAGCAGGCCGGTCAGGGTCTGTCCGTCCCGGTCGTCCGGCGGCCGGATCCCGGCCATCTGCAGGAACGTCGGGTAGAAGTCGACGTTCTGGGCGATCTTGTCGATCCTGCGGTGCCGGACACCGGGCCCGCTGATGATCAGCGGGATCCGCACGTCGTGGTCATAGGCGGTGCCCTTGCCGGACAGCAGCCGGTGCTCGCCGAGATGGAAGCCGTTGTCCGGGCTGAACACGACGTAGGTGTCGCGGCGCTCTGCGGGGGTCAGGCTGCGCAGCACTCCCTTGATCAGGTCGTTGACCGACTGGACCATCCGCACCCGATTGCGGAAGTTGCGGTCGATCACATTGATCTCCGACCGCGTCAACGGGTCCCGGCGTACCCACCACGGCTTGTCGCCGGTGTCCTCGTTGAACGCCGCGGTCCGCGGGTGCCGGATCTCGTTGCACTTCGCCGGTCCGCAGTCGCCGTGCAGCAGCTCGCCACCCTGGCTCTTCGGCCGGTCGCGGACCGCCGGCGGGAACTTGGGCTCGCCGTTCTGGCCGCCGCCGGAGTGCGGAGCGAACGTCGAGATCTGCAGGAAGAACGGGCGGCGCCCGCTGCGGTCGACGAAGTCCTTCGCACGCTTCGCGAGCACATCGGTGATGTAGGTCCGGTCGGGATCGGAGGGACTCCGCCTCATGGTGTCGATGGTGCGGACCTTGCCCCGGACGAAGCGGGTGATCTTGTAGTTGAAGTGGCCGTAGCCGCCGTTGCCGGCGACGTGCCACTCGTCCCAGCCCTGCGGCGGCTTGTAGCCGGGGGCGAACGTGTAGCCGTTCATGTATTTGCCGAGATAGCCGGTGCGGTAGCCGTGCCGGCGGAGCGGTACGGCGTAGGTCCGCGCCTCGTGGCCGCGACGCTTGAACACCGGCCAGCCGCCGTCGCCGTCGTTGGCGGTGTTGGTGCGGATGCCGGTGTTGTGCGGCATCTCCCCGGTCAGGATGGTGGCCCGGGACGGGCAGCACAGCGAGTCGGCGACGAAGTAGTTCCGGAAGGTCGCGCCGCTCTTCGCCAGGCCCTGCGGTCCGGTCAGCGCCGACATGTACGGCAGCAGGTTCGGTGACAGGTCGTCGGTGTGGATGAAGATGATGTTCGGCTTCGGCGGCGCCACGACGGTCGACGTGTCGGTCGGCGCGGCGGAGGTCGAGTGGGCGGTCGAGGCGGCGGTGGGTGGCAGCGCTACGGCGAGGCAGACGGCCACTGCGATCAGTGGAGTGGGCGGGCGCATACGGCCTCTTTACCTGTCGGGAACTGCGCTGTCGAGGCGTCGGAGCCACGATGGCCGGACCTGGTCACGCCGAGTCGAGCAGGGTCAGCAGCTCGCGCGGGATGCCGGTCCAGCCGTCCGGGCGCGCGGCGTGCCGCAGCAGGTCGGCGAGCAGCTCGGCGAGCGTGTACGCCGGGTCGACGGCCGAGCAGCGGTCCAGCGCGCACCAGGCGAGGGCGCCGTGTCCGCTGAGCCAGGAGGCGAAGGCCAGCATCGTGGCGGGCGCGGGCAGCAGCTCGGGCGGCGACCGGCGGACCAGGTCGGTCCAGAACGCGACGTGTGCGGCCGCGCTGCCTGCGCTCATGTCGGCCCAGGCGACGTCACGCACGCGCAGGTCGGTGAGGCTCACGAGCAACCGAGCGGCGTCGTCGACGTCGAGGATGGTGCCCTCCCGGACCGCGGCCCGGACGGTCCGCTCCACCCAGCGCGCGGCGGCCGCAGGCTGGGCCAGGAACCGGCGATGCGACGCTCGCTCGACGGCCGCGGTCACCGCCCGCACCGCGTCCGGATCGGGATCGATGGTGGCGGCCAGCTCCTCCCTGCTGGCGTGGGTGACGGCGCCGTCGTACACAGCGGCGGTGGTGATCGGATGTGCGCCGACGTCGTACGGCACGCCCTCGGTGACCAGCTCCGGCGGCGCGTCCGCCGCCAGCGCGAACCATCGCTCGCCATCGGCGCGGATCATCGCGATGACCTCGACGCTCGTCGCCGAGAACGCGTCCGCCAGCCGCTCGGCCTGCCTGGCCGCGTCGTCGGCGCGCTCGCTGAAGATCACGAAGACGGCACGTTCGCAGTCGTTGCGGACCGCCGCCCCCGCAAGGTCGTCGGCGACCTCGGCGAAGGCCGGCTCCTCGGTGGGCAGGTCGGTGCGGCAGTGCACGCCGCCGCGGCCGACGGACATCATCACCACCGACTCGGTCGGGTGGAAGCCGAGGGCAACCGGGGCGGCGGCGATCACGTCCTCGGGCGTGGTGGCCCGGATTGTCTGTGGTGAGTTCATGCCGACCACGCTGCCCGAACGGATCGGTCCACGCACCCGGCTGCTCGCCGGCTGTGGAGAAAACGGCACCCGCGAATCTGTGGACGATAAGTGGGCTGTCCGAGGTGTCGACTAGGTTCACCAGCGTGAGACGGATGCGCGCACAGGCATCGGTGCTGCACATCGACCTGGATGCGTTCTTCGCCGCAGTGGAGCAGCGCGACAAGCCGTCGCTTCGCGGCAAGCCGGTCGTCGTCGGCGGCGTCGGTGGTCGTGGCGTGGTCGCGACCGCGTCCTACGAGGCCCGCGAGTACGGCGTCCGGTCGGCCATGTCGACCCGCGAGGCGCGGTCCCGCTGCCCGCACGCCGCCTTCCTCACCGGCCGCTTCCACGCCTACCGGGCCACAAGCCAGGCGGTGATGGAGCTGCTGCGCGGGGTCTCCCCACTGGTCGAGCCGCTCTCCCTCGACGAGGCGTTCGTCGACCTCGAGCAGGCCGGCCTCCCCGACCTCGAGGTCCCGACCGTGACCGAGTTCGCCGAGCAGCTGCGCAGCCGGGTCGCGGAGGTCAGTGGCGGCCTGACCGCCTCGGTCGGGCTCGCGTCGTCGAAATTCGTCGCCAAGGTCGCCAGCGACCTGGACAAGCCTGACGGCCTGGTCGTGGTCGCTCCCGGCACCGAGCTCGACCTGCTGCGTCCGATGAAGGTCACGGTGATCCCGGGCGTCGGCCCGGCGACCGCCGAGCGGCTGCGCCGGACCGGCGTACACACCGTCGAGGACCTGCAGCGGCTCAGCCTGGACGAGCTGGTCCGCCAGGTCGGCAAGGCCAACGGCCAGGGCCTCTACCACCTGGCCCGGGCCGAGGACACCCGCGCGGTCGAGCCGCACCGGGAGACCAAGTCGGTCAGCGTGGAGGGCACCTACGACACCGACCTCACCGACCGGAAGCTGATGGAGGCATTGCTCACCCGGCAGGCGGCAGGCGTCGGCGAGCGGCTGCGCAAGCACGGGCTGTCCGGCCGCACCATCTCGATCAAGGTCCGCCTGCACGACTTCACCACGCTCAGCCGCTCCAGCACCCTCGCCTCGCCCACGGACAGCTCGTCGACCATCGCCCGGCTGGCCCGCGGCCTGCTGGCCGACCTCGACACCTCGGGCGGCGTCCGGCTGCTCGGCGTCGGCGTCTCCGGGCTGGCCGACTGGGTCCAAGAGGACCTGTTCGGAGAGACCGCCGAGGCCGAGCCCGAGCTCGACCTCCCCGAGCCCGAGGCGCCCACCACCCACCAGCGGACCTGGGCTCCGGGCAGCGACGTCGAGCACGCCGAGCACGGCCGCGGCTGGGTCTGGGGGTCGGGCAAGGGCGTGGTCACCGTGCGGTTCGAGACCGCCGAGACCGAGCCCGGGCCGGTGCGCAGCTACTCGGCCGACGACCCGGCGCTGTCGCGGGTGGCGCCGGAGCCGTAGCCGCCCCCGCCGGGGGTCTCGACGACCAGCACGTCCTCAGCCTCGACCGCAACGGAGTCCCGCCCTGCCAGCGGCTGTACGGCGCCGTCCGAGCGCTCCACCCACTGCCGGCCGAGCGCGCCGGGCTCGCCGCCCGCGAGTCCGTACGGCGGCACCCGCCGGTGGCTGCTCAGGATGTTGACCGTCATCGGCTCCAGGAACCGGATCCGCCGCCGACCGCCGTTGCCACCCCGCCACTGCCCGGCGCCGCCGGTGCCGGGCAGGATCTCGAAGGACTCCACCCGCACGGGGTAGCGCCACTCCAGTACCTCGGGATCGGTGAGCCGGGAGTTCGTCATGTGCGTCTGGACCACGTCGGTCCCCCGGAACCCGTCGCCCGCCCCCGACCCGCTGGCGACCGTCTCGTAGTACTGGCTGCGCTCGTTGCCGAACGTCACGTTGTTCATGGTGCCGGACCCTTCGGCCTGCACCCCGAGTGCGGCGTACAGAGCGCCGGTGACCGCCTGCGAGGTCTCGACGTTGCCGGCCACGACCGCAGCGGGGTACGCCGGTGCGAGCATCGACCCGGGCGGAATCGTGACCCTGATCGGCGCCAGGCAGCCGGCGTTGAGCGGGATGTCGTCGTCGACCAGGCTCCGGAACACGTAGAGCACCGCCGCCATCACCACCGACGACGGCGCATTGTCGTTGCCGGGCCGCTGCGACGAGGTGCCGGTGAAGTCGATCTCCGCACTCCGGGCCGCCCTGTCGACCCGCACGGCGACCTCGATCCGCCCGCCGCCGTCGAGCTCGTAGGAGTAGCTGCCGTAGCTCAGCGCCGAGATCACCCGGCGTACCGACTCCTCCGCGTTGCGCCGGACGTGACCCATGTACGCCGTCACGACGTCCAGGCCGAAGTGGTCCACCATCGCCCGCAGTTCTTCGACGCCCTTCTCGTTGGCCGCGACCTGCGCGCGGAGGTCGGCCAGGTTGGCAGTGGGGTTGCGGGAGGGGTACTCCGCGCTCAGGAGCAGGTCCACGGTCTCCGCCTCGCGGAGCCGGCCGTGCTCGACCAGCAGCCAGTTGTCGATCAGCACCCCCTCCTCCTCGACCCGGCCGCTGGCCGCCGGCATGGACCCCGGCGCGATCCCCCCGATCTCGGCGTGGTGGCCGCGCGAGGCGACGTAGAACAGCAGCTCGCGGCCGGTCTCGTCGAAGACCGGGGTGACCACGGTGATGTCCGGCAGGTGCGTACCGCCGCGGTAGGGGTTGTTGAGGACGTAGGCATCGCCGGGCTTGATCCGCCCCTCGTTGGCCTCGATGACCGCCTTGATGCTCTCCCCCATCGAGCCCAGGTGCACCGGCATGTGCGGGGCGTTCGCGATCAGGTTGCCGTCGGCGTCGAAGAGCGCACAGGAGAAGTCCAGACGCTCCTTGATGTTGACCGAGTGCGCCGTGCTCTGCAGCCGCACTCCCATCTGCTCGGCGATGGACATGAAGAGGTTGTTGAAGATCTCCAGCATCACGGGGTCGGCGTTCGTGTCGACGTCCTCGACCGGGCGGCGCGAGGAGACCCGGTTCAGCAGCAGGTTGCCGAGAGGGTCGACGGTGGCACGCCAGCCCGGCTCGACCACCGTGGTCGCATTCGCCTCGGCCACGATCGCCGGACCCTCGACCGCGTCGCCGGGACGGATCTCGGCGCGATGGTGGAGGCCGGCCTTGGTCCAGGCGCCGGCCACGAACATCTCGACGTCGGTCGCCGAGGCCTCCCCCGGCACGCCCTCGGTCACGGCCTCCTCGGCCCGGTCGGTATCCGCCCGCACCTCGACCGAGACCGCCTCGACCATCACCTGCTTGTCCGGCATCAGGAACGAGAAGCGACGACGGTACGCCGCCTCGAACTCGTCCAGCATCTCCTCGACCGGACCGATCCGCACCGGCAGCGCGGTGTCGGTGCCGTCGTACCGGAGCAGCGCGCGGGCCGTTGTCACCGCGCTCTCCGGCGGCACCCCTTCGCCGGCCAGCTCGTCGAGCGCTTCCTGCAGCAGCCCCTCGACGACCTCGTCGAGAATCGGCCTGACCTCGCCGTCGACCGGCTTCTCCACCGCGCGCTCGCGCATCGCGGTGACATCGGCCAGACCCATGCCGTACGCCGACAGCACGCCGGCGAACCGGTGGATCACCACGCGGGTCATGCCGAGGGCGTCCGCGACCGCGCACGCATGCTGACCACCAGCACCACCGAATGTCGCGAGGGCGTACTCGGTCACGTCGTACCCGCGCTGCACCGAGATCTTCTTGATCGCGTTGGCCATGTTGGCGACGGCGATCTCGAGGAAGCCCTCGGCCACCTCCTCCGGCGTCCGGCCGTCGCCGATCTCGGCGGCGAGCTCGGCGAACTTCTCGCGCACAACTCCGCAGTCGAGCGACTGGTTGCCAGCCTCGCCGAACACTGCCGGGAAGTACGCCGGCTGGATCCGGCCGAGCATCACATTGGCATCGGTCACCGCCAGCGGACCACCCTTGCGGTACGACGCCGGGCCGGGCTCCGCGCCCGCCGAGTCCGGGCCGACCCGGTAGCGCGAACCGTCGAAGTGCAGGATCGACCCACCGCCCGCGGCCACGGTGTGGATGCTCATCATCGGCGCCCGCAGCCGGACCCCTGCGACCTGGGTCTCCAGCTCGCGTTCGAACTCGCCGGCGTAGTGCGACACGTCGGTGGAGGTGCCACCCATGTCGAACCCGATCACCCGGTCGAAGCCGGCCGCGGTGGCGGTACGGGCCATGCCCACGACGCCTCCCGCAGGGCCGGACAGGATCGCGTCCTTGCCGCGGAACCGATGTGCCTCGGTGAGCCCGCCGTTGGACTGCATGAACAGCAGGCGGGCCTGGTCGAGCGCGGCCGACACCTGGTCGACGTACCGCCGCAGGATCGGCGAGAGGTAGGCATCGACGACGGTCGTGTCGCCGCGGGCGACCAAGCGCATGAGCGGGCTGACCTCGTGAGACTCCGACACCTGGGTGAACCCGACCTCGCGGGCGGTCGCGCCGATCCGCTGCTCGTGAACCGGCTGCAGGTAGCCGTGCATGCACACCACGGCCACGGCCCGGAACCCGTCAGCGAAGGCGGCCGCGAGGTCCTTGCGGCAGGCATCCTCGGCGAGCGGCTCCAAGACCGTGCCGTCGGCCGCGACCCGCTCGGCCGCCTCGATCACCCGTGTGTGCACGGGCTCGGGCAGCCCGATCCGGCGATCGAAGATCCGAGGCCGGTTCTGGTAGGCGATCCGCAGCGCGTCCCGGAAGCCGCGCGTGACGACCAGCACGGTCGGCTCGCCGCGACGCTCGAGCAAGGCGTTGGTCGCGACCGTGGTACCCATCTTGACCGCCGCGATCCGATCGGCAGGAAGCGGTTCGCCGACGGGCGCGTCCAGCAGCCGGCGGATCCCCTCCACCACCGCGTCCGGATAGCGGGCCGGGTCCTCCGACAGCAGCTTGTGGGTGACCAGGCCACCGTCCGGGCGCCTGGCGACGATGTCGGTGAACGTGCCGCCGCGGTCGATCCAGAACTCCCAGCCGGGCTGGCTCATGCAAGGCTCCGCAGCTCGAAGCCGGCTGCGGTGAGCGCGCGTCGTACCTCGCGGGCGACGGAGAGCACGGTCGGCCTGTCGCCGCGCACGCAGATGGAGTCGACCCGGGCGGCCATCTCCACCGCGCGCCGGCCGACCTCGTCGATATCGGTGATCAGCGCGCCCGGCTTGCCGCGCGGGACCAGCCGGCCGTCGGGGGTGTAGGCCCGGTCGGGAAAGCCCTCGTGGAAGGTACGGCGCCCGGCGGCGCGCGCCCGGTCGAGGATCAGCGCGCCCTCCATGCCGAGCACGGGCAGGTCGCCGGACCCCTCCAGCAGCGCCTGCGCCTGCTCGGGGTCGTCGTACACACGGTGGTAGAGGGCGCCGTGGGGCTTGACGTAGCGCACGGTCGCGCCTTCCTTGCGCGCGATCCGGGTGAGGGTGCCGACCTGGTCGGCGATCTGCTCGGACAGCACCTTGAACGACACGTCGCGGGCCACCCGGCCGAAGTTCGGCCGGTCGTTGTAGGAGACCTGGGCGCCGACCGAGACCCCCGACCTCGCCGCGACCGCGCAGACCTTCCGCATCATCCGCTCGTCGCCGGCGTGGTAGCCGCAGGCGACGTTGGCGCTGGTGACCACCGCCAGCAGGCCCATGTCGTCGGTCAGCCCTTCGCCGAGGTCGGCATTGAGGTCGATGGATGAGGTGGTCACACTCCGACGCTATCGTCTGCCGCCATGGAGCACTCCGAAGTTGACCCACCCGTCGCCGACCGTCAGCCCGTGACCGCCGTTCATCACGGCGAGACCCGGACCGACGACTACGAGTGGCTGCGGCAGAAGGAGAAGCCCGAGGTCACGGCCTACCTGGAGGCCGAGAACGCCTACACCAAGGCCCGCACCGACCACCTGGCCGACCTGCGGCAGACGATCTTCGACGAGATCAAGGCGCGGACCCAGGAGACCGACCTGTCGGTGCCGACCCGCAACCGCGGCTACTGGTACTACGGCCGCTCCTTCGAGGGCAAGGAGTACGGCGCGAGCTGCCGGGTCCCGGTCACCGACGAGAGTGACTGGACTCCCCCGCGGCCGGCGGAGGACGCCGCACCCGACCAGCCCGCGCTGCCCGGCGAGGAGGTGCTGCTCGACCACAATGTGCTCGCCGAGGGTCACGAGTTCTTCAGTCTCGGCGGGTCCGCGATCAGCCCGGACACCACCCTGCTGGCCTACTCGACCGATGTGGTGGGCGACGAGCGGTACACGGTCCGGGTCAAGGACCTCGGCACCGGCGAGCTGCTGCCCGACGAGATCACCGGCGTGATCGGCGGGGTGACCTGGGACCGTGACGGCAGCGCCGTCTACTACACGACCGTGGACGAGGCCTGGCGCGCCGACAAGATCTGGCGGCACCGGCTCGGCACCGGCCAGCCCGACGACGAGCTGGTCTTCCACGAGACCGACGCCCGGTTCTGGGTCGGCGTCGGCCGCACCCGCAGCGACCGGTTCCTGATGATCGCCTCCGGCTCGAAGTCCACCTCGGAGTACCGCGTCCTGGACACCGAGGACCGCGCGGCCGGCTTCCAGGTCTTTGCCGAGCGTCGCGACGGCCTGGAGTACAGCCTCGAGCACGCCGTGATCGGCGGCGAGGACCGATTCCTGGTGCTGCACAACGCCGCCGGCGAGGACTTCGCGATCGGCATCGCGCCGGTGCGGCCGACGCTCCCGGAGGAGTGGGACGCGCTGATCCCGCACACCCCGAGCGTGCGGCTCGAGGACGTGGACGCCTTCGCCGGGCACCTCGTCGTACACCAGCGCAGTGAGGGTCTGACCCAGCTCCGGATCCTCGAGCTCGGACCGGACTCCCCCAACGGCATCGCCGACGACTACCTGGTCCGGTTCGACGACGAGGTCTACACGATCGGCTCGGGCGCCAACCCGGCCTTCGAGCAGCCCGTGGTCCGGCTCGGCTACACCACGATGGCGACCCCCGCCTCGGTCCACTCGTACGACGTCCGCACCCGCGAGCTGACGCTGCTCAAGCAGACGCCGGTGCTGGGCGGCTACGACCCGGGCGACTACGAGGAGCACCGGCTCTGGGCGAAGGCCGACGACGGCACCCAGGTGCCGATCTCGATCGTGGCCCGCCGCGGCGCCCGGGAGGCGGGACCGATCCCGACGCTCCTTTATGGGTACGGCGCCTACGAGATGTCGATCGACCCGTACTTCTCGGTCGCCCGGCTCTCGATGCTGGACCGCGGCGCGGCGTTCGCGATCGCCCACGTCCGCGGCGGCGGCGAGATGGGCCGGCACTGGTACGACACCGGCAAGCTCACGCACAAGCAGAACACGTTCTCCGACTTCATCGCCTGTGCCCGGCACCTGGTCGCGACGGGCTGGACGCGGCCGGACGTGCTGGTCGCCGAGGGCGGCAGCGCCGGTGGGCTGCTGATGGGCGCGGTGGCCAACCAGGCGCCGGAGCTGTTCGGCGGAGTCGTGGCCAACGTGCCGTTCGTGGACGCGCTCACCTCGATGCTCGACTCGACCCTGCCGCTGACGATCGGCGAGTACGAGGAGTGGGGCAACCCGGAGGGCGACCCGGCGGCGTACGCCACCATCAAGGCGTACGCGCCGTACGACAACGTCGCGGCCGTCGACTACCCGCCGATCCTCGCCGAGACCTCGCTCAACGACACCCGGGTGCTGTACGTCGAGCCGGCCAAGTGGGTGGCCCGTCTCCGAGCCACCGCCACCGGCCGCCGTGACTTCCTGCTGCGCACCGAGATGTCGGCCGGCCACGGCGGCGTGTCCGGCCGCTACAAGTCGTGGCACGACCGCGCCTTCTCGCTGGCGTGGATCCTCGATCGGATGGGCTTGGCCGATTCGGCCCGGAAAGCACCGTAAGGGGCTTAAGGACTTCTTCAAAGTTACTGTCCTGCCAAGGGTGCCCCCCTGAAAAGTCCCTGAGAAGCAACTTTCTCGGCAACTGATTGGCGCCCTCGTACGTCATTCCCTGTGTAGACGACAGGTGATCGGGTACTCGCAGCATCTCGAAGGAATGTTCGGGCCACTCGATCCGTTGGACTTGGCGTGAGGTGACCGCACCACATCGGTCACTCCGCGCGTACGAAGGAGGGGCGTCCCATGGCGACACGCACGGCAACGAGGAGCGCAGGAACTCGGGAGATCGAGGGCCGCGACAGCGTCGGCCTGTACCTGGACGAGATCGCCCGTAACCCGCTGCTCGACGCGGCCACCGAGGTCGAGCTCTCGAAGACGATCGAGGCCGGCCTGATGGCCGAGTACCTCCTCGCTGAAGGCCGGATCGGCCGCAAGAAGGGCGGAGCGCCCGGCACCGCCTCCAAGGAGGAGCTCGAGTGGCTCGCCGAGGAGGGCCGCCGCGCCGTCGACACCTTCATCACCGCCAACCTCCGGCTGGTGGTCTCCATCGCCCGCAAGTACGGCCGCTCGCAGATGCCGATGCTGGACCTGATCCAGGAGGGCAACACCGGCCTGATCCGCGCGGTCGAGAAGTTCGACTACGCGAAGGGCTACAAGTTCTCCACTTACGCCACCTGGTGGGTGCGCCAGGCGATCACCCGCGGCATCGCGCAGCAGGCCCGAGTGGTGCGGCTGCCCGTGCACGTGGTCGAGGAGCTCAACCAGGTCGGCGGCGCCCGGCGTACTCTCGAGCGCCAGCTCGGCCGCGAGCCGGAGCCGCAGGAGATCGCCGAGGAGCTCGGCATGGAGCTGGAGCGGGTGCTCGACCTGCTCGCCTGGGGCCGCGAGCACGTCAGTCTCGACACCCCGGTCGACGAGGACGGCGACACCTCGCTCGGTGACCTGATGGCGCAGGAGACCTCCCCCGGACCGGACCTGACCGTGCTCGACGTCGAGGCCCGCGACCGGCTCAACAGCCTGGTCGGCCTGCTCGACGAGCGCGCGGCCGACATCATCCGGTCCCGCTACGGGCTGGTCGACGGCCGCCAGCACAAGCTGGCCGACATCGGCGCCAAGCACGGCATCTCGGCCGAGCGGGTGCGCCAGCTGGAGCGCGAGGCGCTGCAGAAGCTGCGCAAGTTCGCAGACCCCGATCTCGCCGCCTGACGCGCGCTCCTGCCGGCGTGCTGCAGGGGCGCGACGGTGGGTCAGCCCGCGTCAGGCCGGCGTACCACGTCCGGCTCGGCGGCTGAGCGCTCAGCCGCCGAGATCGGCCAACTTGTCTGAAGCAGTCTGAGCCTTCTCGACGACGTCGGTCGGCACCTGCTTGTTAGCGGCGATGCGCTGCTGCCAGAGCTGGACGGCGATCACCCGGGCCGCGGCCTCCTCGGCCCGCTCCCGCGGGATCCGGCCGGACTCGATCGCCCTGCTGACCGCGGCGTGGGTCTTGGCCGTGTCGGCCGGCATCAGCAGCAGGTCGGCACCGGCCACCAGCGCCTTGATGCCGGGCTGATCGAAGCCCATCACCGCGCCCATCCCCATCGAGTCGGTGATCGCGATGCCCTGGAAACCGCCGGTGTCGCGCAGCACGTCGTACGCCGCGGGCGCCAGGCTGGCCGGGCGGCGGGCGTCGAACGCCTCGACCGCAATGTGGCTCATCATCACCGCCGGCGCTCCTGCCTGCACCCCCGCACGGAACGGCACCAGGTCGTGCTTCTCGAGCTCCGCGAACGTGGAGGACAAGACGGGCAGCGAGGTGTGGCTGTCGCTGGTCACGCCGCCGTGCCCCGGGAAGTGCTTGGTGGTCGACACCACCCCTGCCGCGTTGAATCCCTTGACCGCCGCGGCGGTTGCCCGGGCCGCGATCTTCGGGTCCTCCGACGGTGACCGCGAGCCGATGGTCGGGTCGGCGGCGCCGATGGTGACGTCGGCGACCGGAGCGAAGACCCAGGTGAACCCGAGCGCACGCAGCTCCATCGCCATCGCGTACGACGCCTGCCGGACGACCTTGCGGCCCTGCTTGCGGTCCGCCTCGATCGCGGCGCCGGCGCTCGCGAACGGCGGGAAGTCGGTGGCCACGCCGCGCAGGTGAGAGACGGTGCCGCCCTCCTGGTCGACGCCGATCACCGCCGGGAAGTCGCGGCCGTCGGCCGCCATCGCGTCCCGTACCGCCTGGGTGGTGGCCATGACCTGGTCGGTGTCGGCGACGTTGTCCGAGGTCACGCAGACCCCGGCGAGGTGCAGCTTCTCGACCAGCGCACGGACCTCGGCCGGGTCGGTGCCGGCGTAGCGGCCGACGATCAGCTGGCCGGCGAGACGATCGGAGTCCCAGTCGGCGATCAGCTCCCGCGCCTGGTCCAGCTCCCCGGCGGTCGGTCCCCAGCCGAGCGGCCCGGTGGCCGGCGCCTCTTCCGCGGCGGTCGACGGCGCCCGGTCCTGGCTCGGCGACGGGTCGCCGGACGGGCCGGACGTCTCGACCGCGCAGGCGGCCAGCGACGCGGTGGCTGCGGCCGCGAGCAGGAGTCGTAGCCGCATCGTCAGTGACTCGTCTGCAGGCCGGCGTACACCTCGGCGACGCGCAGCCGCAGCTGCTCCGGCGTACCAGAGTTGTCGATGATGTAGTTGGCGACCGCCAGCCGCTCCTCGCGGGTGGCCTGAGCCGCGATCCGGGCCTCGGCCTCCTCCGGGGTCATCCCTCGGTCCTTGACCAGGCGCTCGACCTGGATCTCGACCGGTACGTCGACCACCACGAGGGCGTCGAAGGCGTCGGCCTGGCCGGTCTCGACCAGCAGCGGGATCTCGTGGATCACGATCGGGCCCTGGGCAGCCGCCTCCAGCTCGGCGCCTCGCGCGCGCACCCGCGGGTGGATGATCGACTCCAGCGTCCTGCGCCTGGCCTCGTCGGCGAAGACGATCTCGCCCATCTTCGCGCGGTCCAGTTCGCCGGACGCGGTCAGCACGTCCTCGCCGAACGCCTTCACGATCTCGGCCAGCCCGTCGGTGCCCGGAGCCACGACCTCGCGCGCGAGCACGTCGGCGTCGATGACGGTGGCGCCGAGAGCCGCGAAGATCTGGCCGACCGTGCTCTTCCCCGACGCCACTCCCCCGGTCAGTCCCACTCGCTTGGTCACGCCGGGAGTATGTCAGCCGACCCCGACCTGGTCCCAAACGCTTGAGACAACACTTGAGACACTGGCCGGGTGAACCCGCTGTCCCTGCTGCGCCCCGAACAGCGGGTGGCGCTGCTCGTGCCCGGCTCGGTGAGGTACGTCGAAACCGTGCTGTCGCTGCTGGGCCGCGGGGTGTTCCCGATCCCACTGGACCCGCGGCTGACGGCGTACGAGCGGGAGCGGATCCTCGCCGACCTCGCGCCGGACCACGTCGTCACCGACCCCGGCGAGCTGATCGGGCTCGGCACCGACGAGCGACCGCTGCCACTCGGCCGGCCGATCCACGTGACCAGCGGCACCACCGGCACTCCCAAGGGTGTGTACAGCGGGCTGCTCGGCCCGGCAGCCGCGGCCCGGCTGGTCGCCGAGGAGCGGGAGCTCTGGGGCTTCCGCGGCGACGATGTCAACCTGGTGCTGAGCCCGCTCTACCACTCCGCGCCGCTGCGGTTCGCGGTCGGCACCCTGCTCGCGGGCGGTCGCGTGGTCGCGCCCGGCGCATTCGACGTGGCGCGGGTGACCGACGCGATCTTGACCGAGCGGCCGACCACGATGTTCTGCGTGCCGACGCACCTGCAGCAGCTGTTCGCGCACTGGGACCGGGTCGGCGTACCCGACCTGTCCTGCTTCCGGCTGGTCGCGCACGCCGGCGCCGCCTGCCCGCCGGTCATCAAGCGACGGCTGATCGAGCTGTTCCCCGACGGCACCACGTGGGAGTTCTACGGCTCGACCGAGGGCCAGTTCACCGCCTGCCGGAGCGAGGAGTGGTTGGCCCGTCCCGGCACGGTCGGCCGGGCCCGGCCCGGCCGCACGCTCAGCATGGACGACGATGGCCAGATCTGGTGCGTGGTACCCGAGCACGCTCGCTTCAGCTATCTCGGCGCACCCGAGAAGACCGCCGCCGCCTGGCGCGAGACCGCCGCCGGACCGGCGTTCACCGTCGGCGACCTGGGCCGGCTCGACGACGAGGGCTACTTGTACCTCGACGGGCGCCGGGAGGACCTGATCATCAGCGGTGGGGTCAACGTGTACCCGACCGAGGTGGAGAACGTGCTCGCCGAGCATCCCGGGGTCACCGAGATCGCGGTGTACGCCGCCGACGACGACCGCTGGGGACAGCGGGTCTGCGCCGCAGTGGTGGGCGAGGCGACCGCCGCCGACCTCGACGCCTGGGCGCGCGAGCGACTGGCGCCGCCCAAGCGCCCCAAGGACTACACCTTCCTGCCCGAGCTCCCCCGCACCGCGACCGGCAAGGTACGCCGCCAGGCGCTGCGGCCGGACGTGGCTCACGCGGAAGGTGTCCCCGGTGCTGGAGACTGATCGCCTCATCCTGCGGCGCCGGAGTGCCGACGAGGCCGGCGTCTATCGCCGACTGTGGACGGAGCGGGATCCCAGAGTGCCCGCGCACCGCCGGCTGGATGCCGAAGCACGGCCGACGGTGGCCGACATCGCCGCTGAGATCCGCAGGGAGCGTGAGGATCCGCGGCCGGGTGTGCTGGCGATCGAGCGGAAGGGCGCGGGCGATGTCATCGGGTACTGCGGGCTGGTCTTCCACGGGAACGGCGCACCCGGCGAGCCCGAGCTGGCCTTCGAGCTGCTGCGGCGGGCTCAAGGCTTCGGCTACGCCACCGAGGCGGCCGAGGCTGTGGTCGGCTGGGCCGGCGAGTCCGGCTACAACCGGCTGTGGGCAACCGTTCGCACGTGGAACCTCGCCTCCCGCCGAGTCCTGGAGAAGCTCGGGTTCCGCGAAACGGGCCAGGTCGAGATCGACTACGCCCATGGCGACAACCTGCTGACCGTCCGGCTCGCTGACCCGCCCCGTGTTCACCCGAGAGAGCGCTGACCCGGCCCTTGTTCACCTGAGGGAGCGCTGACCCGGCCCTTGTTCACCCGAGAGAGCGCCGACCCGGCCCTTGTTCACCCGAGAGAGCGCCGACCCGGCCCTTGTTCACACGCGGCTCGTCAACAGCGGCCGGGTCAGTGGATCTGGGCGTGAACACGGGCCGGGTCGGCGGGTCTGGGCGTCAAGACGGGCCGGGTCGGCGAACTAACCGACGGTGAAGCGGGCGTCGACCTCGGCGGACACGGCGATGTCCTCCGGGGTGAACTCGACACCGCTGCCGCCGGCGCCGCCCGCGGCATCCCGACTCCGCGCGTACGGCGTGATCCCGCCGCCGCCGACCGGGTTGAGACCGTCACCGAGCATCCCGGCGTCGGCGAGCGCGACGACCCGGACCGGCCCGAGATCCAGCGCGTCGGCGTACGCCTGTGCCCGGGTCCGGGCATCTCGCACGGCCTGGGCACGCACCTGGGCGGTCAGCTCCAGGCGCTTGACCTCGCGCAACGCCCACTCGATCCGCTCGACGCTGACGCCGGTGATCGCCATCGCGCGGCCGGCGAGCGCGCTGAGCTCGTCGAAGTCGCTGAACTTCACCGAGAGGCTCACCTGGGCGTGGTGGACGAGCGGCCGCAGCTTGCCGTCCTGGTTCCACGGCCGCTTCGCCCAGGTCCGGAGCTGGCCGCTGGACCACCAGGTGACCGGGCCGGCCTCTGGGTTGTGCAGCCGGGTGATGTCCTCGGTCATCGCCTGCGCCGACTTCGCGGCCTGCCGGTAGACCGGCTCCGGCGACGGTCCCTCGATCCCGACCGTCGCGCGCAGAGTGGCCCGCTGCGGCGGCGCGTAGGCCGTGTAGGTGCCGCGGACCGTGATCTGGACGTCGCTCATGCGGGCAAGCGTAGAGACCCTGCGGTCAGGCTCCTGCCGCCGCGCTGAACGAGCGCCGGTACTGCTGCGGGCTGACGCCGCGGGCGCGCAGGAAGTGGTGGCGCAGGGTGGCGGCGTTGCCGAAGCCGACCTCGCCGGCGATCCACTCCACCGAGGCGTCGCTCTGCTCGAGCAGCTCCTCGGCGGCCAGGATCCGTTGGCTGGTCACCCAGGCGTGCGGGGTCACCCCGGTCTCCGAGCGGAAGCGGCGGGCGAAGGTGCGCGGCGACATGTGTGACTTGCGGGCCAGCGCCTCGACGTTGAGCTCGTCGGCGAGGTTGCCGGTGATCCAGGTGAGCAGCGGGCCGAGCGTCTCCACATCGCAGTCGGGTACGGCGCGCTCGATGTACTGGGCCTGGCCACCGGACCGCTGCGGCGGCACCACCATCCGGCGGGCGATCTGGCTGGCGATGGCCGCGCCGTAGTCCTCGCGCCACAGGTGCAGCGCGGCGTCGATGCCGGCGGCCGACCCGGCGCTGGTGATCACCTGGCCGCTGTCGACGTACAGCACCTCGGGGATCACGCGCGCCTCCGGGAACCGCTCCTGCAGCTCGTCGGTGTAGCGCCAGTGGGTGGTGCAGTCCAGGCCGTCGAGCAGCCCGGCCTCGCCGAGGGTGAAGGCGCCCGAGCACACCGACAGGATCCGCGCCCCGCGCTCGTGGGCGGCCTCCAGCGCGTCCAGGATCGCCAGCGGCGCGTGGCCGGCGCGCGGCATCGCGGGCACCGCGACCAGGTCGGCCTCGGCCGCGCGGGTCAGGTCCTCCTCGACGTCGATCCCGAACCCGAGCGAGGTGGGCACCCGGCCGGGCTGCACCGCACACACCGCGAAGTCGAGCGTCGGCAGGCCCTGGTCGGACCGGTCGATCCCGAACGCCTCGCAGAGCACGCCGAGCTCGAACGGCGCGACGCCGTCGTACGCAAGCACAGCCACGTTGGTCAGCATTCTCGTATCCTGCCACGATCCTGGCAGAAAATCGATGGAAGGTCACATGTCTGCCACTCGTGGCAGGATCTCGATGGGCGGAATGGCCTACCAGACGGTCCGGATGGTGCTCCGTGACGTGCAACCGGTGGCTCGGTAGTCTCATTCCGCATGACCCTGACCTTCCTGCTCACCACGCTGGTCGTGGTGGCAACGCCCGGCACCGGCGTCCTGTTCACGCTCGCCGCCGGGCTCGCGCACGGCACCCGGCAGAGCCTGGTTGCGGCCTTCGGATGCACCCTCGGCATCGTCCCGCACATGGTCGCCGCGATCACCGGCCTGGCCGCCCTCCTGCACACCAGTGCGGTGGCCTTCGGCATCGTCAAGTGGGCCGGCGTCGCCTACCTGCTCTACATGGCATGGGCGACCTTGCGTGAGAAGGGCGCGCTGACCGTGTCCGACCAGGCGCCCGCGTCGGCCGGCCGGACCATCGTCTCCGCGGTGCTGATCAACGTCCTCAACCCGAAGCTCACGATCTTCTTCTTCGCGTTCCTGCCGCAGTTCGTCTCCCCCGGCACCCCGCACGAGCTGCGCCAGATGCTGCTGCTGAGTGCGGTGTTCATGCTGGCCACGTTCGTCGTGTTCGCGGTGTACGGCGTGCTGGCGGCCGCCGTCCGCGACCAGGTGATCAGCCGGCCGCGGGTGATGGACTGGCTGCGGCGCACGTTCGCGGTCTCGTTCGTCGCACTCGGCGCGAAGCTGGCCTTCACCCGCGCCTGATGATCCGCCGCTCGATCGCGACCGCAACCGCGCCGGCCCGGGTGTCCACGCCAAGCTTGGTGTAGATGTGCGACAGGTGGGACTTGACCGTCGCCTCGCTCACCAGCAGCTCCCGCGCCAGCTCGCGGTTGCCCTTGCCGGTCGCGAGCAGCTGCAGGATCTCCACCTCGCGCTCGGTGAGCGACGGCTCGGGCGACGAGGCGCGCCGTACCAACCGGGCGGCGACCGCCGGTGAGAGCACCATCTCGCCGCGCACCGCCGCGCGTACCGCGCGGAACAGCTCGTCCGGCGGTGCGTCCTTGAGCAGGTACCCGACGGCGCCGGCGTCGACCGCCTCCAAGATGTCGGCCTCGGTGTCGTAGGTGGTCAGCACCAGCACCTGCGGCGGCTCGGGCAGGGCTCGGATCCCGGCCGTCGCGGTGGCGCCGCCGGGTCCGGCGCCCAGGCTGAGGTCCATGAGCACGACGTCGGGGCGGAGCTCACGCACCGCCCGCTCGGCCTCGTCGGCGGCAGCCGCCTCGCCGACCACCTCGATGTCCGGCTGCCCCTCGAGCAGCGCGCGGACGCCCGCCCGGACAACGGGATGGTCGTCGACCAGCAGGACCCGGATCATCGGCGTGACCACTAGCCTCTCCTCGGCAGCGGGAACGATGCGGCGACGACGGTGCCCTCGCCCGGCCGGCTCTCGACCACCAGCTCTCCCCCGAGCTCGGCGACCCGCGACCTGATGCCGGCGAGGCCGTAGCCGCGCAGGTCCTGCGGGTTGTGCGCGCCGACCGAGATGCCCACCCCGTCGTCGCGCACGTCCAGCGCGACCTCCGACTCGAGGTAGGTCAGGGTGACGGTCGCCGCGGATGCCCGGGAGTGCTCGGCGACGTTGGCGAGCGCGCCGCGCGCCGTCCGCAGCACGGCGGTCGCGACCGCGCCGGAGACCGGCACCGGGTCGCCGTGTATCCGCAGGTCGGTCGGCACACCCGAGACCCGCTCTGCCCGCTCGCAGAGCGCCCGGATCGCGTCGGTCAGCGCCGCCGGCCCCCGGCCGTCCAGCTCGGCGGGCGCCAGGTCGCGCACCACCCGGCGCACCTCGTCGAGCGAGGAGCGGGCGGCCGTCGCCGCGTGGCTGACGTGCGCCCGGGCCGTCTCCGGCCGGTCGTTCCAGTCCTGCTGGGCCGCCTCCAGCAGCAGGTTGATGCTGGTCAGCCCCTGCGCGACGCTGTCGTGGATCTCGCGGCTCAGCCGCGTCCGCTCGGCGACCACGCCGGCCCGGCGCTCCGCATCGGCGACGTCGTCCTGGGCCTGCTCCAGGTCGGCGAGCAGCCTGCGCCGCAGCGTCGCGTCACGCTCGAGGACCCGGTATGCGACGACCGACAGCACCGCGATGCAGGCCGGCCCGAGAACCACGGTCGGGTCCAGTACGCCGGTCATCCGGGTCCACGCTGCCGCCACGACCGCGACCAACAGCACGGTCACCGCGACCGCCTGCTGGAACGACAGCACCCGCAGCGCCACGAACACCAGCGGCACCGCCGCCCAGGAGAACGACGGCGCCAGCAGGGCGAGCCCGACGAAGAGCACCACCAGCACCGCCAGCCAGACCGGATGGCGGCGTACCGCGTGACCGGCCACGTAGACGGCCAGCAGCAGGGCCGCTCCGGGCAGCACCAGCCACGCCCGGTCGCCCAGCCCGTGGCCGTCGAGGTAGCGCACGACCGAGGCCAGCACCAGCAGGGTCAGCGAGGCGTGCAGCCACAGGTCGAGGCGGCTGGCCCCGGCGAGGATGCCGCCGTCATGCTCGGCACGGGGTGGCACAGGGAGGTCGCGGGTCATGGTCTGCCCAGGCTAGGTCTCCGGGTCCGGCTCGGCATCATCCGATCGGCTATCGAACGGTCGCCGACCGCCCGATGCCCGGGCGGGGCCGCCTGGCGGACGGTAGTGGCATGAACAGAAACCTGATTCCCGCGCTCACCGCGCTCGCCCTGTCCGTACTCCTGTCCCTGACCCTGTCCAGCGCAACCGCCCCCGCCTTCGCCGACGACTCCGACCGCACCGGCCGCACCGACCAGCAGCGACCGGGCAGCTACCTGCTGCCCGGCGACCCGGTGGTCGACGGCGCCGGTGGCTCGAAGTTCGAAGGCATCGGCGTCGACCGCGCCACCGGCCGCTACTACGTGAGCGAAGTGACCGGCGGCGAGATCCACCGCGGCAGCGCCGACCGTCGCCACGCCGAGGAGTGGCTGCCCGGCGACGGCGCCGACGGCCGGTTCACCGCTCGCGGCGTGACCGTCGACGGGGCCGGCCGTGTGTACGTCGCCGGCGGCCCCAACGGCACCGGCAACGACCGGCCCGACGTGTGGGTCTACGACCGGGACGGCCGGTTGCTGGCTGCGCTCCAGGTCCCGTCGAACGAGGCGTTCGTCAACGACGTGGCGATCGGGCCGGACGGCGCGGCGTACTTCACCAACTCCAACGCCCCGCAGATCTTCCGGGTCGCCAACGACGGCGCCGGTTGGGCCGCGACCACCTGGGCGGACGCCACCGGCACCATCACCACCCAGCCCGGCTTCAACCTGGGCGGGATCGTACTGAGCAGCGACCGCTCGGCGTTCGTCGTCGCGCAGGGCAACACCGGCGACCTGTGGCGGTTCGACGCGCGGACCGGCGCGGCCACCGAGATCGCCACCGGCGCCGACCTGGTCAACGCCGACGGGCTGGTCCTGCGCGGCCGCGATCTCGTGGTGATCCGCAACTTCAGCAAGAGCATCGCCCACCTCGAGCTCTCCGCGGACGGCGCGCGCGCCCGGCTGGTCGGGCAGCGGGCGACCGACCCGGACCGGGTGCTGACCACCGGCAAGCTGCTGGGCGGCCGGCTGCTGCTGGTCGACAGCCACTTCGACGAGAACGTCGGCCTGCCGCCGTACGAGGTGCTGTCGACGACGATGCCGCGATGAGACCGGTGATCCTGGGGCTGGCGCTGCTGCTCGTCGGCTGCGCCGGCCCGGATCCCGCCTCCGACCCCGCTTCGCCGACCCCACCACCACCCGTCTCCACTCCGAAGGAGCAGAACCCGATGATCGACCTCCTGGCAGCGGCCGCACGCGGCGATGCCGACGCGGTGGCGGAGGCCATCCGCGCAGGCGCCGACCTCGAGCAGCGCGACCGGAACGGGCGCACTGCGCTTCTGCTGGCAGCGGCGGCCGACCATGTCGCCGCAGCCCGAGTCCTGGTCGCGCACGGTGCCGATCCGGACGCTCTCGACGACCGGCACGACACTCCCTGGCTGGTCACCGGTGTGACCGGGAGCGTGGCGATGGCCGAGCTGCTGCTGACCGCCGACCCGGACCTCACCATCCGCAACCGGTTCGGCGGGATCTCGGTGATCCCGGCCAGCGAGCGCGGCCACGTCGACTACGTACGGCGGGTGGTGCGCACCGACATCGACGTCAACCACGTCAACGACCTGGGCTGGACCGCGCTGCTCGAGGCGGTCATCCTCGGTCGCGGCACCGAGCCGTGGCAGAAGATCGTGCGGATCCTGCTCGACCACGGCGCCGACCCGTCCATCGCCGACAACGACGGCGTCACCGCACTGGAGCACGCCGCTGCGAAGGGGTACGACGAGATCGCAGGCATCCTGCGCCAGTACACCAGCTGACCCTCCCCAGAAATCGCAACGGCCCGGCACCTCCCAGGAGGTGCCGGGCCGTTGCGCTTTGCTCAGTTACCGCCGGTCAGCTTCTCGCGGAGCGCCTGCAGCGCCTCGTCGGAAGCCAGCGAGCCGCCGGCCTCCTCGGTCGCGGCCGGAGCCTCGGCACCCGAGGAGTACGAGGTCGCCTCGCCGGCCTCGGCGTCGGCCACCTTGGCCTCGGCCTGCTGCTTGACGTGGGCCTCCCAGCGAGCGTGCGCCTTGGCGTACTGCTCCTCCCAGGTGGCGCGCTGCTCGTCGAAGCCCTCGAGCCACTCGCCGGTCTCCGGGTCGAAGCCCTCCGGGTAGATGTAGTTGCCCTGCTCGTCGTACGACGCGGTCATGCCGTACAGCGTCGGGTCGAACTCCTCCGCGTCGGTCGCGGTGGCGGTCTCGTTGGCCTGCTTGAGCGACAGCGAGATCCGGCGACGCTCGAGATCGATGTCGATGATCTTGACCATGACGTCGTCGTTGACCTGGACGACCTGCTCGGGGATCTCGACGTGACGCTCGGCGAGCTCGGAGATGTGCACCAGGCCCTCGATGCCCTCCTCGACCCGGACGAACGAGCCGAACGGCACCAGCTTGGTGACCTTGCCGGGCACGATCTGGCCGATCTGGTGGGTCCGGGCGAAGTGCTGCCACGGGTCTTCCTGGGTCGCCTTCAGCGACAGCGAGACCCGCTCGCGGTCCATGTCGACGTCCAGCACCTCGACGGTGACCTCGTCACCGACGGTGACCACCTCGGACGGGTGGTCGATGTGCTTCCACGACAGCTCGGACACGTGGACCAGGCCGTCGACGCCGCCGAGGTCCACGAACGCACCGAAGTTGACGATCGAGGAGACGACGCCCTTGCGGATCTGGCCCTTCTGGAGCTGGGTCAGGAAGCCCTGGCGAACCTCGGACTGGGTCTGCTCCAGCCACGCACGGCGCGACAGGACCACGTTGTTGCGGTTCTTGTCGAGCTCGATGATCTTCGCCTCGAGCGTCTGGCCGACGTACGGCTGCAGGTCGCGGACGCGGCGCATCTCCACCAGCGATGCCGGGAGGAAGCCACGCAGGCCGATGTCGAGGATCAGGCCGCCCTTGACGACCTCGATGACGGTGCCCTCGACGACGCCGTCCTCCTCCTTGACCTGCTCGATGGTGCCCCAGGCGCGCTCGTACTGGGCGCGCTTCTTCGACAGGATCAGCCGGCCTTCCTTGTCCTCCTTCTGGAGAACCAGGGCCTCGACCTTGTCGCCGACCTCGACGACTTCGGACGGGTCGACGTCGTGCTTGATCGACAGCTCACGCGAGGGGATGACACCCTCGGTCTTGTAGCCGATGTCGAGCAGGACCTCGTCCCGGTCGACCTTGACGATGGTGCCATCCACGATGTCACCGTCGTTGAAGTACTTGATGGTCTCGTCGATCGCGGCGAGGAAGTCCTCTTCCGAACCGATGTCGTTGATCGCGACCTGCGGCGCGTCGGTCTCAGGAAGAGTGGAAAGGCTTGTCATAGGGGACTGGATTCCTTGGGGTGGATATAGGAGTTGTGCGGGCACGCCGAAGGCCGCGTTTCACTACCGGGATGTTGCGTCGAATTTGATAGCGAGCGTGGGTCCGCTCCGTCTGGAACCCAGGCAGACCTCTGGCGCGATTGTCAAGGATACCGGCGGTTTGGCCCAGGCGTCCAACCCGGGTCACGCCGAGACCGGCCGCTGGGACCACACCCCGCCAGCTGGGTCGAAATTCCGGACTTGCCGGGTGGAACCAGACAAACAACCTCGGCCGGTGCCCACGTGTCGCCCGGGACGCGACGCGCTGGCGGCCCGGGCCGCGTGGAACACTTCCCGACATGGAGTACGGCGCGCACTATCCGCCCGTCCAGCCGGAGCGACGGGAGGTGGGCGAGGAGGAGACCCTCCGCGCGAACCGCCGGGACTGGGACGCCTATGCCGACGAGTACCAGGCCACCCACGGCGCGTTCCTCGGGGACGTCCACTTCATCTGGGGACCGGAGGGGCTGAGCGAGGCCGACGCCGGGCTGCTCGGCGAGGTCGCCGGCAAGCGGGTGCTCGAGATCGGATGCGGCGCCTCGCAGTGCGCCCGCTGGCTGCGTCAGCAGGGCGCCACCGCGATCGGCCTGGACGTCTCGATGCGCCAGCTGCAGCACAGCCGCCGGATCGACGACGCGACGGGGCTCGCCGTACCGACCGTGTGCGCGACCGCCACCGCACTCCCCTTCGCCGACGGCTCCTTCGACGTGGTCTTCTCGTCGTTCGGATCGATGCAGTTCGTGGCGGACGCCGACACCGGGGTCCGGGAGGCCGCACGAGTGCTGGCGCCGGGCGGCCGGTTCGCGTTCTCGGTCACCCACCCGACCCGCTGGATGTTCCCCGACGACCCCACCGAGGGCGGGCTCACCGCCGCCCAGTCCTACTTCGACCGGACGCCGTACGTCGAGGTCGACGACGACGGCAGCGTGCAGTACGTCGAGCACCACCGCACGATCGGCGACTGGGTGCGGGTGCTGGCCCGGCACGGCTTCAGCCTGATCGACCTCGCCGAGCCCGAGTGGCCCGAGGACCACGAACGGGTCTGGGGCGGCTGGTCGCGGGTGCGCGGCCGGCTGACCCCGGGTACCGCCGTGTTCGTGGCGACCCTGCGCGACCCTCAGACCTGAGCACAGACCTGACCACAGACATGACTGACGCCCGTCGCTGTGCAGCGCAGCGACGGGCGTCGAGCCAAGAGCGGGCCGGTGCTACTCGGCGGCGCGAGCTCCGCTGGACGAGCCGCCGAACCACAGCAGCGCGAGTCCGATCAGCAGCAGCGGGATACCGAGGATCCATCCGACCAGCGGGATGGTCTTGGTAACCAGGTTGAGCTTGTCGGCGCTGCTCTTCGCCTCGTCGAGCTTCTCGTCGAACTCCTCGTCGGTGACCTCGAGGTCGAGGATCAGCACGGTGTCACCGGTCTCGGCGTCGCGCCGCTCCTGGTGATCGCTCTGGAAGACGATCGAGCCGGTCTTGGGCTCGACCCAGACCTCCTTCTCGTCGTCGTACCGGCCAGCTACCTCGTCGGTGATCTGGATCGCCGCGTCCGTGAAGCTGATCTTGTAGACGTAGAGCTCGGTGCCGTCCTTCTCCTCGGTACGGTCGAAGACCGCGTCCACCGCACCGAGATCTGGGTCGTCGGCCGTCTCGCCGATCAGGCCGTCCCAGTACTTGTACGTCTTCTTCTCGGCGTCGAACGGGAACTTATTCACCAGCCCGCGGTACTCCCAGGCGTCCGCCGGCACGTAGTCCGGGTCGTTGACCGCCTCGGCGGTACGCCGGTCGGTCGCGAACGCCTCGGTGCTGGCGGAGATCAGCCGCTCCTGCGGGTCATCGGCCTCCACACAGCCCGTCGGGTCACCGATGTCCTTCACCAGACACGACGACTCCCGGTAGGAGATGACCTCCCCGTCGGAGAGGTCGGTGTCGGCGTGAGTGACACTCCAGCCCTTGACCGGCGACTCTTCCAGCCCACCGTCGCCGTCGCTCAGCTGAATGGTGCCGGCAGCGCGGGTGGTTTCCGTTGTATCGAGCGGCGCCTTCTTGATCCGGTCCGGCATCCAGAACTGAGCCAGGATGGCCAAGATGATCAGAAATGCACCCAGCAGCGCCAAAATGGCGCCCAAAGTCCTTCGCACTGCAATACCCTCCCATGGCAACAAGTGAGCGCACTGTAGCAGCGTAGGCGCGCCGCGAAACGGACAATCGGCAGGCTTTGCCTGGATTGATACCGGCCAGTAGCGGTCAGTGACCAAGATTGTCCCCAGACGGCCGATTCGGATGGGTCCATCAGGCGGAACCGCCGGGATCGATCGTCTAGTCTCCTCGCCATGACCGCCACTGAGCCCACGACTGCGAGCCGCCGGATCGATGTGTACGACGGCCTCCGGGGCATCGCGGTCGTGCTGGTCGTGCTGTCCCACGGCTGGACCGTGTGGCCCTCGACCGAGATCGACGAGCGCGACTGGCTGCACCCGTGGTTCGTCAGCGGCAACTACGCCGTCTCCATCTTCTTCGCGGTCGGCGCCTTCCTCGCCACCCGCAGCCTGATCAAGCGGCACGAGGAGCGCGGGACCGTGCGGTTCGGCGTGGAGTTCCTGCGCCGGTTCCTGCGAATCAGCGCCCAGGTCTGGCTGCTGCTGATCGCGGTCGCGGTGGTCACCGGGCTGGAGTCCGAGATCACCTACCGGGGCAAGGAGACCGGCACCTCGTTGTTCCGGATCGCCACCTATACCTGGAACTGGTACCTCCAGGACCACGCCGTCGTGGCCCGCCCCGACCTCGGCCACCTGTGGTACCTCTCGGTCGACATGCAGGTGTTCGTGCTGATCCTGCTCGCGGTCTGCATCCTGCGCCGGTGGCCGGTGGCGCTGCTGATCACGCTCGCGGCCCTGCTCGCGGCCTGCCTCGCCTGGCGGGCACACGTCTACGAGACTGAGGGCATCTACCAGGCGCTGCTGCGGACCACGGTGCGCGCCGACGCGCCGCTCGCGGGCGCGGTGGGCGCGGCCGCGATGCCGTTCCTGAGCAAACTGGCACCGGCTGGCAAGTGGCTGGCCGGGCTGGCGGCGATAGCGCTCGCACCGCTGGTCTATCTGATCGCCGACCCGGTCGGCGCCGCCGAGCCGGGGCGCAACTTCTTCGGCGTGCCCGGCGTGGCACTGACGCTGGCGCTGATGACGTTCATGGTCGGGTTCACGCTGCGGCCCGACAACCGACCTGTGGGCGTCGTGCTCGGCTCACCGCCGCTGGCGTTCCTCGGCCGGCACTCGCTCGCCCTGTTCCTGTGGCACTACCCGATCTTCTGGTACGTCTCCCGGCACTCCGACGGCTGGAGCTGGCAGGAGCGGACCCTCGTCGGCCTGGCCGCGACCGCGGTGATCGCCTTCGCCGGCGAGCTGATCGCGGAGCGGCCGATGCAGCGCTACCTGAGCTCGCCGGACTGGCGTGAGGTGGAGAGTGCCGGCCTTGCGCCGTACCTCGCCAAGCGGCTCCGCGGCGGGTCCGGCCGGCGCGAGCCCGCCGTACCGCTCGGCAAGCACAACGACGACCGGAGCCGCACCAACTCGGGTGGCGGCTCCGGCGACAGGTCAGGCGACGACGACTAGCGCTACTTGCGCTTGCGGAGCTTGTGGACCTTGGCGAGCATCTTGTTGACGCGCTCGTCGGAGATGCCGAGCCTGCGCTTGACCCGGTCGTACATGTCCAGGGCGTTCCGGTCGGCCCAGATCGCGGCCTTCTTCGCGCTGCTCTCGGTCGGCCGGGCCTGGTAGTTGGTCGAGCGCCGGACCGCCTTCTCCTCCTCGGTGAAGTAGTAGAGCGCCATCGAGCGGCGGGCTACGTCATCGGGGCAGGTCAGCGCATCCGGGTGACCGTGGAAGCTGTCGAAGCTGGTGGTGAACACCAGCATCCGGTTGCCGGCCGGGGTCACCTTGTCCTGGCACGCGGTCATGTCGGCGTCCCAGAGCTCGAGCTTGCCGCCCCACTCATCAAGCCACTCCTCGTTGAGGTAGAGCAGGATGTTCACCCGGCGCGCCCAGTTCTTGTGAACGTGGTGGGTGGTGAAGTCGGCGTGGATGTTGAGGTGGCCGCCGTTCAGCGTCTGGTGCAGGCCGCCGCCGTCCATCGTCCAGTCCGGGATCAGGTCCTCGATGCCGGTCAGCTTGACCAGGAACTCCACGAACTCCGGCGAGACGAACTCCTTGGCCACCGCGGTCAGCGTGGTCCCCCAGGTGTCCGGCTGGGTGTTGGCGTACTTGGTCTCGTTGACGTGCAAGTACCCCTTCCAGAACTCGTCCTTGATCCCTGGAAACTCCGCCGCGGCCTTGGCGAATGCGTCCGGGTGAAGTACGTCGTCCAGCACGATGTGCGGGAACGGATTCGCCTTGGCGTAGTCGTTCGCCTTGCGGTCGAGGTCCTCGGTGAGGTGCGCGAAGTTGATGAGGCTGGTGCTCTGCATGGCGGGAATGATGCCACGCGTGGCCAGAATTTCCAGGGGGTCCCACTTTTGTTACTCACCGGTTAGACTCCCGTCTGACCATCCGCCGGGAGGGAACGTCGTGGAGGGCGACACGGATGGCCGCAGTGAAAGAGGGAGATCGACCACATGCACCTTGGTGGCCTTGACGCAGCGCGCGCGCTGCAAGCAACGGAGACCCAGACCAGCCCCCGCGTCGGCGTACTCGTCGTCGCCTACAACGCGTCCGGAACCCTCGCGCAGACCCTGCAGCGGCTGCCGGGATCGTTCACCGAGTCCGTCGACCACATCCTGGTGTGCGACGACGCGAGCTCCGACGACACCTACCAGGTCGGCATGGACTTCAAGAACGGCTGCGCCTGGCCGCTGACTGTGGTCCGGCACGAGAAGAACCTCGGGTACGGCGGCAACCAGAAGGCCGGCTACGAGTGGGCCATCTCGCACGGCCTGGACGTTGTGGTGCTGCTGCACGGCGACGGCCAGTACGCCCCCGAGCACATCGAGGACCTGGTCGCGCCGCTGGTCTCCGGCGACGCGGACGCGGTGTTCGGCTCCCGGATGCTGGAGCCGGGCGGCGCCCGCCGGGGCGGGATGCCGATGTACAAGCTGGTCGGCAACCGGATCCTGACCCGCTTCCAGAACCGGCTCACCGGGCTCGACCTCAGCGAGTGGCACAGCGGCTACCGGGCCTACCGGGTCGACGCGCTCGCCGACCTCCCGCTCGCGTCGTACTCTGATGACTTCGACTTCGACACCGAGATCATCCTCGGCCTGCACGCTGCGGGCCGGAAGATCACCGAGGTGCCGATCCCGACCTACTACGGCGATGAGATCTGCTACGTGAACGGTATGAAGTACGCCAAGGACGTCACCCTCGACGTTCTCCGCTACCGGATGCGCGACGTCGGCTTCGGCGAGGGCTCGACCGGTGTCGACACCGAGGCCTACGAGCTGAAGCCGTCCGATCACTCCTCGCACGGCGTCCTGCTGCGCTGGCTGCGCGCTGTCGCGCCCGCCGCGGTCCTCGACGTCGGCTGCTCGGACGGGCAGTTCGCCGCGCTGGTCCGTGACCTCGGACACCGGGTCACCGGCGTCGACCTTGTCAAGCACGAAGGCATCGCCGACCGGGTGGACGCCTTCGTCGAGGCCGACCTCAACGACGGCCTGCCCGCGGAGTCCGGCGGCGGATACCGCGTGGTGGTGGCCGGCGACGTGCTGGAGCACGTGATCGACCCCGAGCAGCTGCTCACCGACATCACCGGACGGCTCAGCGAGAGCGGCGAGGTGTTTGTCTCGATTCCGAACTTCGCGCACTGGTACCCCCGTGCGCGTGTCGTAGCCGGTCGCTTCGACTACGATCAGCGCGGTCTGCTCGACCAAGGGCATGTCCGCTTCTTCACCCGGCGCAGCTTCGAGAAGCTCGTCGAGAAGTGCGGGCTGCAGATCGTGGAGCGGACCACGGTCGGCTCGCCGTTCGACATCGTCGAGCGCGGCACCGCCAACGCCACCGTGGGCAAGGCTGCCCGCGGAGCCGCGAAGGCGGACCGGGCAGCGACGCGAGCCTGGCCGACCCTGTTCGGTTACCAGTTCCTGTATCGACTGAAGCGGGTGTGAGGCAGGCTCACTCCGCGAGGAGTGTGCTGACGGTGCGGCCATCGCAAGCGGAGACCGACGCGAGCGAGGACACCGCACCGGAGCCTGACCAGCCGGACGGTCCGGAGCCGGTCAAGACGACAAGCCGGTACGACGCCAACCAGCGCCGCCGGCGGTTGTGGGCGACGGCCACCGGGCTCACCGTCGGCGGCCTTGCGTACTTCCTGACGCTGCTCGACTACAGCACCAAGCTCACCCGTACGGCGAACTCGCTGGGCTACGCCTCCAACTTCTTCGACTTCCAGGGCCGGGCGTTCCTGGAAGGCCGGCTCGACGTACCCCGCGGCAGCCTGGGCATCGAGGGCTTCATCATCGGCGAGAAGGAGTACATGTACTTCCCGCCGTTCCCGTCGATCATCCGGCTGCCGGTGCTGATGACCACCCACGAGTTCGACGGCAAGCTGACCCTGCTCTCGATGGGGCTGGCGTTCGTGCTGCTGGCGGTGATGACCAGCCGGCTGGTCTGGCTGGTGCGGGACTGCATGTGCGGCGACGCCGAGGTCACCCGCTACGAGGCGGTCTCGGTAGCAGTCTTCCTCGCGCTCGCGACCGGCGGCTCGGTGCTCACCTACAACGCCTCGCTCCCCTGGGTCTACCACGAGGTGTACGCCTGGGCGGTACCGCTCGTGATCGGCGCGATGTACTGGATGATCCGGGTGCAGCGGGAGCCGAGCCGGTGGACGATCGGCTGGCTGGCGGCGTTCTCGCTGTGCGCGATCATGACCCGTACGACGGGCGGCTGGGCGGTCTGCCTGGCCACCATCGGCCTCGGTGCGTGGGTGCTGCTCCGCCGGCCGCCCGCCCATCAGCGGCCGCTGTGCTGGGGCGTGATCGCCGCGGGCGCCGTACCCCTGCTGGCCGGCGTCGCCTACAACTGGGTCAAGTTCCAGCACCCCTACCTGTTCCCGCTCGAGGACCAGGTGTGGACCCAGGTCAACACGCACCGGCGGGAGGCGCTGGACGCCAACGGCGGCACCATCACCGGCCCGCAGTTCTTCTCGACCGCGTGGACGTCGTATTTCCGGCCGGACGGCATCCGGTTCGTCGACTACTTCCCCTGGATCACGCTGCCGGCCGAGCCGGTGAAGCCGGTCGGCGGGGCGTTCATCGACCAGAGCTACCGCACCGGCAGCGTGCCGGCGTTCATGCCCGGGCTGTTCCTGCTGACCTGTGCCGCGCTGCCCGCGCTGCTCGGGCGCCGCCTCCACCACGAGATCCGGATGCTCCGGGCACCGTTCGTCGCCGGTCTGCTGGTCACCGGCGGGGTGATGGCCTACGGCTACTTCGCCTACCGCTACACCTGCGAGTTCGTGCCGATGCTGGTGATAGGCGGGGCAATCGGTCAGACCGCGGTGACCGCCTGGCTGGACTCACACCGCTGGCTGTTGAAGAGCGTCGGGCTGGCGGTGCTCGCCGCGCTGACCGGGTTCTCGATCGCGGCGAACATGCTCACCGGCTACACCGCCTCCGCCCTCACCCGCGGCGGCGCCTCGCTCGAGCGCTACCTCGAGGTGCAGGAGAAGCTGAGCGGTCCCGAACAGCTGGACCTGGTCCGCAAGACCGACTCCTACCCGACCGGCGGCAAGACCGACGAGATCCGCATCGTCGGCGACTGCGACGAGCTGTACCTCAACACCGGCGACACCTACGAGCCCTGGAAGCTCATCCAGCGCCGAGGCACCGTGGTCACGGTCACCGTCGACCCGGAGGTGAAGCCGAAGCGGGTCCCGCTGATCGAGGTCAACACCGAGCTGAAGCGGACCGTGTGGCTCGACACCAACCGCCGGCACCAGGCCCGGATCGTGATCCGGTCCGAGCGTGGCCTGCAGCGCGGCCAGTGGTTCACGGTGCCGCCGCCGTACCAGCTCAGCGTGGGCGTGCTGGACAAGCCAGAGCTGGGCCACGCCGAGGTGCAGTCCACACCCGGCGGCTTCGTCGGCTACGTCCGCACCTTCGACTGGGACTCCAACTGGGTCGCCCAGCCGACCACGATCGAGATCGTCGAGTCCGGTCGGCAGCAGGCCCTCAAGGCCGGCATCTCCATCAAGCGCGGGGTCGGCCTGGCGCCCGCACTCTGCACCCGGCTCCAGGCCGCCACCGCCGACAGTGACCAGTAGATGACATATTCCAAGGGCTCGCGCGCTGCGCGCCGCCCATCACGCACGCTGGCGGCGTTGCCGTCGCTCGACGGGCCGCCGGCCCGCCTTCGTTCCGGCGCCTTGCCAGCGCACGCGCTGAACGACGCTCGCATGCGCGACCCCTTGGAATATGTCATCTAGGCCGTCGCGGCCCGGCCCGCTCGACATCGCCATCCTCAGCTGGCGAGACACCACCCACCCGGACGGCGGTGGCTCGGAGGTGTTCGTCGAGGAGGTCGCGCGCGAGCTAGTACGGCGCGGTCACCGGGTCACGCTGCGGTGCGCCGCCCACGGCGACGCGCCCGCGGAGCAGGACCTGGACGGCGTGCGGCTGATGCGTCGTGGCGCTCGGCTGACGGTCTACCCGCGCAGCCTGCTCTGGGTGGCCCGGCACCGGCGCCGGTACGACGTGGTCCTCGACGTCATCAACGGCATCCCGTTCGGTACGCCGCTGGTCCGGCGCCGCGGCCTGGTCGGTCTGGTGCACCACGTCCACCAGCGGCAGTGGCAGATCATCTACCCCGGCTTCTGGGGCAGGGTCGGCTGGTTCGTCGAGAGCCGGCTGACTCCCCTGCTCTACCGACGGGTCCCGTTCCTCACGGTGTCGGAAGCGTCGGCGACCGACCTGGCCCGGCTCGGTACCCCGGCGGCAGCGATCACGGTCGCCCGCAACGGCCTGGCGGTGGCGCCGGCCGCAGTCCCCCGCTCGGCGTCGCCCCGGCTGTGCGTGCTCGCACGGCTTGTGCCCCACAAGCAGATCGAGCACGCGCTCGCGGTCGTCGAGCGGCTCCGGCCGGAGTTCCCGGACCTACGCCTCGACATCGTCGGCGAGGGCTGGTGGCACGACCGCCTGCAGGCGGACGCCGAGCAGCGCGGGGTCGAGAAGTCTGTGACCTTCCACGGCCGGGTCTCCGACGCCGAGCGGGACCGGCTGCTCGCCGAGGCGTGGCTGGCGCTGCTGCCGTCGGCGAAGGAGGGCTGGGGACTCGCCGTACTGGAGGCGGCCGCGCAGGGCACGCCGACCGTCGCCTACCGGGACGCCGGCGGCGTCGCCGAGTCGATCGTCGACGGTAGGACCGGCATCCTCGCCGAGAACGAGGACGACCTGGTGGCGGTGACCCGGCAGCTGTTGTCCGACGCGGAACTGCGCGAGCGCATGGGCACGGAAGCCGTCGCGTGGTCGCGACGGTTCACGTGGGAGGCGACGACCGACGTCGTCGAAGAGGTTCTACGGTCGAGCTGAGCGGCTCAGCCGGCTCAGTTGTCGCCGTACGTCAGGACCGGCTTGTCGGCCGGGTTGGTGTCAGGAGCGCGCGTCTGCGACCACGTCAGCGTGAACACGACGAGGAACGCGAGAAGTCCGCCGACGAGTGGCGGCAGGACCATCTTCAGAAACGTAGGCACGTTAAAATTCCCTCTCCCTGGCAACGGCGGCCAGCATAACACCACAAGTTACCGGCGGGTGCTGTTAGCACGCCGGATTCGGGACAGCGCTCCAGCACAGAGGACGGCGAGCGCGGCCAGGTCGCCGAGGACCACCAGCACCACCCGGCGTGTCGGCTGCTCGCGGCTCTCGATGTCGTCGCCAGGCACCTTGTAGAGGCGGACGTCCGGGTCGTCGACGACCAGGCTCAGGCCCGACAGGTCGAGCGCGTCGGTGTCCGGGTCGTCGCGGTAGACCAGCACCCAGCCGACGCCGTACTCCGGCAGCACCTCGGCCGGCCGCCCCCGCTCCAGCGCCCGGCCCAGCTCGGTGGTCCGCCGGCTCTCGCCGCGAATCACCCGGTTCCCGACGGCCAGTTCGGCGGAGGTGAGCACGGTGCGGTCGAACCACCGGATCGCCGGGTCCGAGGACACCTCGCCGTTGGCCCAGGTGAAGTGGCGGTACGAGCGCCACGGCAGCGTCGCCACGGCGGTGTCGTCCTCGCTCGACGACAGCTCCGCCGACGCCTGCTCCAGTCCCTCGGGGAAGCTCACCGGCCCCACCGTGGTCCAAGTGCGCGACGTGGCGTCCGGGAGAAGCAGGACCGGGAGCGCGAGCAGCGGCAGGGCGGCACTGATCGCCACCTCCGCACCGTGCCGGCGGACCCGTTCCAGCAGCAGCTCGGTGACCACGCCCAGCGCCGCGGCGACCAGGATGCAGGCCGGCGCCAGGAACTTCTGTGCGTCCCGCAGCAGGCCGGCACCCGGCACCTCCACCACCAGCCAGCGCATCGCCTCACTCCCCCACGGCGTCGCGCTCAGCAGGGCGATCGCCAGGCCGCCGGCGGCGATCGCCGCACCCCGGACCAGGTCACCTCTCCCCCACAGCCGGGCCAGCCGCGGCACCGCCAGCGCCACGACCGCAACCACGACGACCGCGGTTAGTACGCCGAGCCAGGTCTCGCGGCTGGCGGGCACGCTGCGGGTGTCCCAGATGCCGCCCAGCCCGAGCACGGAGACGACAAACCCGCCCGGCGTGTCGCCGTGGGCGGCGAAGGCGTCGACGCCGGCCGGGTCGGCGGCGTCCATCCCCGAGCCGGTCAAGGCCGGCACCAGCCAGGGCAGCTGCAGCACCGCCAGCAGCGCGACCATCCGGACGACCCGCCGGCCGCGGGACCAGGCGAAGCCGGCGGCGGTCACGACCGCGAGCAGGCCACCGGTCGGCGTCAGCGAGGCCAGTGCCGTCCACAGCACGACCGTGGCGAGATCCCGGCGATCGCCGTCGCGGCGCCAACGGATGGCGGCGGCCGCGATCCAGGGCAGCGCGGCGTACCCGAGGAGCAGCGCCCACTGCCCGAGCGTCAGCCGCTCCACGACGTACGGGTTCCACACCGCGAAGCCACCGGCTGCCAGTCGCGCGGCCGTCCCGCAGTCACGCAGCAGCCGGTGCACGCCCCAGCCCGCCGCGGCCAGCACCAGCGGCAGCACCGCCCGGGCGAGGATGCCGCCGTCGACGACCGCTGTCAGCGCCGCCAGTACCGCGTCCAGCGGTACGGCGCGCGGCGGCGCGTCGTCCAGCCCGAGAACCGCCGGCGTCCAGGCATGCCGCGGCAGGAACACCAGGTCCCGGGCGATGGGGTACCCGCGGCCGCCGTACAGCGGAGCCACCAGCACGACAGCCAGCAGCAGCGGCCAGGCATCCAGCAGGAGCGCGCGCAGCCGCGCCGGTGTGATCACGCTCATTGTGGTCACCACCGTAAGGGCGACGTTGTTCAGTTCGGGCGACCACATCGGAAAGTTGCCGGGATCGACTCGTCTAGGCTGGCCCGATGCCGTCGCCGACCACCTTCGAGGAGGCGTTCGCGCACGCCGACGCGATCCCCGGCTGGCTCACCCGGGACCAGGCCGCCGAGCTGTTCCGGCTGGCCGCGGCGGTTCCGCCCGGCGGCACGATCGTGGAGATCGGCACCCACCTCGGCCGGTCCGCGGTGGTCCTCGGCCTGGCCGCCCGGCCGGGAGTCAAGGTCGTCGCGGTCGACCCGTTCCTGCCGGACTGGCGGTACGGGCGGGCGGACAGCCAGGCGCTGCTGCGCGAGAACCTCGCGAAGGCCGGTGTCGCCGGGCGGGTCGAGGTTCACGCCGTGACGAGCGAGGCCGCCCGCGCGACCTGGTCCGGGCCGGTCAACCTGGTGTACGTCGACGGTGGCCACTCCTACTGGGCCTGCCGGGACGACCTCGGCTGGGCGAGCTGGGTCCCGGCCGACGGCCACGTCCTGGTCCACGACGCGTTCTCGTCACTCGGGGTGACCACCGCGCTGCTGCGGCACGTGCTGCCCTCCTCCGCGCTGCGGTACGCCGGCCGCACCGGCTCGCTGGCCACACTGGTCGTCGGCCGCCCGGCCTTCCGGGATCGGGCGCGGTTCATCGGCCAGCTCCCGTGGTGGCTGCGCAACCTGGTGGTCAAGGTGCTCCTCCGGCTCCGGCTGCGCCCGCTGGCCGCCGTGCTCGGCCACCGTGGGCAGGCCGATCCCTACTGAGTCGACGTCCCGATTCCTACTGGCCGGTCACCACACGGTTAGTGGTTGGCTTCCTGTGAAAGACTCCCGGGCGTGACCATGCCGACGCTCAAGGTTCCGGCCTACTTCCGCAGCAGCGGATCCATCGCCGTCGCGATGGCCGTCATGAGCGTCGCGACCTACGGGTTCACGATGATCGCGGCCCGGATCCTCGGCACCCGCACCTTCGGCGCCTTCGCCAGTTTGATGGCGACGCTGCTGGTGATCGGCGTACTCCAGCTCGGGCTGCAGACCACCGCCGCCCGCCGGATCTCGGCGGACCCGGAGCATGTCGAGCAGATCGAGCGGATCATCCTGCGGGTCACCTACCGAGCCTCGCTCGCACTCGGCGCCGTACTCCTGCTGCTGACGCCGGTCATCAACTGGGTGCTCCGGCTGGACAGCCTGGCGACTGCCGCCATGGTCGGCATCACCTCGATCCCGGTGACGATCATGGGCGGCCAGGCGGGCATCCTGCAGGGCGAGCGCCGCTGGTGGCCGCTGGCGGTCCTGTACGTCGCCAACGGCGTCCCGCGGCTGGTCCTCGGCACCGCAATGATCCTGTGGCGGCCCACCGAGTTCTCCGCGATGGTCGGCGTCGCCCTGGGGGCGATCGCCCCCGTGTTGGTCGGCGCCTACGCGCTGCGCCGCGACCGCCCCGAGGGCCGGCGCAGCGACATCCACGGCGCCCGCGCGGTGATCAAGGAGACGCTGCACAACTCCCAGGCGCTACTCGCCTTCCTGGCGCTGTCCAGCGTCGACGTGATCGTGGCTCGCAACGTGCTCCCCGAGCACGAGGCCGGCCTCTACGCAGGCGGCCTGATCATGACCAAGGCCGTGCTGTTCCTGCCACAGTTCGTGGTGATCGTGGCCTTCCCGTCGATGTCGACACCACGAGAACGACGCCGCGCACTGACCCGCAGCCTGGCCATGGTGGCCGGGCTCGGCGTCGCCAGCACCCTCGGCGCCTGGGTGCTCTCCGGGCTCGCGCTCACCTTCGTCGGCGGCGAGGAGTACGCCTCGATCGAGGAGAAGCTGTGGCTGTTCGCGGTGCTCGGCACCGTGCTCGCCATGCTGCAGCTACTCGTGTACGCCGTCCTCGCGCGCCAAGGCCAGCGCTCGGTCTACTTCGTCTGGATGACGCTCATCGCACTGATCATCGGCGGCCTCCAGGCAAACTCACTCGAGGCCCTGCTGATCTGGGTAACCCTCATCGACGCCGCCCTCTTCGCCATCCTCCTCGGCCTCAGCCTCTGGATCGTCAAAGAACCCCTCCCCGAGCCAGAGAAGACCTCCGTCTGACGACCGACGACGGCGCGGGCATCTGGTTGGCCGCGCCGGGTGGGCCCCGAGTGGGCGCCGGGCGGCGTCAAAGGGCTTGGCCGCGGCGCCCGCAGCGGCGCGGGACCACAGCGAACGCCGTCCGGGCGACGCGCCGCCCCAGCGCCCGGCGGCCGCTCGGGACCGCAGGGCGCGGTCAACCCCCGCGACTAGTGAGCCGCCTCATGCCAACTGTGCCCCGTGCCCACCGACACATCCAGCGGCACCGTGAGCTCCGCAGCACCACCCATCTGCTCGCGCACCAGCGCCTCCAGAGCATCCCGCTCCCCCGGCGCCACCTCGAACACGAGCTCGTCGTGGACCTGCAGCAGCATCCGTGACTTCAGGCCCTGCTCGGCGAGGGCCTTGTCGACGCCGAGCATGGCGACCTTGATGATGTCGGCGGCCGAGCCCTGGATCGGCGCGTTCAAGGCCATCCGCTCGGCCATCTGCTGGCGCTGCCGGTTGGTGCTGGTGAGGTCGGGCAGGTAGCGGCGGCGGTCCAGGATGGTGGCGGTGTAGCCGGCCATCGTGGCCTCCTTGACGATGCCGCGCAGGTAGTCGCGGACCCCGCCGAAGGTCTCGAAGTACTCGTCCATCAGCCCGCGCGCCTCGTCGGGGGTGATCCGGAGCTGCTGGGAGAGGCCGAAGGCGGACAGGCCGTAGGCCAGGCCGTAGTTCATCGCCTTGATCTTGGCCCGCATCTCGACGCTCACGTCGGCGGCGTCGACGCCGAACACCCGGGCCGCGGTGATCGAGTGGAAGTCCTGGCCGGACCGGAACGCCTCGATCAGCGCCTCGTCCTTGGACAGGTGGGCCATGATCCGCATCTCGATCTGGCTGTAGTCGGCGGTCATCAGGCAGTCGAAGCCGTCGCCGACCACGAACGCCTGCCGGATCCGGCGGCCCTCCTCGGTGCGGACCGGGATGTTCTGCAGGTTGGGGTCGGTGCTGGACAGCCGGCCGGTGGCCGCGATCAGCTGGTTGAAAGTGGTGTGGATCCGGCCGTCGGACGCCACGGTCTTCAGCAGCCCCTCCACGGTCTGCCGCAGCCGGCTGACGTCGCGGTGGCGCAGCAGGTGGAGCAGGAACGGGTGCTCGGTCTTCTCGAACAGCCCCTGCAGGGCGTCGGCGTCGGTGGTGTAGCCGGTCTTGGTGCGCTTGGTCTTCGGCATCTCCAGCTCGTCAAACAGCACCGTTTGCAGCTGCTTCGGCGAGCCGAGGTTGATCTCCTTGCCGATCACCGCGAACGCGTCCTCTGCGGCCCGCTTCACCTCGCCGGCGAACTCCGACTCCAGCCCCTGCAGCAGGTCGAGGTCGACCGCGATCCCGGTCTGCTCCATCGCCGCGAGCCGGTCGACCAGCGGCAGCTCCACGGTCGCCAGCAGCTCGCTGCCGCCGTGCTCGGCGACCTGGACGTCGAGCGCCTCCGCCAGGTCGAGTACGGCGCGCGCGTGCAGCATCGCGGTGTCGCTCTCGGCGGTATCCCCAGGCTCGTCGAAAAGGCCGGGCTGCCCGTCCGCGGCAGCGGCGGCGGCCGCCTGGGTCAGCTCGCGCTTGAGATAGCGCAGGGTCAGGTCGGACAGGTCGAACGAGCGCTGGTCGGGCCGCACCAGGTACGCCGCGAGGGCGGTGTCGCTGGTCAGACCGGCCACCGGCCAGCCGCGGGCGGCCAGCGCGAGCATCGGACCCTTCGCATCGTGCATGACCTTCGCGGCGCTCGCGTCGGCGAACCAGGCCGCCAGCGCGGCGTCGTCCTCCGGCGTGACCGTGCTGGCGTCGATCCAGGCGGCGGTGTCGTCGGCGGCTGCCAATCCCAGCGCCCGGACATCACCGGACCCGGCTCGCCAGCTGCCCTGCACCTGGACGCCGACCCGGCCGCCGGGCGTCCGTCCGTGGGCGTAGAGCCAGTCGGCCACCTCGCCCGGGCCGAGCCGAACCGAGTTGAGGTCGAAGCCGCTGTCGTCGATCTCCTCCTCCGACTCCAGCTCCTCGAACAGCCGCTCCCGCAGCACCCGGAACTCCAGGCCGTCGAAGAGCGTGTGCACCTCCTGGCGGTCCCACGGGTTGCGGATCAGCTCCGTCGGCGTGGCCGGCAGCGCCAGGTCGCGGACCAGCGCGTTGAGCTGGCGGTTGCGGATGACGTCGCCGAGGTGCTCGCGGAGGCTGTCGCCGGCCTTGCCCTTGATCTCGTCGGCGTGATGGACGACGTTGTCGAGACCGTCGTACTGGACGATCCACTTGGCCGCCGTCTTCGGACCCACTCCGGGCACGCCCGGCAGGTTGTCCGAGGACTCGCCGACCAGCGCGGCCAGCTCGGGGTAGCGGGCCGGCGGGATGCCGTACTTCGCCTCGACCGCCTCCGGAGTCATCCGGGTCAGCTCGCTCACGCCGCGGATCGGGTAGAGCACCGTGGTGACGTCACTGACCAGCTGGAACGCGTCGCGGTCGCCGGAGATGATGAGCACCTCGAACCCGGCCGCGACCGCCTGGGTGGTCAGGGTCGCGATGATGTCGTCGGCCTCGTAGCCGTCGAGCTCCATGTGGGGGATCCGGAGCGCGTCCAGCACCTCCTGGATCAGCGGCACCTGACCGCGGAACTCCGGACGCGACTCGCTGCGGTTCGCTTTGTACTCGGCGTACTGCTCGGAGCGGAACGTCTGCCGTGACTTGTCGAAGGCCACCGCGACATGGGTCGGCGCCTCGTCGCGCAGCACGTTGATCAGCATCGAGGTGAAGCCGTAGACCGCATTGGTGTGCTGGCCGGTGGTGGTCGAGAAGTTCTCGACGGGCAGCGCGAAGAAGGCGCGGTAGGCGACGGAGTGTCCGTCGAGCAGCATCAGTCGCGGACGAGCGGTGGTTTCGGTCGTGACACCGGTCTCAGGTTCAGGCACCCTGCGACTCTAGCCGTCGCCGCCGACAGTCAGAATGACCCCATGACCGACGCGCTCGAGACCCTCGAAGGCCTCTCCCCCGACGAGTTCAACGCACTGCTTCCCGAGGGGCAGGGCAAGCTCAACGAGAAGATGGGCGTCGAGCTGATCGAGATCTCCGCGGCCCGGGTCGTCGCCACCATGCCGGTCGAGGGCAACACCCAGCCCTACGGCCTGCTGCACGGCGGCGCGTCCGTCGTACTTGCCGAGACGCTGGGCTCGGTCGGCTCCGCCATCCACGCCTATCCGGACCGGCTGTCGGTCGGCGTGGACATCAATGCCACGCATCACCGCGCGGCCAGGTCGGGCCTGGTCACCGGCGTGGCCACCGCGATCCACCTGGGCCGCTCGACGGCGTCGTACGAGGTGGTGATCAGCGACGACCGCGGCAAGCGCGTGTGTACGGCGCGGATCACCTGCGCACTGGTGCCCGCCGAGAAGATCGCTCGCTAGCCGGCCGAGTCAGCCGGGGCTCGGCGCGCGCTTGCGGGCCGAGCGGCGGGCGGCGACGACCTGGCTGAGGTTGCTGCGGCCGGCGGCACCGCGCCGCGCGGGCCGCTGTGACAGCTTGCTGCGCAGGTTGTGGGTGGTGGTCACCCGCAGTACCGCCTGCGGCAGGAAGGACAGCCTGGCCAGGAACCGGTTGGCGTCGCGCAGCGTCATCGGCGAGGCGCAGGCGACCTGGCTGATGCCGAGCTGCTCGGCGAAGATCACCGAGCTCTCCAGCAGCGCCGTACCGACGCCATGCCGGCGGTACTCCGGCACCACCTTCGGCGAGTGAGCGTTGACCACCCGCTCCAGGTTCAGCGTGGAGACCGTGGTGGCGGTGAGCAGGATCGCGCCCGCGAAGACACCGTCGAACTCGGCGACCACGATCCGCTGCAGCGGATCGGTCCTGACCGCGGCGATCACGGTGGCGACGTCACCGAGGTGGACCTCGGCGTCATGGCCGCGCAGCTGCTCGCGCCACAGAAGGGCGAGCTGGGCCGCGTCGTCAGGTACGACGTCGCGCAGTACCAAGGAAAACCTGCTCAACTCAATCCGCCTCCGAGCGCGCCTGGACTCGAGTCGAGTCCTCCTCCAGCCGTCTCCCGAGCCAGCTCCCAAGGGGTGACACTACGCTCAGTGAGCTGAATTGTCAGACAGGCAACTGGAGGGCTGTTGTTGATCGGGATGGGCACCGCCGCGAACGTCGCGGCCGTGCTGGCCGGCACCCTGCTCGGCGTGCTGCTGGGCAACCGGCTGCCGGTCCGGACCCGGGACGTCGTGACCGACGGTCTCGGCCTGGTGACCCTGCTGATCGCAGCCACCTCGGCGATAGCAGTGCTGGACCCCGGCCTGGCTGAGTACGCCGGGTCCAGCGCGCCGATGCTGATCGTGCTCGCCTCACTGGTGCTGGGCGGTGTCGTCGGCTCGCTGCTGCGCATCGAGGACCGGCTGGCGGGGCTCGGCGGCTACCTGCAGCGACTGCTGACCCGCGATTCCGGTACGGCCGGCAGGCAGCGGTTCATCGACGGGTTCATCACCGCCTCGCTCATCTTCTGCACCGGGCCGCTCACCATCCTCGGCTCGCTCAACGACGGGCTCGGCAACGGCGCGGACCAGCTCTACCTGAAGTCCGCGCTGGACGGCTTCGCGGCGATCGCGTTCGCCGCGGCGTTCGGCTGGGGCGTCGGCGCCAGCGTGGTCACGATCGTGGTGGTGCAGGGCGGGCTGACCGTGGTCGGCGCCGCGCTCGGCGACGTACTCCCGGACCCACATCTGACCGCGATCACGGCCACCGGGGGCCTGCTGCTGGTCGGTGTCGCACTCCGCCTTCTTCGCATCCGGGAGATACCGGTCGCCGACCTGCTGCCGGCTCTGCTGATCGCGCCCATCCTGGTCGAGGTCATCGGCGCTTCTCGTTGACGAGTTATCCACAGGTCGGCAATTGCGTCTGGTGACCCAACTACAGCGTCGATAGGGTCGCCACGCCCGAGCGACCGGGCTCGGATAGCGAAAGGATCGACCGATGTTCAAACAGATCCACAGGGGTTTCGCGTTAGCAGCGCTGTTCCTTGGCCTACTGGTGGTGGTACCAGTCGCGACAGTGGGTTCGGCTGGGGCCGCCACCTCGGCCGTCGACCGCGCTGCGACCATCTGCAATGCGCACACCTACCACCGCAAGGTAAGGAACATCAAGGGGACGTACAAGTCAGCCGTCCTCACACAGCGGAGAGCGGAGACGTTCCCAGGGCGGACCACCATCCGCGAGGGATCTCTGCATCAGACGAATCGAGTCAAGCGACTTCGAGTCCGTGTCGCACACCTCATCCAGGCTGGGGGCGGCGCCGAAGCCACCCTCAAGAAGGTTGTGAATGTCTTCCTTTCGGCCCACCAAGAGGCGTCGATCCGGGCAACCTTTGCAAACACATTCAGGGAGCGCACCAAGGTACGCCAGAGCGTCAAGATGGTCATCCCAGGCGGCGTCTCGGTGATCTGGTTCCGGGGGTACTCCTTCGCTCACGGAACGCTCAGCATGTCGCGATGCGACGCAATCAACGGTACTGGCGATGGCCGTGTCGTTTGGGAGCGCAAATCATGGACTAGTTACGGCTGGCCCGACGAAGGAGGGCAGCGGTGCGATCTGGCGCCCCGTACACCGGCTGCTCGGGTAGCCAAGGCGCAAGGCTGCATCTGACCTTAAGAGATGCTCGTAAGCCTGAGCCCGTCCACGCCCATGCGTGGGCGGGCTCAGCCTTATGCGTCGGACCGGCGACGGTAGTGGTCAGAGCCCATACTCCCAACTCCGCACCTGACCACGACCACCGCCACCGGCTGCCAACCGCCGGACGGCATCGCCCTCCGTCGCCGTCATGGACGAGGGCAGCCACGTCGGTGAGCATCCGAGTCATGGCAGAAAATCGATGGAGGGTGACTTGTCTGCCACTGGTGGCAGAAACCCGGCTATAGCAGAATTTCTGCCATGGAAACCATCGTCGTTGTTATTGCACTCTTCGCCTTCGCCGCACTGCTGATCCGGTACGGCCGTCACGACCACTTCGCTGGGCCGGGCAACGTTGTCGGTCGCCACGACGAGCTCGGCTCACTGACCGACCGAAGCCGGCTCGTCCACCGAAGCAAGCTCGCCTGACCGCTGGCCGCGGACATGCGCGCTTGGCCCGAACGGGCCCTCACCCGCACTCAGGTCCAGCACGACGTGGCGCGCCCGTCCATTGGACGGGCGCGCCGATTGTCAGACCAAGAGGCCCGCACCGCGGGTGACGGGATCAAGCAACCCCGAGGTATGCCTCACGGATGCTCGGATCCTTCAACAGCTCCTGACCGGGGCCGGTCTTGACGATCTGGCCAGTCTCGAGCACATAGGCGCGGTCGGCCCTCGAGAGCGCCTGCTGAGCGTTCTGCTCGACGACCAGGATGGTCGTGCCTTGATGGGCGATCTCCGCGATGATCGTGAAGATCTGCTGGATCAGCATCGGCGCCAGACCCATCGATGGCTCGTCCAGCAGCAGCAGCTTTGGCCGGGACATGAGCGCCCGACCGATGGCCAGCATCTGCTGCTCGCCACCGGACAGCGTGCCGGCAGTCTGTTTACGGCGCTCCGACAGCCGCGGGAAGAGATCGAAGACGCGCTCGAAGTCCTTCGCCACCGCGGCCTTGTCCCGACGGGTGTAGGCCCCCATGTCGAGGTTCTCCCGCACCGACATGCCCGGGAACACGCCGCGGCCCTCGGGCACCAGACAAAGACCCTTGCGCATCCGTTGGTCGGCTCGCCGCTTGGTGATGTCGACGCCGTCGAACACGATCCGGCCCGAGGACAGGCCACGGATCCCCGAGATCGCCCTCATCGTCGAGGTCTTGCCGGCTCCGTTGGCTCCGATCAGGGCGACCACCTCGCCCTCGGCAACCTCGAGGCTCAAGCCATGAAGGGCCTCGATCTTCCCGTAAGTGAGGACAACATCCTCAAGCTGAAGCAGCATCGTCCGGCTCTCCTAGGTAGGCTGCGATGACCTTCGGGTTGCTTGCGACCTCGCTCGGCAGTCCTTCGGCGATCTTCTGGCCGAACTCGAGCACGACGATCCGGTCAGTAACTCCCATGACGAGTTTCATGTCGTGCTCGATCAGCAGCACGGTGAGGCCGCGGTCCCGGATCCGCCGGATCAGGGCCATCAGGGATTCCTTCTCGGCGGGATTGAAGCCCGCAGCAGGCTCGTCAAGACACAGCAGCTGCGGTTCGGTCGCCATGGCGCGGGCGATCTCCAGCCGGCGTTGGTAACCGTACGGGAGGTTGCGCGCCAGGTCATTGGCGCGGTCGGCAATCCCGACGAACCGGAGAAGCTCCATCGCCTTCTTGCGACCGGCTCGCTCCTCCAGGGTGTGCCGGGATACGCCGAACACCTTTGCGGTGGCACGCCGCAACCGGCTCTGCGCACGGGTCAGCCCAGTCCCTGTTATCTCGGGAAGCTCCTCGGGCTTCGGCCGCACCCGATAGGCCCGGAACAGCGCGCCGAGAACGCTCGTCTTGTGCCGGGCATCGCACCCGACCAGGACGTTCTCCAGGGCCGACATCTCGGGGAACAGCCGGATGTTCTGGAAGGTTCGGGCGATCCCCATCCGGGTGATCTGGTGGCTCTGCCGGCCGCTGACCTGCTTCCCCAGGAAGCGGATGTTGCCCGATGTCGGTGCGTAGACACCGGTCATCGCGTTGAAGCAGGTTGTCTTCCCGGCTCCGTTCGGTCCGATCAGGCCGAGAATCTCGCCTCGCCGAATGTGGAAGTCCACGCCGTTGAGGGCAACCACACCGCCGAACTTCAGCGTGACCTGGTCGACCTCGAGCACCACCTCGTCGTCCGGGGTAGCGTTCGTCTGCTTCTCCAGACTCAGTTCAGACATCGGCAGCGGCCTCCTTCGCCTCGTGTCTACGATCCTCGAACTCTTTGGCGCGCCGGCGGTTCGGCACCAGGCCCTGCGGACGCAGGACCATCACCGCGACCAAGGCGACGCCGAAGGCGAACGGACGCCATTGTTCGAAGCCTCGGAACCGCTCGGGCAGGTAGGTGATGAGGAAGGCGCCGATGAGGACGCCGACCATGTTGCCCGACCCGCCGATAACCACCATCGCAACGAAGAGGAACGACAGGTTCAGACGGAAGCCGTTGGGCTCCACCACACCCTGCTTGCTCGCGAACAGCAGCCCCGCGATGGCGCCGAGGGCCGCCCCGATCGCAAACGCCCAGAGCTTGAACTTGAAGGCGGGCACGCCCATGATCGCGGCCGCGTCCTCGTCCTCCCGGATCGCCAGCCAGGACCGGCCGACGCGGCTGTGCTCGAGTCGGCGAACCGCGAACATCAGCAGGATGAGCACGATAAGCGCCAGCCAGTACCACCGGTGGACGTCGAGCGAGTTGAAGTAGTCGCGCCCATCTTGTTCCGGGCCAGGAGGCTTCGGAATGCCGATGACGCCACTCGGCCCACCGGTGAACTCGGAGTTGCGCAGGATGATGCGGATGATCTCGCCGAAGCCCATGGTCACGATCGCCAGATAGTCACCGCGCAGACGCAGCGTCGGCGCGCCGAGGATGACACCCGCCACCAGGGCGAACGCGATCGCGATGGGGATGCACGCCGCGAACGGGACGGCCCAGCCTTCGGAGAGGTCGAACTTCCGCGCGATCGCCTCGGTCACCGGCGAGCTCGGTGACCCGAAGAGCGCGACCGAGTAGGCGCCGAGCGCGTAGAAGCCGACGTAGCCGAGGTCGAGCAACCCGGCCAGGCCGATCACGACGTTGAGGCCGACCGCCGCGATCATGTAGATCACGATCAGGAACAGCACGCTCGACCAGTCCGTGCCGCCCGCGCCGAGATCGGTACGGATCTGGGCGAACGGCAAGATGTTGAGATAGGGCAGGTAGAAGCAGAACGAAATCAGCGCCAGGACGATCGGGAGCTTCACCCAGATCGGACCGTTGGCCCAGTTGTCGGCGAGGGCCTTGCGGGCGGTGGCGTATCTGTCGAGCAAAGTGGTACTCATGCGCGCGCCTTCCCAAGTGACTCACCGAGGATTCCGGTAGGTCGGAACATCAGCACGGCGATCAAGACCACGAACGCGGTGACGTCCTCCCAGTTGGAGCTGAACAATGTTGACGAGTACACCTCGACCACACCCAGCAGCAGGCCTCCGACCAGGGCCCCACGCAGGTTGCCGATGCCACCGAGGACGGCCGCGGTGAATGCCTTGACGCCGATGAGGAATCCGATGTCGAACTTCGTGATGTCGTACCGCAGCGTGTACAGCATCGCCGCGACCCCAGCCATGGCGCCGCCGAGGACGAACACGAGCATGATCACGCGGTCCTGGTTGACGCCCATCAGTGCCGCCGTATCCGGATCCTGTGCGACTGCCCGGACACCACGCCCCAGTCGGCTGTAGTTCACGAAGAGGTCGAGGAGCACCATCATCAGTACGGCGCCGAAGATCACGATCAGCTGGATGTTGGTGATCGACACGCCGCCGACCGTGAAGAGGACCTTGGTGTCGATCAGGGTCGGGATGCTCACCAGGGCCCGGCCGAACGGCGGCCCGAAGAACTGGCGGAACACATGTCCGAAGAGCTCGACCAGCACCAGTGAGCAACCGATGGCGGTGATCAGGAAGATCAGCGGCGGCGCGTTCTTTTTGCGCAAGGGCCGATAGGCGATCCGCTCGACGGCAAGCGCCGTGCCTGCCGAGGCCAGCGTTGCGGCGATGAGCGCGACGGACGTCGCGAGGATGACCGTGCCCACGCCGGATGCGGCGGTGGCGTTGAAGACGGCGTAGACGCCGAAGACGGTCCAGGTGCCGACCATGAAGACCTCGGAGTGCGCGAAGTTGATCAGGCGCAGGACGCCGTACACCAACGTGTAGCCGAGCGCGACGAGGGCGTAGATCGCGCCCTTGGTGAGGCCGTCGACGGTGTGCGAGCCGAGATTGTCGATCAGGCTGGTGAAATCCATGAACTCTCCCTGGCGTGGACGAGGACGTCCAGGCGGTGGTTGTCACGCCAGGGGGCGGTCAGGAAGGGTCCTGACCGCCCCGCTGGCCATACTGAGTGTGTGCGCTACTTGGGAACTTCCTGGTCGGCCACCAACGCGCCATCGGTGACCTTGTAGGCCCAGATGACCACGTTCTCCTCGGCGACGTCGCCCTTCTCGTCGAACTTGTAGGTCTTGGTCAGACCTTGCCCCTCGTAGGCGTCGACGAACTTCTCGACCGCTTCACGATCCCGGGCACCGTCTGCGAAGGCCGCGAGGAAGATGTTCATCGCGTCGTAGCCCTCGGCCGCGTACGCGCCGGGAGCCTCGCCGTACTCCGCCTCGTAGTCCGCGGCGAAGGTGCCGCCGGCCTCCTCGGCCGGCAGGCAGGGGCAGGTAACGATCGCGCCCTCAGACGCAGCCCCGGCTGCCTTCGGGAAGTCCGCGCCGTACAGGCCGTCCCCGCCGACGAACGGCTCCTCGACACCTGCATCGCGCAGCTGCTTGAGGAACGGGCCGGCCTCCGCGGCGTACCCGGCATAGAAGACCGCGTCCGGAGCTGCGGCCTCGACCTTGGAGACCACGGCAGCGAAGTCCGTCTGGCCTTCCTGCGTCTTGTCGCTGTCGGCGACCAGGTCACCGAGCTCGGTCTTGACCGTGTTCGCGAGCGGCTCGCCGTACGCCGTGGAGTCGTCGACGACGAAGATCTTCTTCGCCTGCAGGACCTCCCTGAGGTAGTTGGCGATCGCTACGCCCTGGACGTCGTCGTAGCCGATGACCCGGTGGAAGACCGATGCCGGGTCCTCGAGGGTCAGGTCGGTCGCGGTCGCCGACTGGCTGATCATGGTCAGGCCGGCGTCATCGAAGATGCCCTTGGTCGCGCGAGTCTCGCCCGAGAACGCCCCACCGATGACCCCGAGGAAGTCCTCGTTGGTCGCCATCTGGGTCGCCGCCGGGGTCGCCTTCGCCGGGTCACCCTCGGTGTCGAACTCCTGGAGCTTGATATCGCAGTCCTCGTTCTCGGCGGACCACTCCGTGAGAGCCATCTTCGCGCCGTTGACCGAGGGGATCACGATGCTGGCATTGCTGCCGCTCAGGGCACCCATGATGCCGATCGTGGCGGCGCAGTCGCCGTCGTCGCCTCCGCCGTTTTCGTCGGTCGTGCCACACGCCGATGCGCTGACCGCAAGCGCCAGGGCAACGGCACTAAACCCAAATCGTGTACTTCGCCTCAAGACGATTACCTCCTGTTGGTCCAGGGAATACACCCAGGACGCTCGTGATGGCTCTGTCGGACGCTTCAGAGCGCAGCCAACCCGCCCACCCCTCGCGTCTCCGAGTCAGCCGCAAGGTACACCTCTTGCGGCCTGTGTGGAAGTTCACTTCGCCGTAGGGCGTCGAAAGAGATGCTGATCCGTTACGGCAGAGGTCTGTCTACGTCCACATTTGTCATAGCGCCACGGGCTTACGACATCGCCGTGCGGATCATCCCGGCACTGCCGCCTGCCATACCCGGCCAGACTTGGCGTCGTCGGCGAGGAGCAGGACCTCGTCGCCGGAGATGCGAGCGATCAGGACCTGCTCACCGGCGGTCTCGGGCTGCACGGGCGTGTCGAGCATCGACCAGTGAGCACCCGCGTCGGGCGAGCCCCACAGGGCATACTGCCTGCCGTCGCTCGCCGAAGCCAGCACCAGTCGGTCCGCGACGGCTAGCGCGCTCACGAACGGAGCGGCCGTGATGTCATCGTCGATGTGCCCGAACACGGGACCGGACCGCCATCGGCCGCCGGTCTCGCGCCAGGTCCCGAATCGGCTGCCCTTGACGCCCACGGCAAGCTGCCCGTCCGCGATCGGTGTCACCCGCTGCAGCTCGGCGAACTCCTCGTCGTACGGCACCTTGACGCGACGCCAGGCGACGCCGTCCGTCGAGACCCACGCCATCGGCACTCTGGGCACTCGGCCTTGCCGCTGCGCGCCACCGACCACGGTCCAGGCGCCCCCGGCGGCATAAGTCGCATCGACGGCGAAGGTGTCGAGCTCCGCGTCGCGTCGCAGTGCCGGGTCGTCGTCAACGAGCCGGAACGCTCGGGCGTCGGGCGACGTCCACACCGCTGCCCCGCTGAACCGGTTGCCGACGATCAGCCAGCCCGGTGGCCCTGCTACCAGCCTCCCGACGTTGACTGCATGCGGCCCGCCGTACAGCTCGAACGGGGCAGTCACGCTCTCGAAGGAGCCGTCCGCCAGCTGGCGCCAGGTGCTCACCCGCGGGTTGCCGTGTGCGCCGCCTTCCTTGGCGCCGATCATGGCGACCTCGCCGCTCCGGCACGCGACCGAGTAGATCACGTTGCGCCTCGCCCAGTAGCTGCGCGGACGCATCACCAGGGCCGTCCACGCCTGACCGTCCGCGCTGCGCCAGGCAGCTGGGCGACTCTCACCGGGACCTGCGAACACCGCGCCGACGACGTACCACTGCTCGCCACACCGTGCGGCGTCGCGGACCGCAACCCGGCCGGCTTGCCCACCAGGCATGGACAGGCTCGTCTCGGTCCACTCCAGCGAGGGCGCCGCCGGCGGATCTTCCTCGGCGTCGGTGCAGGCGGCGGCCATCAGCAGCAACAGGACCGCACCGATCGCTCTCCGCACGGACTCGACCCTAGCGACCAAGGTCTAGCCTGCGGACCCTCCTACACCCGGGCCGTGCTCGACGACGCCGTCCGCGACCTGGCGCATCGACAGCCGAAGGTCCATCGCGGTCTTCTGGATCCACCGGAACGCGTCCGGCTCGCTGAGCCCGAGATCCTTCTGCAGGACGCCCTTCGCGCGGTCGACCGCCTTGCGGGTCTCCAAACGGTCGGCGAGGTCGGCGACCTCCTTCTCGAGCGTGGCCAGCTCGGTGAACCGGCTGACCGCCATCTCGATCGACGGCACCAGGTCCTGCTTGGTGAACGGCTTGACCAGGTACGCCATCGCCCCGGCATCGCGTGCCCGCTCCACGAGGTCGCGCTGTGAGAACGCGGTCAGGATCACCACCGGCGCGATCCGCTGCTCAGCGATCCGCTCCGCGGCGGCAATGCCGTCCAGCTTCGGCATCTTCACGTCGAGGATCACCAGGTCCGGCCGAAGCTCCTCGGCGAGCTCGACGGCCCGCTCGCCGTCCGCGGCCTGGCCGACCACGTCGTACCCCTCCTCGGCGAGCATCTCGGCGAGGTCCATCCGGATCAGTGCCTCGTCCTCGGCAATGAGGACCCGGCGGCTGCTGCTGTCGTCGACTGGCTGGCTCACGGGACACAGGCTAGTCGTTCGCCCCGCGCGCGGCGGCAGTCCAATGCGGTACGTCGCCGCGCGTACAGGTACGGTTTTCTCTGCCAGCCCCGGTAGACCAACTGGCAGAGTCGATGCTCTCAAACAGCATTCAGTGTGGGTTCGAATCCCACCCGGGGTACCCAACCGAGGTCCGAATGTCGGTGCCGTCACCGAGGCTGTCGCCATGTACGGGGATGCTGTTCGCCGCGAGGCTCGACGCTTGCTCGAGGGCGGCGCCACTCTGTCCGAGGCCAGTCGCCGCCTCGGCGTCAGCCGGTCGACGCTTCGCGACTGGCGTGCCCGCCCGAGCCGGCCGCGGGCCGGCCGATGCTCGCTGTGCGACGACGCCCCGCTGGACCGTCCGGCGTACGCCGCTCTGCTCGGCTACTACCTCGGTGACAGGTGCATCTCCCGCGCAGCGCGCTACTTCGCCCTCCGGGTCTCGTGCGACGCCTCCTACCAGCAGATCGTCGCCGACATCGAGCAGGCAATTCACGCGGTTCGTCCCGGCGCTCGGACGTTCCGGGTCTCCGCGCCTGGCGCGATCGTCGTACAGGCGAACTGGCAGCACTGGCCATGCCTGTTCCCACAGCATGGGCCGGGGCGCAAGCACGAACGGCCGATCGTCCTGGAGCCCTGGCAGCGGCGGGTTGCTGAAGCTCATCCAGGAGAGTTCCTGCGCGGACTGTTCCACTCGGACGGCTCGCGGGTGCGCAACTGGACGACCCAAGTGGTTGCCGGCGAGCGTAAGCGATACGACTACCCGCGCTGGCAGTTCACCAATGTCTCGGCCGACATTCGTGAGCTGTGTTGCTGGGCGCTCGATCTGGTCGAGATCCCACGGCGGCAGTCGAACGCCAAGACGATCAGCGTGTCGACGCGGGCCGGGGTGGCTCGACTCGATGAGCTGATCGGGCTGAAACGGTAGACCTCAGGCCAGGTCGTCGAAGGACGGCGGCGCGTGCTGGTCGGTGGCCTTGAAGAGTACGGCGTGCTCGACGCCCATCGCCTTGCCGCTCATCGCGGCGATCTGCGGGATGAAGTCCTTCGGCGCGGGGTGGCCGGGGATCGCCGCGAGGTACTCCTTGTGGGCCTCGAGCGAGGCGACGCCCTTGGCCAGCGGCTCCCCGGTCACGTCGACTCCGTGGGTGGCGTCGGGGCCGAAGGCGCCGACCAGGATCCACCGGGTGCCCCACTTCTCCAGACCTTCGTCGTCGATCTGCTCCGGGAACACCCAGCGCTTGTCGGCGTCGCGGATCGCGTCGATCGCGGCCAGCCCGGCCGCCCGGTGGTCGGCCTGGTTGTAGCCAAGGCCGGGGAACTCGACGTCCCAGGGCCCGACCACCACGGCGTCCGGCCGGAACTGCCTGATCTCGCGGGCGATGTCACGGCGCAGGTCGAGGTTGTAGACCAGCACGCCGTCGGGGTGGTCGAGGACGGTGAGGCGCTCGACCCCGACCGCGGCGCACGCCGCCTCTTGCTCGGCCCGGCGCAGCCGCGCGGTCTCCTCCGGCGGGTTCGGCATCCCGGCCTCGCCGCGGGTGAGCAGCAGGTAGCCGACCTCGGCCCCCTGCGCGATCCACTTGGCGACCGCCGCGGACGTGCCGTACTCGACGTCGTCCGGATGTGCGACCACGCAGAGCACGCGCTCGAAGGTGTCGTCTGGGAGGGCTGGCAGCGTCATGCCGATCAGCATGCCCGACCGACCCGCATGGTGCGACCGGATTTGACCCGTCCCGGGTCGACAGGGGTCGGCTCAGGGGCGGCGGTACGGACGCTGGTGGAGCAGGTGTACGGCGTGGTTGCGGCAGCCGAGCGTCGCGAACCGGACGAACCGCGAGCGGGTGGCGTTCGGGACGTAGACCCGGAAGCCGTCCGCCCGGGCCCGCTTGCAAGTCCGGGCCGGGTAGGTCTCGGCGGTCGCCAGCCGGACCGGGCTGACCAGCCGCTGGCCGGGGCGCACGACGTACGACCTCACCGCGTCCCGCTGCTCGCGGACGGCGGACCGGCCGATCTGGGTGCCGTCGCCGTCGCCGACGTACGAGATGCCGCCGTAGCCGCCGGTCAAGCACGCGTGACCGGACACGTTGGTCAGCCGCATCCGGCGTAGGTGCTGCCGGCACCGGCGTCGGTGGCTACGAAACCCTCGGCGAGGTCGGCGTTCGTGCAGCGTGGCGTCGCGGCCGGCGTAGCTGCGGTCGTTTCAGCGCATCGAGCGGTACGCCGGAGCGACCTCGTTGATCGCGTCGCCCATCCGGTGGATCCGCAGCGCGTTCGTCGAGCCGGGGATGCCGGGCGGGCTGCCCGCGACGACCACCACCAGGTCACCCTCGTGCACCCGCCCGATCTGCAGCAGCTGCTCGTCGACCTGGCGCACCATCTGGTCGGTGTGCTCGACCGAGACCGTCTTGAAGGTCTCCACGCCCCAGGTCATCGACAGCTGCGAGCGGGTCGCGGCCTCCGGCGTGAACGCGAGGATCGGGGTGGTCGCCCGCAGCCGGGACAGCCGGCGCGCGGAGTCACCGCTCTGGGTGAACGCGACCAGGTACTTGGCGCCGACACGCTCCGCCACCTCGGCCGCGGCCTTGGAGATGACGCCGCCGCGGGTCCGCGGGTTCCACTCGATCTTGGCCATCCGGTCCAGGTGCTGCTCGGTCGCCTCCACGATCTTGGCCATGGTCTGCACGGTCTGGATGGGGTACTCCCCCACGCTGGTCTCGCCGGACAGCATCACCGCGTCGGCGCCGTCCAGCACCGCGTTGGCGACGTCGGACGCCTCGGCGCGGGTGGGCGCCGGCGCGGCGATCATCGACTCCAGCATCTGGGTCGCCACGATCACCGGCTTGGCGTTGCGGCGGGCCTTCTCGATGACCTGCTTCTGCAGGAACGGGACCTCCTCGAGCGGACACTCCACGCCGAGGTCACCGCGCGCCACCATGAACCCGTCGAAGGCGTCGATCAGCTCGTCGAGGTTCTCGATCGCCTGGGGCTTCTCGATCTTGGCGATGACCGGGATCCGGACGCCTTCTTCGGCCATGATCCGGCGTACGTCGTCGGCGTCGGACGCCGAGCGCACGAACGACAGCGCGATGAAGTCGACCGACAGGTGCAGCGCCCAGCGCAGGTCCTCGACATCCTTCTCCGACAGCGCCGGCACCGACACCGCAACCCCGGGCAGGTTGATGCCCTTGTGGTCGCTGACCCTGCCGGCGACGACGACCTCGGTGTGTACGTCGTGACCCTCGACGCCGACCACCTTCAGCCGGACCTTGCCGTCGTCGATCAGCAGCGGGTCCCCGACCGACACGTCGCCGGGCAGCCCGTCGTACGTCGTACCGGACTCGTCGGCATTGCCGAGGATGTCGCGAGTGGTGATGGTCCAGGACTGGCCCTTGGCCAGCTCGACCGGCCCGTCCGCGAACCGGCCGAGCCGGATCTTCGGCCCCTGCAGGTCGGCGAAGATGCCGACTCCGTGGCCGGTCGCATCGCTGGCCTCACGGACCAGCCGGTAGGCACGCTCGTGGTCGGCATGGGTGCCGTGGCTCATGTTGAGCCGGGCGACATCCATGCCGGAGTCGACAAGCTCTCGGATCCGCTCGGGAGTCGCCGTCGCCGGACCGAGGGTGCACACGATCTTTGCTCTTCGCACACCACGACCCTACTTCCTGGATCGTTAAAACCGCCGCAAACAACCAGCGTCGAGACGGCGCCAGTTTGTGCGAGACCCGGTCAAGTCGGCGCGGCAGTTTCACTAGGTACCTAGTGAAGCTGTCCCAACCCGTCGGAAACTTCGCGCGGGCCGGGACAAATTCACTAGGTACCTAGTGAAACTGCCGGCCAAGTCAGACCGTCAGCGGCCTGGCTGTCGGCGGGATGGGGGCCGGGAGGGCGGTGGAGCCGGTGAGGAACTCGTCGACCGCGGCGGCGGCGGCGCGTCCCTCGGCGATCGCCCAGACGATCAGCGACTGGCCGCGGCCGGCGTCGCCGGCGACGTACACGCCGTCGACCGACGACTTGTACTTCCCGTCGCGCGCCACGTTGCCGCGCGCGTCCAGCTCGACGCCGAGCTGCTCGATCAGGCCCGCCTTCTCAGGTCCGGTGAAGCCCATTGCGAACAGCACCAGCTCGGCCGGGATCTCGCGCTCGGTGCCCTCGACCTCGTTGAACTTCCCGCCCTCGAAGACCACGTCGACCAGGCGGAGCGCCCGGACGTTGCCGTCGGCGTCGCCGAGGAACTCCTTGGTGGACACGGCGTACACGCGGTCGCCGCCCTCCTCGTGGGCCGAGGAGACCCGGAAGATCATCGGGTACGACGGCCACGGCTGGCCCGCGGGTCGTGCCTCCGGCGGCTCCGGCATGATCTCGAGCTGGGTGACCGAGGCGGCGCCCTGGCGGTGCGAGGTGCCGAGGCAGTCCGCGCCGGTGTCGCCGCCGCCGATGATCACAACGTTCTTGCCGGTGGCCAGGATCTGGTCCTCGACATCTTCGCCGAGCGAGGTCCGGTTGGCCTGCGGCAGGAACTCCATCGCCTGGTGGATGCCACCGAGCTCGCGCCCGGTGACCGGCAGGTCCCGGGCCTCGGTGGCGCCGACGGCGAGGACGACGGCGTCGTACCGCTCCTTCAGCTGGGTTCCGGTGAGCTCGGCGCCGACATCGATGCCGGCCCGGAAAATGGTGCCCTCGCGGCGCATCTGCTCCAGCCGCTGGTCGAGGTGCTTCTTCTCCATCTTGAACTCGGGGATGCCGTAGCGGAGCAGGCCGCCGATCTTGTCGGCGCGCTCGTAGACCGCGACGGTGTGCCCGGCCCGGGTGAGCTGCTGCGCGGCGGCCAGGCCGGCTGGCCCGGAGCCGACGACGGCCACGGTCTTTCCGGACAGCCACTCCGGCGGCTGCGGTCGGACGAAGCCGGACTCCCAGGCACGGTCGATGATCGAGACCTCGACGTTCTTGATCGTCACCGGGTCCTGGTTGATGCCGAGCACGCAGGCGGTCTCGCACGGCGCCGGGCACAGCCGCCCGGTGAACTCCGGGAAGTTGTTGGTCGCGTGCAGCCGGTCGATCGCGCCGTCCCAGTCGTTGCGCCAGACCAGGTCGTTCCACTCGGGGATGATGTTGCCGAGCGGGCAGCCCTGGTGGCAGAACGGGATGCCGCAGTCCATGCAGCGGCCGGCCTGCTTGCTGATGATCGGCAGCAGCGCCCGGCCGGCGCTGCCCGGGTAGACCTCGTTCCAGTCCTGGACCCGCTCCTCGACCGGGCGTCGGGTCGCCACCTCGCGCCCGTGCTTCAGGAATCCCTTCGGGTCAGCCATGGAGCACCTCCATAATCCGCGCGGCGGCCTCGTCCTCGTCGAGGCCCTCCTCCAGGGCCTCCTCGCGGGCCTCGAGCACCCGCTTGTAGTCGCTCGGCATCACCTCGGTGAACCGGCCCAGCGCGGCGGCCCAGTCGGCGATCAGCGCCTCGGCGACCGGCGAGCCGGTCTCCTCGAAGTGGCGTGTGACCAGGTCGTACAGCTCGTCGGCGGCCTTGCCCTCGACCTTGCCGAGCTCGACCAGCTCCGGGTTGACCCGGCCCTCGTCGAGGTCGAGCACGAACGCGTAGCCGCCGGACATGCCGGCCGCGAAGTTGCGGCCGGTCGGGCCGAGGATCACGGCCCGGCCGCCGGTCATGTACTCGCAGCCGTGGTCGCCGACACCCTCGACCACGGTGGTGGCACCGGAGTTGCGGACGCAGAACCGCTCCCCCACCTGCCCGCGCAGGAAGATCTCGCCGGAGGTCGCGCCGTACGCGATCGTGTTGCCGGCGATGATCTGCTCCTCGGCCGCGAACGTCGCCGTCCGCGCCGGTCGGACGACCAGCCGGCCGCCGGACAGGCCCTTGCCGACGTAGTCGTTGGCGTCGCCCTCCAGCCGCAGCGTGACCCCGCGCGGCACGAACGCGCCGAACGACTGGCCGGCGGAGCCCGTGAAGGTGATGTCGATGGTGCCCTCGGGCAGACCTTCACCGCGGTACCGCTTGGTCACCTCGTGACCGAGGATGGTGCCGACGGTGCGGTTGACGTTGCGGATCTCGACCTGCGCCCGCACCGGCTCGCCGCGCTCCAGCGCCGGCTCGGCGATCCGCACCAGCTCGTTGTCGAGCGCCTTGTCCAGGCCGTGGTCCTGCGTCTTGGTGCAGTGCCGGTCCTGGCCAGGGAAGAGGCTGACGTCGGGCATGTGCAGGATCGGCGTCAGGTCCATCCCGGCCGCCTTCCAGTGCGTGACCGCCCGCTCCACGTCGAGTGCGTCGGCCTGGCCGATCGCCTCGTCGACCGTGCGGAAGCCCAGTGACGCGAGCAGCTCGCGGACCTCCTCGGCGACGTACTCGAAGAAGTTCACGACGTACTCGGCCTTGCCGGTGTACCGCTCGCGCAGCACCGGGTTCTGGGTTGCGACGCCGACAGGACAGGTGTCGAGGTGGCAGACCCGCATCATGATGCAGCCGGAGACCACCAGCGGCGCGGTCGCGAAGCCGAACTCCTCGGCACCCAGCAGCGCCGCGATCACCACGTCCCGGCCGGTCTTGAGCTGGCCGTCGGTCTGGACGACGATCCGGTCCCGCAGGCCGTTGAGCAGCAGCGTCTGCTGGGTCTCGGCCAGGCCGAGCTCCCACGGACCGCCGGCGTGCTTGAGCGAGGTCAGCGGGGAGGCGCCAGTGCCGCCGTCGTGCCCGGAGATGAGTACGACGTCCGCGTGCGCCTTGCTGACACCCGCGGCGACCGTGCCGACGCCGACCTCGGAGACCAGCTTCACGTGGATCCGAGCCGACGGGTTGGCGTTCTTGAGGTCGTGGATCAGCTGCGCCAGGTCCTCGATCGAGTAGATGTCGTGGTGTGGCGGCGGGCTGATCAGGCCAACGCCCGGCGTGGAGTACCGGGTCTTGGCCACCCACGGGTAGACCTTGTGGCCGGGCAGCTGGCCGCCCTCGCCGGGCTTGGCGCCCTGAGCCATCTTGATCTGGATGTCGTCGGAGTTGGTGAGGTACTCGCTCGTGACGCCGAAGCGCCCCGAGGCGACCTGCTTGATCGACGAGCGCCGCTCCGGGTCGTAGAGGCGGTCCGGGTCCTCGCCGCCCTCACCGGTGTTGGACTTGCCGCCCAAGCGGTTCATCGCGATCGCGAGGGTCTCGTGGGCCTCCTGCGAGATCGAGCCGTAGGACATCGCGCCGGTCGAGAACCGCTTCACGATCTCCGAGACCGGCTCCACCTCGTCGATGCCGATCGGCTGCCGACCACTCGCCTCGGCGTCCTTGAACCGGAACAGCCCGCGCAGCGTCATCAGCCGCTCCGACTGCTCGTCGACGGCCTGGGAGTACTGCTTGAAGATGTCGTAGCGACCGCTGCGGGTGCTGTGCTGGAGCCGGAAGACAGTCTCCGGGTCGAACAGGTGCGGCTCGCCGTCGCGGCGCCACTGGTACTCGCCGCCGATCACCAGCTCCCGGTGCGCCGGGACGATGCCGCCACGCGGGTACGCCGTGGCGTGCCGGCGCGCGACCTCCTCCGCGATCGTGTCCAGCCCGATCCCGCCGAGCTTGGAGGTGGTGCCGGTGAAGTATTTGTCGACGACGGTCTGGGAGAGGCCGACCGCCTCGAAGATCTGCGCACCGGTGTACGACGCCACCGTGGACACGCCCATCTTCGACATCACCTTGAGCACGCCCTTGCCGAGCGCCTTGATCAGGTGCTTGACGGCGGTCTCGCCGTCGGTCTTGACGTAGTAGCCCTCGCGCGCGAGGTCCTCGACCGACTCCATCGCGAGGTACGGGTTGACCGCGGCCGCGCCGTACCCGACCAGCAGCGCGACGTGGTGGGTCTCGCGGACGTCGCCGGCCTCGACCAGCAGCCCGACCCGGGTCCGGGTCTTCTCCCGGACCAGGTGGTGGTGGACCGCGCCGGTCAGCAGCAGCGACGGGATCGGCGCCAGCTCGGCGGTGTGGTGCCGGTCGGAGAGCACGATGATCCGCGCTCCCCCCGCGATCGCCTCGCTGACCTCCTCGCAGATCTCCTCGATCTTCGCCGCCATCGCGGCGCCGCCGCCGGAGACGTCGTACAGACCGCGCGCGACGTGGGTGATGAAGCCCGGCATGTCGCCGTCGCGGTTGATGTGCCGGATCTTGGCCAGGTCGTCGTTGCTGATCACCGGGAACGGCAGCACCACCTGGCGACACGACGCCGGCGTGGGCTGCAGAAGGTTCGCCTCGGGCCCGATCGAGCCGTTCAGCGAGGTGACCAGCTCCTCGCGGATCGCGTCCAGCGGCGGGTTGGTGACCTGGGCGAACAGCTGGCTGAAGTAGTCGAACAGCAGCCGCGGCTTCTCGCTCAGCGCCGCGATCGGGGTGTCGGTGCCCATCGAGCCGATCGGCTCGAAGCCGGTGTTGGCCATCGGCGTGAGCAGGACCCGCAGCTCCTCCTCGGTGTAGCCGAAGACCTGCTGCCGGCGGGTGACCGAGGCGTGGGTGTGGACGACGTGCTCGCGGCCGTGGATGTCGTCGAGGTGGATCAGGCCGGCGTGCAGCCACTCGTCGTACGGGTGCTCGGCGGCCAGCTCGGACTTGATCTCCTCGTCCTCGATGATCCGGTGCTCGTCGGTGTCGACAAGGAACATCCGGCCCGGTTGCAGCCGGCCCTTGCGGACCACCGTCGCCGGGTCGAGGTCGAGTACGCCGACCTCGGAGGCGAGGACGACCAGGCCGTCGTCGGTGACCCAGTAGCGCGACGGGCGCAGGCCGTTGCGGTCGAGCACCGCGCCGATCTGGGAGCCGTCGGTGAAGACCACGCAGGCCGGGCCGTCCCACGGCTCCATCATCGTGGCGTGGAACTGGTAGAAGGCGCGCCGCTTGGCGTCCATCTCGGCGTGGTTCTCCCACGCCTCCGGGATCATCATGAGTACGGCGTGCGGCAGCGACCGGCCGCCCATGTGCAGCAGCTCCAGCACCTCGTCGAAGGAGGCGGAGTCGCTAGCGCCGGGGGTGCAGATCGGGTAGATCCGCTCCAGGTCGCCCGGGATCAGGTCGCTGTCGAGCAGCGCCTCGCGGGCCCGCATCCAGTTGCGGTTGCCCATCACGGTGTTGATCTCGCCGTTGTGCGCGATGAACCGGAACGGGTGCGCCAGCGGCCAGCTCGGGAAGGTGTTGGTGGAGAAGCGCGAGTGCACCACGCACAGCGCGGACGCGATCCGCTCGTCGACCAGGTCCGGGAAGAACTTGTCGAGCTGGTCGGTGGTGAGCATGCCCTTGTAGGCCAGCGTGCGGCTGGACAGCGACGGGAAGTAGACGTCGGTCTCGTGCTCGGCGCGCTTGCGCAGCACGAACGCCAGCCGCTCCAGGGCCATGCCGGTGACCTTGCTGCCGGTGCCGGTGACGAAGACCTGCGCGAACTGCGGCATCACCGAGCGCGCGGTCTCACCGAGGGAGTCCGGGTCGACCGGCACCTCGCGCCAGCCGACGACGGTCAGCCCCTCCTCGCCGGCGATCTCCTCGATCCGGCGGCGGGTCTTGGCGACCTCCTCGGCGTCCCCGGGCAGGAACGCGGTGCCGACGGCGTACCGGTGCTGCGCGGGCAGCTCGAAGCCGGCCTCCTGGGCGACCTCGCGGAGGAAGGCGTCGGGGACCTGCATCAGGATGCCGGCGCCGTCGCCCGAGTTGGGCTCGGCACCCGCGGCTCCGCGGTGCTCCAGGTTGCGGAGCGCGGTGAGCGCCTTGGCAACGATGTCGTGGCTGGCAACGCCGGTCAGGGTCGCAACAAAGGCCACACCACATGCGTCGTGCTCGTGGCGGCCGTCGTACAACCCCTGTGGCGGCGGGAACGCGTGCATAGCTGGCACGGGGCATTCTCCCGTCGTCGTCTGCGCCCGAGCGCGTTACGCCGTACGGCGTTCCGGCAGGGCGGTCTGGCAAAGCAGGTCAAGCGTGCTGGCAGGGGACGACATTGGCCCAAGCGGAGAGGCCAGGCTACCACCCGGTTAGGTCCCGACCCGGCGCCTGACCACCCCGGACCAGCGCGTGAGATAGGCCTCAGCCATGCTGCTTGACCTGGCTAGACCTGGGTGCCGACAGCCGCGCCGACGCCGTACGTCGCCGCGAACGCGGCCGCGCCGAGCAGGGCCTGGCGCAGCCCGCCGTACCACCAGCTGCGGGAGGTCACCCGGGTGACGACGGCGCCGCAGACGAACAGGGCAACCAGCGTCAGCAGGATCGCCGGCCAGAGCGCCTCGGCGCCGAGCAGATACGGCAGCACGGGAACCGCCGCGCCCAGGGCGAAGGACACGAACGACGAGCCTGCTGCCACCAGCGGCGAGGGCAGGTCGTCGGCGTCGATGCCGAACTCCTCGCGAGCGTGTACGGCGACCGCATCGTCGAGGTCGCGGTGGACCTGCTGGGCGACCTCCGCGGCGAGGTCCGGGTCGATCCCCTTGTCGACGAACATCGCCGCGAGCTCGGCCTTCTCGCCGACCGGGTTCTCGATGATCTCGCGGCGCTCCTTGGCGATCTCCCGCTCGGCGGACTCAGCCTGGCTGGCGACCGAGGCGTACTCCCCCGCCGCCATCGAGAACGCGCCTGCGGCCAGACCGGCCAGGCCGGCGAGCACGATCGTGGAGGTGTCCTCGGCGCCGCGGGTACCGCCCGCCACGCCCGCGATCAGCGCCGCGTTGGAGACCAGCCCGTCCATCGCCCCGAACACCGCCGGCCGCAGCCAGCCGCCGGTGACGTCCGCGTGCTCGTGGTTGATCTCGGGAGCGTCGGTGCCCGTCATGGCACGAACGCTAGTCCCCCGACGTGCTCTCGACCTTCTTCTCGACCTCGGTTTCGTCGGCCTCGTCGTCGGCCTCGTCCTCGTCGGCGGCCTCGTCCTCGTCGGCGGCCTCGTCCTCGTCGGCTCCGTCCTCATCGTCGTGCTTGACGAGGTCGACCTTGTCGCCGTCACCGGCGGGCGGACCGTCGACGTACATGCTCTCCTCGCGGCCGGGCCGGTTGAGCGTCGCCCAGGCGAAGTACGCCGCAGCGAGGGCGAACAGCACGATCGAGGTCCACACGTTGAGCCGGAGCCCGAGGACGTCGCCGTGCTGGACCTCGTCGATCCGGAGGTTCTCGATCCAGCCGCGGCCGGCGGTGTAGCCCATGACGTACAGCGCCAGCACCTTGCCGTAGCCCAGCTTGAACCGCCGATCGGCCCAGATCAGCAGGCCGAAGATGCCGAGGTTCCAGACGCACTCGTAGAGGAAGGTCGGGTGGAAGGTGTCGAAGTCCTCGTAGCCTTCCGGCCGCTTGCCGAGCGCGATCTCCAGGCCCCATGGCCGGTCGGTCGGCTTCCCGAACAGCTCCTGGTTGAACCAGTTGCCCCAGCGGCCGATCGCCTGCGCCACGAGCACGCCGGGCGCCAGCGCGTCCATCAGGGGCAGTACCCGGATCTTGCGGATCTTGGCGAAGATCCATACGCCCAGTGCGCCGCCGATGATCGCGCCCCAGACGCCGAGACCGCCGCGCCAGATGTACAGCGCGGTGATCGGGCTCTCGCCCTCCCCGAAGTACTGGTTGCTGTCGGTGAGCACGTGGTAGATCCGGCCGCCGACCAGCCCGAACGGCACCGCCCAGATCGCCAGGTCCTGCACCTCGCCGTACCGGCCGCCGCGCGCCTTCCAGCGCCGCTCGCCGATCCAGATCGCGATGATGACGCCGAGGATGATGCTCAGCGCGTAGCCGCGGATCGGGACCGGCCCGAGGTGCCAGACACCCTGGCTCGGACTGGGGATCGACAGCACCGTGACCAGGGGTGTGGCCAGCAGGTCGGTCAGCATCGTGGTTTCCTCACTCGATCAGGACTTGAGTTCAGGGCTTGAGGTTCAGGGCGGGGCCGTCACCGGCCAGCAGGACCGCGAGGTCGTCCGCGAACTGCGCCGCGGAGGTTTCCTCGGTCCAGAGGATAGGGGCCTTGTCGTCGGAGCCGATGCCGACCACGTGGGTGCTGTGCGCGACGTCGTAGCCGCCGCTGGGCAGTTTCTCGCCCTTCTCGACGGCCACGGCGAGCGGCTTCGCGATCTCGATGATGGTGTCCAGGTCGCCGGTCAGCCCGACGTAGGACTCGTCGTAACGGTCCAGGTAGTCGCGCAGCACCTGCTCGGTGTCGCGGGTCGGGTCGGTGGTCACGAAGACCACCTCCACCTGGTCGCTGACGTCCTCGTCCAGCCGAGTCAGTCCGGAGGTCAGCGAGGACATCACGATGTGGCAGATGTCGGGGCAGTTGACGAAGCCGAAGAAGACCAGCGTGAGCCGCTTGTCGGTGTCGCCGGCCAGTGAGTACGGCGCGCCGCCGGTGTCGGTCAGCGGCGTGGTCGGCACGGTGTAGGGGCGGTCGAGGACCGCGCCGTACATGCCGTCGGTGTCGCCGCCGCTGAACTGCATGCCGTCGTCCGGCTCGGACGAGCAGGCAGTCAGCAGCATTGCGGCGGTCACGAGAGCCGCGAGAAGGCACTTACGCACGCCGCACCCCGGCCGCCAGGTCCTCGGTGAGCACGGCCAGCGCGGCGTGGCCCGCCGCCCGGTCCGCGCCGGCGTCGAGCAGGGTGCGGACGAACGCGGAGCCGACGATCACGCCGTCGGCGTACGCCGCGATCTCGGCCGCCTGGTCGCCGTTGGAGACGCCGAGCCCGACGCCCACCGGCAGGTCGGTGACCTTCTTGGTGCGGGCGACGAGGGGCTGGGCGAGGTCGCTGGTGCTGGTCCGGACGCCGGTGACGCCCATGACCGCGGTCGCGTAGACGAAGCCGCGGCAGTTGTCGACGGTCATCGCGATCCGCTCGTCGGTGGAGCTCGGCGCGACCAGGAAGACCTTGTCGAGGTCGTGGGCGTCGGCCGCCGCGATCCACTCCGCGCCGCTGTCGGGCGTCAGGTCCGGCGTGATCAGGCCGGCTCCCCCGGCGCTGGCGAGGTCTCTCGCGAACCGGTCCACGCCGTACCGCTCGACCGGGTTCCAGTAGGTCATGATCAGCGTCGGGGCGCCGGTGGCAGCGACCGCCTCGACGGTGCGCAGTACGTCGGCGGTGCGGACGCCACCGTCGAGGGCCTGCTGGGCGGCGGCCTGGATCGTCGGGCCGTCCATGACCGGGTCGCTGTAGGGCAGCCCGATCTCGACCACGTCGACACCGGCGTCGACCATCACCTTGAGCGCGTCGATGGCGCCGGGCACGTCGGGGAAGCCGGCGGGCAGGTAGCCGACCAGCGCCGCGCGGCCCTCGCCGCGCGCCTTGTCGAAGGCGGGTGCGGCGCTCACTGGCCGGCCTCCTCTTCGTACTCGCCCAGCTTGAACCACTGGGTGACGGTGTCCATGTCCTTGTCGCCGCGGCCGCTGAGGTTGATCAGGATCGTGGTGTCCGGGCCCTTCTCGGCCACCAGCGCCTTCGCCTCGCGCAGCGCACCGGCCACGGCGTGCGCCGACTCGATGGCCGGGATGATCCCCTCGGTGCGGCTCAGCAGTGCGAGCGCCTCCATCGCCTCGGCGTCGGTGACCGGGAGGTACGTCGCGCGGCCGGTCTTGGCGAGGTGGGAGTGCTGCGGCCCGACGCCCGGGTAGTCCAGCCCCGCCGAGATCGAGTGCGACTCGATCGTCTGGCCGTCCTCGTCCTGGAGCACGTAGGTCCGCGCGCCGTGGAGCACGCCGCTGTCGCCGGCGAAGATCGTCGCGGCGTGCCGCCCGGTCTCCACCCCGTCGCCCCCGGCCTCGAAGCCCCAGATCGCGACGTCGGGGTCGTCGAGGAACGCGGTGAAGGCCCCGATCGCGTTCGACCCGCCGCCGACGCACGCCGCGACCACGTCCGGCAGCCGGCCGGTCAGCTCCAGGCACTGGGCGCGCGCCTCGTCGCCGATGCCGCGGCAGAAGTCGCGAACCATGCTCGGGAACGGGTGCGGTCCGGCCGCCGTACCGAACAGGTACGCCGTGTGGTCGACTGTCGCGACCCAGTCGCGCAGCGCCTCGTTGATCGCGTCCTTGAGGGTGGCGCTGCCGGACTCGACCGAGACCACCTTGGCGCCGAGCAGGTTCATCCGGGCCACGTTGAGTGCCTGCCGCTTGACGTCGACCGCGCCCATGTAGACGGTGCAGTCGAGCCCGAAGTACGCCGCCGCGGTGGCGCTGGCCACGCCGTGCTGGCCGGCGCCGGTCTCCGCGATCACCCGCTTCTTGCCCATCCGCTTGGTGAGCAGCGCCTGGCCGAGCACGTTGCGGATCTTGTGGGCGCCGGTGTGGTTGAGGTCCTCACGCTTGAGCAGGATCCGGGCGCCGACCTGCTCGGAGAGCCGGGCCGCGTCGTACAGCGGGCTGGGCACGCCTGCGTAGTCGCGCAGGATCGCGTCGAAGTCGGCACGGAAGGTCTCGTCGGCGGTCGCCTCCTGCCAGGCCTCGGTGAGCTCGTCGAGCGCCGCCACCAGCGCCTCGGGCATGAACCGCCCACCGAAGTCTCCGAAGTAGCCGCTCTCGTCGGCGTCGTACGACCCACTCACTGTCCTGCTCCCAATCCGGTCATCGCGCGGACGGCGGCCTCCGGGTCGCCGTCCTTCACGAGTGCCTCTCCGACGAGCACCACACCAGCCCCATCGCGGGCGTAGCGCTCGGCGTCCTGCGGTCCGCTGATGCCCGACTCGGCGACCTTGACCCGGTCGTCGGGGATCAGCGCGGCGAGGCGGCCGAACGTGTCGGCGTCCACCTCGAGCGTCTTGAGGTTGCGGGCGTTCACACCGATCAGCTCGGCGCCGAGCGCGACCGCCCGCTCGGTCTCCGCCTCATCGTGCACCTCGACCAGCACGGTCAGGCCGAGGCCGCGGGCCGCCGCGTACAGCTGCTCCAGCTCGGGCCCGGGCAGCGCGGCGACGATCAGCAGCGCCAGGTCGGCGCCGGCCGCGCGGGCCTCCCAGAGCTGGTACTCGGTGACGATGAAGTCCTTGCGCAGCAGCGGCGTGTCGACCGCGGCGCGGACCGCGCGCAGGTCGTCGAGGCTGCCGCCGAACCGGCGCTCCTCGGTGAGCACGCTGATCGCGCGGGCACCGCCCTTGGCGTACGCCGTCGCCAGCGCCGCCGGGTCCGGGATGTCGGCGAGGTCGCCCTTGCTGGGGCTGCGCCGCTTCACCTCGGCGATCACGCTGAGCCCGGCAGCCCGGAATCCGGGCATCGGGTCGAGCGCCGGCGCCTGCCCTTCGACCGCATCCCGGAGCTGCTCGAGGCTTGTCTCGCGCTGCCGGCGTGCGAGGTCGGTCCGGACACCCTCGACGATGTCGTCGAGCACGGACATGCTGACCTCCAGATCGGTTGCGTTCGAGCGGCCCAAGCCTCTCACGGCGCGGAAAGCCGCCGGATGGCAGTTCCGTGGGAAGGACAAGCGATACCGTCTGCGGGTGACGCAGCCACCCAACTTCGGCAAAGAGCCGGACGAATCGGACGAGCCGACCCGCTACGGCGGGCCCCCGCCGCAGCAGCCGCAGCAGCCGGATACGCCCGGCCAGCCGCCGTACCAACAGCCTGGGTACGGGCAGCAGCCCGGCTACGGCCAGCAACCGGGGTACGGCCAGCCGGCGTACGGTCAGCAGCCCGATTACGGACAGCAGCCGTACGGCGCCCCGCAGTACGGTGCCCCGCAGTACGGCGCGCCCGGCTATGGCCAGCCGGCCTCCCCGACGGGCACCAACGGTCTCGCCATCGGTTCCCTGGTCGCCGGCGTCTCCGCCCTGGTCCTGATGTGCTGCTGCCTGGGGATACCTGCGGGAATCGCCGCGCTGGTCATGGGCTTCATCGCGCGCGGCCAGATCGAGAAGAGCGGCGGCGCGCAGACCGGGATGGGGCTGGCGATCGGCGGCATGGTCACCGGTGGCATCGCCGTCGTGCTGTCCGTCGGGCTCACCATCCTCAGCTTGGCAACAGGCGGCTTCGACGGCTCGTACTACGACAACTACTGATCGGCACCGTGTAGCCTGCGCTGTCGTGCGGGCTGCCGACGGATGTAGCCCATGAACCAATAGGGAGTCTCTGAATGAGCTACCAGCAACCTCCGGGCTACGGCGCGCCGGGCTACGGCCAGGGCCAGCCGATGGGCGACCACCCGAAGGCGCAGACCGCGATGATCCTGGGCATCCTGGGCCTTGTGTGCTGCGGCCTCCTCGGCATCCCGGCCTACATCATCGGCAACAACACCGTGAAGGAGATCGACGCTTCCGGTGGCCAGTACGGCGGCCGCGGCATGGCCAACGCCGGCAAGATCTGTGGCCTGATCGCGATCGTGCTGATGGTTCTCGGCCTCATCTTCTACGCCATTCTCTTCGCCGTCGGCGCAGCGAACGCCTGATCCAAGCCGAGAAGGGCCCGACCGGAGTTCCGGTCGGGCCTTCCGCATCTCTAGGCGGTTGTCGACCTCACGGCGTCGAGGTCAGAACGTCGAGGTCAGGGCGCGAGCCAGGAGCCCGGCAGGTTGCGCAGCACCGTGAACACCACGGCGACGCCGATCAGTCCGGCCCCGAGCCACCAGTGCACCCGGGTCGGCTGCATCGGGCCACCGCCGCGCCAGCCGACGACCAGGCGGCGTACCCAGAGGCCGAGGATCAGCGGGATCAGGGCGATGAAGAGCAGGTTGCTGGAGGCCGCGGCCGCGAAGTCGAGGTTGGTCAGGTCGTTGACCGCCCGCAGGCCTCCGCAGCCGGGGCAGTAGACGCCCATCGCCGCGGACGGGCAGAAGCCCCAGCTGCCCGACTCGTGTGGGTCGCGGAAGTGCAGCGCGACCGTCAGTCCGGCCGCTACCGCGGCGCCCAGCACCGGGCCGCGCACCCGCGTCCACCGGTCGGCGGGGGTCGCGGTCGCGCGGGGCAGGGTCACGGCCATCGCGACCTCAGTGACCGGTCTCGCCGAGGCCGAGCTTGTTCATCACCACGAAGACGACCATGGCGACCGGCGCCAGCGCAACGCCTACCCAGAACAGCTCCAGGCTGACCGGGTCCAGCATCAGCGCGACGCCGCCGACGACGAAGCCGGCCAGCGCGATCGCGACCGCCGTCCAGGCTGCAGGGGTGTTGCCGTGGCTCTCGGCCATGCGTGTTGCTCCTCGGGTGTGGCGTGACTCGTGGTCGCCAGTGTATTCGTAGGGGCGAGCCGTAGGATCACCAGCCACACCTGGCCGAGGAGACACATGGGGAACCCCGCAGCAGCGATCCGGGTGGCCAACACCATCGCCACCTTCAAGTGGATCGTGATCGGCCTGATCGTGCTGGCCATGTTCGTCGTACCGGCCGTCGTGTTCTTCGGCGTGCTCGAGGGCGAGGACCTGGCGCCGCTCGCGATCCTGCTGCTGGCGGTGGCCGCGCTGGTCGGCGGCGTGCTCGGCTCGATCATCGCCTGGGTGCTGTTCGGTTGGTTCGAGCAGACGCTGCGGATGCTGGCGATGGTCGCCGGCAACACCACCACGGCCGCTCCCGCGCTGCAGCCCCAGCAGGCCTACTACCGGTGACCGGCCGGGCCGGCCGTCATGCGGTCGGGTCCTGCCCGTCGTCGAGGGACTTCCACAGGTCCAGGCTGGACCGCTCCTCGGGCGGCACCGACGCCGGCTCGGCGGCCGCGGGTGCGTCGTACCGGCTGCCCATTTCGGGCCACTCCGGGACCAGCCGGACGGCCGCGAGGGTGGCCGCTAGCGAGCGTACGGCGGACAGCGCCGTGACGTAGTACCAGCCGGTCCTGCTGATTCCGGAGTCGGCCATGCCCATCGTCGTCATCTCCTCACGGAGTGCGTCCGGAGCCGCGGTGAAGCCGACCACCACGGTGACCAGCAGGCCCGCTGAGGTCAGCGCGCCCAGCACACCGACCAGGCGCCGCACCCGCCCGCGAGTCACCAGTAGCACGCCCCAGCACGCCAGGACGACCAGGCCGAGTGCCGCCGCGAGCGGCATCTCCGCGACGCTCTCGTCGACCAGTCCGCGCAGGCTCGGCTCGGTCGGCCGGGCCCACGGCTGGTTGCCGGCGACCGCGGCCAGGGCGCCGGCGGCGAGTCCGGCCAGCACCACCGGGCCGAAGGTGCGGCGCTGCTTGTTTTCGTCCCCACTCATGCCTGCTCCACCAGCCCGTCGTCGAAGCAGGTGCGGCTCCCGGTGTGGCACGCCGGGCCTTCCTGGTCGACCTTCAGCAGCAGCGTGTCTCCGTCGCAGTCCAGCCGGACCTCGACAACATGCTGGCGGTGACCGGACGTCTCGCCCTTCACCCAGTACTCCTGGCGGGACCGGCTCCAGTACGTCGCCCGTCCGGTCGCCAGAGTCCGCGCCAGCGCCTCGTCGTCCATCCAGCCGAGCATCAACACCTCACCGGTGTCGTGCTGCTGAGCGATCGCGGGCACCAGCCCGTCGGCGTTGCGCTTCAGCCGAGCGGCCAGATCCGGGTCAAGCGAGGGAACAGGTGGAGATGTCACCGCCCCATCATCGCCGACCCGGCCCGTGTTCACGCCACCCACCGTCGACCCGGCCCGTGTTGACGCTCCAGGCCGCTGACCCGGCCCGTGTTGACGTGAGTCATGTCAACACGGGCCGGGTGGGCGACGTACGACGTGAAGACGGGCCGGGTCAGCGACGTACGGCGTGAACACCGGCCGGGTCAGCGACGTACGACGTGAACACGGGCCGGGTCGGCGCGAGCTACTTGCCTTGTTGGGCGACCCAGGAGGCGTGGAGGCCGCCGTAGACGCCGCCTTCGGCGACCAGGTCGGCGTGCGGGCCGCGCTGAACGACGCGGCCGCGGTCGACCACGATCACCTCGTCGGCGTTCTCGGCGGTGGTGAGCCGGTGGGCGATGGTGACCGACGTACGGCCGGACATCAGGCGCTCCAGCGCCTGGCCGATCCGCATCTCGAGGGCCGGGTCGACGGCGCTGGTGGCCTCGTCGAGGACCAGCAGGTCGGGGTCGGCGAGGTGGGCGCGGAGCAGGGCGACCAGCTGCCGCTCGCCCGCGGACAGCGACTCACCGCGCTGGCCGACCGGGGTCCGAAGCCCGCGCGGCAGCCCAGCCAGCCAGTCGGCCAGGCCCAGCTCGGCGGCCGAGGCGACGATCTCCTCGTCTGTGGCGTCGAGCTTGCCGTAGCGGGCGTTGGCCGCGAGCGTGTCGTCGAACAGGAAGCCCTCCTGAGGCACCAGCACCACCGAGCGCCGCAGCGAGGCGTCGCCGATGTCGCGGACGTCGACGCCGTCGAGCAGCACCGAGCCCGAGGTCGGGTCCATCAGCCGGGTCAGCAGCTTGGCCACGGTCGACTTGCCGGAGCCGGTCTCCCCCACCACCGCGATCCGGCTGCCGGACTCGATCCGCAGCGACACGTCGTGCAGCACCGGTGGGCCGCCCGGGTAGGCGAAGGTGACCTCGCGCAGCTCGATGTCGATCGGCCCGCGCGGCAGCACCTCGCCGTCCGGCCCTGGGTCGACCAGGTCGGCCGGCGTCTCGAGGATGCCGATCACCCGGCGCCAGCCGGCGATCGCGTTCTGGGCGTCGGTGAGGATCTGGGTGCCGAACTGCACCGGGCCGACGAACAGAGTCACGAGGAACGCGAACGCCAGCACCTCACCGGCGGTGATCTGATCCGCGAAGCCCAGCCAGATGCCGATCACCAGCACGCCGGCGTTGGCCAGGCCGGCGGAGATGCCGCCGAGGGAGAAGGAGAACGCCGTGTAGCCCTGGGCGCGGGTGCTCGCCGACTGGTGCCGGGCGATGGCCTCGTCGATGCGGGCCTGGGTGCGGTGCTCCACGGCGTACGACCGGACCACGGCCGCTCCGACCACCGGCTCCGAGATCGCCGACAGCATCGCGCCGACCTGTTGCCGGACCGTGCCGTAGGCGTCGGACAGCTTGCGCTGGAAGAAGCGCAGCGACAGGAACAGCGGCAGGAAGCAGAGCCAGACCACCAGGGTCAGCTGCCAGCTGTAGATCGCCATGATCACGGTCGCGACCAGCATCTGGCCGACGCTGACCACGAACATGATCCCGCCGAAAACCAGGAACTGGCTGATCTGGTCGACGTCGCTGGTCACCCGGGACACCAGCGCGCCGCGGCGCTCGGTGTTCTGCGTTAGCAGCGGCAGGTCGTGCACATGCCGGAACGCCTTGATCCGCAGCGTGGCCAGGCCGTGCTCGGCGCGGGAGAACAGTCGCGCGGTCATGGCGTACGACGCGATGCTGGTCAGCAGGATCGCGGCACCGGCGACCAGGCCCATGCTCACCATGAACGACACGTCCGGACCGTCCGGACCGTTGAGGCCGCGGTCCAGCGTCTGCTGGACCGCGATCGGCACGATGACCTGGCCGAGGGTCGCGAGTACGGCGAGCAGCAGGGTGCCGACGAAACCCTCCTTGAGCTCGGGCGAGAAGGCCACGCCACGGCGCAGCGTCTCGATCGCACCGATCTCCTCGCCGGTCTCGACGGTGGTCCCGGCGGCTACCGTCGCGCTCATCGACCCTCCCCCGTCAGCTGCGGCTCGCGGCCGTCGCCGGCCTCGGGCTGCTCGTAGGCATTGACCAGATTGGCGTAGTCGGGGCTGCGCTCCAGCAGCTCGTCATGCGGGCCACGTGCGGCGACCCGGCCCTCGTCGAGGAAGATCACCTCGTCGGCCAGGCCGATCGTGGCCTTGCGGTAGGCGACCACCACCAGGGTCGCGTCACCGTCACCGGACCGGAGCGCACCCAGGATCCGAGCCTCGACCTCCGGGTCGACCGCGCTGGTCGCGTCGTCGAGGATCAGCAGCCGCGGGTGGCGCACGAGCGCCCGGGCCAGCGAGATCCGCTGCCGCTGACCTCCGGAGAGCGAGGTGCCGCGCTCCCCCAGCTTGGTGTCAAGACCATCGGACAGGGCGGCCACGAAGCCGTCTGCCTGGGCGGTCCGCAGCGCCGCCCAGACCTCGGCGTCGGGGATGTCGGCGCCGAGGGTGACGTTGCCGCGGACGGTGTCGTCGAAGAGGAACGCGGTCTGCGGAACCACCGCGACCGACTCGGCCAATGCGCCGCGGCGCAGGTCGCGCAGATCGACCCCGTCCACCCGGATCGCGCCGCCGTCCGGGTCGACCAGGCGGGTCATCAGGCCGGTGAGCGTGGACTTGCCGGAGGCGGTGGCGCCGACCAGCGCGACCGTCCGGCCCGGCTCGACGGTGAAGGTCACCTCGTCGAGGACCGGCTGGTCGCGGTCGTAGGCGTAGGCGAGGTGGTCGACGTCCAGCCGGGCGCCCCCGACGGGCTGGCCGGACTTGCCGCCGTCGAGCCGGCGCGCGCCGTACTCCATCTCGCCGGTGGCGTCGAGCACGGTGTGCACCCGGTCGAAGCCGACCACGCTGCGCGGGAACTCGCCCAGCAGCCAGCCGATCGACCGGATCGGGAAGGACACGATCGTCAGCAGGTAGGCCACGGTCACGACCTCGCCGGCGCCGGTCTGGCCGTGGAGAACGCGAGAGACACCGACCGCGAGGACGATGAGTACGCCGATGTTGGGCAGCGCGGCCAGGGTCGGGTCGAACACAGCCCGGATCCGGCCGGCCTTGATCGACACGTTGCGGAGCTCGTGGGCCTTGGCCGCGAAACGGGCGGTCTCCTCGCCCTCACGGCCCAGGGTCTTGACCACCATCGCCCCGTCGAACGACTCGTGGGCGATCTCGCTGACCTCGGCGCGCAGAGCCTGGGCCTTGGTCATCAGCGGCGAGGCCAGCCGCTGGTAGGCGAGGTTGGCCCCGATCACCGCCGGGAAGACCAGCAGCCCGATCAGGGCGAGCATCAGGTCGGCGAGAAGCATCTGGCCGACCGCGATCAGCATCATCGCGACCGTGCCGACCGCCATCGGCAGCGGCGCGATCGGACCCCACGCGGCCTCGACGTCGGAGTTGGCGTTGGACAGCAGCTGGCCGGTCGGGTGGCGCTGGTGCCACTCCATCGGAAGCGAGAGGTACTGGCGGGTGACCGCGCGCCGGTAGTGGGCCTGCATCCGGTACTGCATGACACCCGCGCCGAGCCGGCGCGCGACGATGCCGACCGCGCGCAGGATCGCCACGCCGAGGAAGAGGCCGAGCACCGCCCAGAGCAGGCCGGCGCCGATCTCGCCGTCGCGGAAGGCGGGGAGTACGACGTGCTCGGTGGCCCAGCCGAGCACCCACGCATCGGCGACGGTCAGCGCGCCGAACAGCAGGCTCCCGACGGTCGAGAGGGCGAAGATCCGGGGTTCGCGCTTGATCGCGACCCAGAGGACGGCGAACCCGTCGCGCAGGGTCGCCCTGCGGGTCGATCGCTCCGGTCCCACTATCGCCTCAGCCGTCACCTGGCTCGCACTCTCCTCGCCCGTATCTCTCGCAACTCGCACTGCCCAGCCAACATTAGGAGGCGCCTCCGACATTCCCCAGTGGATTATTCGGCGGGCGGCGGTGGACGCCGCCCGGTCACGCCCGGCGCCCGCACTAACCTCGACCCATGAACTCGTTTGCGCGCGCCGAGCGCGAAGCCCTCTGCGACCTCGCTCTCGAGATCGGCGAGGACGCGCCGACGCTATGCGGGGACTGGACGGTCAAGGACCTGGTCATCCACCTCCTGGTCCGCGAGCGCAGCCTGGTCGGCTCGCCGGGGATCCTGGTGCCAGCGCTGTCCGGCGGCACCAGGAAGGTCAGCGAGAAGTACGCCCGCGCCGACCTCGCGCTGCTGGTCGACCAGCTCCGCAAGCCGCGGATCACCTGGGCCGCGGTCGGGCCGGTCGACGCACTTCTGAACACCGCCGAGTTCTTCGTTCACCACGAGGACATCCGCCGCGCCCAGCCGGGCTGGACGCCGCGCACGCTGACCGACGGTCAGGAGAAGATGCTGTGGCGGGTCGCGAGCATGAACGGCCGCGGCCTGGTCCGGCCGGCGGGCGTGCCGGTCGTCATCGAGCGCGCCGACGACGGGTCGACGGCGACGCTGCGCCGGGGCGATGACCCGGTCGTGATCCGCGGCCTGCCCAGCGAGATCGTGATGTTCCTCTACGGCCGCGGCCAGCTGGGCGACCTGGAGTTCTCGGGGCCGGGCGAGCGCGTCGAGAAGCTCAAGAAGGCCAAGCTCGGGATCTGAGCGGCATGAGAATCTCGACGGACTAAGTCCCCGGGGCCTGTCGTGCGTCATTCCGGTGTGAGCAACCGTGAGTTCGTCGAGTTCTACGCCGCCAACAAGGACCGGTGCCTACGGGCGGTCCTCGCCAGCGGAGTGAGATCCGTCGAGGCAGAGGACGCCGTGGCCGAGGCATTCGCCCGGGCCTGGGCGTCGTGGCGCAAGGTACGCGCCTTGAAGCATCCGTCCGCATGGGTCGTGCGGACCGCGGTCAACGCCAATATCTCTTGGTGGCGGAAGCGCCGGCGCGAGGTCGTGTGGGACCGGCCGCCGGACTCGGCGACGACCGACGGCGAACCACCGAGCGACCTCGTCGCCGCCGTACGCCGGCTGCCCAGGCGGCAGCGAGAGGTGGTGGTGCTGCGCTACTTGCTCGATCTCAACACCGCAGCCACCGCCGACTGGCTCGGCATCGCGCCTGGGACGGTCACGGCACACCTACATCACGCGCTCGCCACCTTGCGGACACACCTCGTCGAGACCGAAGGGACCAACCGATGAACGCGTCAACCGAGAGCATGGTTCTCGACGCGCTGCGGACCGGTACGGCGGACGTCGTCCTCGACCGCCCGGTCGACGACATCCTGCGTCGAGGCGCCCGGCTGCGTCGCCGACGTATGAGCCGCATCGCCACCGCGGTGACGGCGGCGTCGGTGATCGGAGCGGCGGGCATCTCGCTGGCAACACGCTCCCCAGAGCCCCCGCCGGTTCGTCCCGCCGTCAAAGCCTGGGGCGCGGACCTGGTGAACCTGCCGCCGTGGGAGCTCAAGGAGGCCGGAGGGAGATGCCGTGAGGCACTCCGTGGCATCGGCATCTCGGTTCCGGCCAATGCCCGGCCGGTAGCGGCAGATGCCCGGGGCCGGGTCGCGATCATCATCTGGCGTGTCGACCACGACCTCGCCAAGTGCACTCTCAGCCGCGAGCAGGGCGAGTGGCAGGTCGGAGGCTGGGGCGGCCATGACTGGCAAGAGCTGCCACCGGACAAGCACTACTCGATGATCACCCTCAGCGCCGGATCAACGGAGCCGCAGGACCCAGGATCGGGCCCAGGGTTCACCGGCCCACTCCAGAAGGTCAGTGGCGTGGGGCAGGTGTCGGACGCGGTCGACGCCGTTCTCATCGTCGTTGACGGGCGGACCTTCGAGGCAACGGTCGGGAAGGGGCTGGCGTTGTTCTGGATGCCCGACGGGATCTCCCAGGAGGACCTCGACGATGCCACCGTCTGGACGTACGACGCGGACGGTCGAGTGCTCGACCACTACGGGGTCCTCGACTAGCGCACCGGAATGCCCGAGTCGGCGAGGCCTCGCTTGACGTCGCCGATCCGGAGCGTGCCGAAGTGGAAGACGCTCGCAGCGAGTACGGCGTCGGCACCGGCCGCGACCGCCGGTGGGAAGTGCTCGGTTGCCCCGGCGCCGCCGGAGGCGATCACCGGCACGGTCACGACCGCCCGGACCGCTCGGATCAGGTCCAGGTCGAAGCCCGCCTGGGTGCCGTCGGCGTCCATCGCGTTGAGCAGGATCTCCCCTGCCCCGAGCTCGGTCGCGCGGGCCGCCCACTCGACCGCGTCCAGGCCGGCCGACTGGCGGCCGCCGTGGGTGGTGACCTCGAAGCCGCTTTCAGTTCCGGCCGCGCGCCGGGCGTCGACCGACAGGACCAGCACCTGGCTGCCGAACCGGTCCGCGATCTCCGCGACCAGCTCCGGCCGCCGGATCGCGGCAGTGTTCACCGCGACCTTGTCGGCGCCCGCGCGCAGCAGCCGGTCCACGTCCTCGACCGCGGCCACTCCCCCGCCCACGGTGAGCGGGATGAAGACCTCCTCGGCGGTGCGCGACACGATCTCCATCGTGGTCGCACGGCCTTCGTGGGAGGCGGAGATGTCGAGGAAGGTCAGCTCGTCGGCGCCCTCCGCGTCGTACACCCGGGCCAGCTCGACCGGGTCGCCCGCGTCCCGCAGCTCCTGGAAGTTGACGCCCTTGACCACCCGGCCGGCGTCCACGTCCAGGCACGGGATCACGCGTACGGCGAGGCTCAAGGCCGGTCCCCGGGCAGCGTCAGCGCGAGCGCGTCCTCGAGGGTGAACCGGCCTTCATAGAGCGCGGTGCCGATGATCGCGCCCTCGACCCCCTCACCGACCAGCCCCTGCAGCGCCTCCAGGTCGGCCAGCTCGGTGATCCCGCCGGAGGCCACGACCGGCCGGTCGGTCGTGGCACACACGTTGCGCAGCAGGTCGAGGTTGGGACCTTGGAGCATGCCGTCCTTGTTGACGTCGGTGACCACGTAGCGGGCACAGCCCTCGCCGTCCAGTCGGGCGAGGACGTCGTACAGGTCACCGCCCTCGCGGGTCCAGCCTCGCGCGGCGAGCGTCCGGCCGCGGACGTCCAGACCCACCGCGACCCGGTCGCCGTACTCGGCGATCGCGGCCGCACACCACTCCGGCTGCTCCAGCGCGGCGGTGCCGATGTTGACCCGGCGGCAGCCGGTTCCCATGGCAGCGGCCAGCGAGTCGTCGTCGCGGATGCCACCGCTCATCTCGACGTCGATGTCGAGGGTGCCGACGATCTTGGCCTGCAGGTCACGGTTGTGGCCGCGCCCGAACGCGGCGTCCAGGTCGACCAGGTGGATCCACTCCGCGCCGGCCTCCTGCCACCGCAGCGCGGCCTCGATCGGGTCACCGAACCGCTTCTCCGACCCCGCCACGCCCTGCACGAGCTGGACGGCCTGGCCGTCCGCGATGTCGACGGCGGGCAGGAGCTCGAGGTAGCTGCTCACAGGGACTTCACCCAGTTTCGTAGTAGTGCGGCACCGGCGTCGCCGGACTTCTCGGGGTGGAACTGGGTCGCGGACAGCGGCCCGTTCTCGACTGCAGCCACAAAGCGGTCACCGCCGTGCTCGGCCCAGGTGACCAGAGGCGCGCGGGTGCGGCCGTCGGTGACCAGCGTCCAGTCGCGGACGCCGTACGAGTGGACGAAGTAGAACCGCTCGTCCTCGACGCCCGCGAACAGCGAGGTGCCCTCGGGGACCGACACGGTGTTCCAGCCCATGTGCGGTACGACGGGCGCCTGCAGCCGCTCGACAACGCCGGGCCACTCGTCGCAGCCGTCGGTCTCCACGCCGTGCTCGACCCCGCGCTCGAACAGCACCTGCATCCCGACGCAGATCCCGAGCACCGGCCGGCCACCGGCCAGCCGCCGCCCGATCAGCCGTTCGCCCTTGACCGCCCGCAGCCCGGCCATGCACGCGGCGTACGCCCCGACGCCCGGCACCACCAGTCCGTCGGCCGCGAGTCCGGTCTCGAAGTCGGCGGTCAGGGTGACCTTCGCGCCCGCACGCTCGAGGGCGCGGACAGCGGAGCGGAGGTTGCCGGAGCCGTAGTCGAGAACAACGACCTCGGTCACAAAGAACCCTTCGTCGAAGGGATGCCCTTCTCCCGCGGGTCGATCTCGATCGCGGCCCGGAACGCCCGCGCGAACGCTTTGAACTGGGTCTCCACGATGTGGTGCGGGTCGCGGCCGGCGAGCACCCGGATGTGCAGCGCGATCTGGGCGTGGAAGGCGATCGTCTCGAAGACGTGCCGGGTCAGCGAGCCCAGGTAGTCCCCGCCGATGGTGACGAAGTTCTGGCCCTCGGGCTCGCCGGTGTGCACGCAGTAGGGCCGCCCGGACACGTCGACGACCGCGTGCACCAGCGCCTCGTCGAGCGGCACGGTGGCGTCGCCGAAGCGGCGGATACCGCGCTTGTCGCCGAGCGCCTCGCGGATCGCCTCACCGAGCACGATCGCGGTGTCCTCGACGGTGTGGTGGGCGTCGATGTGGGTGTCGCCCATGGTGTGCACGGTCAGGTCGAGCAGCGCGTGCCGGGCGAACGAGCCGAGCATGTGGTCGTAGAACCCGACGTTGGTCGAGACCTGGGCCTTGCCGGTGCCGTCGAGGTCGAGCTCGACGTGGACCTTCGACTCCTTGGTCGTCCGCTCGATCGTCGAGATCCGGCGTCGGTCGGTCATGTCAGCACCTCCGTGAGTGCGTTCTTGAAAGCTGTCATCTCGTCGGGGGTGCCGACCGAGACCCGGAGCCAGCCGTCGGGGCCGGTCTCGCGGATGAGTACGCCGCGGTCGAGCATGCCCTGCCAGACCGCGTGCCGGTCGCCGAACACCCCGAACAGCACAAAGTTCGCGTCGCTGTCGGCGACCTGGAGCCCCTGGTCGCGCAGCCAGTCGACCGTCGTGTCGCGCTCGGCCCGCAGCGCGTCAACGGCCCCGAGCAGCTCCGGCGCGTGCCGGAGCGCAGCGAGCGCGGTGGCCTGGGTGACCGCGCTCAGGTGGTACGGCAGCCGGACCACCCGGATCGCGTCGCAGATCTCCGGCGCCGCCGCGAGGTAGCCGAGCCGGGCACCGGCGAGCGCGAACGCCTTGCTCATGGTCCGGGTGACGACCAAGTTCCGGTACGCCGGCAGCAGTTCGAGCGCGCTCGGGGTGCCGGTCCTGCGGAACTCGCCGTACGCCTCGTCGACGACGACGATCCCGTCGCCTGCGGCCTCGCAGAGCATCGAGACGGCCTCGGGTGGCAGGGCGGTGCCGGTGGGGTTGTTCGGCGACGGCAGGAGTACGACGTGCGGCCGGATTTCCTTGACCTTGGCGCGCGCGGCGTCGAGATCGAGCGAGAAGTCGGTCTCGCGGTGCCCGACGACCCACTCGGTGACCGTGTCGCGGGCGTACTCGGGGTACATCGAGTACGTCGGCGCGAAGCTCAGCGCGGTCCGGCCAGGCCCGCCGAACGCCTGCAGCAGCTGCAGCATCACCTCGTTGGACCCGTTGGCGGCCCACATCTGGCTCGGGCTGACGCCGTGGCCGAGATACGCGGCGAGCGCCTCCCGGAGCTCGGTGAACTCCCGGTCCGGGTAGCGGTTCAGGGTCGCCGCAGCCTCCGCCACCGCCTTGGCGATGTCGGCGACGACTGCTTCTGACGGCGGGTACGGGTTCTCGTTGACGTTGAGCTGAACCGGTGCTGTGTCCTTGGAGAGCTGGGGCGCGCCGTACGGCTCCAGCCCGCGCAGCTCGTCGCGGATCGGCGGGAACGTCATCGGCGTACCCGCACCGCCGCGGCGTGCCCCGGCAGGTCCTCGGCCTCGGCGAGCGCGATCACGTGGTCGGCGACCTGCTCCAGCGCTGCCTGTGTGTAGTCGACAACGTGCACGGCCTTCAGGAAGCTGCGCACCGATAGGCCCGACGAGTGGCACGCGCAGCCCGCGGTGGGCAGCACGTGGTTGGAGCCGGCGCAGTAGTCGCCGAGGGAGACCGGCGCGTGCGGGCCGACGAAGACGGCACCGGCGTTGCGGACCTTGGCCGCCACCGCGGTCGCGTCGCGCGTGTGGATCTCAAGGTGCTCGGCGGCGTAGGCGTTGACCACGTCCAGACCCTGCTCGACGCCGTCGACCAGGACGATCGCCGACTGCTTGCCGGTGAGCGCGGTGCGTACCCGCTCGACGTGCTTGGTGGCGGCCACCTGGGTCTCGAGCTCGGCCTCGACGGCGGTCACCAGCTGCTCGGCGTCGGTCACCAGCACCGACGCCGCGAGCGGGTCGTGCTCGGCCTGGCTGATCAGGTCGGCGGCGACGTACGCCGCGTCGGCGGTGTCGTCGGCGAGGATCGCGATCTCGGTCGGGCCGGCCTCGGAGTCGATGCCGACGATGCCCTTGAGCAGCCGCTTCGCGGAGACGGTGTAGATGTTGCCGGGGCCGGTGACCAGGTCGACCCGGCGGCACGGCCCGGCGCCGTACGCGAACATCGCGATCGCCTGGGCTCCGCCGACGGCGTACACCTCGTCGATGCCGAGCAGCGCGCAGGCGGCCAGGATCGTCGGGTGCGGCAGACCGTCGTGCTCCTTCTGCGGGCTCGATGAGAGCGCGATCGACGGCACGCCGGCGACCTGCGCGGGGACCACGTTCATGACCACGCTGGACACCAGCGGTGCGACCCCGCCCGGCACGTACAGCCCGACTCGGTCCACCGGCACCAGCCGGTGAGTGACCCGGGCGCCCGGCGCCACCTCGGTGGTCACGTCCTGCTCGCGCTCGGCCTCGCAGGTGGTCCGCAGCCGCGCGATCGACTCCTCCAGCCCGGCACGAACGTCCGGGTCGAGCCGCTCCAGCGCCGCGGCGATGGCGTCGGCTGGTACCGCGACCTCGGTCTGCTCGACACCGTCGAACCTCGCGGCGTACTCGGCGATCGCCGCGACTCCGCGGTCCCGGACGTCGTCGCAGATCGGCTTGACCACATGCAGCGCAGCCTCGACGTCGAAGTCGGCCCGCGGCACCGCGGACCGGTAGTCGACAGGAGCCTCTGCTCCCCTGAGGTCGATCCGGCGCATCATGGACAGAAGTCTAGTTCCGCTACCGTCCGGCCCTGCCTCGGCGACCTCCCGTGGGATTTCGCCGACCCGGCCCATGTCGACGCCCACAACCGCTGACCCGGCCTGATTTCACGCCGCAGACCGCTGACCCGGCCCGTCTTGACATCGTCCCGGTCAAGACGGGCCGGGTCGGCGCACGCTCGCGTGAATTCGGGCCGGGTCAGCGCGCGACGGCGTCAAGAAGGGCCGGGTCAACGCAAGTCTGAGCCTGCGAAGACTGGCTTTGACCCGGAGCTCCGCTGGCGGCGGGCTAGGGTCGGAGGTGTGACCGAGACGATGCCGATGTTCCCGCTGAACACCGTGCTGTTTCCCGGTGTCTCGGTGCCGCTGCACGTGTTCGAGGACCGCTACCGGGCGCTGGTTCACAAGCTGCTGACGGTTGACGACCCTGCGGAGCGGCTGTTCGGATCGTTCGCGATCCGCGAGGGCTACGAGGTGGGCGACCACGGCGGGCAGTCGCTGCACCGGATCGGCTGTTACCTCCAGCTGACCGAGGTCGAGGCGCACGAGGACGGCACCTTCGACATCGTCGCGGTCGGGCGCGGCCGGGTCCGGCTGGACGCGGTCGACACCAGCAACGCCTACCTTAGCGGAGAGGTCGTGCGCCTCACCGAGACCGACGACGGCGTACATCCCGAGGTCGCCGAGCGCACGCTGGCGCTCTTCACGCGCTACCGCGAGGAGCTGTCGGAGCTGCGGGGCTCGGAGGTCCTCGCCGGCGACCTGCCGCACGACCCGGCGTACCTCGCCTGGAGCCTGGCCGCGACCTGCCTGCTGACCATGCGGCAGCGGCAGGCGCTGCTGGAGGCCGAGACCGTCGAGCTCCGGCTGGCGATGATCGCGGAGATGCTGCACGACGAGCTCAGCGCGATGCGCGCGGTCCCCTCACTGCCGGCGACCGAGGTCGCCCGCACCCGCTGGTCGCCCAACTGATGGCGAAGAAGTCGAAGCGCCCCGGCGGTACGCCGGCCACCGTCGCCCTGACCGCGGCCGGCGTCGAGTTCACGGCCCACACCTACGAGCACGACCCACGCGCCGCGTCGTACGGCCTGGAGGCGGCCGAGGCGCTCGGCGTCCCATCCGAGCGGGTCTTCAAGACGCTGCTCGCGCGCGTCGACGATCGGCTCGCGGTGGCCGTGGTGCCGGTCGGCGGCCAGCTCGACCTCAAGGCACTGGCGCGCGCGCTCGGCGGCAGCAGAGCGGTGATGGCCGACCCGGCCGCCGCCGAACGCGCCACCGGGTACGTCGTCGGCGGCATCTCTCCCGTCGGCCAGAAGCGCGCGCACCCGACCGTCGTGGACAGCTCGGCGTCGGTGCACCCGACGGTCTTCGTGTCCGGGGGCCGGCGCGGCCTCGACCTCGAGCTGGCGCCCGCCGACCTGGTCCGGGTCACCGAGGCGACCACCGACCAGATCGGCCGGCCGTAGCCCAGCTAGCCGGCGATTGTGGCGGCGACCACCTCGGCCGCGCCCTCCATGCCCAGCAGGTTCGGGTGTACCGGCGCCGCGACGGCGCCGGGAATGATGCCCTCGACCCAGCGCACCCCGATCGGCTTGCAGATGTCGTGACCGAGGCTGTTCGGGTAGATGTCCACGAACTCGGCGCCCGCGTTGGCTGCCGCCTTGGCGAAGGTGCGGTTGAGGTTCTTGGTGACCTTGACCAGGTACGGGTAGTCGCCGGGCGCGATCGGCACGTTCAGGCTCCAGCACGACGGCCCGGACTCGGGGATCACCGACGGTACGCCGACGAACAGCACCCGGGCCTGCGGTGAGCGCTGCTTGATCGTCTTCACGACGTCGGTGAGCCGCGGCTCGAGCTGCGTCGCCATCCGCTGCGCCAGCTCGTCGACGCCGCCGCGGTTGTAGTACGTCGTGCACGGCTTGCCGAACGGCTGGAGCGCGCCCAGCCCGCCGCACACTCCGACCACCTCGGCGAAGGGCAGGTCGTTGCCGCCGATGCCGACGGTCACGATGTCGGTGTCCGGCTGCAGCGCGTCGAACTGAGGCGCGGTCCAGGGGAACTGGCGGCCGGTCATGTCCTGGATCCGCGCTCCCCCACAGCTGACGTCGGTCAGCGAGGCGCCGACGGCCGCCGCGGCCAGGTGCGGATAGTTGTGGTCGGAGCGACCACACGGCAGGTCGACCTGGTTCGGGATCAGCGGCCCGGAGACGAACGAGTCGCCCAGCGCGACGTAGCTCGGCGGGTCGTCGGCGGCCGTGGCCGGAGCCGTGGTGAGCAACGCCGCTCCGGCAGCGAGGGCGGCGAAGGCTGACCCGATCCGGGTCCGAGAGGTACGACGCGACATGCCGGCTCCTTGGGAGGCTCGAATGAGAAACTAACGCGTACCCGGAACCGTAGTGTCGGCCGTCACACCCGCGCAAGAGTGAGGAACTCCTGAGTTCCCGAAACCGGTAAGGTCGCTGGGGTGAGCATCCAGCCCGAGCCGATCGACGTACGGCAGGCGGCCGTCTCAGGCGGCCTGCCGCGGCTGCCGAGCGGCCGGCACCAGCTGACCGTCGAGGAGGTCCTCGCCTCCCAGCAGGGGCGGCTGCTGTTCGCGCTGTTCGACGCGCTCACCGAGAAGGGCTATCCGGCGACCACGATCGCCGACGTCGTCACCAGGGCCGGCGTCTCCCGGCGTACCTTCTACGAGCACTTCGCCAGCAAGCAGGCCTGCTTCGCCGCTGCCTTCACGATGGCCGAGGAGTTCATCGTCAGCAACCTGGACAGCGCCGTGTCCGACCTGGCCGAGGGCGACTGGCGCAGCTTCGTCGAGGTCCCGCTGCGGACCTACCTGGAGACCCTCGCAGCCCATCCGACGGCTGCGTGGGGCCTGGTCGTGGAGACCCTCAACGCCGGCCCGGAGATCTACGAACAGCGCGTTCGGATGCAGAGCACCTTCGCCCACCGGATGGGCCAGGCCTACGAGCTGACCCGCCGCCCGGGCGGACCGCCGTGGCCGAGGTCGGACGACAGCCTGTTCGAGGTCCTGGTGGCCGGCATCGACGGCCAGGTGTACCACTGCATCCGAACTCGCGGCGCGGCCGCGCTCCCCGATCTGCTGCCGGGGCTGGTCGCGGCCACGCTCGCGATGTTCGGGACCCGGCCGAGCTAGTCGGTGGTGACCTTCAAGAGGCCGTGCGATACGCCGTCCTCGGTCCAGGTCGAGAGTCCGAGCGCGGACAGCGGCGCGACGTTGTCGACGATCTCCTCGGGTGCCCCAAGGTCGCGCAGCAGCGTGTCGAGCCAGTCGTCGCTCGCGTCGAAGTTGACGAAGAGGACCGATGAGGCGTCATCGGCATCCGGGACGACCGACTGGAAGGTGTCGCTACCGCCGAGATCGCCGTCCTCGGTGAGGGTGCCGATGTAGCTCTCGTTCATGCCGATCGCCACCGTGCCGTCGTCGCCCTCCTCGGACACGAGGGTCTCCCCCTCCTCCGCGGCCTGCGGTCGGAGCTTGTCGAGCACCTGCTCGATGTCGTCCGGCTCCCCCTTGACCTTCAGCCCGGCCTCGATCTCGGACGGGTCACCGCTGTCGAAGGCCTCGGCGTCGGTGTTCCCGCCCAGCGCGATCGCCAGCGACTCACCAGCGAGGGTCTCGGCGTCCTCCGGCAGGGCCAGCCCAGACTCAGCCTCCAGGTCGGCGACCACCTCGTCGATGGTCGACTCCTCGCCGGTCGCCGCGAGCAGCTGCTCGACCACCGGCTCGAACCAGTCCTCGCCGAAGCCAACGCCATACGCCGCGGCGGTGTCCTCCGGGAGCGTCGCGAGTACGTCGTCACCGGCGTCCCCGGCGCCGATCGCGGCGGTGACGGCGTCATCGCCGGTCTGCCCGGCGACCTCGAGCTCGACCGAGCCGCCCGCGAAGCGGATGGTGCCGGCCATGCCCTGGAAGTCCTCGAACGCCTTCTCGATCTCTTCGGTGGCCGGGTCGGGAGCGACCGGCTCGTCGTCGTAGGTGAGGTCGGTGTCGGCGCCCAGCTCGCTCGCGACCAGGTCCGCGATATAGGGACCGGCCTCGGGTGCGGCGTACAGGTTCACGAAGCCCGGGTCACCGACCTCGTCGGTCCACTTCTGGTAGTCCTCGTCATCGGCCAGGCTCGCCTTCTCGGTCGCCTCGAGCAGCTCGTCGGCGGTGTCCTGGTCCTCGGCCAGGATCAGCCAGTCGCCCTTGATCGCGTGGCCGGTTGAGTCGCCGCCCAGGCAGTCCTTGAGTGCCTTGACGCCGTCCTCGGCCTTCTTGGCGCTGCTGGTCTGTACGACGATCGCCGGGACCGGCTCGTCGCCACCGAGGTCGACGGCCGCGAAGCCGGCCCGCTTGCCGATCCACGGCTCGATGTCGTCGTCGTAGTCGAGCGAGTCACAGCCGGCGTCCTCCTGGATGAGATCGAACAGCTCCTCGCGCAGGTCGGCGTTCGGGTCGAGGTCGACCTCGTCGCGGAAGGCCTCGAACTTGCGCAGCGTCTTGATGCCCTCGATCTTCTGCTTGCCACTCGGGTCGAGGTCGATACTGACGTAGCCGATCGTCGAGTCCGGCAGCGCCTCGGCCGGCTGCGGCCCGGCGCCGAGGAACGAGATCGCGGCCCAGACTCCCCCGCCGAGCAGCGCCGCGCCACCGACCGCGATGCCGGTCACCACGAGTGCCCGGCCGCCGAACCTGCCACCCGAGCTGCCGCCGGGGGGCACGGGTGCGCCGCCCGGCGAGGTCAGGACTTCATGCTGGCCTGGTGGCTGCGGGATCTGGTCGGACACGGTGGTTACCCCCTGGTCGAGAACCCGGGCCTCGGACGGCCCCGGCGTGTCTGTGTGACGGGGAACCTACCCGCGGAGTTCCCGTTGAACCCTGATCGTGGATCAGGTTTAAGCCCTCCGGCTGAGGCCGAACCAGACGATCACTGCCCCGGTGAGGGCGCCGGCCGGGAAGGCGACGTACGGACTCCGGCCCTCGACCCGCAGGTCGGAGACCAGCTCGGTGGAGTCCTCCTTGTCGGGCGCCAGCTCGCGTGGGTCCGGCGGGCCGAGCAGGTTGCCGACCCACGCCATCACCAGCGCGGCCAGCAGCGAACCGACCGCGACCCCGACCAGGGTCGCCACCTCGTCGCGATCGAGGGCCAGGCTGAGCACCGTCCCGAGCAACAGTCCGGCGATGGCAGCGATCAGGATGTAGCGGCCGGTGCCGTCGAAGGAGTCCACCGCGTCCGGGCCGACGAGGTACCACTTGCCCTCGAAGACGATGCCCGTCGGAGCGGTCCAGAACCGCTCCCAGAGCACGCCGCAGCCGGCGCCGACCACCACGAAGATGCCGATGATAAGCGAGGCCTGTCGCGCCGCGCCGCGGTCCGGCGCCGACGTCTCGGCGGGCCGCTCGGTGATCAACTGCCCATCCTCAATCAACACAGCATCCTGGTCCTAATAGTTGCTTCAGATCGGCGAACAAGGCGGGCGTCGGGGTCACTCGCAGCCCGTCGTCCAGGCGCACCACGATAGTGCTCTCCCGGGTCACCAGGTTCAGCCGGACCTCGGTGGTGCCGGCGTGGGCCCGCAGGATGTCCTTCAGATGCGCCACCGTGTCCGGCGTACACCGGGTCTGCGGCAGCCGGATCCCGACCGGTCCGGTCTGCGCCTCGGTGAGGTCGGGAACGCTGATCTCCTGGCCGTGCACCTCGGGCTGGTCCTTGCTCCGCGAGAGCCTGCCTTTGACGGTGAGGATGGCGTCCTCGTTGAGGTAGGTGCTGGCCAGCTGGTAGGCGCTCGGGAACAGGAGTACGTCGATCGCGCCCTCCAGGTCCTCCAGGGTCACCATCGCCCAGGCGTCACCACGCTTGGTGATCTTGCGCTGCACCGAGGTGACCAGCCCGGAGATCGTGATCGACGAGCCGTCGGGCCGCTCCTCGTCGAGCATCAGCTGGCCGATGGTGCAGTCGGTGCCGTTGGCCAGCACGTGCTCCAGGCCGAGCAGCGGGTGGTCGGACACGTAGAGGCCGAGCATGTCCCGCTCGTGGCCGAGCAGGGTGGTCTTGTCCCACTCGTCGATGTCGGGCAGCGTCACCGAGATCCCGAAGCCGGCGCCGCCGCCGTCCATGTCGTCCAGACCGGCGAACAGCGAGTCCTGACCGATCGCCTCGTTCTTCTTGATGTCGACGTACTGATCGACCGCGGTCTCATGGATGGCGACCAGCGACCGGCGCTTGTGTTTCATGTCGTCGAAGGCACCGGCCTTGATCAGCGACTCGATCACCCGCTTGTTGCAGACCAGCGCGGGCACCTTGTCCATGAAGTCGTTGAAGTCGACGTACCGGCCCTTCTCGCGGCGCCCCTGCACGATCCCGTCCACGACGTTCGCGCCGACGTTGCGGACCGCGGTCAGCCCGAACCGGATGTCGTTGCCGACCGGAGTGAAGTTCGACTGCGACTCGTTGACGTCCGGCGGCAGCACCTGGATCTTCATCCGGCGGCACTCGTTGAGGTACACCGCCATCTTGTCCTTGTCGTCCTTCACCGACGTCAGCAGCGCGGCCATGTACTCGGGTGCGTAGTTCGCCTTGAGGTAGGCGGTGTAGTAGGACACCACGCCGTACGCCGCGGAGTGGGCCTTGTTGAAGGCGTAGTCGGAGAACGGCAGCAGGATGTCCCACAGCGTCCTGACCGCGGCCATCGAGAAGCCGCGCTCCTTCATGCCGCCGGAGAAGGTCTCGAACTGCTTGTCCAGCTCGGCCTTCTTCTTCTTGCCCATCGCGCGGCGCAGCAGGTCGGCCTGACCGAGCGTGTAGCCGGCCAGCTGCTGGGCAATCGCCATCACCTGCTCCTGATAGACGATCAGGCCGTAGGTCTCACCGAGGATCTCCTCGAGCGCCTCGGCCAGCTCGGGGTGGATCGGCTCTACCGGCTCACGGCCGGTCTTGCGGCGGGCGTACTTGTTGTGGGAGTCCGCGCCCATCGGGCCGGGCCGGTACAGCGCGCCGACCGCGGAGATGTCCTCGAAGACGTCGGGGCGCATCGAGCGCAGCAGCGCCCGCATCGGCCCGCCGTCGAGCTGGAAGACCCCGAGGGTGTCGCCGCGCTGGAGCAGGGTGTACGTCGCGGGGTCGTTGAGCTCGAGCTCCTCGAGCACGATCTGCTCGCCGCGGTTGGCCTCGATGTGGCGGACGGTGTCGTCGAGCACCGTCAGGTTGCGCAGCCCGAGGAAGTCCATCTTGATCAGGCCGAGGCCCTCACAGGTGGGGTAGTCGAACTGGGTGATCATCGCGCCGTCGGCGGGCCGCTTGAGCAGCGGGATCACGTCGATCAGCGGCTCGTTGGACATGATCACGCCGGCCGCGTGCACGCCCCACTGCCGCTTCAGGCCCTCGATGCCGATGGCGGTGTCGACCACGGTCCGGACGTCGTTGTCGGAGTCGTAGAGGGCGCGGAACTCGCCCCCCTCGCCGTACCGCTTGTGCTCGGGGTCGAAGATCTCCTTGAGCGGGACGTCCTTGCCCATCACCGCCGGCGGCATCGCCTTGGTGATCCGGTCGCCCATCGCGAACGGGTAGCCGAGGATCCGCGAGGAGTCCTTGACCGCCTGCTTGGCCTTGATGGTGCCGTAGGTGACGATCATCGCGACCCGGTCGTCGCCGTACTTGTCGGTGACGTACCGGATCACCTCGCCGCGCCGACGCTCGTCGAAGTCGATGTCGAAGTCGGGCATCGAGACCCGGTCCGGGTTCAGGAACCGCTCGAAGATAAGGCCGTGCTGGAGCGGGTCGAGGTCGGTGATCCGCATCGCGTAGGCGACCATCGACCCGGCGCCCGAGCCGCGGCCCGGCCCGACCCGGATGCCGTTGTCCTTGGCCCAGTTGATGAAGTCGGCGACCACCAGGAAGTAGCCCGGGAAGCCCATCTGCAGGATCACGCCGAGCTCGAACTCCGCCTGCTTGCGGACCTCGTCGGGGATTCCGGTCGGGTAGCGGAAGTGGAGGCCCTTCTCGACCTCCTTGACCAGCCAGGACTCCTCGTTCTCGCCCTCGGGGCACGGGAACTTCGGCATGTAGGTGCCGTTGCCCTCGGTGAACTCGACGTCGCACCGCTCGGCGATCCAGAGCGTGTTGTCGCAGGCCTCGGGCAGCCCGTTCCGGTCGGCCCACAGCGCACGCATCTCCTGCGGCGACTTGATGTAGTAGCCGTCGCCGCTGAAAGCGAACCGCTGCCCGGGGCCGTCGCCGGCCGGGATGGTCATGGTGCTGCCGGAGTTGATGCAGAGCAGGTGCTCCTGGGACCTGGCGTCCTCCCGCTTGACGTAGTGGGAGTCGTTGGTCGCCAGCAGCGGGATCTGCAGGTCCTTGGCCAGCCGCAGCAGGCCGTCACGGACCCGGTTCTCGATGTCGAGCCCGTGGTCCATCAGCTCCAGGAAGTAGTTCTCACGGCCGAGGATGGTCTGGAAGTCGCCGGCCGCCTGCCGGGCCGCGTCGTAGTTGCCGTGGCGCAGATGCACCTGCACCTCCCCGGAGGGGCACCCCGTCGTGGCGATCACCCCCCTGCCGTACTGCTGGAGCAGGTCGCGGTCCACGCGCGGCTGCTTGAAGAAGCCGTCGCGCCAGGCTCCGGTCGAGAGCCGGAACAGGTTGTGCATGCCCTCGGTGGTCTCGGCCAGCAGCGTCATGTGGGTATATGCGCCGCGGGCCGACACGTCGTCCGGACCGCCGCCGTAGAAGTTGACGCCCTTGCGCTCGAACCGGGAGATGTTCGGAGTGCCGTAAGCCTCCATGCCGATGATCGGCTTGACGCCCGCGGCCTTGGCCTTCTTGTAGAACTCGTAGGCACCGAACACGTTGCCGTGGTCGGTCATCGCGATCGCGTCCATGCCGAGCTCGGCGGTCCGCGCCGCAAGGTCCCCCAGCCGCGCAGCGCCGTCGAGCATGGAGTACTCGGTGTGCACGTGCAGGTGCACAAATCCGTCCCCAGAGCCACCCGCCATGAACTAACCACTCCTGCCGCTCGTGACCCGTCGACCCTTGGGGAAGGCCTCCACCCTAACCCGCTCCGGCAACCGCTTGGGGAGGCGCTCAGGGTGTCCTCGGGCGACCCTAGAACGGCCCACCGACAACCGGCCCAGACCGCCTTGACCGGCGTCGTCGGGAGGAGAAAAGTGCGTGATAGTACGCACATCCACCGACAGGAGGACCGTGAGATGTCCGGCAAAGTGGTGCACTTCGAGATCCCCTTCGACGACGGCGAGCGGGCGCGGAACTTCTACAGCGGCGCGTTCGGCTGGCAGCTGATGCAGGTACCCGTGATGGAGTACACGATCGTGATGACGGGGCCGAGCGACCCGGAGACCGGGCCGACCGAGCCCGGCTTCATCAACGGCGGGCTGTTCGAGCGCAGCGAGCAGTTCCCCGGCAAGGCGCCCAACCTGGTCATCGACGTACCCAGTGTCGACGAGGCGCTCAAGCAGGTCGAGGCTGCCGGAGGCAAGACCGTCACCCCGCGGATGGCGGTCGGCGACATGGGCTTCACCGGCTACTTCACCGACACCGAGGGAAACCTGATCGGGCTCTGGGAGACCGCTCCGACCGAACAGTGAGTACGACGCCGGTCGGCGCTTGAACTAAGCGCCCCAGGTGTGAGCGCGGTCGATCTCGATCCAGGCGCTCACTCGCGGCCGCTCCCGGTTCGGGTACGCGTCCTCTCGGTAGTGACGCGACAGCCGGTCGATGTCGGCCAGCCCCTCGTCGTCGCGCCACTCGGTGATCCGGCCCTGCACGCTGATGTGCTGGTACCAGCCGTCTGCGCTGAGCACGGTCAGCGAGACGCGTGGGTCGGCGCGCAGGTACTCCAGGCGCTTGCGGCGGGCGTCCATGTTCACCAGGATCCGGCCGTCGTCCTCGAGCAGGTACCACGTCGCGACCGTCACCGGCTGCCCGTCCGGGCGGACCGAGGCGATCACGGCGGGGTTGGCTGCGGACAGGAAGGCGACGATCTCGTCGGTCAGTGTCGTAGGCACGGATCCATCATGGCGGGCCCGGTGTACCCGGCTCCGTCGCGGCGTCGAGGCTCTCGGTGATCACCGTGTGCATGATCCGCTCCAGCCGCGCCGTACCGAGTGCGGGTGCCTGCTGGGCCATCCGCTCGGCCAGCTCCCGCTCGCGGTCCAGGTCACGGCTGCCGGGCACCGCCTTGAACTGCTGGACGGCGGCGGTCAGCGCGGCGCGCCGGGCCAGCATCGGGGCTAGCTGGTCGTCGACCTCGTCGATCCAGCCACGCAGTGCCGCGACCGGGTCCTCCCCCGGCCAGGCCATCCGGACGTCGGGCGCCTTCTCCTCGTTGGTCGCGCCGTCGGTGCGCTCCAGCTCCAGCAGCCCGTGCCGGGCGTAGAACCTCCGAGCGCCGAGGTTGGTCTCGAAGACCCACAGCGCGAAGCCGCGCGGGCGCAGCGACTTCACCAGCTCCAGGAGTACGCCGCCGACGCCGGAGCCGGTGCGGTCGGGCCGGATGAACAGGTGGTCCAGCCAGGTCTCGGTGAACAGCGCGTACCCGAGCAGGGCGCCGGCGTCCTCGGCCACCCATGCCTCGTGGTCGCCGTCGGCGAGCCGGGCCGCCATCCAGGCCCGGTCCTCGGCGTTGGTGTGCAGCGCCGGTGGCATCTGGGGGACGGCGGCGACCCGGGCCGCGGTGTAGAGGTCCGCCATCGCCTCGGCGTCGGCCGCCTCCGCCGCTCGCACGGTCAGCGACTCAACGAAGGACTCGCCGCCGGTCTCGTCAGTGGATCTCACGAATGATGTCCAGGGCGCGCTGGAGGTCGGCGGGGTACGGGGACTCGAACTCGACGTACTCACCGGAGTCGGGGTGCTCGAAGCCGAGCCGGACCGCGTGCAGCCACTGCCGCTCCAGCTCGATCCGCTTGGCGAGCACCGGGTCGGCTCCATAGGTCAGGTCGCCGGCGCACGGATGCTTCAGTGCCGCCATGTGTACCCGGATCTGGTGGGTGCGGCCGGTCTCCAGCTTGATCTCGAGGAGGCTCGCGAACCGGTGCGCCTCCAGGGTCTCGTAGTGGGTGACGCTGTGCCGGCCGTCGGCGCGGACGGTGAACTTGTAGTCGGCCTTCGGGTGCCGGGCGATGGGGGCGTCGATGGTGCCCTCAAGCGGGTCCGGATGGCCCTGCACCAGCGCGTGGTAGGTCTTGTCGACGGTACGGCGGCGGAAGGCGTTCTTGAGCCGGGAGTAGGCGACCTCGGACTTGCAGATCACCATCACTCCCGACGTACCGACGTCGAGCCGCTGGACGATGCCCTGCCGCTCACTGGCGCCGCTCGTCGCGATCCGGAACCCGGCGCCCGCGAGGTGGCCGACCACGGTCGGCCCGGACCACCCAGGGCTCGGGTGTACGGCGACTCCGACGGGCTTATCGATCACCACGATCGACTCGTCGTCGTGGATGATCTTGATCCCCTCGACGATCTCCGGGACGACCTCGAGCGGGTCACTGGTCGCCGGGATGGTGACGTCGAGCATGCCGCCGGCGTGCACCCGGTCGGACTTGGCGACACCCGCGCCGTCCAGCTGGACGTGCCCGCCGCTGACCAGGTCGGCCGCGCGGGTGCGCGAGAGGCCGAACATCCGGGCGATCGCGGTGTCGACCCGCTCGCCAGCCAGGCCCTCGGGCACCAGCACCACCTTGTGCTCGGTGAAGGTTCCTGACATCAATGTCCCTCGTCGTCCTTGTGGCGGGTGCCGTCGATCCGGATCCCGCGTACCGCCTGCAGGATGATCACGCCGGCCGCGACATTGATCAGGATGTCGGCCACGTTGAACACCGGCCAGTTCGGCAGCTCCAGGAAGTCGACGACGTGGCCGCGGAACGGACCCGGCGCCCGGAAAATCCGGTCGGTGAGGTTGCCGACGATGCCGGCAAGCAGGAAGCCGAGGCCGATCGCCCAGCCGGTGCTGCCCAGCCTGCGGCTCACCCAGAGCACCAGCACTGCGGCCGCGATCGCGATCGCGCTGAGCACGGCGGTGTAGGAGGTGCCGGTGCTGAACGCCGCGCCCGGGTTGCGGACCAGGTTGAGCTTGAGGATCGAGCCGATCAGCTCGACGTCGTCACGGCCCTGGAGCCAGTGCACCGCCGCGACCTTGGTGCCGAGGTCGGCCAGCCAGGCGATGGCTGCGATCGAGAGGAACAGCGTCCGCAGCCGTCTGGGGCTGGGTGAGGGGTCGCTGACCGGTTCTGGCTGATCGCTGGGGCTCAGCGACGCTCCTCGCGCTGCTTGCATGACATGCACAGTGTGGCACGCGGGAAGGCCATCAGCCGCATCTTGCCGATCGGGTTGCCGCACGACTCACACACGCCGTACGTGCCGTCGCCGATCCGCGCCAGCGCGCGCTCGGTCTGGCTCAGCATCTCGCGCGCGTTGTTGACCACAGTCAGCTCGTGGTCCCGCTCGAAGCTGGTCGCACCCATGTCCGCCTGGTCGTGACCGGCGCCGTCGCCGGCGTCGCGCATCAGACCGGCCAGCTCCTCCTCCTGGTCGTGAAGCTCGCGGCGGAGGCGCTCGGCGTACTCGTTCAGCTCGGTCAGGACCTCGTCGAGCTCGGCCTTGGTCCAGGCCTTCTCGCCTTCCTTGACGGCCAGGGCCGCGAGTGCACCCTTCGAGGTTGTTGCGGTGTCAGTCACTCTCGCTGCGCTCCTCGTCGTCTTCTTCGCGGTCCCCGAGCGGGCCGCTGCCTTCTTCGCGGGTGCTGCCTTCTTCGCCGGAGCCGCCTTCTTGGCCGGCGCCTTCTTCGCCGGCGCGGTCACCTGGGTCTTCTTTGCAGGTGTCTTCTTTGCCGGTGTCTTCTTGGCCGCGGTCTTCGCGGCTGACGCCTTCTTACCAGGCGACGCAACCTTCGCCGCCGGCTTCTTGGCGGCCGCCTTCTTCTTGGGAGCGGGTGGGGCCGGCTCGTCGTCCTTGGGCCGGCGTCCGATGACCTTCTTCGCCGCTGCCGCGGCCGTACCGGCCAGAGACTTCCTCGCGCTGCGTGCCATCGGATCGCCTCCTTCGGGGCCGTTGGCTGCGGCCGTAGCCACAAGAGGGTGCAGGGGAGGTTAGCCGTTGGCAGAGGCCGACTCAACCGACCACGCGCAAAAAAACAGATGAATCGCGGAACGCGAGCGAAGCCCGCCCGTCCCGCGACACATCAATGAGGCCGCCGATGGCGGCCCGGCCCTGCGGTTGAGTTCCTAGCCCTCGTCGTCGCCGAGGATCGAGCGGAGCCGCTTGGGCGAGGAGACCGTGGCCTCGGCAACCGGAGCTGAGGTCTCCGGAGCCGTGGAAAGTGCCTCGAGCTGCTGGGTGAAGTAGCTCTTCAGGCGCGAGCGGTACTCGCGCTCGAAGGACCGCAGCCGCTCGACCTCGAGGTTGAGCTTGTCGCGCTCCTTCTCGAGATCACCGAACATTTGCTGGCGGCGCTCGGTGGTCTCGGCGTCCAGCATCTGGGAACGGGTGCGGGCGTCGGACTCGAGCCGGTCGGCCTTGCCCTTCGACTCGGCCTCCAGGCGCTCGGCCTTGGTGCGGGCCTCGCCGACGATCTTGTCGGCCTCGTTCTTGGCCTCTTCCACCAGCTCGTCGGCGTTGCGGGTCGCGATCTCCAGCAGACGGGCAGCGGCGTTCGACGCGTCCGGCACGGTCTCGACACGGATCGTCTCCACCGAGTTGCCGGCGGCCGCAACGACCGGCGCCATGGGCTGCGGCGGGGGCGGCGGCGGCGGGGCCATCGGCTCGGGCTTCTTCTCGACGACCGGCTCAGGGGGCTTGCCGAAGGCGGCAGCGGGAGCGCCGGCCTGGGCGGCAGCGAGCTTCGAGCGCAGGTCCTCGTTCTCCTTCGTGAGTCGGGCCAGCTCGGCCTCCACCTCGTCGAGGAACTGGTCCACTTCCCCCATGTCGTAACCCTCACGGAGCCGGACCGGAGTAAAGCGCTTGTTGCTCACGTCCTCAGGCGTCAGCGGCATGACCTCACCCATTCGTTAGTCGTCTACGGAAGTTCTGCTTGTCGAACAATAGCGCGACTCCCCGTTCGAGGAGTTCGCCCCCGCGTTCGCTTCCGTTCAGGAAGCGAAGAACACGGCGCGGTTCAGCTGGAGCAAAAGGTAGGCGCCCAGCAGCACAATCAGGAAGCTCAGGTCGAGCGAAATGCTCCCCAGCCGCAGCGGCGGGATGAACCTCCGCAGCAGTTTGATCGGGGGATCGGTGACGGTGTAGACGGCCTCCAGGACCACCAACAGCGCACCGCGTGGCGACCAGGATCGGGCGAAAACCTGCACCCAGTCGACCACGAAGCGTATCCACAGCATGGCAATGAAAACCCAGAGCACGATCTCAATGACCGACCCAACAGCGTTCAACGACGGTTCCTCGACTAGCTCTGGTTGAAGAAGCCGCCCTCGACGATCCGCTGCTTGTCCTCGGCGGCGACGGTGACGTTGGGCGGTGAGAGAAGAAACACCTTGCTGGTCACGCGCTCGATGGTCCCCCGGCTCGCGAAGACCAAACCAGCAGCGAAGTCAACCAGACGCTTGGCGTCCGAGTCGTCCATCTCCGAGAGGTTCATGATGACGGGCGTGCCGTCCCGGAAGTTCTCGCCGATCGTGCGGGCCTCGTTGTAGGTGCGCGGGTGCAGGGTGGTGATGCGGGACAACTCGGCGACGACTCCTTGGGGACCCGAGGCCGGACGGCGGCGCTCGGCGAGGTCGGACACAGGGGCGGGACGTGACTCCTTGACGACAGCGCGGACCTCGCGCGGCTCGTGGCCGACCGGCTGCTCGTCGTACTCGTCATCGAACTCGTCGTACCGGCCAGTGTCCTCGAGCAGGCCGAGGTACTCGCCGATCTTGCGCATCGCGCCGCTCATGAGTGCTGTCCTCCGGAACTCCGGCGCCCCCGACAGGAACGCTGTGACATCGACACTACTTGACAGGAGGGCGCTGACCGAGGACCGCGCGCCCAAGGCGAACGTGTGTCGCGCCGGCTGCTACGGCGTACTCCAGGTCGTCGGTCATGCCCGCTGAGAGCCGGTCGGCGGCCGGGTAGAGCTCACGGAAGTCGGCGGCGATCTCGGCCAGCCGGCCGAACGCCGGCTCCGGGTCCGCACCCAGCGGCGCGACCGCCATCAGCCCACGCAGGGTGAGCATGCCGCGCTCGGCGACGGCGTCGGCGAGCGCCGGCAGCTCGTCGGGCAGCGCACCCGAGCGGCCCTCGCCGCCGCCGGGAGGGTCCAGGCTCACCTGGAGCAGGCAGTCGAGTGGGTGGGACCGCTGGTGGGCCCCCTTGGACAGGGCCGGCACCAGCTTCACCCGGTCGACCGACTCCACGACGTCGGCGTACGTCGCCACGGCGGCCGCCTTGTTGGCCTGCAGGCCGCCGATGAAGTGCCAGCGCAGGTCGAGGTCGCGGCATTCGGCGGCCTTGGCCGCCGCCTCCTGGTGCCGGTTCTCCCCCACCGAGGTCACTCCGAGCTCGGCCAGCAGCCGGACGTCCGAGACCGGGAAGAACTTGGTGACCACGACCAGCTCGACCTCGCCAGGGTCGCGCCCAGCAGCACGGCAGGCCGCGGCGATGCGGTCGGTGACGGCCCGAAGGTTGGCCGCCAGCTCGTCGCGGCGGGTCACCGCACGATCCGGATCAGCCCACCGAGCCGGCCGGCACCCGCGCCCTGGCGCCGGTGCGACCAGAGCGCGTCGTCCTCGATCGTGCACCGCTCGACCTCGGTCACGGCGACGCCGTCGGCGGCGAGCTGTGCGCGTACGCCGGCTCCGATGTCCAGCGCGGGCGTCCCCCACGAGGTCTCGGCCCAGGTCTCCGGGACGGACGCGGCCACCTCGGCCCGCATCTCCTCGGGGACCTCGTAGCAGCGGCCGCACACGTGCGGTCCCACCCAAGCCGTGATCTCGCTGGCGCCGAGCTCGCGCATGGCAGCCACGGTGTGGGGTACGACGCCGGCCACGACGCCGGGCCGCCCGGCGTGCGCGGCGCCGATCACACCGGCGTCGGTGTCGGCGAGCAGGAGCGGCACGCAGTCGGCGGCCCGCACCAGCAGGGTCAGCTCGGGCTCCGCCGTCACCAGCGCGTCGGCGACGATCTCGCTGCCGTCGTACGACGCGTCGACGGGGACGACGTCGCCGCCGTGCACCTGCCGCAGGCCGACCACCGGACCGCTCAGGCCGAGCTCCTCAGCCACCGCGCGCAGCCCGGCCTCGGGTGGGGCCACCTCGGCCGGCGCGGAGCCGGGAAGCGCGAGGTTCAAGGGCTCGCCGGAACGCCCGTGGCGGTCGGTGAAGGCCACCTCGACCCGGCCACTGCGGTCATGGAACGCAAACACACCGAGAGGCTAGTCGGCACGTCGGGAGCACGCCGACCCGGCCGCTGTTGACGCCGGTACACGCCGACCCGGCCCGTCTTCACGCCGGTAGACGCTGACCCGGCCCGTCTTCACGTGTCGCGCCGTGAATACCGGCCGGGTCGACCGACTCCAGCGTGAACACCGGCCGGGTCAGCGCGAGTCTGAGACGCTTCTATAGGTTGTCAACCCCTGCCGCGAGGTGTCGGTAGAGCTCGCGGGCGATGTATCTCTTGAGGCAGCGGCGGATGCGGGGCTTGCTAAGGATGCGCTGATCATCGGACCAGTTGGCGAGTGAGTAGCAGGCGCGGGCCTCAGGGTGTGGTCGTGGGGTCTGGGAAGTTCTGCCAACCGGTCCC
>NZ_QEOO01000032.1 GCF_003121585.1 Nocardioides speluncae
CCACCACCGGTGCCAGCCGGAACAGCAGCTGCGCTGCCGTTGCCGACGGCGCAGGTGCCCCAGTCGGTCGTGTTCACGAAGAACAGCGACGCTTCCTGGGCACCACAGGGGTTCTGCTGCATCCCACCGACGGCGGTGATGGTCTGCTGGGAGGCCACATCGCTGTGACCCCCAGAACCAGCACCAGCGCCAGCCGGAACAGCTGCAACCGCGCCACCGTTGCCGGTAGCGCAGGTGCCCCAGTCGGTGCTGTTCACGAAGAACAGCGACGCTTCCTGGGCTCCACAGGGGTTCTGCTGCATCCCGCCGACGGCGGTGATGGTCTGCTGGGAGGCCACATCGCTGTGACCGCCCGAGCCCCAACCGCCGCCTGCGGGTACTGCACCCGTCGCGCTGCCATCAGAGACGGCGCAGGTGCCCCAGTCGGTCGTGTTCACGAAGAACAGCGACGCTTCCTGGGCACCGCACGGGTTCTGCTGCATCCCGCCGACGGCGGTGATGGTCTGCTGGGAAGCCACATCGCTGTGACCGCCCGAGCCCCAACCCGCACCGGCAGGTACTGCACCCGTCGCGCTGCCATCAGAGACGGCGCAGGTGCCCCAGTCGGTCGTGTTCACGAAGAACAGCGACGCTTCCTGGGCACCGCACGGGTTCTGCTGCATCCCGCCGACGGCGGTGATGGTCTGCTGGGAAGCCACATCGCTGTGACCGCCCGAGCCCCAACCCGCACCGGCAGGTACTGCACCCGTCGCGCTGCCATCAGAGACGGCGCAGGTGCCCCAGTCGGTCGTGTTCACGAAGAACAGCGACGCTTCCTGGGCACCGCACGGGTTCTGCTGCATTCCGCCGACGGCGGTGATGGTCTGCTGGGAAGCCACATCACTGTGACCACCAGAGCCCCAACCGCTGCCTGCGGGTACTGCACCCGTTGCCGCGCCGCCATCAGAGACGGCGCAGGTGCCCCAGTCGGTCGTGTTCACGAAGAACAGCGACGCCTCTTGAGCACCGCAGGGGTTCTGCTGCATCCCGCCAACTGCGGTGATGGTCTGCTGGGAGGCCACATCAGAGTGACCGCCCGAGCCGTAGCCACCACTGCCACCACCGTTGCCGGTGGCGCAGGTGCCCCAGTCGGTGCTGTTCACGAAGAACAGCGACGCTTCCTGGGCACCGCAGGGGTTCTGCTGCATCCCGCCAACAGCGGTGATGGTCTGCTGGGAAGCCACATCACTGTGACCGCCCGAGCCGTAGCCGCCGCTCGCTGCCGGTACCGCACCAGCTGCCGTCGCTGCGCCGCCGCTGTCGACGGCACACGTGCCGAAGTCCTGCGACGACACGAAGAACAGCGACGCGGCCTGCTGGCCGCACGGGTTCTGCTGCATCCCGCCGACCGCGGTGATGGTCTGCTGGGAGGCCACATCACTGTGACCGCCCGAGCCGTAGCCACCACTGCCACCACCGTTGCCGGTGGCGCAGGTGCCCCAGTCGGTGCTGTTCACGAAGAACAGCGACGCGGCCTGGGCACCACACGGGTTCTGCTGCATCCCACCGACCGCGGTGATGGTCTGCTGAGAGGCCACATCGCTGTGACCGCCCGAGCCCCATCCACCGTCGCCGGGTGCCGCTGCCGAGCTACCAGAAGTGACACCCGCTAACGCAGGCTCCCCGTCGTCGGACGAGCCCGCCTCCGACGAAGTGGCGTTGCTGCCTGCGGTGCTCGGCTCATGGCCGGTCATGCCGACCTGGGCCGGGTTGGCGCCGTACTCCTGGTTCACCGACGCACTGGAGATGTACGGCGGGGCCGCAGAAGACCCTGTCGCAGTTCCAGACGCCGGGGCCGGCGTGCCGTTGCCCGCGGGTGCGGACACCGGTGCCAGCTGGGAGTCAGTGCCCGAGGCGGGAACCGCCACGACACTGTCCTGGGCGACCGGAGCCGCCTGGGCGTGCGGCGGCGAGGTGCCACCATTGTCCCCGCCGGGTGCCGCCGCGAGCGGCGAGTTGCCCGCCGCCACGAGGGCCTGCGCGGGGGTGTTGCTGAGCGACATTGCCGCTTCACCACCGGGTACGGCGGACGCAGCCGCGCTCAGCGGATCGCCCGTCGTGCCGGTCGCGTTGCTGACGATGCCGCCACCCTGCAGCGAGCCCGCAGCGCCGGTGACCTGCGTCAGCGGCGTACCGCCCAGCAGTTCGGTCGCCTTGCTGATCAGGCCGCCGCCCTGCAGCGACGTCGCTGTGCCCGTCACCTGCTCGAGCGGAGTACCCGCCGCCACCGAGGTCACCGAGTTGAGAGGTGAACCGCCGCCGGTCAGCGAACCCGCCATCTGAAGCGGCGAGCCGCCGGTGAGCGAGCTCGCCATCTGGAGCGGCGAGCCACCGGTGAGGGTGCTGGCCATCTGCAGCGGCGAACCGCCACCGGTGACCGAGCCCAGCGCGTCCAGCGGCGTACCGCCACCGGTGACCGAGCCCAGCGCGTCCAGCGGCGTACCGCCACCGGTGACCGAGCCCAGCGCGTCCAGCGGCGTACCGCCACCGGTGACCGAGCCCAGCGCGTCCAGCGGCGTACCGCCACCGGTGACCGAGCCCAGCGCGTCCAGCGGCGTACCGCCACCGGTGACCGAGCCCAGCGCGTCCAGCGGCGTACCGCCACCGGTGACCGAGCCCAGCGCGTCCAGCGGGGTGCCACCGGTCAGGCCGCCGAGGGCGGCCGTCGGATCGGATCCCAATGGGCTGCTTCCCAGTGGGGTCGGTCCGAGGGGGGTGCCCCCGAGTGGACCGCGGCCTCCCGCGAGGGTGTTCACCGAGTCCAGCGGCGAACCGCTGCCTACCGAGCCGAGATCAACCACCGGAGGTGGCTTCTCGTCCCACGGAGGGTTGCCGTCGAGTCCGGTCAACGAGCCGACATCGACCGGCGAGGTCGTGCCGCCGGGGATGGGCAGTGGAACTGGACCTGCCCCGCCCACAGCCCCGAGAAGGCCGAGTACGGCGCCCGCCGGGTCTCCGCCCGTCGAATCCGGAACAAGCTGCGTCAACCCAGACGGTGCCACAGTGGACAGTCCGCCGTTCGCGCCGAGGTCCGCCACATCGAGCGGCAGGCTGTCAGTCGGAACGGGAAGCCCTCCGAGAGGGCTGGCCGCGCCGTCAGCAGGTGCCGAGATGGGCTGGACTGAGGTGCTTTCGTCGTAACCCTGATCCGTGGAGGCCGCGATGGTCTCGTAGATCTGGTCGGAGTCGCCGTTGTCGGCGCTCATGTTGGACCCGGACTCCGGTTCCTGCACGTACTCGACCATGGTCTGGTCGGGCGTGCCGGACGCAGGCTGCCCAGCGATCGGGCGGTCCTTGTCCGGAGTCGTGGTGGGTGTCGTCTCTGCCTCGATCGACGCAGCCACGGACTCGTGCGCGGGCGCTACTACTGGTGCGCCCGAGTCGGGTACGTGGAGCTGCATCTGTCCTGCGGGCTGCTGGTCGAATACCTGACCAGGCTCGCCGCCGAGGAGCGACGACACCGGCTCTGCGAGCGTCGAGGTTGCGCCCTCGACGATCTGGACCACCGAGGGGTCCTGGCCGTTGCTGTCCTGGGCCTCTGGCCCAGAATCGGCTTGAGCGATCCCTGCGCCGACGACGATGAAGCCGCCGGCGATCATACAGACGCTCGCCGATCTCCTAATGCTCCTGAGGAGCTGAAGTTTCATTCCCTTCTCCCAATGTGATTGGAGGGACGCGGCCGGGGCTGTGCAGCCAGGGCCGCGGATTACCTGAAGCCTTCGTGCATGAAGCGCTACAGGCGTCCGTCAATCAGGGGAGTGTCCGGGTCCGAAGGTAGGTGCTCCCGGCAGCCGCCACGCCTCGTGGGAAGCAGCCCCGAGGTGCGTCGTACCGGGAAGTCCGAGGGCGTCGAGATCGGTCTGACCCAGGTCGGATCCGCCGCCGCCTGCCGGGCCCGAGCTGCCCCCATGACTGCTCGGTGCGGCCGGCGTGGCCGGGATCTGCGAGGGGACCGGAGCAGGGACGCCGTCCTGCTGGGAGTTGCGATCGGTGTCGCCCTGGGAGCTGCCGTGGGCGGTGCGCTCGACCTGGGACCGGATCGCGTGGTCGAAGGGACTGGACTGTTCGCCGTACGCCGACCCGCCAGATTGAGGAGGCGGTGCGGACGGAGGATTGTCCGGTACGCCGTCCGCCGGGCCGTCGGGCGGGGTCGAGCTCGGACCTGGGAACAGGTCGAGAAGCAGCTGCTCGCCGATCGTCGTCTGGTCGTCGCCCGAGCCGTTCTGGCTGGAGCCGCTGGTGGCCGGCGACGTCGGCGAGGCCGGGCTGGCGCCGCCGTTGCCCGAGCCGGGCAGCTGCGGGTCCACGATCGGGATGTGTACGGCGGGTACGTCCGGCACCACATCGTTCGCGGTATGGGTGACCGAGCCGGCGACGCCGTTGACGGTCGGCCGCAGCCGTTCTATGACCGGGTCGAGCGAGTCGGTGACGGGCTCGGTGACCGGTGTCGCCAAGGAGTCGACCACACCGGTAGCGGGAGCCAGCGCCGGCGTCGCTGCCACCGAGCCGAGCCCGGCCGGCACCGGAACCGACGAAGACAGGTCGTCCACGCCGGCGGCCACCTCATCGGGCAGCGCGGACTGACAGGTCGCGAACAGGTCGGCGAGTCCGTCCGGCATGGTCTCGGACAACGGGTCGGTCAGGTTGCTCGGGGCAGCCGGGGTGTTGCCGTGGATTGTCCCGGCGGTCTCCTCAGTGAGACCGCCGGACCCGGGCCAGCCGAGATCGTGCTCGACTGGTGCGGGAGCTTGGTAGGGCGCGAGGTCCAGATCCGGCATCGCCGCGGCGGCCGGTTCGATGGCCTGCGTCGCGGCGGCGGTCTCCGGTTCGGTAACGGGAGTGGGGGCGGGCGTTGGTCCCACCTCCCCCTCCGGGGCCGGGAGCGACTCCGGAGGGGGAGAGTGGGTGGTGGAGGAGATCACCGCAGAGTCGGCGTTGTCCGCGTCAGCGGTTCCGCTCGACGTACCAACCGGGGGTACGGAGCCGGAGCTCACTGCTGCGGACGGAGTTGCCGTCTGCGTCGGCCGATCGATCTCCTCCACCGGCGCTGGTCCATCCTGGCCCGCGACCAGCGCCATGTTGGACGGGACCGGGGTCGGAGCCATCACCCCGCCCGGCGATGAAGCCGCCCCGGGCCCGTCCTCGAAGGTCTCTGCCGACGGATCAGCCGTCGTCGGCGGGACCATGTTGCTTGGTGCCAATTGGTCTTGCTGTTCGTCCTGCTGTGCATCGGCCGACTGCGTCGCACAGTCACCCGCCTCGTCCTCCGACCCGCACCCGTCGGCGTTGGCCTGGCTGCCGAGGAGGATCACAGCGATGGTGGCGAACGCGGCGATCACGGCGATCCGGACCACGGTCCGAGCAATGCCCGGTCCGGTGTCGGTGCCGATGTGATCACATGCCGTGATCGGTGCCGCTGCAACCATTTCGCTGATTCACCACCCTCGAACTGTGAGTGACGCTTGACGACGAACGACGTGGTCTGCCGTGTTGCACGTGCTTCAGCTGGAGAGCGGGGCCTCGGAATGACAGAGAGAACTCTGTCGCCCTGCTTGTTGGGATCTCGGTCGAGGACTGCGCTTGGTTGTGTCCACTCGCATGACCTCTTGCGAAGTCCCGGCGGACCGATTGCGCTCGGAATATGGAGCAGAACTCCATCACTCTCGGACCTAGCCCACCGAGTCTCGGAAACCCGACGAACATGATGTAACGGACAAATCATTACGGCTGGGAAGTCGTGATGTCCAGAGGTGGATCGAAAGATTTTTCCGAAGCCGTCGAGTCAGCTGTCGGAGGCGCGCCGTACTAGACCGGATCCGGTCCGGCTAGCGCCTCGTCCGGCCGCGACAGCAGCACGGTGTCGATGTAGTCGCGAGCGGTGTCGAAGATCGACACCTCATGTCCGGCCCGTTCCGAGAGGTACCACCGGTGGTCGAGGATCTCGTGGAAGATCTCGGCTGGCTCCAGCTTGCCGCGCGCGTCCGGCGGCACCATCGCCATGATCGGCTCGTAGACCTGGGTCAGCCAGCGGTTGGCGACCAGGGTGCGGTCCTCGCCGCCGAGGTCGAAGTGCGCGGTGAACGCCGCCAGGTCGTTGAGGAGACGGCGGGCCTGGTTCTCCTCGACGTTGAGCCCGGTCAGGGCCTGGAGCTCGCGGCAGTGGTGGCCGAGCTCGACCACCCGTGGCTGGATCCGGACCCGGTCGCCGTCGAAGTCGGTGACGATGTCCAGCTCGTCGACGTCGAAGCCGAGCTCGTTGAGCCGCTCGATCCGCTGCTCGATCCGCGACATCTCCGATGCGCCGAACTCCTCCTCGGCGGTGAGCTCGGCCCACAGCGCGTCGTACCGCTCCTGGATCAGGTCGATGATCTCGTGTGCCCGCACCTCGGCGTCCAGGGCCTGCGAGGCCTGCAGGTCGAGCAGCTCGGCGAAGACGTTCTCGCAACCGACCGTGACGTCGTACTCCCGTAGTCGGTCCGACAGTGCGGACTTGAACTCGCCGGTCTCGGCATCCACCAAGTACGCCGCGAACTCGCCGGCGTTGCGGCGGAAGAGCACGTTGGACAGCGACACGTCGCCCCAGTAGAAGTCCGCCAGGTGCAGCCGCACCAGCAGGACGACCAGGGCGTCGACCAGGTGCGGCAGGTTGTCGGCGCTGAGGCCGTGCGCGAACAGGCTGCGGTAGGGGAGCGAGAACTGCAGGTGCCGGGTCAGCAGCGCCGCCGGCAGCGGCTCGCCGGCCGCATCGACCCGGCCCGTGACCACGCCCTGTGCGACGACGGCGGGCAGCCCCAGCCGCTGGAGGTCGCGGAGCAGGCGGTACTCGCGGAAGGCGATCTCCTCCTGGGTCTCCTTCACCGCATAGACGCGGTCGCGGAGCCGGACGATGCGCACGACGTGCCGGGACAGCCCACGGGGCAGCGGTACGACGTACTCGTCGCTCCACTCCGTCAGCGGCGTCGACCAGGGCAGGGTCACGATCGCCGGATCGGGCCGGCTGGCCACGATGCGCAGGGCCATCCGACGAGACTAGTGGTCATCTCCGTTGATTCGCCAAGGGTCTGCGCGGCCATGGCACGCACATCGCTGCGTTGTCGTCGGTCGACGGGCCACCGGCCCGCCTCCCTCCGACGCCTTGCGCTGCACGCACCCTGACCACGCATACCCCCGACGAATCAACGGAGATGACCACTAGCGGCCTGCTACACAGCCCACACTGCGAACGCCGGGCCGGTGGACGCAGGAAGAACAGCGTCGGCCGCGAGCGGTGGTAGGTCGTGCGTAGAGAACAGTGTCCGGCCGTCGCCGACCGCCAGTGGCAGCGCCAGGTCCGGGGAGGCCGCGCGGCGGGCACAGACCAGCACCGATCCCTCGGGATGCTCGCGCATATAGACAAGTACGTCGTCGGAAACGTGCACCCAGCGGAGGCCGCCGCGGCGCAGCGCGACCGATTCCCGGCGAGCAGCGGCCAGCGCGGAGTAGACGTCCAGCGTGGACCGGTCCCAGGAGTCGGCGTCGGCCCAGGGCATCGGCCGCCGGGAGTCCTCGCCGATGATGCCCTCGAGGCCGAGCTCGTCGCCGGCGAAGATCATGGGTACGCCGGGGAGCGTGAACTGGAGGCCGGCCGCGACGTGATGGGCGGCCGCCGAGCCGACCATGGTCCGGATCCGGGCCGAGTCGTGGGAGCCGAGGATGTTCCAGGACGACGCGAGCGCCCGGAAGCCGAGCCGCCCCATCCACAGCCGCATCGTCGCCACGACCTGCGGGCCGGTACGGCGCGCGACCGGGACCGGCGTACCGAAGGAGCGGGCGGGTGAGTCGGGGGAGCGCAGCCATTCCCAGACCGGCCAGGAGAAGCCGGAGTAGTTCATCACGCCGTGCCAGCCGTCGCCGTCCACGTCGGTCGAGGCGTCGTGGTTGTGCTCGCCGATCACCCATGCGTCCGGGCACAGCGACTCCGCGGTCCGGCGTACCGCCCGCGCGACGTCGTGGTTGACGTCGACCGCGCCCAGCCGCCCGGTCATATTGGCGACGTCGATCCGCCAGCCGTCGAGTGAGTACGGCGGCCGCAGCCAGCGCCCCACGATCGAGTCCGGTCCGTCGACGAATGCGGCCCGCAGCCCGGGGTCGGCGTGGTTGACCTTCGGGAGGGTGTGGTGGCCCATCCAGCTCTCGTAGGAGCCGTCGTCGTGGAAGAAGTAGTAGTCGCGCTCCGGAGCGTCCGAGTTGGCGACCGCCCGCGTGAACCACTCGTGGGTGTCGCCGGTGTGGTTGGTGGTGAGGTCGCCCAGGATCCGCCAGCCCCGCTGGTGCACCGCGCCGGCCAGCCGCGCGTAGGCCTCGTCGCCACCCAGCAGTGGGTCCACCGCCTCGAAGGTCGAGGCGTTGTAGCGGTGGTTGGACTCGCCCGGGAAGACCGGCGTCGTGTAGACGATGTCGGCACCGACCGCGGCGAGATGGTCGAGATGATCGGTGACGCCGTCCAGATCGCCGCCGTACAGCTGGGTCGGGGTCAGCGGGTCGGCGCCGTCGAAGACCACGGGATCGTCCCACTCAGCCGGCGTCGCCCAGGCCGGTGTCGCGCGGTCGTCGGCGCCCCCCGACCGCGCGAAGCGGTCAGGGAAGATCTGGTAGACGACGCCGTCGCGCGCCCAGTCCGGCGCCGGCGCGTACGTCGAGAGCCGGAAGTCGAACGCGTCCGGTACGTCGTACTCCCACACGCCCGCACCGGTCAGCCACGTCTGTGTCTCTCCGCTGACGATCAGGAACCGGTAGTGGGCGACCGGGTTGCGGACCGGCAGCTCGCCCTCCCACCAGGTGGAGGAATCCCCGGTCGACCGGGGATTCCTGATGTTGTCCGCCAATCCCTCCACCTTGGAACAGGAGTGGAAGGTCGGCTCGGCGTCCTCGGTGGTCCGGATCCAGACCGCATCGACGTCGCCCGCCGTCCGGCACCGCACCCGGACCGTCGCCCCCAAGGTCGGCGCCTCGTCGTCGAGGTACAGAGGGGAGCCGTCGTGGTGCGGCTGGGCCAGGTCGGTCACACGCCCAAGCCTTTCACCCAAGCCTTTCAGACGTGGGCTCAGGCTCCGGGCTCGAGATTGACCGCGCCGGGGCCGCGCTCGGCGAGGATGTCCTTCGGGTTGCTGAGGGCGCAGGTCTTCAGGCTCAGGCAGCCGCAGCCGATGCAGCCGTCGAGCCGGTCGCGGAGCCGCTCCAGCCGCTCGATCTGGTCGTCCAGCCGCGACCGCCAGGTCGCGCTGAGCCGGGTCCAGTCGTCGGTGGTGGGGGTCCGGTTGTCGGGCAGCGTGGCGAGCGCGGTCGCGATCTCGTCGAGCGAGAGGCCGACCCGCTGCGCCGCCCGGACGAACGAGACGCGACGCAGCGTGGCCTGCTCGTAGCGCCGCTGGTTGCCGGTGGTGCGCGTGGAGTGGATCAAGCCGCGCGACTCGTAGAACCGGATCGCCGACGGCGCCACGCCCGATCGTTGCGAGAGCTGTCCGATGGTCAGGGTCACGGGAACAGACTGCGCTGCCGGGCGCAGGTTCGGCCATCCCTCGGCAGCTTCTGGCTGACCAAGTAGTCGCGGTAGATGGCGTCGATGCAGTCGTTGCCGCCGATCGCGCCGTGGCCCCAGTCGTCGAGCTGGACCAGCCGGGAGTTGCCGAACAGGCCGCGCAGGGTCCGGGCGCCGTGCATCGGCGTCGCCGGGTCGTGGCTGTTGCCGACGACCAGCATCGGGTACGACGTGTTGTGGCCCCACGGACCCATGAACGCGTCTGCCTTGGTGCTGGCCGGCCAGTTGGCGCAGGTGCTGCTTGCCCAGGTCCAGAGCCGGCTGAAGCCCGGCGCCTTCTTGTCGGCTGCGATGCCGGCGTGCCACCACTGCCAGGGGTCGGTCGGGTTCAGCGAGTCGGCACAGGCCACCCCGGAGAACGCGTCCGACGCCACGCCGTACTTGCCGGGCTCGGGCAGGTGCGGGCGCTGGGCCGGCTTCCAGGCGAGGGCGGCCCGGCTGAGCCGGTCGCGGTCGGCCTTGGTCCCGAACATCTGGGTATAGATGTCGCGGATCCAGCGCATCATCCGCTGGTAGTCGGAGGCGGAGTAGAGGCCACCGAGGACGTTGCCGTAGAGGTCGGCGTAGGTGAGGGCGAACTCGTCCACCTCCACCGGGCCGTGCTCGAGCTTCGCCGCGATCCGGTTCCACTTCGCCTTGGCGTTGCCGGCGAGCGCGCAGCGCCGCTTGCCGACCACGTCGCACCGGGCGAAGGCGCTCATCAGCGACTCGTGGGCGCCGTAGCCACTGCGAAGCCGGGTCGAGAACGGCTGGGTCTTCGCGGCGTCGCCGCGGCCCTTGGACCACGAGATCGGGTCGAGTACGCCGTCCACGATCAGCGCGCGCACCTTGGTCGGGAACATCGCGGCGTACGTCGCGCCGAGGTAGCTGCCGTAGGAGATGCCGTAGTAGGTCAGCTTCTCGTCGCCGACCGCCTGGCGGATCAGATCCATGTCGCGGGCGGTGTCGGCGGTGCTCATGTGGTTGACGATCGGGCTCGGCTTGGTGCGGCATGCGTTCCGGACCCAGCGGTCGGCGGCGATCTTCGCGGACGCCTGCGGTTTGGTCATCGGGAAGGCACCGAAGAATCCTTCGGGCTGCCTGACGGGGTTGCGGCAGATCATCGGGGTGTGCCTGCCGACGCCGCGCGGATCGATGCCGACGATGTCGAACCGGCCGGCCACGACCGGCCGGACGATCTCGGGGAAGAAACTCGCGAAGTGGGTCGACGAGCCACTCGGACCGCCCGGGTTCACGAACAGCGTGCCGATCTTCTGCTGGGGGTTGCCGGCCGGCACCTTCAGCAGGTCGAGCGTGGCGGTGGGGCCGGTCGGGTCGTCGTAGTCGAGCGGCACCTTGGCGGTCGCGCACAGCGGAGCAGGCGCCGCGGCCCGGGGTCGGAACGGCGCATCCTCGGTGTCGCACTTGACCCACTTCAGGGTCGGGATCGGGGGCTCCTCGACGGCCCGTTGCGCAGGTGCTGCTGCCGATGCTGAGGCCACTCCTGTGGCCGGCAGCAGACAGGCGATCACGGCCGTTGTGATGGCAAGAATGTAGGTGCGCATGGAGCCCTCCCCCGATTGTCGCGTCCCGGTATCTCGCATCGTTTCACACGGTTGGTAGCCGCCGTCAGGCTCTCGACAGGCCCGGTGAGGGAAGAATTCTGATGACCTGTCATCGATCGAGATTCTTCTGCACGTCGCGATCCCTCCCCGGACGTTTTGCTGGTAGGCCTGGCGTACGCCGGACAGTTGGCGGCCGCCTCAGCCCTCGACGCATCGGACCTATCAACTAAAAGTCGCAAATGTCCGATTAGGGGCTTTACGAACCGACATTGGAGTGCTCTGATTTCTAATCGTTAGTTCAACTCGATTCTCGGGGACGTGATGTACGCGAGCGCAGAGCAGGTGACGGCGCAGCAGCGCCGAACCGCGCGCTCGCACCGTTTCCTGATCCGCCTCGGCATCCTTCTCGCCGCGCTCGCTGCCGCCTTCATGGTCGGCACCGCGGCTGCCCAGGCCGACGACGAGAGCATCGTTGAGGACGAGTCCGCGACCAGCGCCCAGCTCCCTGACGAGGGCGGTCCGGCCGATGAGTCCGCGCCCGTGGCGGAGCCCGAGCCGGCCGATGAGCATGTGGACGATGGGATCATCGAGGACGAGGGCGGCGGCAAGCCGCCCGCGCAGGACGAGTCCTCGCTGACCGACGTTGCGGGCGCAGCGGCCGTCGTACCCGACGTCGTCGCGGACACCGCGAACGTCGTCGAGGAGGCGCCCGTGGCGGGCGCCGCGGCACCGGTCGTGGACGCTGCCGCGGACGTGGTTCGCGACACTGTTGCGACCAGCGGCAAGGTCGTCGGCGGCGTCGAGGACGACGGCTCCCAGACGGTCGACGAGACCGTCGAAGCTATCTCCCAGGGCGCCGCGCCGGAGGGCCTTCCGGAGGACCTCCAGGACACCGCGAACAGCGCCGTGGCGCCGATCCTCGACCTGGTCCCGGGAGGCGTGGTTCCGGGGTCGGGGACGCCGGATCACGAGGCTCCCAACGACGGGCCACTGCCGTCCCGACCGGTCGTCGTACCGCCTGATCTCGGTGGTTTCGAGCGCGGCCCCGAGGCCGTGGCGCTGCCCGCCTCGACCGCGTCCCGCGCCGCGACGAACGGCGCTCAGGTCGGCGCCCGCCCGGCCGGCAAGGTGCTCGCGCGGTCCACCTCGGCTTCGGCCGGCGCGGCCGCGGCAACCTCTTCAGACCTCGGCGGGGACCTCCCGCTGAACGAGCTCCTGGGCGGTGACCACGGCGTGGTCTCCGGCGGGAGCGGAGCCGGCGTCGCGGACCGCGCGACACCCGCTTCGGCGTCGTACGGCGACCGCGCGGGGCTCGTCTCCGACCCGGTTCGCACCGACGCCCGGCCGCACACCGCTCCGGTGGCGCGGCCCGAGTTCGCTCCTGACTGAGCACTCGCTACAAGCACGCTGAGGCAGTTTCTGCCGGGCCCCAACTGTGGCTCGCCTGGCACTCACCAAACGCCCCACTTTGTAGCAACTCATGAGCAAGGGAGTGAACGATGAACACGTGGACCCGAAGGATCTCCACAGCTTCATTCTTCGCGGCAGGCTTTCTCGGGGTGAGCGCATTCGCCGCTCACGCAGATGGCCCGGACTCCGCTGCACTTGAAGCGACCGCGCAGCCCGTGATGGCAGCGCACAACCCCGGTACCGCCGACGCGGCCGTGCTGGGAATGACGACTTTTCACGACGGGACGGACGCCGTCCTCCCGTCCGGTTCGCTGACCATGCCCGGTGTAGGCACCGCTGGCGCGAACGAGAACGGCGCGACGATCACCCCGGACGCGGAGGCCGGTGACGATGTCGCCGCACCGCAGGGCTCGGCCACCCTCGAGGGTGTCGGGACCGCGGGTGTCGACGCGAACGGCCCGTACGTCGAGGCCGAGGCCGCCGAGGCACCGGAGGTGGAGGCGCCGTCCGGCTCCGTGACCACCCCGGGTGCCGGCACCGTCGAGGCCGGCGAGTCCGGCCTGAGCCTGACGCCCGATGCCGGTGGAGCTGCCGGCACGCCGTCCGGCACCGCGACCCTGCCCCAGGCGGGCACGGTCGACGCAAGTGAGGACGGGGTCACCGTGACCCCCGCCGCCGACGCCGGAAGCGCGCCGCCGCCCCCGCAGGGGTCGGCCACGCTGGAAGGCGTCGGCACCGCCGGCGTCAACGCGAACGGCCCCTACCTCGACGCCCAGGCCGCCGAGGCTCCGGAGTTCGAGGCCCCCTCCGGCGAGGCGACCGTCCCGGGCGTGGGCACCGGATCGGCGAGCGAGGACGGCGTACAGATCACGCCGGCCGGTGACGCTGCCGTGCCCGAGCTGCCCGGCCTGCCTGAGGTTCCGGGTCTGCCGGAACTGCCGGGTGTGCCTGGGCTTGACGGGCCGTCTGGCTCGGCAACGGTTCCTGGTGCTGGTTCGGCTGAGGCCGGCCAGGACGGTGTGAGCGTGACCCCGGAAGCCGGCGGTGAGCCGGGTGTTCCGTCCGGTGAGGCTGCGGTGCCGGGTGTCGGTACGGGTTCGGCCGGCGAGGACGGCGTGGTGTTCACCCCGGCCGACGCCGGTGTTCCCGAGCTGCCCGGCCTGCCTGAGGTTCCCGGCGTACCTGGTGCGCCGGAACTGCCGGGTGTGCCTGGCCTTGACGGGCCGTCCGGCTCGGCGACGGTTCCGGGTGCTGGTTCGGCTGAGGCCGGCCAGGATGGTGTGAGCGTGACCCCGGATGCCGGTGGCGAGCCGGGTGTTCCGTCCGGTGAGGCTGTCGTGCCGGGTGTCGCCGCGGGTTCGGCTGGTGACGGCGGTGTGGTGCTCACGCCGGCTGGTGACTCCGCTCTGCCCGGTGTTCCCGGTCTGCCCGGGGCTCCCGGCGTACCGGAGGTCGAGGCGCCGTCCGGCACCGCGACGGTTCCGGGGGTCGGCACGTTCGAGGCCAGCGCGGAGGGCGTGGAGTTCATGCCCGCCAACGGCACCGGCCCGGGCCTGCCCGTGCTGGACCTGCCGGAGCTCGAGGTTCCTGAGGGCGACGACTCGGAAGTCGGCATCCCTGAGGGCGAGGTTCCGGAGATCCAGATTCCTGACCTCACCTCCCCGGACCTCGACCACGTCGCGATCCCCAGCGGCACGGCGACAGCTCCCGGTGTCGGGACGATCTCGGCCGGCGAAGCGGGCGTGATCCTCACGCCCGAGGCCGGGATGGACGCAGGTTCGATTGATGCACGCTGACCTCTCGGTCGCCGTCGACTCGGAAGACGGCGTCCAGGTAGATCTGCCGGAGGGCGACTCGGAAACCCCCGGCAGCAACGCTGCCGCCGGCCGGACGAACGCGGGCCTCGGAACCCACGTTCGGCAGGCGCCGACGGCAGCAGGCGTCCTGGTCACGAGGAGGTCGCTGAGTAGTTGAAGTTCTGGGACGTGAGGAGATCTCGGGACCTCTCACTTCCCAGCGAAGGGCTGGCGGGCTGTCGGACTCGGGGCCGATAGCCCGCCCAGGCCCGTCGACCGCACCAACTCGTGCACGGCTTCCGGGCCGACACGCCGTCAGAGCGGCGTGTCGGCGCGGTAGGCGGGCAGGAACTGGTCCGGTATTGATGCGGAGTCCGGCAGCGAAGCCGACTACCATGTGGGCTCGCCAGGCCGGTGTAGCTCAGTTGGTAGAGCGCCTCTCTTGTAAAGAGGATGTCGCGGGTTCAAATCCTGTCACCGGCTCCACAGCGGGTTCGGTACGCCGGCGCCAGTAGGCCCAGGTTGCGGCGAGTACGGCGGGTGCCCAGAGCAGGGCGGGCAGGTACGCCGCGACCGCCAGCTCGTACCAGCCCGGCGCGGGCCGGCCCTTGAAGCCGATGATCTGGTCCCAGTTGACCACGCTCACGATGCAGATCCAGAGCACGATCAGGGCGCCGGTCGTGGCGACGCCGACCGCGAGCCCGGTCGCGACCCGCTCGCCCCACGGCCGGACCAGGCCGAACGTCAGCAGGGCCGCGCCGATCGACAGCACGCTCAGCGCGACGACGTACCAGGTCCCGGCGCCTGGCAGCTCCTGGAACTCACGCCACTCGTCGGTGGTGCCGAGCTCGGCGCCGAAGCCGATCGCCGTCCGCCACACCGCCGACGGCAGCACGGACGCCACCGCCACGTACGCCGCGACCACGGCCCAGCGCGGAGTGCCTTCAACGACCTGACCCATGCCACGAAGGTAGGGCGAGCCGGCGGTCGGTCGCATCCGGGATTTCCCTGTGCCACCCCCGCCACACCCCTGGTGGTCAGCGCAGCCGGCGGACCTCGAACCGCTCGGGTGGAGCGGCGATCGCGTCCTGCGCGGCGATCAGCTGGATCTCGCGGGTGCCGGCGGCGATCGTGGCCTCGAGTACGGCGAAGATCGAGGCGGTCGTCCGGGCGAGGGCGAGTGGTGCCGACCCGGTCGTGCGCAGGTGCGCCAGGTAGAGCGCGGCCGTGACGTCGCCGCAGCCGTTCGGCGCGATCGGCAGCTGCGGCGTGGTGACTGCCCATGCGCCCTCGTCGGAGACAGCGACCACGTCGAGGGAGTCCTCGGCGTCGCTGGTCAGCACGGAGGTAACGAGTACGTCGCGCGGCCCGCGTGCGCGCACCTCGTCGACCGCCGCGAGCAGCGACGGCACCGACGTGGTCGCGCCGCCGGCCAGGAAGTCCAGCTCGAAGTGGTTGGGGGTGAGGATGTCGGCGTGCGGGACCACCTCGTCGCGCATGAACTCCGGGATCCCGGGCCGCACGAACATCCCGCGGTCCACATCGCCCATCACCGGGTCGCAGCAGTAGACCGCCGCAGGGTTCGCCGCCTTCACCTTCGCGACCGCGTCGAGGATCACCGCGCCCACCTGCTCAGCGCCCTGGTAGCCGGACAGCACGGCGTCGATCGACGGGAGTACGCCGCGCTCGGCGACGCCCTCGATCACCTCGGCGACGTCGGTCGGTGCCAGCAGCGGTCCGCGCCACGCGCCGTACCCGGTGTGGTTGGAGAAGTGCACGGTGAGCACCGGCCACACCTCGTGGCCGAGCCGTTGCAGCGGGAAGACGGCGGCGGAGTTGCCCACGTGTCCGTAGGCCACCGAGGACTGGATCGACAGGATCTGCACCCGCCGATCTTGGCAGCCGGGCGAACGTCATACGAACCGTCAGGCATAGGTGTCGCACCGTATGACGTGCCGCGGGACGTCATACGAACCGCCGCCTATACGAGCCGGAGCGTATGACGTCCCAGCCGGACCCGTTCCGCGCAGAACTAGAACGCGTTACAGTTACCGCCATGGCGAAGGCGGCGCAGGTCAAGGTCGAAGAAGCGGACTATGTCGTGGTCGGGGCGGGAAGTGCCGGGTGCGCGGTCGCGGCCCGGCTCGCCGAGGCCGGCAGTTCCGTCGTACTCCTGGAAGCCGGCGGGAGCGACGAGAAGTTCCTGGTCAAGAAGCCCGGGATGATCGGCCCGATGCATGCGGTGCCGAAGATCAAGGCGACCGTCGACTGGGGCTACTACACAACGCCTCAGCAGCACGCGCTCGACCGCAAGATCCCGCAGACCCGCGGCAAGGTGCTCGGCGGGTCCAGCTCGGTCAACGGGATGCTCTGGGTGCGCGGCAACCGGGCCAACTACGACGCCTGGGAGGCCGAGGGCAACAAGGGCTGGGGCGCGGCTGATGTCACCTCTCTCTACAAGAAGATCGAGGACTTCGAGGACGGCGCGGACGACTATCGCGGCGCCGGCGGCCCGATCAAGGTGACCCGGCACGGGCTGGTGACCGAGGCGAGCGCGCAGTTCCGCGAGGCCGCGGCCGAGACCCTCGGCGTACCCGTGGTCAAGGACTACAACGGCGCCGAGCAGGAGGGGATGAGCACCTTCCAGCAGAGCGTCCACGGCGGCCTGCGCTACAGCGCGGCGCGCGGCTACCTCCACAACCTCGCTCCTGCCAACCTCCAGGTGCAGACCGACGTGACCGTGGCCAAGGTGGTCATCGAGGGCGGCCGGGCTACCGGCGTCGAGGTCATCGACGAGGGTGTACGCCGCGTGGTCCGGGCCGGCAAGGAGGTGATCCTCGCCGCGGGGGTCTTCGGATCGCCGCAGCTGCTGATGCTGTCCGGCGTCGGGCCGGCCGCCCACCTCGGCGAGCACGGGATCGAGGTGGTCGCCGACCTGCCGGTGGGCGACAACCTGCACGACCACCTGTTCGTGCCGATCACCTTCCTGATGAAGAACGCGGTGCACCGCGGCACCCCGCTCCACTACGCGCGCGGCCTCGCGCGTGAGCTGACGCGGGGTGGGTCGTTCCTGGCGCACTCGGTGTTCGAGACCGTCGGCTTCGTGCGCACCTCGCTGGCGACCGACGTACCGGATATGCAGCTGCACGCGCTGCCCTGGGCCTACCCCTCGCCCAACCAGGACGCGCCCGTCCAGCACAAGGTCGACAAGCGCCGCGCGCTGACGATCCTGGCCACCCTGATCTACCCGCGCAGCCGCGGCACCCTCCGCCTGGCAGGCGCCGACCCGACGGCCGCGCCGCTTATCGACTTCAACTACCTGGCCGAGCCGGGCGACCGGCAGGTGCTGCTGGAGGGGATCACGATGACCCGGGAGATCATGCGGTCGGCGAAGGTCGCGGCGGCGTGCGGCGGCGAGCTGCACCCCGGTCCCGCGTTCGACGACAACGCGCTCAAGGACGAGATCCGCAACCGGGCCACCACCGTCTACCACGGCGTCGGCTCCTGTCGGATGGGCACAGACGAACGGGCGGTGGTCGATCCCGACCTACGGGTCCGCGGCGTGGACGGGCTGCGGGTCGCGGATGCGTCGATCATGCCGAGCATCATCGGCGGCAACACCAACGCACCGTCGGTGATGATCGGCGAGAAGGCCGCCGCGCTGATCACGGAGGCGGCGTCATGACCCGGCCCGCGTCGCTCACCGACGCCTTCCTGCAGCGGCTGGTCTCGCGGGTCCCATCGACGTCCGGCGGCACCTGGAAGCTGACCGAGGTCTACACCGGCGACGTACTCGTCGAGCTGCCGCAGTCCACCCCGGACGACATCGAGCAGGCGTACGCCGAGGCTCGAGCCGCCCAGCGGGAGTGGTCGCAGTGGCCGCTTCGCCAGCGGCTCAAGGTCTTCAAGAAGTTCCACGAGCTGCTGCTGGAGCGCAACGAGACGATCGTCGACCTGGTCCAGGCCGAGAGCGGCAAGGCGCGGCGGATGGCCTTCGAGGAGACGTGCGACGTCCCGATGGTGATCAGCCACTACCTCAAGCGGGCGCCGCGGCTACTGGCCGACAAGCGGCATGCCGGTCCGGTGCCGGTGATCTCGTCGTCGACCGAGGTCCGGCAGCCGAAGGGCGTGGTCGGGGTCATCGCGCCCTGGAACTTCCCGTTCGCCACCGGCATGTCCGACGCGATGCCGGCGCTGATGGCAGGGAACGGCGTCGTACTCAAGCCCGACAACAAGACCGCGCTCTCACCTCTGTACGGCGTCGAGCTGCTGGAGGAGGCCGGGCTGCCGAAGGGGCTGTTCCAGGTCGTCTGCGGCGAGGGCGCGGCGGTCGGGCCGGCGGTGATCGACGGCGCCAACTACGTGATGTTCACTGGCTCCACCGCGACCGGCCGGGTGATCGGCGAGCGCGCCGGCCGCAACCTGATCGGCTGCTGCCTGGAGCTCGGCGGCAAGAACCCGATGCTGGTGCTTGACGACGCCGACATCGAGGAGGCGGTCAAGGGCGCGGTGTTCGGGGTCACCGCCAACACCGGCCAGGTCTGCATGCACATCGAGCGGATGTACATCGCCACCACCGTGTACGACGCCTTCCGCGACCAGCTCGTCGCGGCGCTCGAGGAGCTGACGATCGGGGCGTCGTACTCCTTCGACGAGTACGACCTCGGCTCGCTGATCTCCGTCGACCACCGCGACCGGGTGCTGTCCCACATCGACGATGCGGTGGCCAAGGGCGCGAAGGTGCTGACCGGAGGCCGCGCGCGGCCCGACGTAGGCCCGGCCTTCATCGAGCCGACGGTCCTTGAAGGCGTGACCACCGATATGCTTGCGGGGACGATGGAGACCTTCGGGCCGGTGGTCGCGCTGCACCGGGTCGGCTCGGTCGACGAGGCGGTCAAGCTTGCGAACGACACCGACTACGGCCTGAACGCCTCGGTCTGGGGCCGCGACGTCAAGCGGGCGACCGCGGTCGGCCGGCGGCTGGAGGCGGGCAACGTCAACATCAACGACACCCTGGCCACGGCGTACGCATCGAAGGGCACGCCCTCCGGCGGCGTCAAGCAGTCCGGTGTGGGTGCCCGGCACGGTGACCAGGGTCTCCTGAAGTACACCGACGCGATCAACCTCGCCGTGCTCAAGAAGCAGGTGATGGGCCCGCAGGGCGACCAGACCTACGCGGCGTACGCCAAGCAGACGCTGATGTCGCTCAAGATCATGCGCAAGACCCGCCTCCGCTGACGCTTGGCCGCTGGTTGAGGAGGTCGCGCAGCGACCGTCTCGAAACCAAGGCGTAGGTGGCCAGGCAGCTGACCTTCGGCACTGCCGAGGTGACTTTCGGCGTGCCTAGCCTGCCCGCATGAACCTGACCTGGATGGTGCGCTTCGGCGCGATATGCGGTGTAGTCCTCGGCCTGTCCCTCGGCGTGCCTGGCGCGGTCGAGGCGGTCACCGGGGAGACGATTCTGACCAGCTTCGTGATCGGGCTGGGGGCGGCCTGCGGCCCGCCGGCGGTGACCGCGATCTACCTCGGACACGCGCAGGCTGCCGGTCGCTTCGGCGCGGTGGCGTACGCCGTCAACCTGATCGGGCTGACCCTTTTCGCCGGCCTGGCGTTCGCGCTCAACCTGGTGGTCTTCTACCTCGACAAGCCGGTCGCCGAAGAACTGCTGACCGGACCCACCAAGGCTGCTCTCGGCCTCAGCGTGCTCGTGTTCATCGTCGGCAGCATCCTGTTCGGGATCTCGCTGATCAGGGCGCGGGTGCTGCCGGCGGTGCCGTCGTGGACCTACGTCATCGTCTTCCCGCTGCTCGCCGTACTCGCCTCGCTGCCGGATTCCGTGTTCACCAGCGCGATGCACGTGGTCGCGGCGGGCTGCCTGATCTGGCTCTCGGCTGCTCTCTGGTCCAGCCACGAGGTCGCGGCACCCGAACTAGTCTCAACCGTGTGACCTCGCGCTCGCCCTTCCCGTGGGTGTCGCCGCTCCTGTACGGCGCGGTGCTGGTGGCCGGCACGTACGCCGGTCTCAGCGGGCTCGGCGACACCCAGTGGGGGCTGTTCCTCGTGGGGATCGCGGCACTGTTCGGTACCGACCTCCTGGAGGCGCGCGGCGTCTCGCCGGTCGTGCTGCTCGTGGTCCGGTCCGCGCTCTTCGTGGCGGTGGCGGTGGCCGACGGGTCGGGACTCTCGCGGGCACTGTTCGTGCTCGGCCCGTGGACGGCGTACTTCGCGTTCGGCCGCCGGGTCAGTATCGCGGTGGCCGGCGCCTGGATCGGCGTCGCCGTCGCGGGGTGGCAGTGGACGGCACCGCAGTGGTACGCCGACCGGGACCGGGTGGCCGACCTGCTGATGCTCGCGCTGGCGATGGTCGCGGCGGTCGGCATGGCGGCAGTGGCCTCCGCCGAGCGCGCCGGGCGGCAGCACCTGGAGGCGTCCCGCCGCGATGTCGCCCGGCTGTCCGCGGCCGCCGAGCGCAACCGGATCGCCCGCGACATCCACGACGACCTCGGCCACCACCTGACCGCGATCGTCGTACTCCTGGAGAAGGCGTCGGTCTTCGGCGACCGCGACCCGGACGCCGCCGCGACCGCACTCGCCGATGCGGAACGATCGGCGCGCAAGGCCCTGGCCGACGTACGGCGCTCGGTCGGCGACCTGCGCGAGGACCGGCCGTTCGTGCTGGCGGCCGCGTTGCGCGAGCTGGTGAACGGCAGAGTTCCGGTCGAGGTGAGCGGTGACGAGGCGGGCTACCCGGAGCCGGTGCTGGTCACGCTCTACCACGCGGCCCAGGAGGGCATCACCAACGCTCGCCGGCACGCCAACGCGACCGAGATCGGGGTCCGGGTGGAGCTGCGCGGGTCCCAGGCACGGCTGGTCGTGAGCGACAACGGCTGCGGTACGCCGCCGGGCCGGGGTGGGTTCGGGCTGCGCGGCCTGCGCGAGCGGGCCCAGCAGGTCGGCGGTGTCGTCGACCTCGAGAGCTCGCCTGGCGTCGGCACTCGGCTGATCGTCACCGTGCCGGCGGCCGCCTCATGATCAGGGTGCTCGTGGTCGACGACCAGGAGCTGGTGCGTGAGGGGATCGCCTCGCTGCTCGGCATCCACGACGACATCGAGGTCGTCGGTACCGCCGCCGACGGGCGTGAGGCCGTCGCGCTGGCGGGCGAGGTGGCGCCCGACGTCGTACTCATGGACGTGCAGATGCCGCACCTGGACGGGGTCGAGGCGGTGGCGGCGCTGCGGACCAGGTCGCCGGCCAGCAAGGTGGTGATGCTGACGACCTTCGACGACGAGGAGTACGTCGTCCGCTCGCTGCGGGCCGGCGCCGCCGGCTACCTCCTGAAGGACCTGCCGACCCACGATCTCGCGGCGGCGATCCGGCTCGCCCACGCCGGCGTCGCACAGCTCGATCCGGCAGCGACGGGGCGGCTGGTCGACGCGCTCGCTGCCCACCCGGCGCCGCGGGCGCGGACCGGCGTACCCCTGAGTGAGCGGGAGATCGGCGTGCTCCGGCTGGTCGCCGACGGCCGGACCAACCGCGAGATCGCGCGCGAGCTGCACCTCAGCGAGGGCACTGTGAAGAACTACCTGTCGCGGATCCTGGAACGGCTCGGCCTGCGCGACCGCACCCAGGCCGCGATCTACGCCCGCGAGCACGGCATCCTCTGACCACTAGTGGTCACTCGTCAGGCGACCTGGAACGACCGCTTCGCCAGGCCCATCCAGTATCCGTCGATCACCTGCTCGGGCGCTGCGCCGGTGTCGGTCGAGGCGCCGAGGGTCACGAAGAGCGGGATGTAGTGCTCGACGGTGGGGTGTGCGTAGGGCATGCCCGGCGCCTTCGAGGTGTACGCCGACAGCGCGTCGACGTCGCCCTGGGCGAGCGCTTCGGAGGCCCAGAGGTCGAAGTCGACCGACCAGCCCGGCGGCTCCGCGTCGAGCGACCAGTCGCGGAGGAACGGCAGACCGTGGGTCAGGAACCCGGACCCGATCACCAGCACGCCTTCGTCCCGGAGTGGCCGCAGCCGCTCGCCGAGCGCGAGCAGCCGGGCCGGGTCCTGGCTCGGCAGCGACATCTGCACGACGGGGATGTCGGCATCGGGGTACATGATCCGCAGCGGCACCCAGGCGCCGTGGTCCAGCCCGCGGCTGGTGTGCTGGTGGACCGGCTCGGTTGCCGGCATCAGCTGGGTGATCCGCTCGGCGAGCGCGGTGGCGGGCGGCGCGGCGTACGTCATCGCGAAGTACTTCGGGTCGAAGCCGGCGAAGTCGTAGACCAGCGGGGCGCCCGGCGCGGTCAGGCTCACGGGAGCGGACTCCCAGTGGGCGCTGACGATCAGGATCGCGGTTGGTCGGGGCAGTCGCGCCGCCCAGGCCCGCAGCTCGCCGGACCACACCGGGTCGTCGAGCAGCGGTGGCGCGCCGTGGCCGAGGTAGAGGGCAGGGAGCCGGGTCATGACTCCATGATGACCCCGATCAGGTTGCGGGGACCGTCCAGTCCACCGGTACGCCGCCCTGCTGCTCCAGCAGCGTGTTGACCTTGCTGAACGGGCGGGAGCCGAAGAAGCCGCGGGAGGCCGACAGCGGCGACGGGTGCGGCGACTCGACCCACGGCACCTGGCCGAGCATCGGCTTCAGCGACTGTGCGTCGCGGCCCCAGAGGATCGCCGCGAGCGGGCCGCCGCGGCGTACCAAGGCAGCGATCGCGCACTCGGTGACCTCTTCCCAGCCCTTGCCGCGGTGCGACGCGGCGACGCCGGGACGCACGGTCAGCACCCTGTTCAGCAGCATCACGCCCTGCTCGGCCCAGGCGGTCAGGTCGCCGTGCGGCGCGGGCGGGAGGCCGAGGTCGGTCTGCAGCTCCTGGTAGATGTTGGCCAGGCTGCGCGGGATCGGCTGTACGTCGCGAGCCACGCTGAAGCTCAGTCCGACCGGGTGGCCGGGCGTCGGGTACGGGTCCTGGCCGACGATCAGCACGCGTACGTCGGACAGCGGCCGCTGGAACGCACGAAGGATGTGATCGCCCGCCGGAAGGTAGGGCCGCTCAGCGGCCAGCTCCTCGCGGAGGAACACGCCCATCGCCGCGATCCGACCGTCCACGGGTGCCAGCGCGTCGGCCCAGTCGGCCGCCACCAGCTTCTTCTCGACCAGGCCCGCCAGCGCACTCACGCGGGCCAACCTATCGGGTGCCGGCCGGCCGAGCGGCGAGCGCCGGCAAGCGTCGTCGAGACCACCATCCACCCAGTGGTCTCGACGACGCTAGCGCTCCCTCGCTGGGTCAGATCCCGCAGCTCGGCGCGCTCCAGGAGCGGCCGGCACGGATGTCGAGGTGGGTGTGATCGTTGTGGCCGGGGTAGCCGGGACCGAAGATGCCGCCGTAGCCGACGTCGCGGCCCGTCTGGGCGAGCTGGCAGAACGACGGCGTACCGGTGAAGTCGAGGGCCCGGCCGTAGGTGTGCTGGCCGGTGCCACTGCCGCCGACCTGCCGGTCACACGCCTGGCTCCGGAAGCCCGACGACACGATCAGCGGCCGGTTGCCGAGCTTCTGGCGCAGCGCCTCGGCCCGCCACATCGACCGCTTCAGGTTCTCCTTCACGGTGGCGGCGCTGACCGAGCCGCCGCTGTAGCCACCCTGGCCACATCCGCCGTCGACCTCAGACCAGTTGAAGTGCAAGGTCGAGCAGTCGGCATCTTGGAGCGCGTAGATCTTGCTGTAGGTGTTCGGGCCGGCAACACCGTCGGCGGCCAGTCCGTGCGCCGCCTGGAAGTTGCGGACGGCGTTGTGGGTCTGCGGGCCGAACTGGCCGTCGATACCCATGTTGACGCCGTACCCGGCCCAGCCGGCGACCCGGACCTGGAGCTCGGCGACGTCGGCGCCGGACGCGCCTTGGCTGAGGTTGCGGTTCCACGTGTAGCACTCGTCGGCGTAGGCGGGGGCGATCGTGCCGGTGGTGACGACAAAGACGCTGGCGATGGTAACGGCGAGGGCGGCGATGACAGATCGGAGTCGGCGCATGAGTTCCTCTTTCCGAGAGCGAAGGGGTTCTGGTGGTGACCCCACTCGTCCGCCAGCATCGTCCGCCCGCTTGCGCAGTGTCGATGCCCCGCACGTGAACGTGTCCGGTATATGCCGCGACCAGGGCGCGTCGGCCTAGTTAGTTAGCGCGCGGGATCCGCCCGAGCCGAAGCGGCGTACCGGATTGACACCGATGGCGTCCGGTTCGGGCTTGGGGGCCACCTTCTTAGCCGCGGCCACCTTCTTGGCCGGCGCTTTCTTCTTCGGTGGCGCCTTCTTAGCTGGGGGCTTCTTAGCAGGGGCCTTCTTGGCCGCGGGCTTCTTCTTGGGCGCGGCCTTGTCCGGGCTGGCCCAGGTGTCGAGCCAGTCGTCCATGATCAGCCAGGTGGTACGCCGGGCGGCGCGGCCGGTCAGCATCCCGAGATGACCGCCGGGCACCACCTCGAAGCGTACCTTCTTCGCCCCGGTGAGCAGCGGCTCGAGCGCCTGCACCGCTGCGACCGGCGCGATCCCGTCGGTGGCGCCGGCGAAGATCAGCACCGGCGCCTTGACGTTCTTCACCTCGATCTTGTGGTCACCGAACGCGATCACGCCGGACGCGAGCGCGTTGCCCTTCACAAACCGGTGGTAGAGCTGGCCGAAGGTCCGGCCGGGGTAGGCGATCATGTTGTCGGTGAACCGGTCGACCGCCTCGATCTGGGCCAGCCACTCGGCATCGTCGAGGTGCTGGGCGACGGCCAGCGGCTTGGTCACCAGCTTCTGGAACGACGAGAGCTGGAAGCCCCACCGCACGAGCGGCCGGGGTATGCCGCCCGCGGCGCGGTAGAACCGGCTGACCGGGCGCAGCGGGCCGATGCCCTCGATGTCGAGCAGCGGCCGCATCGGCGCGAGCAGCGGCACCTGGCGCACATCGAACGGCGAGCCGACGACCGTGACCGACGCGATCGGCAGGTCGCGCCGGCTGGCGGCCACCAGCGTGGAGAAGATGCCGCCGAGGCTCCAGCCGATCAGGTGCACCGGCCGCCCGCCGGCATGCGCGGAGACGGCCTCGATCGCGCTCGGGACGACCTCCTCGATCCAGTGCTCCATGCCGAGGTTGCGGTCCTTGAAGGAGACCTGGCCGTACTCGACCAGATAGGTACGGCGGCCGCCCATCACGAAGTGCTCGACCAGCGAGCAGTCGCGGCGCAGGTCGAAGCAGATCGCGGGTGCGGCAAGCGGGGTGACCAGCAGGACCGGGTCGCCGTCCTCGGGAACGGTCGGCGCCGGGCGGTAGTGGTAGACCTCACGCAGCGTGCCGCTGTCGATCAGGGTGCGTGGCATCGGTCGGAGGTCCGCGAAGCCGCCGTACAACAGCTTGTGGGCGACGTTGCCCGCAGCCGTCAGCACCTGGTCGGGCTTGGGGACCAGTGTCATAGCCGCACCGTACCGCCCGGTACGACCAGTAGCGAGAGGATCGAGACCAAGGCCACGTCCGCTGGGTACGGTGACGGAATGAAGTGGGGACGGATGGCCGCCAGTGGTGCGGCAGCGGTCGGCGCGGTCGCCGCGCACGACCTCATTCAGCGCCGGCACGCGATCCTGCGGAACTTCCCCGTTGTCGGCCATGCCCGGTTCCTGATCGAGCGGTTCGGGCCGGAGCTGCGGCAGTACATCGTGGCCGGCAACGACGAGGAGCGGCCGTTCAGCCGCGACCAGCGGCGCTGGGTCTACGCGAGCTCGAAGCTGGAGAACAACTACTTCGGCTTCGGTACCGACAACGACATCGAGCACCTCGACGGCTACCCGATCCTCAAGCACCGCACTTTCGCCCAGGTGGATGCGCCGACCGCGCCGCACACCGGCGAGGAGATCCCGCTGCCGTCGGCGAAGGTCCTCGGCGGCCCGCGCGGCCGACGTCACGCGTTCCGGCCGCCGTCGGTGGTCAACATCTCCGGCATGAGCTTCGGCTCGCTGTCCAAAAACGCGATCACCGCGCTCAACCAGGGCGCGGCCATGGCCGGCTGCCTGCACAACACCGGCGAGGGCGCGCTCTCGCCGTACCACCGCAGCGGTGGGGACGTGGTCTTCCAGATCGGTACGTCGTACTTCGGGTGCCGCGGCCAGCAGGGGCGTTTCGATCTGGCGCGGCTCAAGGACCTGGTCGCGTCGGCGCCGGTCAAGGCGATCGAGATCAAGCTGTCCCAGGGCGCCAAGCCGGGCCTCGGCGGGATGCTGCCGGGGGAGAAGGTCACCGAGGAGATCGCCTCGATCCGTGGGATTCCGGCCGGTGTCGACTGTGCGTCGCCGTCGCGGCACCAGGTCTTCCACGACGTCGACTCGATGCTGGACTTCGTCGAGCTGGTCGCGACCGAGACCGGGCTGCCGGTCGGCATCAAGTCAGCCGTCGGCAACCTCGAGTTCTGGGACGACCTGGTCGCCGCGATGGTCCCGCGCACTCGCGGCGTCGACTACGTCAACATCGACGGCGGCGAGGGCGGCACCGGCGCGGCGCCGATGATCTTCGCGGACGCGGTCGCCTACCCGTTCCGGGTCGGCTTCTCGCACGTCTACAAGCGGTTCGCGGCCGCCGGGCTCGCGGGCGACGTCACCTTCGTCGGAGCCGGCAAGCTCGGCATCCCGGAGAACGCGATGGTCGCCTTCGCCCTCGGCGTGGACATGGTCAGCGTCGGCCGCGAGGCGATGCTCGCGCTCGGCTGCATCCAGGCGCAGAAGTGCCACACCGACCACTGCCCCGTCGGCGTCGCCACCCAGAATCCGCGCTACGTCCGCGGCCTCGACGTCGAGCTCAAGAGCGTCCGGGTCGCCAACTACATCAAGTCGCTGCGCCGCGACCTGCTCAAGGTCTCCGAAGCCATCGGCGTCGCCCACCCCGGCCTGGTCACGCCCGAGGACGTCGATGTGATGGACGGCCACCAGGGCTCGACCACCCTCGGCGAGGTCTACGGGTACGACGCCGCCTGGCCCCGCCTCCCCGACGACCTGCGCAAGGAGATCGTCGACATCATGTGCACCCACATGCCCGCCCCCGAAACCCCACCCCACCGCTGACCCGGCCGGTGTTGACGCGTCAGACCGCTGACCCGGCCGGTGTTGACGCGTCAGACCGCTGACCCGGCCGGTGTTGACGCGTGAGACCGCTGACCCGGCCGGTGTTGACGCGTGAGACCGCTGACCCGGCCCGTGTTGACGCGTCAGGCCGCTGACCCGGCCGGTGTTGACGGGTGGGATGTGAAGACGGGCCGGGTGGGCGTCGTATGGCGTGAAGACGGGCCGGGTCAGCGCAACCTCACGTCAACACGGGCCGGGTGGGCGTCGTATGGCGTGAAGACGGGCCGGGTGAGCGCAGGGTCTCAGCTGCGGCGGGCGGGGCGGACGACCTTGCCGTGTGACGGGCGGGTGGCGGCGAGCTCGGCGAGGAAGGAGCCGGCCCACTTGGCGACGTCGTGCTCGATGACGGTCTTGCGCAGCGCCTTCATCCGCCGCGAGAGCTCCTTCGGCTCGGCGTGGTAGGCCTCCAGCAGCGCGGCCTTCATGCCGTTGATGTCGTACGGGTTGACCAGCCATGCCTGGCGCAGCTCGTCGGCGGCGCCCGCGAACTCCGAGAGCACCAGCGCGCCGTCGTTGTCGAAGCGGCAGGCGACGTACTCCTTCGCGACCAGGTTCATCCCGTCGCGGTACGGCGTGACCACCATGATGTCGGCCGTCCGATACAGAGCAGCCATCTCCTCGCGCGGGTAGGAGGAGTGCATGTAGGAGATCGCCGGCCGGCCGATCCGGCCCAGGTCGCCGTTGATCCGGCCGACCAGGCGGTCGATGTCGTCGCGCAGGATGCGGTACTGCTCGACGCGCTCCCGGGACGGCGTCGCGACCTGCACGAACACGGCGTCCTCGACGTCGAGATGGCCGTCGCGGATCAGCTCGGCGAACGCGCGCAGCCGCGGGTAGATGCCCTTGGTGTAGTCGAGCCGGTCCACGCCGAGGAAGACCTTGCGCGGGCTGCCGAGCGCCTCGCGGATCGTCTTCGCACGCCGTTCGACAGCTGGCGAGCGCGCCAGGTCCTCGAAGCCAGCGGCGTCGATCGAGATCGGGAACGCGGCCGCCTTCACCATGCGTCCGTCGGGAAGGTAGACCAGGTCGCGGTGGGTCTTGTGACCGACCCGCTGCCGGACCAGCCGGATGAAGTTCTGGGCAGCGCCACCCAGCTGGAACCCGACCAGGTCGGCGCCGAGCAGGCCCTCAAGGAGCTGGCGCCGCCACGGGAGCTGCTGGAAGAGCTCGGCCGGCGGGAACGGAATGTGCAGGTAGAACCCGATCCGCAGGTCCGGCCGCAGCTCGCGCAGCATCTGCGGGACCAGCTGCATCTGGTAGTCCTGCACCCACACCGTCGCGCCCTTCGACGCCACCTCGGCCGCACGCTCGGCGAAGCGCTTGTTGACCGCGACGTACGCCTCCCACCACTCGCGGTGGAACTCCGGCTTGGCGACGACGTCGTGGTACAGCGGCCACAGCGTGCCGTTGGAGAAGCCTTCGTAGAACTCGGCGATCTCGTCGGCCGTGAGGCCGACCGGGACCAGCGACATCCCGTCGTCGACGAACGGCTTCAGGTCCTGCCCGGCGTCTCCCGGCCACCCGATCCAGGCGCCGTCGTTGGCCCGCATCACCGGCTCCAGCGCACTCACCAGACCGCCGGGGGAGCGCCGCCACTGCCGGCTTCCGTCCGACGCAGTCACCCGGTCGACGGGCAGCCGGTTGGCAACGATCACGAGGTCTGCCGATCCGGTGCGGGTCACGGTTGCAACCCTAGTCGGCCCGGCTGACGTATTACCGGCACAACGGCATACCTCCCGGCTCTCCGACGAGTTATCCACAACCTCGAATTTGCTCCTGGAATCTTCTGTTTGAAGTCGTTAGCGTCTGTTTGCGACAGCAACGACGAGGAGGTGAGCCATGATTCGCGACAACGCGGTGCTTCGGAGCGAGATCCAGCTGGTGCACGCCGGGGTGGCCGACGGCGAATCGCTGGTCGAGTCGCTTCGGCGCAGCGAGCTGCTGGTGCCGTCCGCGGCCGACGGGGCGCCACTGACCACCGAGCTCGACGGGGTCCTCTGGGTGCTGGCGTTCACGTCCGAGCAGGCTCTCGCGGTGTACGCCGATGCGCGCGGCGCGGTCACCCGGTCGACGTACTTCCTGACCCTTCCGGGCAGCCTCCTGCAGGACGTCGCGCTGCCGGCCCTCGGCCGTCCGGGCGGGATCGCGGTCGACCTCGGCAGCGCCTTCCCGATGCTCTTCCCGGCGGCTGAGCCGGTCGTCGAGGCGGTCGCCTGATGACCGAGCTGAACCTCGACCCGCAGGCGCTGGTCGACGCCGCCCGCGGCATCGACGCCGTGATCGGTGAGCTGGGCGAGCTCGGGACGGCGGGGACCAGCCAGGCCGGCCGCGGCTTCTCCCAGCTGTCGCTGTCCGGGCTGCAGGTCGGGCACACCGAGCTGAAGGACGCCTTCGACGAGTTCTGCGACCGGTGGTCGTGGGGCGTGCGGGCGCTGGTGCAGGACGGCCAGCGGCTGTCCGAGGCGCTGGCGCTGAACGCGGGGACGATGCACGACCTCGATGAGTACGTCGCGGCCTCGTTCCGTGGCGTCGCCGTAGATCTGGTCGGCGACCCGCGGCTCAGCGACGAAGCCGCCGAGTCGATGACCTGGGGCCAGCTCGCCGACTCGGCGGACGACGCCGACTGGAGCAGCGACTCGTTCTCCGCGGCCTACGACGAGTCCTCCGACACTTGGCAGGACGTGATCGACGACCCCGGCCCGCTGGGGCCGCTGGGCGGCGTACCAGGTCTCGCGACGCTGGCGGCCGGTGATCGGTGATGGGGGTCAGGGGCTGGCTCGAGGACCGGGCCGAGGATGTCGCTGACAATGTGGCCGACGGCGTCGATGTCGTCAGTGAGGAGGCCGGCGAGTTCGTCGACTCGCACACCAAGACCCTGGCCGCCGGCCTCGACTGGTTCGGCCTGGAGGGCGCGGCAGACACCGTCGACACCTGGGGCGACTACCTCGCCGACAAGCTGGGCGCGGAGATCGCGGAGCTGGAGCTCGGCGACACCGACGACCCCAAGAAGCTGATCCACGGTGACGCCGCCGCGATCAACGAGACCGCCGGCCACCTGGCCGATTTCGCCGACGGCTTCAACACCGCCGCCGGCGGCTTGAAGGCCATCGATGCCGGCACCTTCACCGGCCACGCCGGATCGGCGTACGACGAGGTCGCCGACCTGCAGCCCCGCGACTGGTCCCGAGCCGGTTCGGCCTGCGCCCGGGCGGCGCGGGCGTGGGCGGCGTACGGCGCGACCGTGGAGTGGGCGCAAGGCAAGGCCCAGGACGCGATCGACGCCCACAAGCGAGCGCTGGCGGCGACCGATGCGGCCCGTGCCGACCACAGCGAGGCGCTGGCGACGTACCGGCGGGAGAACGACGCCTTCAACGCGGAGATGCGCGCCGGCGACACCTCGCAGACGCCGCCCGTGGCGCCGGGGGAGTTCGTCGACCCGGGAGTGGACAAGCTGGTTGCGGCCAGGGCGATGCTGGCCCGGGCCCGCCGCCAGCGAGACTCGGCGGCCGAGAACGCACTGCGGTCGATCCGGTCGGCGACGACGGATGCGCCGGCCGAGCCCAGGTTGAGCGAGCAGCTGCGGGCCGGCTTCGGCGACCTCGGCACCATCGCGATGGTCGAGAAGGTGCACTTCGACATGGGCGCGCTCAAGGGGCTGTCCGGCCTGGTCGGGACGCTCCGTGGCCTCAACGTCACCGACCCCTACAACCTGCGGAACCCGGCCGACTACCTCAAGGGCCTCTCCGACACCGCCGCCGGGCTGATCGCCGCGGGCCAACACCCGGACCGGGCGCTCGCCGGGATGCTCGGCCAGCTCCGGGACGACCCGTCGGAGTTCCTGGGCACGCTTGCGCCGGAGGTCCTGCTCGGCCTGCTGACCGGTGGCGCGGGTGCCGCGGCAGGCCGGTCCGACGACGTGCTGCGTGCGGCCGACGACGTCCTCGAGCAGCGGCATCGCGGCCGACCCGAGTGCGCGATGACCTGCGACCGCGACCCGGTCGACGTGGCGACCGGTGAGGTGCTGCTGCCGCAGACCGACCTGGTGCTGCCGGGAGTCCTGCCGCTGGTGCTGTCCCGGGTGCACAAGTCGGGGTGGCGGTGGGGGCGATGGTTCGGGCGGTCCTGGGCCTCGACCCTCGACGAGCGGCTGGTGGTCGACGAGGACCGGGTCGTCCTGGTCCGCGGCGACGGCGTACTCCTTGTCTATCCAGTGCCGGCCACAGGGGAGTCGGTACTGCCGTTCGAGGGGCCGCGCTGGCCCCTTGAGCGTCCTCACGGCGACACCTGGCGGGTGTCCGACCCCGACACCCGCCAGGTGCGCCACTACGTCGGCGGCGACCGCGCCGTCGTACCGCTCGCTGCGATCACCAGCCGCAGCGGCGGCGACCGGATCATGTTCGTACGCGACGAGGACGGCGCTCCGCTGGAGGTGCGGCACTCCGGCGGCTACCGGGTGCTGGTCGAAACCGGCGGCATGCCACGCCGGGTGGTCGCGCTGCAGGTAGCGGATGGCGAGGACGAGGTCGCGGTACTGCGGTTCGGCTACTCGCCGGCCGGTGACCTCGCCGAGGTCGTGAACTCGTCCGGGAAACCGCTCGGCTTCGAGTACGACGCCCTCGGCCGGCTCCTGCGCTGGGAGGACCGCAACGGGGTCGCGTTCGGCTACAGCTACGACCGCGCCGGCCGCTGTGTCGAGCAGGCCGGCACCGGCGGCGCGATGGGCTCGACGTTCGACTACTTCCCCGACGCCGACGACGACCGGGGCACGATCACGGTCGTCACCGACTCGCTGGACGCGCGGACGGCGTACCACGTCAACGAGCGCCTGCAGGTGGTCGCGACCGTCGACCCTGCCGGCGGCGTTACCCGTCAGGAGTGGGACCGCTACGACCGGTTGCTCACCCGGACCGACCCGCTCGATCGGACCACGCGCTTCGGCTACGACAAGGCCGGCAACCTGACCCGCGTCGTACGTCCGGACGACAGCATCCAGCGCTGGTCGTACGCCGGCGTCGGCCTGCCGACCGTCGCGGAGCTGGCCGGCGGCGCGCGGTGGCAGCAGGAGTACGACGAGCACGGCCGGCGGGTTGCGCTGGTCGATCCGGCCCGTGCGGCCACGTGCTTCGAGTACGGCGCCCGCGGACACCTGGTCGCCGTCACCGACGCGCTCGGCGGTGTCACCCGCATCGCCAACGACGCGGCCGGGCTGCCGGTCGTCGTGACCGACGCGGGTGGAGCGGTGACCCGGCTCGAGCGGGACGGCTTCGGCCGGGTCACCGCGGTCGTCAACGCGAACGGAGACCGCACCACCCAGACCTGGACGGTCGAGGGCCTGCCGGCCTCCCGCACGCTCCCGGACGGCGCCACCGAGACGCGGCGCTACGACGGCGAGGGCAACCTCGTCGAGCACGTCGACGCGGCCGGCCACGCGACGTCGTACACGTACGGCGCCTTCGACAAGCCGGTCTCGATCACCGCACCCGACGGCTCGGTCACCGAGCTCGTTCACGACACCGAGCTGCGGCTCACCGCTGTGGTCAACGGCCTCGGCCTGGAGTGGACCTATCGGTACGACGCGGCCGGGCGGCTCAGTGAGGAGCGCGACTTCAACGGGCGGACGCTGCGGCACCGCTATGACGACGCCGGCCAGCTCATCGGCCGGACCAACGGCGCAGGTCAGTCGGTCGCGATGGGCTACGACCTGCTCGGCCGGCTGGTCACCCAGGTCGACGGCGACGGTCGCGAGACGCGGTTCGGCTACGACGCAGCCGGCCGGCTGACCGCGGCCGACAACCCGGACGCGCGGGTGGCCTTCGAGCGGGATGCCGCCGGCCGGGTGCTCGCGGAGGCCGTCGACGGCCGGACCGTGCGCTCGGCGTACGACCCGGCCGGGCGTCGTACGTCCCGACTGACTCCGACAGGGGTGGAGTCAGCCTGGACGTACGACGCCGTGGGCCGAGCGCTGGCAGTCGATGTCGCCGGGCACGTGACGCGCTTCGAGCGCGACGCCGTCGGGCGGGAGCGGCTCCGGCAGTGGGACTCCGGCGCGGCGCTGGCCCAGCTGTTCGACGACGCGGGCCGGGTGTCGGTGCAGACGCTGTCCGCGCCGCTGGTCGGGCCGTCGCCGCGGACGCTGCACGAGCGCCAGTACCGCTATCGGCCCGACGGCGCGCTGCTCGGCATCGACGACACCGGGCTCGGAGCGAGCACGTTCGACCTCGACCCGCGCGGCCGCGTCACCGGCGTACACGTCACCGGCCCGAGTCGCGGCTCGCTGGTCGAGCGCTACGCCTACGACGGCGCCGGCAACCTCACCGCCGGTGACGACTTCCGCTGGTCTGGCGCCGATGGCCGGGTGGCCCGGGACCGACGCGAGCACGTCGGGACGCTGCTGCAGCGCACCCGCGACACCCGGTTCAGTTACGACCGGCAGGGGCGACTGGTCCAGCGAGTCCGCACCCGCCTGTCCCGCAAGCCGGAGGTGTGGCACTACACCTGGGACGCCGAGGATCGGCTCGTCGGCCTGACCACCCCCGACGGCGCGCGGTGGCGCTACCTGTACGACGCCCTCGGCCGCCGCGTCGCCAAGGAACGCCTCGCGGTCGACGGCAGCGTCGCATCCCGCACCACCTTCACCTGGGACGGCACCACCCTGGTCGAGCAGACCGGCGCCGGCGGCTCGACGTCCTGGGAGTACGACGGCCTGCGCCCCCTCGCCCAGCTCGAACGCTCCTCCGACTCTCTCGATGCCCGCTTCTACGCGATCGTCACCGACCTCGTCGGCGCCCCGACCGAGCTGCTGGACGAGTCCGGCAACATCGCCTGGCGCTCCGACCGCAACCTCTGGGGCGCACCCTCACCTCGCGCCTCCCGCGCCGCCACCCCGCTCGCTTTCCCAGGCCAGTACGCCGACTCCGAGTCCGGCCTCTTCTACAACCTCTTCCGCTACTACGATCCGCACACCGCGACCTACATCAGCCAAGACCCGCTGGGCCTCCACGGCGGCCCCAACCCGTCGGCGTACGTCCACAACCCCACCCAGTACGCCGACCCCTTAGGCCTCTTCAGCTGTGACCCCGACGATCTGCCAGGCCACTCTGAACGCCATCAGTTTCCCGGCACCTGGGCAGGCAAGAGCCAATTCTTTGATGCCGTAGATTTGCGAGCGCTGTCGGACACAGATGGCGTTGTAGGATTCGTGCAGAAGAATGGCAATACGCGATACCTAATGCACGCCTCGTCGGACATTGGTGTGGATCAGGTAACCGGACTGCCGACGGACGTGTACACGGTAATTGTTAAACCGGACGGTGAGGTGCTCACGATGTTTCCGGGATCTAGTCGATGGAGCTGAACCGATGACGGTACGGATCGAGTTGTGGCTGGATGGCGCTCTCGTCGGCGGCGCCGACCATTGGTGGGACGATATCGAGGGAGTTTTGAACGCCATTGACGGTGGGTTTCCGCAATTGCGAAAGGTCGATCCGTATGGCGTTGCCATCTTCGCCAGCTCTGCCTTGGATGAACTTGGACGCGAGGCGCGCGAACTGTCACGATCCGCGCCAAATCGTGCGGCGGGCGAGCTCAGCAGGATTGCCGAGTTGTGCGACGACAGCCATAGGGCGACCTCCGCTGAACTGAGGTTCCTAGGCGACTAGGGCAGCGCCATGAAGTTCGACAACCTGGCAGGGTTTCTCGCCGGATACCTGCATCAGGACTGGGACGTCGAGTGCGGCGACGTCTATGCCGCCGCTGACGCCTTTGGTCGCTCCGAAGGCTTGGACGTGGTGCTCGCAACGTGGCCGAGATCGCCCAGCTCGTTGAGTCACATCCAACCGACGATGAGTGGGAGACGTACCTTCACGGCGTCGGCTGCTACTTCCGTCCGGCGCCCGCCGAGAACGTCGCGGATTGGCTACTCACTATGGCGAGTCGCGCCGCTTCAACTGCCGCGCTGCGCGGTCGTCTCGCGTCCGAGCCCTGATCGGTGCTGCGTCCGGTCGGTTTGTCGAGAGGGACGATCTCGACGCCATTGAGGACCCTTGAGACGTTCGCGTGCCGAGCGCCGTCACACCACATGTCGGCAACCGTTGCCCGACTTTGTGCATGCTGGAATCGGTGGCCGCGCTGTAACGAAGGTTCGCGCAGCGCTACCAG
>NZ_QEOO01000040.1 GCF_003121585.1 Nocardioides speluncae
CCGCCAGCACCAGCCACCCAGATCCACCCACGATCAACCTCCACGCCCTCAGACCGAGAGCCGCATGACAGACCGATCTACGCTACGTGGCATTGGGCCGAGGCCGGTCTCGTCGAGCATCTTGTAGGCAAGTGTGTTGCCGAGGTAGCGGTAGGCCTCGAAGTCCCACTCGTCGTACAGCTGGTCGCCAGTGGAGCGGCGCGGGAACTCGGGGTTCTTGAGCTTGTAGTGCTCGACGTCGGTGCTCAGGCCGTCGGTCAGCAGCGCCTTCAGCAGGTAGATCACGCAGCGGTCGCCGTTGCTGTAGAGCGCGTGCCCGACCGCCCACGCCTCCTCGGCGCGATGGGTGCCGCCGTCGGCGTCGACCGTCGAGCGCATCTTCGAGGTGTCGAAGGTGATCTCGACGCCGAGGTCCATGCGGGCGGTGGCGATCGCCTCGGCCAGGGTTCCGAAGCTGTTCTCGTCGTCGGCGCTCGCGTCGATCACCACGATCCGGTCCGGCCGGCGCCGCAGCGCCTCCAGCAGGCCGAGGTTGTCGTAGTGGCCGCCGTCGGTGACGTAGAGCTTGCGGTCATAGAGGGACGGCTGCCCGAACGCCTCGCGCAGCAGCCGGTACGGACCAGGCTTGCCGGCCACGCTGATGGTCCGGGCAAGCAGCTCCCAGCCGCGCAGCTTCCACAGGCTCGGCACCGGGGTCAGGCCGTCGGCGGTGCGGGTGGCGACGTACTCCTCCAGCGCCTTCGGACCGTCGGCATCGGCCTTGCGATAGGTCTTGTACTCGGCGCGCGCCGCGCGGGCGCGGGTGATCAGCTCCGGCGGGGTGAGGTAGGGGTTGGGGAGCCAGACCCCGAGCCGGGCGTTGAGCACGGTGAGCAGCACCCGCACCGGCCGGGTGCGGGCGTTGGCCCGGCCGGTCAGCGGTGAGAACGCCGCGCCGCTGATCGCCATCGCGGCGGGCACGGTCAGGTCGCGGCCGTCGTAGTCGGCGGAGTCCTCGTAGGCACGGGTCGGCTTGGTGCCGCGGGGCGGCAGCGACGGGTCTCCGATCACGCCGGTGGCGCTCGCCGAGATGATGAAGGGCACGCAGCCGCGACCGCTCGGCACGTACTGCTGGTCGGCGACGTTCGCGACCGCCGCCATCACCAGCTCCGGTCCGCCGCCGCCGTTGCGGCCGGCGTACTTGGAGACCCGTAGCGGCTTGGTGTACGGCTCGACGTCGGCGGTGTGGTCCTCGCGCTGGACCAGGTACGCCGTGGCCAGGCGCTCGCGGTAGAAGTGGTGCAGCGAGGTGCGGTTGGCGTCGGTGAAGACCCGGACCACCACCGCGGCCAGCAGGAACATCAGCCCGGTCGTCCAGGCGTCGCGCCAGTCGGCGCGGGTGGCGTAGCCGGAGGTCCAGCGCACGAAGACCACGAACGCGACCACGAGGATGATCGCCGTACCGAGCCAGGGCGCGACCACCAGCCGCAGCTTGCTGAGCACCTTGCCGACCAGCCTGCTCTGGGAGCCGACCCGGTTGAGGCCGGTGAGCAGCGTCTTGGCCAGTGCCAGGAGGGCGGTGATGACGCTGATCGCGGTGGCGTAGCCCCACAGGCCGGGTTCGACCACGACCGTGATCGCCTTCGGCAAGGTCCGCTCGCTGCCGGCCAGCTGGTTGAGCAGGTGCAGCGTGTACGGCACGCCCAGCATCAGGACCGTGGTGACGGTGCCGGCGCTCAGCGCCAGCCGCAGGATGGCGCGCGAGCCGCGGCGTACATCGTCGGTGACCTGGGCGAACCGGTCGATGCCCTTCTCCAGGATCAAGAACAGGAGGACGGCGAAGCCCCACGGGGCGAGCGCGACGAACGCCCAGAGGAACGGTACGTTGACCACGACGTTGGTGCCGTCGGTGATGACCACGTCGTACCGGTCGAGGTACCAGCCGAGCACCCAGGAGAGCGCCCGGAGCGCGAACGCGATCATGACCACGTTGACCAGCACGCCCCACAGGATCGACAGCAGGCCGCGGAACAGCTCGGTCTTGTGTGGGAGCAGGTAGCGGGTCTGCCGGCGCATCAGGGTCAGCTCGGGCGTGCCCTGCTCGAACGGCGCGGGGTCGGCGGGGGTCAGGTGCCGGCCGACGTAGTGGAAGGCCGCGGCCATGTAGCCGCCGCCGCTGACGCCGACCACCGCCGAGGCGCCGCGGTAGACGCCGGCCGCCATCAGGGCCTGCAGGGCGCCGAGGCAGAACGACGCCGACCGGATGCCGCCGCCGGAGCAGGCGATCACGGTGTCCCGGCCCTGACCGATCTTGGGTGGGATCGCCTGGGCGCGCAGCGCGGCGCGGTGCATCGGGTCGCCCAGCGGTACGCCGGCCCGGCGCAGCACGCTCGCCACCAGCACACCCCCGGCAACGGTCAGGCCGACGATGACCGGCGTGAGGTACCAGACCCACGCCGAGCGGAACCCGTCGAGCGGGTCACCGTCCGGGGCGAAGCGCCCCCACAGAACCGCGGCCTCGGCCAAGTTCAGCAGGGCCGCAACCGCGAGCAGGCTGCCGCCCAGCCGGATCCGCCGGAACCGGCGGTCGCGGCCATCCCGCGCGGCATCCGCGGCGGCGGCGTCCTCGCCAGCGCGACGGACGGCCGCGGTGGTACGGCGCTCCTCGTTGGCGCGCAGGAACTCGGTCAGCCGGAACGCCGCCATCAGCAGCGCGATCGAGAAGGCGATGTCGAGCAGCAGTGAGAGCCTGAGGTCGGCGGAGGCCGTGCGGTCGGCGTTCTCGTGGCCGGGTGCCAGCCACATCGGCACCTGAAGGACGAGGAAGAGCGCGCAGTAGAGCAGGCAGCGGACAGCCGACAGCCGGAGCAGTCGGAGCTCGACGTCGTCGGTCTTCGGGTCAGCAGCCATGGCGGACACCTCCACTCATTCAGGATGCGCGCGTTCGGGCGGAGATACGTCCGATTTGACCGACCTACTAGGGATGGAACGCCAAACGGACCGAACCCCGAAGGGCTCGGTCCGTATGACGTTCTGGGGCTGGCTCAGGTTCGCACTACCGCGCGTGGGCCTCGCCTTCGACGATCTTGTCGAACGACGCCGGCTTCTCCGGCGTGCGGTCGGCAAGCCTGGCCGCCTTGCCCTCGAGCACCGGCTTGCCCGGCGTGTAGAGCCAGGTGTCGAACAGCGCCTCGAGGTCCTGCCCGCTGATCTCCTCGGCGGCGGCCTGGAAGTCGGCGTTCGAGGAGTTGCCGTAGCGGTGGTCGGCGACGAAGTCCTTCAGCAGCTGGAAGAAGAGCTCGTCACCGATGGTGACCCGAAGCTGGTGCAGGGTCATCGCGCCGCGGGTGTAGACGCCGCCGGCGAACTGGTTCTCCGGCCCCGGGTCGCCCGGCTTCACCTGCCAGAACGGGTCCGTGGCGGGGATCCGGCCGTAGTTGAAGTCGAAGAGCTCCTGCGCGGTGCCCTCGCCGATGTGCTCGGAGTAGAGCCACTCGGCGTACGCCGCGAAGCCTTCGTGCAGCCAGATGTTCTTCCAGTCGTCCAGCGCCACGGCGTCGCCGTACCACTGGTGGGCCAGCTCGTGGGTCACGACGTAGTGGTTGCTGCCGCCGGTCCAGAAGCGGTAGCCGTAGACCGGGCGGGTCTGGGTCTCCAGCGCGAACCCGATCCCGTCCAGCGGGCCGGCCACGCCGCCGTACGCCTCGAACGGGTACTCACCGAACACGGTGCTCGCCCAGCCCGCGATCTCCACGGTCTGGTCGATGCTGGCGCGGGCGGCGTTGGTGCTGTCGCCGAGGCGCTCGGAGATCGCGTTGAGGACAGGCTTGCCGTCGGGCGCGGTGTCGGTGGTGATGTCGTACTGGCCGATCGCGAGGAACGCCATGTAGGTCTGCGCGGGCTTGGTGCTCCGCCACGACCAGCGGGTCCAGCCGGGACGGTACGGCGTCGGCGGGCGGGCCTGGACGCCGTTGCTGATCGCCTCGACGCCGTTGGGTACGCCGATCGAGATGTCGTACGTCGCCTTGTCGGTCGGGTGGTCGTTGCTCGGGAACCACCAGTTGGCGATCTCCGGCTCGTTGACCGCGAGCGCGCCGTCGGCGGTCCGCTTCCAGGAGGTGAAGCCGTTGATCTTGACCGTCGACGGGATGCCTTCGTAGCGGACCACGGCGGTGATCCGCTGGCCCTTGTTGATCTTGCGGGCCGGGGTGATCACCAGCTCGTGCTCGCTGGCGGTGGTGTGGCTGGCGGGCCAGCCGTTGACGGTCACCGAGTCGACGGTCAGCCCGAAGTCGAGGTTGAACCGGGTGAGGTCCTGGGTGGCCTTGGCCAGCACTGTGGTCTGGCCCCACAGCTTGTCGGTGGCCGGGTCGTACTGGAGCCGGATGTCGTAGTGGCCGACGTCGTACCCGCCGTTGCCGTAGCGGGGGTAGTAGCTGTCGCCGACGCCGTCGGAGCCGATCGTGTCGGCCTTCCGGGCTTCCGCTGTTGCGCCAACGGTCCCGAGCGCCAGGCAGGTTGCGACCACTGCAGCCACGCGACGCATTGTGTGCGCCCTGGTGGGCTTAATCATGGGTACCTTCCTCAACTTCGTTGGTGGATGTTTATTCCTACCATTCTTGTAGACAATGGCAGTCAGGGGGTGGCGCCGGCGAGACGCTTCAGCGCGTTGCGAACGACATCCGGATCGGTGGTCGACCACATCGGGGGCAGGCTGGCGCGGAGGAAGCCGCCGTACCGGGCGGTGGCCAGGCGAGAGTCGAGGCAGGCGACCACACCGCGGTCGGCGGTGGTCCGGATCAGCCGGCCGGCACCCTGGGCGAGCAGCAGCGCGGCGTGCGTGGCAGCGACCTGCATAAAGCCGTTGCCGCCGGCCTGGTCGGCCGCGCGCTGGCGCGCCGACATCAGCGGGTCGTCCGGCCGCGGGAACGGGATCCGGTCGATCAGCACCAGCTGGCAGGTGTCGCCGGGTACGTCGAGCCCCTGCCACAGGCTGAGGGTGCCGAACAGCGAGGTGTGCGGGTCGCTCGCGAACTGGCGGGCCAGCTCCGGCAGCTGGGCGTCGCCCTGGGCGAGCGTGGTCAGGTGGGGAAGCCGTTCCCGCACCGCCTCCGCCGCGGTCTCGGCGGCCCGGCGCGACGAGAACAGCCCGAGGGTGCGCCCCTCAGCGGCGTCCACCAGGCCGACGATCTCGTCCAAGGTGCGCTCGCTCATGCCGTCGCGCCCCGGCGGCGGCAGCCGGCGCGCGACGTACAGGATCCCCTGCTTGGCGTAGTCGAACGGCGAGCCGACATCGATCCCGTGCCACGGCAGTACGCCGTCATCCTCGCCCGCCGTTGGTTGAGGAGGTTGCGCAGCAACCGTCTCGAAACCAGGCGGCATGATGCGTTCAGTTGCCTTCAACCCGACCGACGAGGCGACGGCGTCGAAGTCACCGCCGAGCTTGAGGGTGGCGCTGGTGAACACGACGGTCTTCTCGGTGAGCAGCCGGTCGCGCATCTGGCCCCAGACCTGGAGCGGCGCCACGCAGAGCCGGTCCGGCGCGCGCTCCCTGCCCTCAGCCATCCACAGCACGTCGGAGTCGAGGTTGGCGGCCATCCGCTCGGCGGTGCCGAACACCTCCTGTACGCCGCCCTTGGCCTGGGTCTTGCCGGCGTCGCCCTCGCCGTCCGCGCTGTCCTTAGGGAACGCCGAGATGCAGGCGCGGGCGGCATCGCGGACCAGCACCAGCGCGTCGCCGAGCTCGTCGGAGAGCCGGTCGATCCGGCCAGGGTCGACCGCGTCGAGGGCGGCGCGCAGGGCGTCGCTAGCGTCGGCAAGCTCCTCTCCCTGATCGCCCTCGACATGGCGGCTCGCTCGCTTGCCGGCCCGCTCGACCTCGCTGGCAGTCAGCTCGTCGGTGGCGGCCTGGGTGACCCGCGCGGTCAGCTCGTGGGCCTCGTCGATGACCACGACGTCGTACTCGGGGATCATCGGGATCCCCTCGATGGCGTCGATCGCGAGCAGTGAGTGGTTGGTGACCACGAGCTGCGACTTGGCGGCGCGCTCCTTGGCCTGCTCGGCGAAGCACTCCGCGGCGTACGGGCACTTGGTCGCACCCAGGCACTCGCGGTGACTGACCGAGATCTGCCGCCAGATCTTGTCGGTGTGCCGGGGTGCGTGGTCGCGCTCGCCGAAGCCGCCGCCCTCCGCCTGCTCCTCGGCCCACTCGCGCAGCTTGAGCACCTCGGCGCCCATGGTGCCGGTGGGAACCTCGATCAGCGCGCCCTGGTCGTCCGGCACTCCCTCGCGGATCCGGTGCAGGCAGGCGTAGTTGGACCGCCCCTTGAGTACGGCGAAGCTCGCGTCGACGCCGCCCTCGCCGCCGACCGCGTCGACCAGCCGGGGCAGGTCGCGCTCGACCAGCTGGTGCTGGAGGGCGAGGGTCGCGGTCGCGATCACCACCCGGTCGTCGTGGAGCAGGCTGGGCACCAGGTAGGCCAGCGACTTGCCGGTGCCGGTGCCGGCCTGGACGAGCAGATGCTCGCCGTCGCGCATCGCGCCCGCGACCGCCTCGGCCATCTCGATCTGACCCGGCCGCTCCTGGCCGCCCAGCGTGTCGACGGCGCGCGCCAGCAGGTCACGAACCCGGCTGTCCGGGCCTGGGGCTGGGCCGGGTGAGGAGGGCTCTGGCGACGGCACCCGTGCACCCTAGCCGCCACCACCGACTCCTTACGCCGCTGGTTGAGGAGGTTGTGCAGCAACCGTCTCGAAACCAAGGCGCCGGACGTGCTCAGCCGCGCTCGACCAGGTTCTTCAGGTTGTCCAGCATCGTCTGCCAGTTCTGGCGGGAGTGCTCGGCCTCCTCCGCGGAGCCGGCGTTGTCCTGCTCCAGGCGCAGGTGGGTACGGTCGCCGGCGGGCTCCAAGTCATACGTCAGCCGGTGGCAGTTCTCAGGCTTGTCCTCCTGCCCGGACAGCGGGCTGAAGTGAGTGACCACAAGCCGGCGTCCGGGCTCGGCCTCGATGACCTCGCCCTTGTCCTGGTAGCCGCGGCCGTCGTACTCGCCCTTCCAGGTGATCGGGCTGCCCGGCTCCCAGGTGGCGTCGACCTCGGCGCCGTACATGTAGCGCTTGATCTGGCTCGGGTCGGTGAGTGCCTGCCAGACCTGCGCCGGCGCCGCGCTCACGTCGACCTCGGCGGTTGCGGTGTGTCCAGTCATGGCGGGGGTGGTACCCACGCCGGTCCCGGCTATGCCGCGTCAGATCACCGCGCCGGAGTCGTCGGGAGCCCGCGGGCCGCGCTTGACCTTGGTGGCACGCGGCATCGGCCACCGCTCCTGCAGGTACGACGCCAGCGGGGTCGCGACGAACACCGAGGAGTAGGTGCCGATGAACAGGCCGAGCAGCAGCGCGATCGCGAAGTCCTGGAGCGAGTCGCCGCCGAGGATGGCCAGCGCGGCCAGGATGAACATCGCGCCGAGACCGGTGTTGATGGTGCGTGGCGTGGTCTCCAGGCAGGCCTTGTTGGCGGCCTCGGTGAACTTCTCCTCACTACTGCCCTGCCATCGCTCGCGGACCCGGTCGAACACCACGACGGTGTCGTTGACCGACAGACCGATGATGGTCAGCGCCGCGGCCAGGTAGATCCCGTCGATCGGCTTGCCGAGCCAGGCGAAGGCACCGGTCACGATCACCACGTCGTGGAACATTGTCAGCACCGCCGAGAGGCCGAAGGTCCACTTGAACCGGATCCCGAGGTAGACCATCTGTGCGAGCAGTGCGATCCCGAAGGCGAGCAGCGCCTTGTTGCGAAGCTCCTTGCCGAGAGATGCGCTGATGGACTCGTCGCGGACCTGGGTCGCGTCGCCACCCGCCTCGGCAATCGCCTCGCGGATCCGGTCCTTCTCGGTGTCGTCGATCTTGCCGGTGCGGACGCTGATCTTGTCGTCGTCGGCCGCCTGCACGGTCGCTGTCGGGAAACCCGCATCGGTGACGGCCTCACGCGCCCTGTCGACCGAGATCTTCTCGGCGGTGGTGTACTCCAGCTGCCTGCCGCCGGTGAACTCGACGCCGAGGTTCAGGCCCTGGGTGACCATGCCGAGCAGCGCGATCACGACCAGCGCACCGGAGAGGCCGAGCCAGGTCCTGCGGCGGCTCATCAGGTCGGGGTTGCGCTCCTCCAGCCAGAGCCGGACCCGGCCGACGTCGGCCAGACCGGTGAGCTTGGGCCGACGGCGTACGAACGGCAGCTGGACGGTCAGCTCGGTGAGCACCCGCGCGATCACCAGCGCCGAGATCATCGAGGCGACCACACCGATCGACAGGGTGACGCCGAAGCCCTTGACCGGACCGGACGCGAGCAGGAACAGCAGGGCCGCCGCCAGCAGCGTGGTGACGTTGGAGTCGATGATCGCGGTCCAGGCCTTGTTGAAGCCGACCATCAGGGCACGTTTCATCCCGGCCGACGGATGCTCGGCGTACTCCTCCCTCGCGCGTTCGAACACCAGCACGTTGGCGTCGATCGCCAAGCCGATCGCGAGCACGAAGCCGGCCAGGCCCGGCAGGGTCAGCGTCGAGCCGAGGCCGACCAGGATGGCGTAGGCGAGCAGCGCGTACGACGTCAGCGCGACCGTTGCCACGAAGCCGACCAGCCGGTAGATGACCGTGATGAACAGCGCGGTCAGGATCAGGCCGAGCACCGCCGCCTTCCACGACGCCTCGATCGCCTCCTCGCCGAGGGTGGGCCCGACCGTGCGGTTCTCGATCACCTCGACCGGGAGCGGCAGCGCGCCGCCCTCGATCAGCAGGGCCAGGTCCTTGGCCTGGTCGACCGTGAAGCCGCCGGTGATCTCGGTGCCGTTGCCGCCGATGCCGACGTCGCAGACGACGGTCTCGGCCACCGGCGGCGAGGAGATGACCTCACCGTCGAGCACGATCGCGACCCGTCGCTTCGGGTCGCCGGGCTGGTTACAGGCGGCCTCGCCGGTCATTTCCTCCCACGCGCTGCCGCCGGTGCCGTCGAAGTCGATGTTGACGGTCCAGTCCACACCGCGCGATGGGTCGTTCCGTGCGTCGGCACCCTTGATCCGGCTGCCCTCGATCCGGGTCGGGCCGATCTCGATGAAGTCGCCGTTGTCGCTGGTCAGCACCTGGTTGTCGGGCTTGGACGGCTCGGCGTCGGCACTTGCGGCGGAGGCGACGACGGGGTGGATCGTGAGCTGCGCGGTCCGGCCGAGGACCTCGACCGCCTGCCGCGGGTCCTGGACGTCGGGCAGCTCGACCAGGATCCGGTTCTCGCCGGAGCGGACCAGGGTCGGCTCGGCGATGCCGAGCGCGTCGACACGGCCGCGGAGCACGCCGACCGCCTTGTCGACGTTGTCGGCGTTGGCCTCGACACCGGACGGGGAGTCCTTGGCCTGCAGGGTGATCTGGGTACCGCCGCGCAGGTCGAGGCCGAGCCGGGGCTCCTTGTTGAGCGCCAGCGCGGCACAACCCCCGAGCAGGCCGATCACGAGCAACAAACGGACGAGAACACCGCGTGACATGCCGCACATCCTCCCCGACGCCCCAACCTGAGCCAAAAGCGGCCAGGAGAGCCGCCGGGAGGGACCGGCTCAGACCGCGTACGCGGCGAGCTCGCCCGCGAGATCCTCGTGGGCGCGGCCGGTGACGAGAGTGCCGTCGGCGGTGTGCTCGAGGGTCTCGATCTCGCCCTTGCGGTGGATGCGGTCGACCAGGTCGCCGCGGTCGTAGGGCAACAGCGCGCTGAACTCGACCGCCGGCCGCGGCAGCTCGCCCTCGACCACTGCGAGCGCGTCGGCGATGCCGTCGCCGGTCTTGGCCGAGACCACCACCGAGTGCGGCTCGCGCTGGCGGAGCCGGGCGATCACCATCGGGTCGGCGAGGTCGGCCTTGTTGATCACGATCAGCTCGGGGACCTTGGCCGCGTCGATGTCGGCGAGCACCTCGCGGACCGCCGCGATCTGCCCCTCCGGGTCCGGGTGCGAGCCGTCGACGACGTGCAGGATCAGGTCGGCGTCGCCGACTTCCTCCAGCGTCGACCGGAACGCCTCGACCAGCTGGTGCGGCAGGTGCCGGACGAAGCCGACGGTGTCGCTCATCGTGTAGACGCGGCCGTCGGCGGTGGTGGTCCGCCGGGTGGTCGGGTCGAGCGTCGCGAACAGCGAGTCCTCGACGAGTACGCCGGCGTTGGTGAGCCTGTTGAGCAGCGAGGACTTGCCGGCGTTGGTGTAGCCGGCGATCGCGACCGACGGGACGAAGTTGCGGCGCCGCTCCTGGCGCATCGTCTCGCGGGTGCCCTTGGTGGCGGCGAGGTCGCGGCGCAGCTTGGCGATCTTGGTGTTGATCCGGCGCCGGTCGGTCTCGATCTTGGTCTCACCGGGGCCGCGGCCACCGATGCCGCCGCCGTCGGCGCCGACCCGGCCACCGGCCTGCCGGGAGAGCTGGCCACCCCAGCCGCGCAGGCGCTGCTTCATGTACTGCAGCTGCGCCAGCTCGACCTGCGCCTTGCCCTCCTTGGACTTGGCGTGCTGGGCGAAGATGTCGAGGATCAGCGCGGTCCGGTCGACCGCCTTCACCTTGAGCCGGTCCTCCAGGTTGCGCAGCTGGGACGGCGCGAGCTCGCCGTCGAGGATCACGGTGTCGGCGCCGCTGGCCTGCACGATCTCGCGCACCGCGTCGACCTTGCCGCGGCCGATGTACGTCGCCGGGTCGGGCTTCTGCCGCCGCTGGTAGACGTTGTCGAGCACCTGCGAGCCGGCCGTCTCTGCCAGCAGCGCGAGCTCGGCCATGGAGTTCTCGGCGTCCTCGACGGTGCCCTCGGTCCAGACGCCGACGAGGACCACGCGCTCGAGGCGGAGCTGGCGGTACTCGACCTCGGTGATGTCCTCGAGCTCGGTCGACAGGCCGGCGACACGCCTCAGGGCGTGCCGCTCGGCAAGGTCCTGCTCGCCGATGGTCAGGTCCGCGTCTTCGGGGTCGGGACCGTCCGCGGACACTGCCTCGTCGGCGTACCCGCTCTCGAAGGGAGACTCTCGATCGGACGACCGGGTCGCGAAGCGAGCTTCGCCGTCCCGCTCGTCCGTCTCATCCCAGGCCTCGGTCGCGGTCAGCTCGGCGTCGAGGGAGAAGTCGTGTGCGTTACTCATATGCGCTCAAGGGTAGGTCGGCGCACCGACAATCCGCGAACGCGTTTTTGGCAAGGTCGCCTTTCTTGCGCCACGGGTTTCGAGACGGTTGCTAGCGCAACCTCCTCAACCTCCTCGCTTCGCTCGGACCTCAACCAGCGGGCTGGAGCGAGACCGCGAGCGGGTGGAAGGCGATCTGGTGGGCAAGCTGCTCGGCCTCGTCCTTGTTGAAGGCGCCGGTGATCTCGGTGGTGTCGCCCGGGATGCCCTCCTCGCACGGGGTCGCCTGCACGGTCGGCGAGGACACCAGCTCGCCGCCGACCACGATCGCGATCCGCTGCTGGTCGCCGGTCTTGCAGGCGGCCGCCGCGGTGAGCCGCTGCCAGGCCGCAGCGCCGTCGACGTCGAACTTGACCGTGATCACCCACTCGGTGCGCCCTTCCGGGATCGCCGCCTCGCTCTCATCGACCTGGTCGGAGTTGATCTCGGGCCGGCCGAGCTCGAGGAACGCGCCGGTCTCGTCGGGTAGCACGATCGCGTCCGGCTGGCTCGGCTCGGCTTCGGCGTTGGCGGCGGTCGCGACCACCTGCCGGAACTCCGCACCGCCCGGCGAGGTCAGCTCCTCGGCGGTCAGGTTCTGCGCGTCCGCCGGCAGCTGCACCTTCCACTCGGTGGACGACTCCTTCTCGACCGTCGCGTCGCCGTACCCGAGCACCTGCAGCCGCTGGGTGAGTACGTCGGGCACCGAGTCCAGCTGCTGGTCGGAGTACGACGCCGTCGGGTCCGCCTCGAGCGTCAGGGTCGGGCCGTCCGAGCCGTCGCCGCCGAAGCAGCCGGTCAGTGCCACGAGCAGCAGGGCGGACAGCGGGAGACTCAGGGGGCATCCATGCCCGGCACCGTACCCACGCTCAGGACGGATGGAACTCGCGAGTCCACAGCACCTGTCCGCCGATGTTGCGCAGGTTGACCGTCAGCTCACCCGACGCGGCGATCTCGACCTGGCCGAAGAACTGGTTGCCCAGCCGCGGCGACTGGCTGACCCCGTCGTTGCCCTTGGCGAAGACGATCTCGCCGCCGAAGGTCTGGTCCAGCGGCTTGACCCCGAACGTCGATGCCTGGATCGGGCCGGACACGAACTCCCAGAACTCGTCGAAGTCGCCGTACGTCGCTCGCTCGGGCCGGTAGTGGTGGGCGGCGGTGTAGTGGACGTCGGCGGTCAGGAAGAAGAAGTTCTCCACACCGTTTCGCTTGAAGGCGGTGAGTACCCGCGCCAGCTCGTGCTCGCGTCCGAGCGGGGCGCCGTCGTCGGTGTTGGCGTAGGAGTCGTACCAGCCGGTGCCCTCGTAGTGCTCGCCACCCTTGTCGTGGCCGATCACCGAGAGCGGCAGGTCAGCGACAATGCACTTCCAGGTGGCACGCGAGGCCGACACCTCGCGGATCAGCCAGTCGGCCTGGGTACGGCCGAGCAGCGATCGCTCCTCCGGCTCGTTGTTGAAGGTGTTCGGGTCACGGAACGAGCGCATGTCCAGGCAGAACACGTCCAGGTGCGCGCCGCGCGAGATCTTCCGGTAGATCCGGCGTGAGGCGAACCCGTCGTCACCGCGGCCGGTGAGGTCGGCGTTCGCGATCGGCATGTACTCCTGCCAGGCCTGCCGGCCGTGCCGGGCCAGCACGTCGCAGCGCCGCTCCACGGTGTAGCGGTCGTCGGGGTAGACCCAGCCGGGGTACCAGTTGTTGGCCGTCTCATGGTCGTCCCACATCGACACCTGTGGGACGGCGGCGTGGAAGCGCCGTACGTTCTCGTCGGACAGCACGTAGCGGTAGCGGCCGCGGTAGTCGCGCAGGGTCTGCGCGGGTCGGGTCAGCTCCTCGATCACCGTGTTGCGCCAGATGTGGCCGTCAGACTCCAGCACCGCCTCCTCGACCACCTCGTCGGCGTAGATGTGATCGCCGGCGTGGATGAAGAAGTCGGGCCGTACGTCGTGCATCGCGCGGTAGCCGGTGAAGCCGCCGACCTCGGCGTTGATCCCCCAGCTCTGGCCGCAGGTGTCGGCCGACCAGACGAAGCTCTGCGGCGCGGGGTGGATCGGCGCGGTCCTGAAGGTCAGCTGCTCGGGACGGCTGCGGCGACCGCCGTAGTCCGCGAACCAGATGGTGGCGTCGTACTCACGGCCGGGCGCGAGGCCGGTCAGGGCGAGCTTGGCGGTGAAGTCGTGCCGCTCGTCGGTCCACGCGCCGCGGACCGAGCGCACCACCCGCCCGTTGCTGCTGAGCCGGACCAGCAGCTGGCTGGCCTGTGCCGAGCGCGCCCACAGCACCGCGCTGGTCGCGGTGACGTCGCCGGACTGAGCGCCGGTCGGCAGGTCGATCCGCTCGTAGATCTGCGCGGGCGACTTGGTGAAACCGAGGAACCGCGAGCCGGCGTCGACCAGTTGCGGGGTGGCCCCGATGGACGCGCCGGCCGCCGTGGTGAGCAGGGTACGACGGTTGACCCGGACCATGTGTCTGACGATCCGGGTCCGAATTGTCGGGGGCTCGGCCGGCAGATGACGATGGACACAACACCCGCCGCCCAGCGCGCGGCAGGCTGGCGTCGCGCCGGTGTCTCCTTGGTTTCGAGACGGAGTACGCCGAGCCGGCCTGTGTTGACGCGTCAGACCGCTGACCCGGCTCGTGTTCACGCCTCAGACCACTGACCCGGCTCGTGTTCACGCCCCAACCCCCCGACCCGGCCCGTGTTGACACGGTGCGTGTGAAGACGGGCCGGGTCGACGCACACCCGCGTGAAGAGCGGCCGGGTCGACGCACACAGGCGTGAAGACGGGCCGGGTCGGCGTGCGTGGGGGTGAAGAGCGGCCGGGTCAGTCGGGGGCGAGCTGCTTGCTCCACAGGACGCTGCCGACGGCGTTGCGGAGGCTGAGGGTGAGCTCGCCGTCGTTGTCGATGGCGGCGTGCCCGAAGAACTGGTTGCCGTGCCGGGGCGACTGGTTGGGGTAGTCGGCGTACTTGCCGAACACCACCTCCGGCCCGAATGTCGGGTGCAGCTCGCGCGGCCCGAAGGTGCCGGCCGCGATCGGGCCGGCGACGATCTCCCAGAACGGCTCGAAGTCGGTGAACGTCGCGCGCTCGGGGCGGTAGTGGTGGGCGGCGCAGTAGTGGACGTCGGCGGTGATCCACACGACGTTGCGTACGCCGTGGTCGCGGAAGGCCTTCAGCGCCTGGGCGATCTCGCTCTCACGACCGGCCGGCCCGACCAGGCCCAGCGGGAGGTCGCCCGAGATCACCTTCCAGGTCGCCGGCGAGCGGACCACCTCACGGATCAGCCAGGCGGTCTGGGCGGCGCCGAGGATCGGGGTCGGCTCCGCGTCCTGGTCCTGGCTTCCATCGGGGATCCGCATGTCGAGGCAGAACAGGTCGAGGTGCCGGCCGCGGTCGATCTTGCGATAGATCCGCGCGGCCGCGAAACCGTCGCGGCCGCGGCCGTGGACGGCGGCGGTGCTGATCGGCTGGTACTCCTGCCAGGCCCGCCGCGCCCGCGCCGCGAGTACGTCGACCCGCTGCTCGGTGTAGCGCGAGTCGTCGAGGACCCGGCCGGGCCACCACCCGTGATGAGTCTCGTGGTCGTCCCACTGCGCGATGATCGGCACCTCGGCCGCCATCCTCCGGACGTTGTCGTCCATCAGGTTGTAGCGGTGCCGGCCGCGGAACTCAGCCATCGACTCCGCGACCTTGACCACCTCGGGGACCACCAGGTTCCGCCACACCTGGCCGTCCGGCTCGGTGACGGTCTCGGCGATCGGCGAGTCGGAGTAGACGCTGCGGCCGCAGTGCACGAAGAAGTCGGGCTCGGTACGCCGCATCGCGTCGTACGCCGTCAGTCCTCCGAGGTCGGGGTTGATCCCCCAGCCCTGTCCGCAGGTGTTGCCGGACCAGACGAACGAGGTCGCGGCGCCGTACCGGTCGGCGGTGCGGAAGGTGAGGTGCTGCGCCTCGCCGTGTACGCCGGCCGGGCTCTCGAACCACAGCGTCGCGTCGTACTCGCGACCCGAGGCCAGCCCGGCCAGGTCAAGCCGGGCGGTGAAGTCGGTGGCCGAGGTCGCGAGCGGGCCCCGGATGGTGCGCACCCCGCGGTCGTCGGCGACCCGGGCGACCAGCCGGCCCTCACCGCTGGCGCGCGCCCACAGCACCGCCTGGTGGGTGGTGACGTCGCCGGACTGCACCCCGCTCGGCAGTGTGATCCGGCGCCGGGTCTGTCCCGGCGCCTGCCCCAGGACCGGGCTGCGCGCCGCGCGGGCACCGGTGGTGGTCGCGCCCACTGCACCCAACGCACCGACCGACGTGGTCAGTAGTCGGCGGCGGTTGGCCTGCATGGCGTCCACCGTCACTGCGGACGGTGAACGCCAGGGGACCTACCCGGACAACGGAGAGGAAACGGTCAGGAGGCGTCGGCGACGAAGTCGTTAATGGCCGCGTCGACCTCGTCGTACTCCGGGTAGCCCTCGACCTTGCCGTCGATCGGGTAGCCGTACTCCGGGCACTCGCTCGCGTCGACCTCGAACGTCGGCCCGTCGGCGATCTTCTTGCCGGTGGTGATCTCGTAGAACTTCAGCTCGTACGTCGCGCCGTAGTAGTCGTAGTCTTCCTCGTTGCCGTCGCTGTCCTCGTAGGTGCAGCGGGCGCCCTTCTCCGAGGAGTCCTGGTCAATCGTCAGGCAGCCGGCGACGCTCAGCTCCTTGAAGTCGTCGTACTCGACGTACCAGTCCTCGCTGTAGCCACCGGCCGCCATCCCCCAGCTGGTCGGGTAGGCCACCGAGTTCCGGAACGCGTCGACCTTCGGGTTGCTCGGGTCGTAGTCCGCGGCCTTGGCCGGCTGGCCGTTACAGACGTTGCCGATCTCGAAGCGGTACTCGACCTCGATCGGGTCCGCGGTCGGCGTGACGTCGTCCCCGGACGGCTCGGCCGGCTCGTCGGTCTCCTCGTGGGTGTGCTCATCGGTCGGCTCGTCGTCGGTCGGCTCGTCGCTCGGGTCGCTGGTCTCGCTGCTGTCGTCGTCGGACGCCGAGTTGTCGTCGTCACCGCGGTTGAGCACCACGACCAGCGCGACCGCGCCGATGACCGCGGCGACCAGCAGCGCGGCGAGACCGATCAGCAGGCCGTTGTTGCGGCCACCGCCGCCGGTCGGCGGCGCGTTGTAGCCCGGGCCGCCGGGCGGCTGGTACCCACCGCCGCCGTACATCGGGGTGCCGTAGGAAGGCGGGTTGGCCGGACCCTGGCCGTAGGGCGGCTGCTGCGGCGGGTAGCCGCCCTGCTGCGGAGGCCCGCCGTACGTCGTCGGCTGGTCGCCGCCGTAAGGCGGCTGCTGTCCGCCATAGGAAGGTGGCTGCTGTCCGCCGTACGACGGCGGCTGCTGCCCGCCGTACGACGGGGGCTGCTGTGGGCCACCGAAGCGCGTCGGGTCGTAGTCGTCACCCTGCGGGTTCTGCGGCGGGTAGCCCCCACCAGAGTTGTTGTCGGACATTGCCGCCCCTGCTCTTGCCAACGTTGCCGATGTGCACTGCCGATAGTGCTGGTCGGGAGGACGATACCGCCGCGAGCGGCGTTACAAACGTGCGGTCCCCCACGCAACCAGTACCGCCGGTCCGGTCAGCAGAACCCGGTCGTCGGCGGTCCAGGTGACCGTCAGCGCGCCGCCGGGCACGTCGACCCGATAGCTCACCGGCTCCCGGCCGGGTCGCGCCCCGTCGGCGACCGCGGCCGCCACCATCGCCGCGCAGGCACCGGTCCCGCAGGATCGGGTCTCGCCGGAGCCGCGCTCGTGGACCCGCATCGCGAGGTGCCGCTCGCCGCGCCGTACGACGAACTCGATGTTGACGCCGTGGGGATAGGTCGCGCGGTCGTAGGCCGGCTCGTCGAACAGGCGGCCCGCGTCGGCGAGGTCGTCGACGAAGGCGACCGCGTGCGGGTTGCCCATGTCGACGTGGCGGGCGACCCAGGTGTGCTGGTCGCCGACCGCGACCTTGGACTCCCCGAGGACCTCCGGCCGGCCCATGTCGACGGTGATCAGGTCGCCCTCGAAGGTGACGGTCTTGGTGCCGCCGCGGGTGGCGACCGTGACCGGCGCCGACGGGTCGGCGAGGTGCTCGTCGGCGAGGAAGCGGGCGAACACCCGGACGCCGTTGCCGCACATCTCCGAGACCGACCCGTCGCTGTTGCGGTAGTCCATGAACCACTCGGCGTCCTGCCCGATCGCCGCCCGGTCGTACGCCGCCAGCGCCGACGACCGGATCACCCGGATCACCCCATCACCGCCGATCCCGGCCCGGCGGTCGCAGAGCGCGACGACCCGCTCGGCGTTCAGGACACCGTGCAGCGAGCCGTCAGCGTCGGGCAGCAGCACGAAGTCGTTCTCGGTGCCGTGACCTTTGACGAAGGGGTACTGGTCGACCACCCCTCCAGTATCGCGGGCGGCTGGTCGCCTTCGCCTCCTGTTAGCCCGGATCGACCGATGGGCGCCGTGGCGAGCGTCGCCAGGCGGGTGTGATGGCAAGGCGGCGGAGCGAAGGCGGGCCGGAGGCCCGTCGAGTCTTCGCCAACGCAGCCAGCGCGCCCGCATGGGGGCGCTCGGTAGGCGGCCAGCGGTGGATCCGGGCCTAGTAGATGTTCTCGGCGTACGACGGGCCGTAGTAGGCGTCGAGCTCCTCGATGCTGGCCTCGGGCCGCTCAGCCTCCTGGGCCAGCACTGCCCGCCGCGGCACCACGGCCTCCGGGTCCCAGGACTCGGGGTCCCACAGCTTCGAGCGCAGGAACGCCTTCGCGCAGTGGAAGAAGATCGTGTCGATCTCGACCACGACGGCGAGCACCGGCCGGTGTCCCTTGACCACCAGGTCGTCGAAGAACGGCGCGTCGCTCACCAGGCGCGCCCGGCCGTTGATGCGCAAAGTGTCGCCGCGGCCGGGGATCAGGAAGTTCAGGCCGACGTGCGGGTTCTCCAGGATGTTCTTGTAGCCGTCGGCCCGCCTGTTGCCCGGCCGCTCCGCGATCGCGATGGTGACGTCGTCGATGACGTGGACCAGCTGGCCGGCCGGATCGCCCTTGGGCGAGACGTCGCAGTTGCCGGCGGCATCGGCCGTCCCGATCAGGCAGAACGGCGACGCCGCCAGCCACTCCCGGTCCCGGTCACCGAGCCGCGGCCGCTCCTTGTCGCGGGCCCTGGGGGTCGGTTCGCCCAGCAGCCCGGTCAGCGCGCTCTCCGTCGTGATCTCGGTCCAGGTCATGGCTCTGAGAGTACGTCGCAGCCCGGTCCAAGGCCGTTTCCGGATCCGGAAGGGGCGGTCGCTGCGGGGTGCGGCTCGACCACCGTGAAGGTGTCCCGATCGGGACGTGGTTACTCACTCATCACTCACGGAGGAACTCATGAACACGATGAAGAAGAGGCTTACCGGCCTCGCGGCCGGCGCCATGCTGGCCGGCCTCGCCGCTGGCGGTGCCGCACTCACCGCCGCACCGGCCGAGGCCGCCGAAGTGCCGGGCGCGACCAGCTACCGCGACTGCAACTACACCTGGGAAGAGCCCATGCTCCGTCGCGGCAGCAGCGGGCTCGCGGTCAGGCAAGCCCAGTGCCAGCTGAACGCCGCCATGTACAACACCTACCTGGCCGAGGACGGACTGTTCGGCCCTGCCACGGACGCCGCGGTGCGGAAGTTCCAGCGGTGTATGGGGCTGGTCGCCGACATCGGGCCGAACACCTGGCGTGAGCTGAACTACTGGTGGGTCAACGGCCCACGCTGGTGCGGCTGAGCCAACGGGCCCAAGCGAGGCCGAGCTCGAAGCGGCTGCCGACCTCGAAGGCCGCTGACAGGCGGGCCACGTCGGCGCGGATGGTCCGGCAGGTCACGTCGAGCTCGCGGCCGATGGCCTCATCGGTGTAGCCCCGCGCCATCAGCGCCATGATCCGCACCTGGCGGCGGGTCGGGTCGATCCCGGCCTGTCGCCAGGTCGGACGGACCGGCACCGAGAGCTCGGCCAGCTGGTCGACGTACCTCCTGGCGACCGCGACCACCCGGAGGTCGGTGATGGCGATGAGCACCGGCTCGGGATCAGACGCCGCGCCAGCCAGCACCGCGATCCGCCGGTCCACCAGCGCGACCGACAGCGGCACCCGCGCCACCATCAGCAGCTCGCCGGCCGATCGCACCGGGCAGGCCAGGAACTCCGGTGGGTACGACGCCGCCACCGACTGCAGCCGGACGCCGCGGGCGACCAGCCGCTGGCTGACACCCAGGCTTCCGCGGGTGAGGAACCAACCGCTGCTCCGGGACACCCGCTGCAGCCGGTATCGGCAGTGCCGCTCCAGCAGGCTCACGCCCCGGTCGACCGCCGCCTGCCCGTGCCAGCCGCCTGCGATCCCCGACCCGGCCCGCTCCGCGGCGGTCAGCAGGAGATCCCACTGAACCGACGGTGTACCCCACTCGGTGGCCGCGGCGACCGCCCGCCGCGCAACCTCGACCACACCCCGCTCGACCATCCAGGTCCCCCAACGCCGGAGTCATCGGGACCAGCGTGGACGGGCGCGCTCTCGGGGTTCTGTCGCGGCGCTGTCTGGGCTTTCGTCAGGTAGTCAGCGGCAGCGCCTCAGGTCGACCGCACAGACCACCATCGCCGCGCCGCCGCCCCGTCGCCGCGGCTCGGCGACGGCGATCAGCTGGCCGTGTGGGCCGAACTCGATCGCGGTGGCGGCACCGATCTCGGAGGCGCTGGTGAACTGGTCGCCCGCCGGAACCAGGTCATGGCCGCGCGGCCTCAGCAGCGCGTCGTAGAGGGTCATGAACTCGGGCTCGCTGGTGACCCTCGCGGTGTTGCGCGGCGAGGTGCGCGGCGCCGCGATCGCCTCCGGCAGCGTCATCCCGAGCTCGAGCCGGTTGACCAGCATCTGCAGCACCGTGGTGATGATCGTCGAGCCACCCGGCGAGCCGAGGGCGAGGAACGGCTTGCCGTCCTTGAGCACGATCGTCGGCGCCATCGACGAGCGCGGCCGCTTCAGCGGCTCGATCCGGTTCGGGTCCGCCGGGTTGTAGACGGTCGAGAAGTCGGTGAGCTCGTTGTTGAGCAGGAACCCGCGGCCGGGGACCACGATGCCGGAGCCGCCGGTCTGCTCGATGGTGAGCGTGTACTCCACGACGTTGCCCCAGCGGTCGGCGACAGTGAGGTTGGTGGTGGAGATGTTCTCGGTGTCGAGGTCGCGCTCGCCGGCGGCGGGCGCCTCACCGCACTCTCCGTCGTACGCCGTCACGTCGCCGGCCGCGACCGGCTTGGTCGCGGCGGTGACCGGGTCGATCAGGCAGGCCCGCTCGGCGGCGAACCGGTCGGCGAGCAGGTCGCGCAGCGGAACGTCGACGAAATCAGGGTCGCCGAGGTACCGCCCGCGGTCGGCGAACGCGAGCGAGCCGGCCTCGAGGTAGTGGTGCAGGACGTCGACCTCGTCCATCGCGGCGAGGTCGAACCGCTCGAGGATGTTGAGCGACTCCCCGACCGTCGAGCCGCCGCTGGACGGCGGCGCCATCCCGTAGACGTCCAGGCCGCGGTAGCTGACCTTGGTCGGCGCCCGGTCGACGACGTCGTACTGGGCCAGGTCGCGGGTGGTGAGTGAGCCGGGCGGCACCGGCAACGTCGTGGTGTCGGTCTTCGGCGGGTTCTGCACGGTCGCGACGATCTCGCGCGCGAGCCGGCCGCCGTAGAACGCGTCGACGCCGCGGTCGGCGATCAGGTCGTAGGTGTCGGCGAGGTCGGGGTTGCGGAACGTGGCGCCGACCTGCGGCGCGTCACCGCCGGGCAGGAAGAGCTCGCGGGTGGAGGTGAACGCGTCGAAGCGGACCTTGTTGTCGAGCGTCTGCTGGCGGAACGTCTGGTCGACCACGAAGCCCTGGCGGGCCAGCTTCTCCGCCGGCCGGAGGACCTTGCCCAGCGACATCGAGCCCCACCGGTCCAGGGCCCACTCCCAGGTCGCGGGCGTGCCGGGTACGCCGACCGAGACGCCGCTGGTGACCAGTTCCGGCGTGAAGCGGTACGGCGCGCCGGTGGCCGGGTCGATGAACGCGTCGTGCTCCATCGCGGCCGGTGCGGTCTCCCGCCCGTCGATCGTCTGCACCCTGCCGGTGCGGGCGTTGTAGTGGACGAAGAAGCCGCCACCGCCGATGCCGGCGCTGTACGCCTCGGTGACGCCGAGCGCGGCCGCCGTCGCGACCGCGGCGTCGGTGGCGTTGCCGCCCTTGCGGAGCACCTCCAGCCCGATCTGGGTGGCGTACGGGTCGACACTGCTGACCGCGCCGCCGTACCCGACGGCGGTCGGGTTCTTGTCCGGCGGGGACGCGGCCGGTTGAGGAGGTTGCGCGGCAACCGTCTCGAAACCAAGGCCAACCGGAACGAGTGCGAGTGTGGTGGCGGCGAGCGTCAAACAACCTGCGAGGCGCTTCATGAACGATCCCTCCCGAGGGCCGAACGGCGGATCCCCCCACCTTGCTCCGCTAGACGCAGGACCGCAACGCCTGGTCCACCCGGTCGGCCGCATCCCAGGGGACCCAGTGGATCCGCGGGTCCTTGCTGAACCACGAGTCCTGGCGGCGGCTGAACCGCCGGGTCGCGGTCTTGGTCTGCTCCTTGGCCTCGTCCAGTGTGAGGTCGCCGGCGAGGTGCGCGATCACCTCGCGGTAGCCGATCGCGCGGGACGCGGTCCGGCCCTCGGCGAGTCCTTCGTCGAGCAGCCGGGCAACCTCGTCGACGAAGCCGGCGGCGAACATCTTGTCGACCCGCAGCCCGATTCGCTCGTCGAGCATGGGCCGGTCGATGGCGACGCCGATCTGGTGTGCGTTGGGTACGGCGTACTCGAGGCGCGGCAGGCTCGCGCTGAACGGCCGGCCGGTGATCGCGATGACCTCCAGCGCCCGGACGATCCGGCGGCCGTTGCCGGGGATGATCTGCGCGGCCGCCGCCGGATCCAGCTCGCGGAGCCGGTCGTGGAGCGCGCCGGACCCGAGTGCGTCGAGCTCGGCCTCGAGGTCGCGCCGTACCTCCGGGTCGGTGCCAGGGAACTCGAACTCGTCGAGGATCGCGCGGGTGTAGAGGGCCGATCCGCCGACCAGGATCGGCGGCACGCCGCGTCCGCGGAGCTCCTCGATCGCCGCGCGCGCCCACCGCTGGAACTCCGCGACCGTGGCCGGGTCGCGCACCGTCAGCGTGTCGAGGAGGTGGTGCGGGATCCCGCGCCGCTCCGCAAGCGGGAGCTTCGCCGTACCGATGTCCATCCCGCGGTAGACCTGCATGGCGTCGGTGTTGACGATCTCGCCACCGAGACGTTGGGCCAGGTCGAGTGAGAGTTCGGACTTTCCGGACGCCGTCGGGCCGACGACGGCGATAACCGGGGACGGGGTCATGTCGTTAGCCTTGCAAACGGAGCGCACACCGCGCCAAAGCGGTGCGCACAGATGATGGGATCTTCATGGGTTTTCTCGAAGCCGCAAAGAACAAGCTGACCGGGGGCAAGTCGAAGGCCGCCGACGTGGTCGATGACCACGGCGACAAGATCTCCGACGGTGTCGACAAGGCCGCGGACGTGGTTGACGACAAGACCGGTGGCAAGTACGGCGACCAGATCGACCAGGGCGCCGAGAAGGCCAAGGACGCGCTCGACGGTCTGGACGGCCAGGACGACGACATCAAGTAGTTCCACGTCGTTCCACGGCCCAACCCGCCGCCGAGCACTCGCTCGCCGGCGGGTTGACGTTTCTCTGGATCTGACAAGGTTCTGGACGCCGGGGTAGCCAAGTCCGGTCTGCCGGGTTTACTTTCGGAGAGTGGCCGGGAACGGCCCGGCCTGCGACCAAACGAATCTCGGAGTGGTCCTTTATGAGCCAAGGCTTTGGCGAAGCAGTTGACAAGTACGGCGAGCAGATCGGCGACCTCGCGGACAAGGCGGGCGACGTCATCGACGAGAAGACGGGCGGGAAGTACTCCGACCAGATCGACCAGGGCGTCGAGAAGGTGAAGGACACCCTCGACGGGCTCGACGGTCAGAACGACGACATCAGCTCGTCCACCGACGAGGCCCAGGCCCCGGAGGCCCCGGAGGCGCCGGAGACACCGGAAGCCCCAGAAGCTCAACCTGAACCGACCGAGCCGACCAGTGAGGAGACCGCCGAGCCGGGTGGCTTCCCCGAGCCGGGCACCGAGAGCGAGCCCGGCACCACGATCCCCGAGCCCGGGACCACCGAGCCCGGCACCGTCCCGGAGCCAGGTGGCTTCCCCGACCCGGACACCGAGCCCGGCACGGAACCCGGCACGACCATCCCCGAGCCCGGCACCACCGAGCCTGGAACCATCCCGGAGCCAGGCACCGAAGGCTCGACGCCCAGCTACTGAGTCCCGGCGTGGGCGACCGGGCTCGTTCTGCCGAGCCCGGTCGCTCCAGCTGTCGGCGCCTCCTCGTAGCCTCGTCGCCATGAGCGAGCGGTTCACGGTGGTGCCGGCGTCCTACGTCTACTTGACCCGCGAGTCCGGTGGCGGCCGGGAGGTGCTGCTGCAGCTGCGCCACAACACCGGCTACATGGACGACCACTGGGCGGCGGCTGCGGCCGGCCACGTCGAGCGCGGCGAGACGGCGTACGACGCCGCCCTGCGCGAGGCCGCCGAGGAGCTCGACGTGCGCGACGTCGACCTGCGGTTCGAGTTCACCATGCATCGCACGGCCCACGCCGCCCCGATCGACGAGCGGGTCGACTTCTTCTTCACCGCCAGCAGCTGGGCCGGCGAGCCCCGCGTCGTCGAGCCCGAGAAGTGCGCAGCGATCGAGTGGTTCCCGCTCGACCGGCTCCCCGACCCCGTCGTACCCCATGAACGGCATGCGCTGCAGTCGCTCGGTACGGCGGATTCGTACCTCACCTTCGGCTTCTGACCAGGAGGCACTCCGTGTCCGAGCAGCCCAGCGACGCACCCGAGCCCCAGACCGAAGAACCGGAGAAGTACCCCGGCGGCGCAGATGCCATCGATGACTCGGGCAAGTACGGCGACACTCCCGGCGGCCCGACCACGCGCGACCTGGATCCCGACGACAACCCCGCGGTCGACGATTTGCTCCCCGACGAGATCGCCGCCCCGGATGACAAGCCGCAAGCCCCCGAGGAGACGTCCGGCGAGGGCGAGGTCGCCGACGAACCCCCTGCCTGAGAGCACTGGCCTGGCGCCGGATGAAGGAGCACGATGAGTCCATGAGCGGAAACGGACTCCCCTACGGCGCCGACCATTCCCTCGACGATCCCATCGACTCCGACGAGCTCGGCGAGCGCGGCAGCGCCGGCGAGTACGCCGCCGACGAGCGCTCCACGGTCTCTGACGAGACCGGTACCCGCTACGACATCTCCGGCGAAACCGACACCACGCCGGAGGACGAGTCGATGTGGGAGGACGCCGAGGAGCTGTGAGCGCGGTGGATTGCAGTCACTACGCGACTGCGATCCACCGCGTAGCGCGAGCGCTATCCACAGGTCGCCGATCCGCGCTGGCGGACGGGCCCGTACCCACCCACGCTTTGGAGCATGGGCACAACGATCGACGCACTGCTCGCCGACCAGTCCGGGGTCGTCGGACGTCGGCAGCTCCTGGCTGCCGGGCACCGCGACCATGACATCCGGCGACGAGTACGACGCCGGGAGCTTGCCGTGGTGTACCCGGGCGTCTACGTCAACCACACCGGACCGCTGACCTGGCAGCAACGTGGGTGGGCGGCCGTCCTTGCGACCTGGCCTGCGGCCCTGTGCCACGACTCGGCTGTGCGGGCGGCTGACGGTCCTGGGCGTCGAGACCGCCGCGCGGATGATCCGATTCACGTCGCCGTCGACCGCCAACGTAGCTGCGTCGCTCCTCGAGGCGTGGTGCTCCATCGGATCAGCGGGTTGGCAGCGAAGACGCTCTGGCACCTCGGGCCGCCACGGGTGCGGATCGAGGAGGCGATCGTCGACCTCGCGGCCGGAGCGGACAACGACTTCGAGGCCGTCGCTGTCGTGGCCAACGCCGTACAGTCGCGGCGGACCACCGCGCACCGTATTTTCCGCGCGTTGCAGGCCCGACCCCGGGTAAGCCGTCGCCCTTTCCTGGAAGGCGTTCTCCGCGACGTCGCCGCGGGCACCTGCTCAGTGCTCGAACACGCCTACCTCACCCGGATAGAGCGCCCGCACGGCCTGCCGCGAGCGCGGCGGCAATGGGCTGCGACGTCCGACGGCCCGATCTACCGCGACGTCGAATACGAGCCGTTCGGTCTGGTCGTTGAGCTGGACGGCCGCCTCTTTCACGACACAGCGACGGCACGTGACCGTGACCTCGACCGTGACCTCGACGCGGCGATCGACCGGCGCCATACCGTGCGGCTCGGCTGGGGACAGGTGGTCGGGCGGCCGTGTGCGACGGCGCCTCGGATCGCCCGTCTCCTCAACGCGCGCGGCTGGGCCGGGCAGGCCCTGGCGTGCCCGGAGTGCGAGCGCGGTGGATCCCAGTCACCTGATGACCGCGATCAACCGCGCTTTGCGTGAAGGTCAGCCGCAGGGCGTGCTGACCGGGGCCAAGGCCGGCGGGGCGCCTACTGTCGGCATGCCGAGGCCGACGCCCTTGGCGACCGGCGTCGCGGTACGCGCCTCCCAGGCGTCGCCAGCCCGGGTGCGGCGTACCGACAGCACCTGGCCGTCGGCCACGAGGTGGTGCGGGGCGGCGTAGGTGATCTCGGTCGTGACCACGTCGCCGGGCCGGGGGTTTCGGGACGGTTGCTGCGCAACCTCCTCAACCGGCGAGGAAAGCGCGAAGTGGACCAGGCGGTTGTCGGGGCCGCGGCCGGAGAGGCGGTGGGTGGCGGCGTCCTTGCGGCCTTCGCCCTCGGCCACCATCAGGTCGACCTGGCGGCCGACCAGCGCCCTGTTCTCGGCCCAGGAGATCTCGTTGACGACCTCGACCAGCCGCTCGTAGCGGTCGCGTACGACGTCGGCCGGGACCTGGTCATCGAGGACGGCCGCCGGCGTACCGGGGCGCTTGGAGTACTGGAAGGTGAAGGCGCCGGAGAACCGCGCCGCCCGGACCACGTCCAGCGTCGCCTGGAAGTCCGCCTCGGTCTCGCCGGGGAAGCCGACGATGATGTCGGTGGTGATCGCGGCATCCGGGATCGCGGCCCGCACCCGGTCGATGATCCCCAGGAACTTGGCCTGCCGGTAGGACCGCCGCATGTTCTTGAGTACGACGTCGGAGCCGGACTGCAGTGGCATGTGCAGCGACGGCATCACGTTGGGAGTCTCGGCCATCGCGGCAATCACGTCGTCGGTGAACTCGGCCGGGTGCGGGGAGGTGAAGCGCACCCGCTCCAGCCCCTCGATCTCGCCACACGCCCGCAGCAGCTTCGAGAACGCCTGCCGGTCGCCGAACTCCACGCCGTACGAGTTGACGTTCTGACCGAGCAGGGTCACCTCCATCACGCCCTCGGCGACCAGGGCCCGGATCTCGGCGAGGATGTCGCCAGGACGGCGGTCCTTCTCCTTGCCGCGCAGCGACGGGACGATGCAGAACGTGCAGGTGTTGTTGCAGCCGACCGAGATCGACACCCACGCGGCGTACGCCGACTCGCGCTTGGTCGGCAGCGTCGACGGGAAGACCTCGAGCGACTCGAGGATCTCCACCTGCGCCTCGTCGGCGACCCGCGCCCGCTCCAGCAGGGCCGGCAGCGAGCCGATGTTGTGGGTGCCGAAGACGACGTCGACCCAGGGCGCCTTCTTGGTGATCGTCGCGCGGTCCTTCTGCGCCAGGCAGCCACCGACCGCGATCTGCATTCCCGGCTTCTTGGCCTTCACCGGCGCGAGGTGGCCGAGGTTGCCGTAGAGCTTGTTGTCGGCGTTCTCGCGCACGGCGCAGGTGTTGAAGACGACGACGTCGGCCTGCTCCCCCTCGGGCGCGGCCAGATAGCCCGCATCCTCCAGCAGGCCGGTGAGCCGCTCGGAGTCGTGGACGTTCATCTGGCACCCGTAGGTGCGGACTTCATAGGTGCGCGACACAGCATCATTCATGGCAAGAAAAGGGTACGGCGCTCGCCGCCGCCGTTCGAATTCTCGTCAGGCCGGCTCAGGCGATGCCGGCGTGCGGGCCGGTGCCGAACAGCTCGTACCGCAGCGGGTCGTCGCTGCCGGCGTACCGGGAGAAGAAGTCGTCCGGCTCGCGGTGCTCCAGGTCGAAGAGGGCCCGCTCGCCGTGGCTGGCGACCACCGCCTCCGCGGCGTGCACCCCGATCACGCCGACGAGCGGCAACTGCGGGTCCTTGAGCAGCCGGGCCGCCTCCGCGCTGGTCGCGCGCAGGTTCGAGCCGTCGAGGCCGGCCAGCAGACGGCCGCAGGTCGCCAGCGCCCGGGACACCGTGTCGGCGTCGTCGATCAGCCGGGCGTACGGGAAGTAGTGGAACTCGATCCCCTCGGCGCGGAGCGCGCGGAGCTGACGAAGGATCACGTAGTGGGCCAGGCCCTCGTTGCGGATCTGCAGCATCAGCGCGGTGCGGAACCGCTCCGGCGAGCTCGGATCGGTCTCGGCCTGGACGCTCGCCGGCGTCTGCAGGGCGTGGGTCAGCTCGCGGTAGTAGGTGTAGGAGAGGTAGAGCAGCATCTCGCGGCGGTCCGCGCCGGCGTACAGACCGAGCAGCTGGCCGCCGTCCGGCGTCCGGTAGCTCGTGGTCAGCCCCGGCACCGGGTGGACCGCGATCGAGATCTCCCTGGGCTTGGTGACCGTCGGGAGGTACGGCGAGAGCAGGCTGCTCGACTCGGTCAGCCGCTCGGTGAGGTAGTCCATCTTGGCCACCTGGTCGGCCCATACCTCGGACGAGCGGAGCCCGGCCAGCGCGAAGTAGTCGCCGGGATGGCGGGACAGGAACTGCCCCTCGGCGCCGAACTCCGGGTGGTCGGCCACGACGGCGGCGATCCGCTCGGCCGCGTCCCGGTCGTCACTGGTCGCGGCCAGCGCGGCGCGCAGGTCACGAAAGATGGCGTCATGCAGGCTCACATGCAGATCGAGCATCCGGCCTCCTGAGTCCCAGTCTCAGCAGTACGCCGCGGGTGGCGGCCACGGCGGCCGGGCCTGGGCTACTGGCGACTTCTCCCTAGAACGAACCAGGTCAGACCCGACATCTGGCAGCGTAGCGGTCATCCGGCGGCCTCGCCCCCCTGGGTGTGCAAATGGCAATGCCAGATGAGACGCGAACGTTACGGTTACATAGATAAAGCGGACGCGCGCCCCCAGTTCGTGGCCGAGGTCACGCATTTACGAGTACGTTTCCCCCCATGACTGCGCTGGAGAAGCAGCCCGAGGCCCCGGCAGCTGGCGAACCGCTCGTCGTACTCGACGGTGTGAACAAGTGGTTCGGCAAGCTGCACGTACTGCAGGACATCAACATCTCGATCAAGCGCGGCGAGGTCGTCGTGGTGATCGGGCCGTCGGGGTCCGGCAAGTCGACGCTGTGCCGGGCGATCAACCGGCTGGAGACGATCGACCAGGGCTCCATCGCCCTGGACGGCGACCCGCTGCCCCAAGAGGGCAAGGCGCTGGCGGCGCTGCGCGCCGACGTCGGCATGGTGTTCCAGAGCTTCAACCTGTTCGCCCACAAGACGATCCTCGAGAACGTCACGCTCGGGCCGATCAAGGTGCGCAAGAAGCCGAAGGCCGAGGCTGAGGCGAAGGCGCGTGAGCTGCTGGACCGGGTGGGGGTCGGCGTACAGGCCGAGAAGTACCCCGCCCAGCTGTCGGGCGGTCAGCAGCAGCGGGTCGCGATCGCCCGCGCGCTGGCGATGGAGCCCAAGGTGATGCTCTTCGACGAGCCGACCTCCGCGCTCGACCCAGAGATGATCAAGGAAGTCCTCGACGTCATGGTCAGCCTCGCCAAAGGCGGGATGACGATGATCGTGGTGACCCACGAGATGGGCTTCGCCCGTACGGCGGCCGACCGGGTGATCTTCATGTCCGACGGCGCCATCGTGGAGGAGAACACCCCGCACGAGTTCTTCACCAACCCCCAGTCCGCCCGCGCCAAGGACTTCCTCGGCAAGATCCTCAAGCACTGACCGACCACAACCACATACGGGGGCCGGGGACACCCGGCTCGGAACAAGGAGACAGCAATGCGACTCATCCGCACCAAGGCGGCATTCGCCGCCGCAGCCCTCGCCTTCTCTCTCGCCGCCTGCGGTGAGGCCGGCAACGACGACGAGGGCAAGGATCTCGAGGGCAAGGAGGACGCCGCCGCGTCGTTCGAGGACGGCACCCGCATGAAGGAGCTCGCCGAGGCAGGGTCGGTAACGATCGGTCACAAGACCGATCAGCCCGGCGTCGGCTTCCTGGCCGCGGGCGATGACGCACCGACCGGCTTCGACATCGAGATCGCCAAGATCCTTGCCGCCGAGCTCGGTATCGACTCTGCGGACATCAAGTGGGTCGAGACCATCTCCGACAACCGCGAGCCCTTCCTCAAGGAGGGCGAGAACGGCAAGGTCGACCTGGTGCTGGCGTCGTACTCCATCACCGACGAGCGTCGCGCCGAGGTCGGCCAGGCGGGCCCATACATGGAGACCGGCCAGCAGCTGCTGGTGAAATCGGACAGCGACATCGACGACGTCGCCGACGTCAAGGGCAAGGAGGTCTGCTCGGTCACCGGCTCGACCTCGCTGGAGCAGATCGAGGCACAGGGCGCCAAGCCGGTCGGCTTCGAGGCCTACTCCGACTGCGTGGAGAAGGTGCTGGACGGCACCGTCGAGGCGATGACGACCGACGGCACCATCCTGATGGGGTACGCCGCACAGAACGAAGGCGAGCTGAAGGTCGTCGGCGAGGAGTTCTCCGAGGAGCGGATCGGCGTCGGCTACAGCCTGAACAACCCGGAGATGTGCCAGTTCATCAACGACACCCTGGAGAAGGCGTTCGAGGACGGCTCGTGGGAGGAAGCCTTCACGTCGACGCTCGGCAAGTCCGGCGTCGAGACGCCGGAGCCGCCGGCCGTCGACGAGTGCCCGGCAGCCTGACCTGACCAGCCCCTGATCGGGGCGGCTCGCCCGAGAGCCGCCCCGATCTCACCTGCGAAAGCGAGTCCTCGCGTGGAAGCGGTCCTGGACAACATCGGCCTAGTCGGCTGGGCGTTCGCCCACACCGTCTTGCTGTTCCTCTTCTCAGGCGTGCTGTCGCTGCTCCTCGGGACATTCCTCGTGGCGCTGCGCGTCGGTCCCGTCGTCGTGTTGCAACGCGCGGCCGCGACCTACGTCACGGTTGTGCGTAACACGCCGCTGCTGATCATCTTGATGTTCTTCCAGTTCGCCGCACCCAAGCTCGGGGTCACCTTCAACTTCATCGACGTCCAGTGGGGAGAGGTGAGCATGACGTCCTTCTTCGGGGCGGCGGTCGTCTCTTTGAGCCTCTACACCTCGACCTTCGTCTGCGAGGCACTCCGCTCCGGGGTGAACTCCGTGCCACTCGGCCAGGCCGAGGCAGCAAGGGCGATCGGACTGTCATTCGGCGGCGTGATGTCGCAGGTCGTGCTGCCGCAGGCGTACCGCGCGTCGGTGCCACCGCTTGCCAGCGTGCAGATCGCGCTGCTGAAGAACACCACCGTCGCCGGTGTGTTCGGCGTGATGGAGGCGCTGGCCCGGATGCGCATCCTCACCAATAACTTCACGGGCCAGAAAATTGGGATCTTCCTCGCGTTCGCCATCGTCTTCGTGGTGCTCGTCGAGGTCTTGTCCTTCCTGGCAAGCCGGCTCGAACGACGTTGGAGGATCGCCTGATGAGCGCCGGAGTCCTGTTCGACGCGCCCGGACCGGCGACGGCCGCCCGGCACCGCATCTACACCATCGTCTCGCTCATCGCCGTCGCGGGCATGGTCGGTTACGTCATCTGGCGGCTCTACGACACCGAGCAGCTCACGTATGAGAAGTGGGAGCCGTTCCTCACGCCCAAGTACGTCCGGGCACTGCTCGTCGAAGGCCTGCTGAAAACCCTGCAGATGGCGGCGACCGCCGTCGTCCTCGCCGTCGCCGTCGGCGGTCTCCTCGGGGTCGGCAAGCTGTCCGACCACGGCTGGGTCCGATGGCCCTGCTGGGCGTTCGTGGAGTTCTTCCGGGCGGTGCCAGTGCTGCTGCTGATGATCTTCAGCTGGTTCCTCATCGGCATCGAATGGTCCGGCGCGTCGTACTGGGGCGTGGTCACCGCGCTGGCGCTCTACAACGGCGCGGTGCTGGCCGAGGTCTTCCGGGCCGGCGTACTGGCCGTGCCCAAGGGTCAGTCGGAGGCGGCGTACGCCGTCGGCATGCGCAAGTCGCAGGTAATGAATATCGTGCTGCTGCCGCAGGCGGTCAAGATCATGCTGCCAGCGATTCTGAGCCAGTGCGTCGTCGTGCTCAAGGACACCGCGCTCGGCTATGCCATCCTCGCGCCAGGGCTCACCGAGGTCGGCAAGCGGATCTTCCGTGAGTTCGGCAATCATGTGCCGACGATGATCGTGATCGCATTCCTCTACATCATCGTCAATCTGATCCTGACCTGGATTGCAACCTGGGTGCAGAAGAAGTTTGTCGGCGAGAAGAAGGTCCTTGAGGTCTCCATGACGGCCGGCCTCGACACCGGCCGAGCCGTCTGACGGAGTCCTGCGACCGAACAGCGCCCGCGACACGACTACCGCGGAGCCTCGCGATGGGCTCCGTTGTGGCGGTTATCCACAGGCCGTCACCCTGGCTCTTGCTGACCTTCCTGACGACTCGTAACATCATGGCCATGCCGCATTCAGACTGACATGGAGTCTTTGCGGCAATAGGTCACATCAGGACGGGGAGAGCATATGCATAACTACATGCGCACAATTGGCGGCATTATGACAACTCTCATTGTTTGCCTCAGTGCACTGACTTTACCAGCGATCCAGCCCGCGTCTGCACTTAGGGAAGCGTCCAACTCGACGAGCACCCAGTTAGAGGCCCGCACGCCGAGTTGCGCTGAGTACACCTGCAGATACTGGCGACAGGGATTCTATGCCCATGGCTGGATTCCAATCCCAAGTTGGGACCGTTGCATCGTCTGGCAGTATCGCGCGGGCCTCAGGTACAAGCTCCTTGAGAACATGTGGCACACCGGTGACAAGGTTCACTGGCTCAACTGGGGAATCCAGATCCGCAATTCCAAACTGAAGTTCGCGGTTCACCGGAAGTGCGATGACTCTACCGCGCGTCGACTCGGAGGGCTGAGCGTCACTCCCAGCCTCCATATGACAGGGCAGTACTCAGGGTCGTGCACTTTGGTGCCCAGTGTCGCCGTGAACTTCCCCTGGGGAGTCTCTGTAGGTGCATCGCCTAGTTGCAAGAAGGCCCAGATCGCCAAACGAGACTCGGCCCACACCGTAGGAAAGAACTCTTCCGTCTACTACTTCAGTGAAGCACAGCCAAATAAAACCCAGTGACACCTCCCGGCAATGCCACGTAGCGTAGATCGGTCTGTCATGCGGCTCTCGGTCTGAGGGCGTGGAGGTTGATCGTGGGTGGATCTGGGTGGCTGGTGCTGGCGG
>NZ_QEOO01000004.1 GCF_003121585.1 Nocardioides speluncae
GGCCGGTGCGGGCCAGGGTGGCGGGGATGGTGAACAACCGCAGCCGGAGCCGTTTGGGTTCCCACCTGCGGGCGGCGTGGTCGTGCAGGGAGAGGGTCTGCATCCAGGCGGTGAGCTCGACGGCGAGCATCACGATGGCGCACCAGATCTGGTTCTGGTCGAAGCCCTGTAGGGGGAGGTTGGTCAGGCCGGTGTCCTTGGCGATCCGGATCCGGTCCTCACACCTGGCGCGGCGCCGGTGCCGCAGCTCGAGGTCGGCCAGCTGGCCCCTGGTGGTGTTGGTGGCGAACGCGGTGACCCGGTGGCCGTCGATGTCGGTGATCCTCAGTTGGGCGCCGGGGTGGGGCCTCTCTTTGCGGGCGATCACTCGCATCCCGTCGGGCCATCCGGACAGGTCGAGCAGGCCGGTGAGCTCGGCGACCCAGGCGCCCTCGCGGATCTGGCCGTCGCGGTCGTAGGCCGGCGCCCACACCGCCTCCGGAATGCGTTGCAGCAGGTCAGGAGTGTGGTCGGGCAGGGTGAACCCGACCGAGTAGGACAGCCGCTGCCGGCTCATCCACTTCAGCACGTCGTGGGTGCAGCCGGCGGCGTCGGTGCGGATCAAGATCTTCCTGCCGGGTCGGGTGCCGGGCTTGTGGCCGGGTAGCTGGGCCAGCGCCGCCTTGATCACCGCGATGTGGTCGACCGCGGTGTTCGACCCGGCGTTCCCGCGGCGCAGCAGGGTCGCCAGTGGCTCCCCGGTGCCCTCGGGGCCGTGGTCGACGAACGCACACAACGGGTGGAACCCGAACCCGCGCTTGTAGGTGGGCGCCGCGTTCTCCTTGTCGCTGTGTGAGGTCACCAGCGTGGCGTCCAGGTCCACGATCAACGGGCCCCGTGCACTGGCATGGTGGTCCGGCGCGTGGTTCCCGGCCAGCTCCCAGGCCCGGGCCCGGGCGGCCGCGCGGGCGGTGTCGATGGCCTTCAGCGCCGCCGGCGCATCTTGCGCGAGGGCGGCGATGGTGCGCGAGACCGTGGCGTCGGAGGCCACCAGCCCGTACAGATCGGGCTCGGCGCGCAGCAGCGCGACATCGGCCAGACAGTCCCCGCCCAGCGCGAGCGCGACCGCCAGGTCGAGGACCACCTTGGCCGGGTCATGGACAGCCAACGGCTTGCGCCATGGCGCCAAAGCGGCCGACAACTCCGGTCCGAGCCGAGTCGCAGCCACGGTCTGGGTGAGCAGCACCCCGCCCGCCTGACCCACCGCCCCACACGTAGTCGTGTCGACCTTCGGGCGCGGATAGAACCCGGTAGTGTTCCTCACCTGGAAGGTGCTCCTTGAATTGCGACGACGTTGGCCTAGACACCCGCATCGTCGCAGGTCAGGAGCACTTTTCAGTTCACCGGCACGCGGCCCTCATGAAATCTCCGGGCTAGCCTCGAAATTTCGTGGGTCGGTCTGATCGGGGTCTGACGGCTCGTGTGCGCCGTGAGGTCTCCGATTCTGTCATCGGGGTACGACAGTTCCCCGAGTGTCGTCTCGGTGTCGCCGGTTCCGGCCGGGTCGGGGTTCCTCGTTGGTGGATGTGCACGCGCCGCTGGGGTCAGCCGGGGACGGCGAGTGCGGGTCGCGTCGGGCTGGTGAGGTGACGCAGCCGGGTGATCGCGTCCTCGACGAGGTGGGCCCAGGGTGCCTTGTCGGCGAGGTGGAGTCGGGTGGTCCGGCCGCTGCGGGCGGTGGCGGCCGGGACGGTGTAGAGCCGCATCCGTAGCCGCTTGGGTTCCCACTTGCGCGCCACCGTGCCGGACAGGGCGAGGATCTGCATCCAGGCCACGAGGTCGCCGGCCAGCGCGAGGATCGCGCACCAGATCTGGTTCTGGGCGAAGTCGTGGAGCGGCAGGGTCCGCATGCCGGTGTCCTTGGTGTTGCGGATCCGGTCTTCGCAGCGGGCGCGGCGACGGTGACGCAGCTCGAGGTCGGGCAGTTGGCCACCTCGTCCGGGGACAGCGTTGGTCGCGAACGCCGTCACCCGCAGCCCGTCGATGTCGGTGATCCGCAGCTGCGCGCCGGGGTGGGGTCGCTCCTTGCGGGCAATGACCCGCATCCCTTTGGGCCATCCGGTCAGGTCGAGCAGCCCGGTCAGCTCGGCGACCCACGCGCCCTCGCGGACCTCGCCGTCGGCGTTGTAGGCCGGCGTCCACACCGAGTCCGGGATCGACTTCAACAGCTCAGCGGTGTCAGTCGGGAGGGTGTACCCGATCGAGTAGGAGACCCGTTGGGCGTGCAGGTAGTTCATGAAGTCGTGGGTCGCGCCCGCCCCGTCCGTACGAACCAGCACCCGCTTTCCCGGCCGCACCCGGGCTGGTGGCCGGGGAGTTGCTCCAGTGCCTGTCTGGTCACGGCGATGTGGTCGGCGGCGGTGTTCGACCCGGCGTTCCCGGCACGCAGCCTGATCGCCAATGGTTCGCCTGTGCCTTCGGTGCCGTGGTCGACGAAGGCGCACAGCGGGTGGAACCCGTAGCCCTTCTTCCAGGTCCGTGCCGCGGACTCTTTGTCGGAGTGGGCGGTGATCAGCGTGGCGTCCAGATCGATGACCATCGGATGCTGGGCATCGATCTGGTGGTCGGGGGCATCGGCGCCCGCCAATGCCCAGGCCTTCGCGCGGGCGGCAGCACGCGCAGTGTCGATCGCGGCCAGCGCCGGCCCGACATCGGCAGCGAGGGCGTCGATGGTCCGCGAGATCGTCGGGTCGGAGGCCACCAGCCCGTACAACCCGGGCTCTGCACGCAGGACCGCGACATCACTGAGGTGCTCCCCGCCGAGCGCGACCGTCAACGCCAGATCCAGCAGGATCTTCGCGGGGTCGTGGATCGCCAGATCCTTGCGCCACGGCCTCATCGCAGCACGTAGCTGGGTCGCGAGACCGGTAACCGCGACGGTCTCGGTGAGCATCACTCCACCGGCCTGCACAACCGATGCACACGGGCTCGTGTCGACCTCGACACGGGGATAGAACCGGATAGGCTGCTTCACCTGGAAGGTGCTCCTCGAACTGCGCGGATAGGTGGCCTCAAGAACCTCTATCTTCCCAGGTCAGGAGCACTTTTCAGTTCAAAAACACGCCGCCCAAAGCGGCTCGCGGCGAAAGCCCGAGGCTAGACGGCGCGATGTGACCGGCACGATCTGAATCGGTTGTGGGCCGAGGCTCGATTCAAGACTCACGCGTCACCGAGTAAGGCTGCCGCAACGTTGCGCACGTCACGTTGCCGGAGTGTTTCCAGCGTGGAACAGGGCGGCGTACTGTCGGGGTTGTACTAGCTGAGCACACCGTCCGGTACCCATACCGGCCCGCATCCTGCGGGTGGTCGGAGGGACTGGAACGAAAGGTTCGGACATATGGCAGACATGCCTGCACGTCGGATTGGCGTGGTCGGAGCAGGGCGCGTGGGTGCAGTCCTGGCTTCGGCCTTTCGCGCAGCGGGTCACGAGATCGTGGCCGCCGCGGGTGAGTCCGACGCTTCCCGTTCCCGCATCACCGAGCTTCTCCCGGGCGTCCCGGTCGAAAAGCCGACGGCGGTGGCGCGAGCGGCCGACGTACTGCTGCTGACCGTTCCCGACGACATGCTGCCCAACGTGGTGGCGATGCTGAGCGCGAGCGGTGCGATCCACGACGGTCAGTACGTCGTACACACCTCCGGCCGGCACGGGCTGGCGGTGCTCGACGAGGCGACCAAGGTCGGGGCGCGGGCGGTGGCGCTGCACCCGGCGATGACGTTCACCGGCACCAGCAGGGACCTGCCGCGGCTCGAGGGCTGCGTCTTCGGCGTGACCGCCGGGCCGGCCGAGCGGGCGTTCACGGAGAGCCTCGTGAAGGACCTCGGCGGGCGGGCGATGTGGGTCGACGAGGACAAGCGGACACTGTACCACGCGGGCCTTGCGCACGGCGCGAACCACCTGGTCACGTTGGTGACCGAGGCGATCGAGATCCTGTCGGCGGCCGGTGGCGACAACCCGGCCGACACGCTCCGACCGCTGCTTGAGGCGGCCCTCGACAACGCGCTCGACAAGGGTGACGCCGCGCTGACCGGGCCGATCGTCCGCGGCGACGTCAACACCGTCCGTGCCCACCTCAAGGACATCGCGGCGAACGCGCCGCAGACGCTGCCGTCGTACGTCGCGATGGCGCGGGCGACGCTGGACCGCGTCGTACTCGATGGGCGGGTGCTGCCGATCCGGGCGGCCAAGATCTCGCAGCTGCTGGATGGTGCCGCTGGTTTCGAGACGGTCGTTGCACGACCTCCTCAACCGGCGGCACGGCCGGCGAGCACCCGAGAGGGTGGCCGATGACCGCGGTGGCGTACACCCGTGACGAGCTCGCGAAGCTGTTGGCGCCGGCGCGGACGGCGTTCGTGCCGACCATGGGGGCGCTGCACGAGGGGCACGCGTCGCTGATGAGTACGGCGCTGGAGTACGGCGAGCAGACGGTCGTCTCCATCTTTGTGAACCCGATGCAGTTCGGGGCGGGCGAGGACCTCGACCGCTACCCACGCACCTTCGACGCCGACGTCGCCATCTGCGAGGCGCGCGGGGTCGACGTCGTGTTCGCGCCGAGCGTCGACGAGGTTTACCCGGGCGGCGAGCCGGCGGTCACCGTCGACCCGGGTCCGCTGGCGACGGTGCTGGAGGGCAAGACCCGGCCGGGCCATTTCCGCGGCGTACTGACGGTGGTCGCCAAGCTGTTCGGGCTGGTGCAGCCGGACGTCGCGGTGTTCGGGCAGAAGGATTACCAGCAGCTCGCGCTGATCCGGCGGATGGTGAACGACCTCTGCATGAGCGTCGAGATCGTCGGCGCCGAGACGATCAGGGAGGACGACGGCCTGGCGATGTCCAGCCGCAACCGCTTCCTGAGCCCCGACGACCGCCGAGCTGCCGCCGTACTCTCCCGCGCGCTAAGAGCGGCACAACAAAGAGCCGAGTACGGCGTCGCGGCAGCCCGCTGGGCCGCGATGAGCGAGCTCAAGGCGGAGCCGGGCATCGAACTCGACTACCTCAAGCTCACCACCCCAGACCTCGGGGAGCTGGCCGACGACGCGGAGGGCGAGGCGCGGATCCTCGTCGCCGCCAAGGTCGGCAGCACCCGACTGATCGACAACATGCCCCTGTTTATAGGAGGAGACAGCTGATGCTGCGCACCATGATGAAGAGCAAGATCCACCGGGCCACCGTGACCCAGGCGGACCTGCACTACGTCGGCTCGGTGACGGTGGACGAGGACCTTCTCGACGCCGCCGACCTGCTGGCCGGCGAGCTCGTCCACATCGTCGACGTCACCAACGGCGCGCGGATCGAGACCTACACGATCGCGGGCGAGCGCGGCAGCGGCGTACTCGGCATCAACGGTGCGGCCGCGCGGCTGGTGCACCCGGGCGACGTTGTGATCCTGATCGGCTACGGCCAGATGGACACCGCCGAGGCCAAGGAGTACAAGCCGAGCGTGGTCTTCGTCGACGCCGACAACAAGATCATGGCGACCGGCTTCGACCCGGCGGAGACGTTCGACGGACCGGGCCTGGTCCGCGGCGATACTGTCGCTCGGTGAGCCACCGCTTGAATGAGAATCTGCCTCAACGCCTGACGGCGCCGGAGCCCGGCTGGACCACCAAGTACGACGTGGTCGTCATCGGTTCCGGTATCGCCGGCCTGACCGCGGCGCTCCGCATCCACGCCGAGGACCGCGCGCTGCAGGTCTGCGTGGTGACCAAGGACGTTCTCAACGCCGGCTCGACCCAGTGGGCACAGGGCGGGATCGCCGCGGCACTCGGCCCGGAGGACACCCCGGAGCAGCACGAGCGGGACACCCTGGTGGCCGGCGCGGGCGCCTGTGACCTGGACGCGGTGCGGGTACTGGTCAACGACGGGCCGGACGCCGTCCACGAGCTGATCGCGCTCGGGACCGAGTTCGACCAGCATGACGGCGAGCTCTCCCTGACCCGCGAGGGCGGCCACCACCGCGACCGGATCGCGCACGCCGGCGGCGACGCGACCGGCGCCGAGATCCAGCGGGCACTGATCGCGGCCGTCGAGCGGGCTCCGGAGATCGAGGTGATCCAGCATGCGCTGGCCGTCGACCTGCTCCTGGCCGCCGGCGGCGGGGTCGCGGGGGTCACCCTGCACGTGCTCGGCGAGGGCCAGCGCGACGGCGTGGGCGCGGTGCACTGCCGGGCCGTCGTACTCGCCAGCGGCGGGCTCGGCCAGGTCTTCTCACAGACCACCAACCCCTCGGTGTCCACCGGCGACGGGCAGGCGATCGCGCTCCGCGCCGGCGCCACCTTGCGGGACCTGGAGTTCGTGCAGTTCCACCCCACCGTGATGTACCTCGGGCCCGACTCGCGCGGCCAGCAGCCGCTGATCTCGGAGGCGGTGCGCGGGGAGGGCGCGTTCCTCGTCGACTTCGACGGCGTCAGGTTCATGCAGGGCCAGCACGAGCTCGCCGATCTCGCCCCGCGCGACGTGGTCGCGAAGGCGATCACCCGGCGGATGGAGGAGACCGGGAAGCCGCACATGTGGCTCGACGCCCGGCACCTCGGCGCCGAGTTCTGGGAGCGCCGCTTCCCGACGATCCTGGCGACCTGCCGCCAGCACGGCGTCGACCCGGTGACCGAGCTGATCCCGGTCGCGCCGGCCCAGCACTACGCCTCGGGCGGCGTGGCCACCGACCTCTACGGGCGCTCCAGCGTGCCCGGCCTCTACGCGACCGGCGAGGTCGCGTGCTCCGGCGTACACGGCGCGAACCGGCTGGCCTCGAACTCGCTGCTCGAGGGGCTGGTCTTCTCGCGGCGGATCGCCGAGGTACTGCCGGGCGAGCTGCGGGCGTGGTCAAAGCCGGCTCACGACACCCGCGCGGCCGGGCTGATCGAGGGCGCCGCGCTCGGCAAGATCCAGAAGCAGATGACCAAGCGGGTCGGCGTACTCCGCACCGCCGCCGGGATGTCGGAGGTGGGTGCCAGGCTGGCCAGCATCGCCGAGCTCGCCGCCGAGGAGGTGGGCGAGGACGAGTGGGAGGCGACCAACCTGCTGACGATCAGTACGGCGCTGGCCGAGGCCGCGCGGCTGCGCGAGGAGACCCGCGGCTCGCACTGGCGGGAGGACTTCCCGGACCGCGACGACGCCCAGTGGGCCGGCCATTTCGACGTCACGATGGCCGATGGCACGATCGCCCTGAAGTTCTTCGCAGCCCAGGCCACCGACGTCGAGACCACCGGGGAGTCCGCATGACCGAGTACGTCGCCGCGATCGTGGCGCTGCCCTTTGATCAGCTCCCGGCCGTGCTGGCCGACGAGCTCGCGCAGGCGGGGCTCGAGCCGCGGCAGGTGTACGACGACGTGGTCGCCGCTGTCGCCGAGGACCTTCCCGGCGACGACGTGACCAGCTGGGCCACGATCCCGGCCGCCGACGTGGCGACCGCCGACTTCATCGCGCGTGAGGGCGGCACCGTGGCGGGGCTGGCGATCGCGGAGGTCGTGTTCCGCTACGTGCTCGGCAACGACATCACCATCGAGCGTCCGGTGCGAGACGGCACCACGGTGGCCAAGGACGAAGTGCTCCTCACCGTCATCGGGCCGACCGCGCTGCTGCTGACCGCCGAGCGGACCGCGCTCAACTTCACCTGCCACCTGTCAGGCGTCGCGACCCTGACCGCCGCCTGGGCGGCCGCGCTGGCCGGGACCCCGGCCCGGGTCCGCGACACCCGCAAGACGATCCCGGGCTACCGCGACCTGGACAAGTACGCCGTGCGCTGCGGCGGCGGCCTCAACCACCGGCACGACCTGTCCGACGAGGCGCTAGTCAAGGACAATCACGTACTGGCGGCGGGCGGCGTGGTGGCGGCGTACCAGCTGATCCAGAAGCGCTACCCGGACGTGCCGATCCAGGTCGAGGTGACCACGCTCGACCAGCTCCGTGAGCTGCTCGACATCGGTGCGCCCGACGTACTGCTCGACAACATGACCGACGACCAGCTCCGCGAGGCGGTGGCGCTCGCGGCCGGCCGGACCCGGCTGGAGGCGTCGGGCGGGCTGACGCTGGACCGGGCCGCCGAGGTCGCGGCGACCGGCGTCGACACCATCGCGGTCGGCGAGCTCACGCACTCCGCCAAGGTGCTCGACATCGCCATGGATCTGCGCCCGTGAGCCTGCTCGCCGCCGATATCGGCAACAGCCAGACGGTGCTCGGGCTGCTGTCCGGTGGCGAGGTGCAGGCGCACTGGCGGGTGGCGACCGACGAGCGGCGTACCGCCGACGAATGGGCGCTGCTGGTGCGGGGTCTGCTCCGCGACGCCGGCCACGAGGTCACCGGGATCTCGGTGTGCTCGACGGTGCCGGCGGTCCTGCACGAATGGCGTGACATGCTGGTCCGCTATTTCGGCGACGTGAAGAGCGTGGTTGTCGAGCCGGGAGTGCGTACCGGCGTACCCGTGTTGATGGACAATCCACGCGAAGTCGGCGCGGATCGCATCCTCAATGCCCTAGCGGCAGCCAATCTGTACGGCGGTCCGACAATCGTTGTGGATTTCGGTACGGCGACCACCTACGACGTGGTGAGTGAGAAGGGACAGTACGTCGGCGGCGCCATCGCGCCCGGAATCGAGATCTCCTTGGAGGCGCTCGGTAGGCGTGGCGCGCAGTTGCGGAAGGTCGAGCTCCTGCGGCCGCGAACCGTGATTGCAAAGAACACCGTCGAGGCGCTGCAGTCGGGAATGCTCTTCGGATTCGCCAGCCAGGTCGAGGGCCTGGTCAGCCGGATGGTCGCCGAGCTCGGCGTGCCATCTTCGCAGGTCAACGTGGTAGCGACCGGCTACCTGGCGCCCGTCGTACTCGACGAATGCGCGTGCTTCACCGACCATTCCCCGTGGCTCACCCTGCTTGGCCTGGAACTGGTATTCGCCCGCAATAGCTAAGGTGGTTGTGGATAAGTCGCGCGCCGCTTTCCCTAAGAGCTGTTTTTCTGGTACAAGTTGCGAGGGCCGCTTTCTCAGGCCCTGTCCGAATGCATGTTTCTCCTGTGAGGAAACCAAAGCCATGGCTCAGAAGGTGCACATCGTCCTGGTTGACGACCTGGACGGTTCCGAGGCGGAGGAGACCGTTACCTTCGGTCTCGACGGGGTGTCGTACGAAATCGACCTCAACTCCGCAAATGCGGCTAAGTTGCGCGACTCGATCACCCCATTCCTCGGCAGTGCGCGCCGCGTCGGCGGCCGCAAGGGCAGTCGCAAGGGCTCCGGCCGGACCGACCTCGGTCCGAGCCCCAAGGAGGTCCGGGACTGGGCGCGCAGCAACGGCTGGGAGCTCAGTGACCGCGGCCGGGTCCCGGCCGAGGTCCGCGAGGCGTTCGACGCCGCGCACTAGTACACGGACGAGTATCGTCAGGCCCCTGGGCTGGTTGAGGAGGTCGCTCTGCGACCGTCTCGAAACCACCCCAGGGGCGCCTTGGTTTGGAGACGGTTGCTGCGCAACCTCCTCAACCAGCGGCGCGCGGATCCGCGCCTTGTTCGCTATCAGCGGACGGTATCTGTTGGCATCTCGGAACACGTAGGGTGGACGTGGACGTTAGTCCGTTTGTCCCCCTCACCACCCGACTGCTTTGGTACTGGGTGGGGGCGGACCAGACGTGGATGGAGACGGATATGTTCGAGCGGTTTACAGACCGAGCCCGCCGGGTGGTCGTGCTTGCCCAAGAAGAGGCACGCATGCTCTCCCACAACTACATCGGCACCGAGCACATCCTGCTTGGCCTCATTCACGAAGGCGAAGGCGTTGCCGCCAAGGCGCTCGAGAGCCTGGACATCTCGCTCGAGGCCGTCCGCGCACAGGTCGAGGAGATCATCGGCCAGGGCCAGCAGGCCCCGAGCGGCCACATTCCGTTCACCCCCCGCGCCAAGAAGGTCCTCGAGCTCTCGCTGCGCGAGGCGCTGCAGCTCGGCCACTCCTACATCGGCACCGAGCACATCCTGCTCGGCCTGATCCGCGAGGGCGAGGGCGTCGCCGCCCAGGTGCTGCAGAAGCTCGGCGCCGACCTCAACCGGGTCCGCCAGCAGGTCATCCAGCTGCTCTCCGGCTTCCAGGGCAAGGAGAGTACGTCGGCAGGTGCGGGCCCTGCGGCCGGCACGGACGCGCCGTCCTCCTCGCTGGTGCTCGACCAGTTCGGCCGCAACCTGACCCAGGCGGCCCGCGAGGGCAAGCTCGACCCGGTGATCGGGCGCGAGCAGGAGATCGAGCGGGTCATGCAGATCCTGTCGCGGCGTACCAAGAACAACCCGGTGCTGATCGGTGAGCCCGGCGTCGGCAAGACCACGATCGTCGAGGGCCTGGCCCAGGACATCGTGAAGGGCACTGTCCCGGAGACGCTCAAGGACAAGCACATCTACACCCTCGACCTGGGTGCGCTGGTCGCCGGGTCGCGCTACCGCGGTGACTTCGAGGAGCGCCTCAAGAAGGTGCTCAAGGAGATCCGCACCCGCGGCGACATCGTGCTGTTCATCGACGAGATCCACACACTTGTGGGTGCCGGTGCGGCCGAGGGCGCGATCGACGCGGCGTCGATCCTGAAGCCGATGCTGGCCCGCGGCGAGCTGCAGACCATCGGTGCGACCACCCTCGACGAGTACCGCAAGTACCTCGAGAAGGACGCCGCGCTGGAGCGGCGCTTCCAGCCGATCCAGGTCGCCGAGCCGTCGATCGCGCACACGATCGAGATGCTCAAGGGCCTGCGCGACCGCTACGAGGCGCACCACCGGGTCACGATCACCGACGAGGCGCTGGTCTCCGCGGCGACGCTGGCCGACCGCTACATCTCCGACCGGTTCCTGCCGGACAAGGCGATCGACCTGATCGACGAGGCCGGCTCGCGGCTGCGGATCCGCCGGATGACCGCGCCCGCCGACCTGCGCGAGTACGACGAGAAGATCGCCGAGGTGCGGCAGCGCAAGGAGGCCGCAATCGACGGCCAGGACTTCGAGGCCGCCGCGCGTCTGCGTGACGAGGAGAAGCAGCTCGGCCTGAAGAAGTCTGAGCGCGAGAAGCAGTGGCGTGCCGGCGATATGGATGTCGTTGCCGAGGTCGACGAAGAGCTGATTGCGGAAGTGCTCGCCGTCGCCACCGGAATTCCGATCGTGAAGCTGTCGGAGGAGGAGTCCACCCGGCTTCTCAAGATGGAGGACGAGCTCCACAAGCGCGTCATCGGTCAGGAAGAGGCAGTCAAGGCGCTGTCGCGCGCTATCCGCCGTACTCGCGCCGGCCTGAAGGACCCGAAGCGGCCCGGCGGCTCGTTTATCTTCGCCGGTCCGTCCGGTGTCGGAAAGACGTGGCTGTCGAAGACGCTTGCCGAGTTCCTCTTCGGTGACGAGGACGCGCTGATCCAGCTCGACATGAGCGAGTTCGGCGAAAAGCACACGGTGTCGCGGCTGTTCGGTTCACCGCCCGGATATGTGGGTTACGAAGAGGGTGGCCAGCTGACCGAGAAGGTACGCCGCAAGCCGTTCTCCGTCGTTCTCTTCGACGAGGTCGAGAAGGCGCACCCGGACATCTTCAACTCGCTGCTGCAGATTCTTGAAGAGGGCCGGCTCACCGACTCGCAGGGTCGCGTGGTCGACTTCAAGAACACCGTGATCATCATGACCACCAACCTCGGCACCCGCGATATCAGCAAGGGCGTCAACCTCGGCTTCCAGCAGGGCAGTGACACCGCGGGCTCCTATGAGCGGATGAAGAGCAAGGTGCAGGAAGAGCTCAAGCAGCACTTCCGCCCGGAGTTCCTCAACCGTGTCGACGAGATCGTCGTGTTCCCGCCGCTTTCGCAGGAGCAGATCGTCCACATGGTCGACAACATGATCGCCTCGGTCGAGCTGCGGATGAAGGACCGCGACATGTCGCTGGAGCTGACCACGGCCGCGAAGCAGCTGCTCGCCAAGCGCGGCTTCGACCCGGTCCTGGGCGCCCGGCCGCTGCGTCGTACCGTCCAGCGCGAGATCGAGGACGTGCTCGCCGAGAAGATGCTGTACGGCGAGGTCGGCCCCGGCCAGATCGTGGTGGTCGACGTCGAGGGCGAGGGCCCGGAGGCGACCTTCACGTTCAAGGGCCAGAAGGTCGGCGCGCTGCCGGACTCGCTGCCGCTGGAGCCCGCCGGGCTCGACGTCAGCAAGGCCGAGGCACCCGTCGAGGAGACGCCTGGTCCGGTCGACATCAAGAAGGCCGAGCCCGGCGCGGGAACCGGTACCGAGCCTGCCTGACCCAGCCGAGGTGAGCTCGCTGCACGCGCCGATCCTCGACTGGTACGACGAGCACGCCCGCGAGCTGCCCTGGCGGGAGCCGTCGGCATCGCCGTGGTCGGTGATGGTCTCGGAGTTCATGCTCCAGCAGACACCGGTCGTGCGGGTGCTGCCGGTGCACGAGCAGTGGCTGCGTGCCTGGCCCACGCCGGCCGCGCTCGCCGCGGTGGCGCCGGGCGAGGCTGTGCGGGCGTGGGGCCGGCTCGGCTACCCGCGGCGGGCGTTGCGGCTGCACGCCGCTGCCGTCGAGATCGTGGCGCGCCACGGCGGCGAGGTGCCGTCGTCGTACGACGAGCTTCGGGCGCTGCCCGGGGTCGGTGACTACACGGCCGCGGCGATCGCGACCTTCGCGTTCGGCCGTCGGCACGTCGTACTCGACACCAACGTGCGCCGGGTGCTCGCCCGGCTGCTCAGCGGCACCGAGCTTCCCGCGCCCTCGGTGACGAAGGCCGAGCGCGAGCTGGCGGCGTCGGTGCTGCCGGACGACGAGGCCACCGCGGCCACCTGGTCGGTGGCGACGATGGAGCTCGGCGCGCTGGTGTGCACGGCGAAGACGCCGCGCTGCGCCTCGTGTCCGGTGTCGGAGGCCTGTGCCTGGCGCGCCGCCGGGCACCCGGCGTACGACGGCCCGGCACGCAAGGTGCAGACCTACGCCGGCACCGACCGACAGTGCCGCGGCCGCCTGCTCGGCATCGTCCGCGAGTCCGACGGCGCCGTACCCCGATCCCGGCTCGACACCGCCTGGACGCCGGCCGAGCAACGCGACCGCGCCCTCCAGAGCCTCCTCGACGACGGCCTCCTCGTCCGGGTGACCCCCGTTGACGCCGATGCGGCCGAGCTCTACACCCTCCCCTAACCCCGCCGACCCGCCCCGTGTTCACACGTGTGAGCGCCGACCCGGCCGGTGTTCACACGTGTGAGCGCTGACCCGGCCCGTGTCGACTTGGCGGCCCGCGTACGCCGTGAATACGAGCCGGGTCGGCGCTCTGGGGCGTGAACACGGGCCGGGTCGGCGCTCCTGTGCGTGGAGACGGGGCGGGTGGGTGAACGGTGTGGCATCGCGAATCGGACATCGCTGCTCGCTAGCGTTGCCTGCATGAGCAGCGTGACACGGCCACGGGGGCCGTTGCCGCCCGGTGTGTACTGGCGGCGACGGCTGATCGTTCTCTTCGCTGCACTGGTGTTGGTCTTCGGGTTCGCGAGGGTCCTCGGCGGCGGCAGTGATGCCAAGGGCGGTTCCGACGGCACCGCCGAGCAGGCGGCCGGCGGCACCAGCGGCGACACGTCGACCCCGGCCGCGCCCGGAGGTTCGACCGACCAGCCGACGACGAAGCCCACCAAGAAGGGTCCGAAGGCGACCCCCAAGAACACGCCGACGAAGACGCCGCTGGCCGAGCCCGACGGGCCCTGCGACGACGCCGACGTCGAGGTCACGCCGGCCATCAGGAAGCCCATCGCTGGCAGTCCGATCCGGATCGGCCTCGTGCTGCGCACCAAGGAGAGCGAGGCCTGCACCTGGCGGGCCGCGAAGGACACGCTGGTCGTCAAGATCACCAGCGGCAGCGACGACATCTGGTCCACCCAGGACTGCCCGAACGCGATCATGGCCGAGGACGTGGTGGTACGGCGGGCGGCGCCGACCGTCGTCTACGCGATCTGGTCGAGCCGCCGTTCCGACGACGAGTGCGGCAAGCGCACCGACTGGGCGAACCTCGGCTGGTACCACGTGATCGCCGCGGCGCTGGGCGGCGAGCCGACCGACGTCCAGTTCGAGCTGCGTGCCCCGCAGCCGCCCACCATCACCCCGTCGCCGAGCCGGACTCCGACCAGAAGCCCGAGCAAGGGCGCGAGCCAGCCCACCGACGAGCCGAATCCGAACCCGAGCGACGGCGCGCAGGAGCCGAACGGCTAACCAGCGGAGGGGCTAGACGTAGCGCTCGAGGATGCTGGACTCGGCGAGGCGGGAGAGGCCCTCGCGGACGCTGCGGGCACGGAGCTCGCCGACTCCCTCGACGGCCTGGAGGTCGTCGATACCGGCGGAGAGCAGCTTCTGCAGGGTGCCGAAGTGCTCGACCAGGCGGTCGACGACCGAGGGTGGCAGCCGCGGGACCTTGGCCAGCAGCCGGTAGCCACGAGGGGCCACGGCGCCGTCCAGGTGCTCGTTGGTGCCGAGCCCGAGGGACCGGGCCACCGAGGCCGGGTCGACCAGCTCGGTCGGCGACAGCGCCTCGAGGCGGTTGAGGAGGGCGCCGGCGCTGCGAGCCCGGCGGCCGCCGGGCAGGTAGTCGCGGATCACCAACTCGCGCTCGGCGTCGACGCCGGTGATCAGCTCCTCGAGCTGCAGCGACAACAGCCGGCCGTCGGTGCCGAGCTCCAGGACGTAGTCCTCGATCTCGCGCGCGATCCGGGTGACCATCTCCAGCCGCTGCGCGACCACGGCGACGTCGCGGACGGTGACCAGGTCCTCGATCTCCAGCGCCGACAGCGTGGAGGCGACCTCGTCGAGGCGGAGCTTGTAGCGCTCCAGTGTGGCCAGCGCCTGGTTGGCGCGGGACAGGATCTGGCCCGAGTCCTCGAGGACGTACCGGGTCTCGCCGACGTACGCCGCGATGATCTGCATCGACTGCGACACCGAGATCACCGGGAACCCGGTCTGCTTGGCGACGCGGTCGGCGGTGCGGTGGCGAGTACCGGTCTCCTCGGACGGGATGGTGTGGTCGGGCATCAGGTGCACCGCCGCGCGCTGGATCCGGGTGATCTCGCCGTCGACGATGATCGCGCCGTCCATTTTGGCCAGCTCGCGCAGGCCGGTGGAGGTGAACGGGACGTCGAGGGTGAAGCCGCCGGTGGAGATCGACTCGATGGTCTTGTCGTTGCCGATGACGATCAGCGCGCCGGTGCGGCCGCGGAGGATCCGCTCAAGACCGTCACGCATCGCGGTGCCCGGTGCAATCGAGGCGAGCGTTGCTCGCAGTCGGAGGGTGTCCTCGGACCTCTCGATGTTGACCACGCCATCCCCGATCGTCAGTTCTTTACTCGCGCAGAAGTGTAGATGACCAGTTCCAAGGGTTCGCGCGCTGCGCGCCGCTCATCACGCACGCTGGCGGCGTTGCCGTCGCTCGACGGGCCGCTGGCCCGCCTTCGCTCCGACGCCTTGCCAGCGCACGCGCTGAGCGACGCTCGCTTGCACGACTCCTTGGAACTGCTCATCTGGGACCGGTGAGTGTGTCGCCCCCGCGAAGTCAGCCGGTCCCTGAGTTGTCTGCCAACGAGACTAGCCGCAGTGCGGTTGCGACGTCGGGGACATCAATCACCTTCATCCCGTCGATCACCCATTGTTCCGGACTTTTCGGCTTCGGGTTCGGCCCACTAGGCACCACCGCTACCCGGAAGCCGAGCCTAGCGGCCTCGCTGATCCGCTGGTCGAGGTCCCGGACCCTGCGCAGCTCGCCCGCCAGCCCGATCTCACCGATCGCGACGATGCCGTTGGGCGCCGGCTGTCCGCGGTACGCCGAGGCCAGCGCGAGGGCCAGGGCGAGGTCGGTCGCCGGCTCGTTCAGCCGGGCGCCACCAACAGTCGAGGCGAACACGTCGTGGTTGTGGAGCCGGAGCTGACAGTGCTGGGCGAGCACCGCGAGGATCATCGCGGTGCGAGCGGAGTCCACGCCGGACGTCGTACGCCGTGGCCGGTCGGCGGTCGAGTGGGTGACCAGCGCCTGCACCTCGGCGAGCAGCGGCCGCCTGCCCTCCATCGACACCGCCACGCAGGTCCCCGCAACCTGTTGGTGGTGGCTCTCGACGAACAGGCCGGTCGGGTCGGTGACCGCGCTGATCCCGGCCGTGGTCATCTCGAAGCAGCCGACCTCGTCGATCGGGCCGAACCGGTTCTTCATCGCGCGCACCATCCGGAACCGCGAGTTGCGGTCGCCCTCGAAGTGCAGCACCACGTCGACCAGATGCTCCAGCACCCGCGGCCCGGCGATCGAGCCGTCCTTCGTCACGTGGCCGACCAGCACCGTGGTGATGTTGCGGGTCTTGGCCACCCGGATCAGCGCCGCCGCGACCTCCTTGACCTGCGTGACCCCGCCGGGCACCCCGTCGGCGTCCGCGGCACCGATCGTCTGCACCGAGTCGACCACGAGCAGGGTCGGCTTCACCGCCTCGATATGGCTGAGTACGGCGCCGAGGTCGGTCTCGGCCGCGAGGAAGAGCTCGTCGTGTACGCCGCCGGTCCGGTCCGCGCGCAGCCGCACCTGTGAGGCCGACTCCTCGCCGGTGACGTAGAGGGTCCGCCGGTGGTAGCGGGCGGTCTGCGCGGCCACCTCCAGCAGCAGCGTGCTTTTGCCGACGCCGGGCTCGCCGGCGAGCAGGATCGCCGCGCCGGGCACCAGCCCGCCGCCGAGCACCCGGTCGAGCTCCGGCACCCCGCTGGACCGGAACGCCGCCTCCGACACCGATACCTGTCCGATCGGCACCGCCGGCTTGCTGACCGGCCCCGCGACCGCCCGCACCTGCGCCGCGCCGACCTCCGCGACCGAGCCCCACGCCTGGCACTCACCGCAGCGGCCGACCCACTTCGGCGCCTCCCAGCCACACTCGCTGCACCGGTACGCCGGGCGCGCCCGCGCCTTGCCACTACTCATTCGGTCCCCCTTGACTCACGTCCACTGACTCATGTCGCGAACGCTAGGCCACGCCGCCGACAACATGAGCCGGGCGCGCTCGTCGTACACTCATGCCGTCCTGCTTGGATCGATCAAGGAGCGAAGGCGATGGCGCGGCACCTCAACCGTGTCACCGGCACCCCACCCACGCTCGCGGACGTCGCGGAGCTGGCGGGTGTGTCCCGGCAGACCGTTTCCAACGCCCTCAACAACCCGTCGCTGCTGCGCCACGACACCCTGGCCCGGGTCCAGAGCGCGGTCGACGAGCTCGGCTACTCGCCCAACCGCGCCGCCCGCAACCTGCGCACCCGCGCCTCCCACCTGATCGGCCTCCGCTTCCCGCCGGCTCAGGAGGGCACTGCCAACGCCCTGATGGACCGGTTCGTGCACTCGCTGGTCGAGACCAGCAAGGAGGCCGGCTACCACGTGCTGCTGTTCGCCGGCGACGGCGGCGACCCGCTGGCCGGGTACGACGACCTGGTCCGCTCCACCGCCGTCGACGCGTTCGTGGTCACCGACACCTACCTCGGCAACCCACAGACGGCCTGGCTGGAGGAGCGGGGCGCGCCGTTCGTGGCGTTCGGGCGACCCTGGGACAACGGCGACGCCACCCACCCCTGGGTCGACGTCGACGGCTCGGTCGGCGGCCGGATGGCCACCGACCACCTGCTCGACCGGGGCCACACCCGGATCGCGTGGATCGGCTGGCGCAAGGACTCCTTCATCGGCGAGGACCGCCGCTCCGGCTGGGCCGGCGCGCTCCACGACCGCGGGCTGTCCACCAAGGGACTCGCCTCGCGGGTCGAGGACACGCTGTCGTCGGGTCGTGAGGCGGCCGCCGTACTCCTCGACGAGGCGCAGCCGAGCGCCTTCGTCTGCGCCTCCGACACCCTCGCGATGGGCGTCTACCGCACCCTCGCGGACCGTGGCCTCGAAGCCGGCCGCGACATCGCGGTGGTCGGCTTCGACGACTCCCAGGTTGCGCAGGTCGTGCACCCGAGCCTCACCTCGGTGCGGCAGCCCCTGGAGCAGGTCGCGGTCGAGGTGGTCGCGGCGCTGTCGGGCCTGCTCAACCACCCGCCGGTCGCCCATCCGCGCACGATGCTGGCCCCGACCCTGGTGGTTCGCCAGTCCAGCTGACCTCAGCCCGGATCGACCGATGGCCGCCTACCGAGCGCCACCATGCGGGCGCGCTGGCTGCGTTGGCGAAGACTCGACGGGCCTCCGGCCCGCCTTCGCTCCGCCGCCTTGCCATCACACCCGCCTGGCGACGCTCGCTACGGCGCCCACCGGTGGATCCGGGCTCGGCTGTCCGGTACTGGCCCCTAGTGACCATTGACGCCGCGTCCCACGTTCCGACAGGCTGCGCGATCGTCACGGGTAACGAGCCCGGCTACCAAGCATCGGAGAGGCAGCATGGACCAGTACATAGGCGTGCTCAAGAACTACACGAAGTTCGACGGCCGCGCTGGGCGCAACGAGTTCTGGATGTTCTTCCTGTTCCACGTGATCATCTTCGTGGTCCTTTCGATCATCGACTCGGTGGTTCTCAGTGCCAACGGCTTCGGAATCCTCTCGGGCCTGTACTGGCTCGGGACCATCGTTCCGTCCATCGCTGTCGGCATCCGCCGGTTCCATGACATCGGCAAGCCGGGGATCTGGATCCTGCTCGGCCTGATCCCGTGCGTCGGTGGCCTGGTGCTGCTCTACTTCTACGCCCAGGAGAGCGTCGGCCCGAACGAGTACGGCGAGGGCCCGAGCGCCGCGGCTGCCTGAGGCGTCGACCTCTGGTCGAAGGCCCGGCTGTTCAGAAGGCCTTCGACCAGAGGTTGACCGCGTAGTCGACCTCGACGCCGTCATACTCCCCGAGGATCGCCTCGGCCACCGGCACCGGGAACTCGATCCTGACGACCGCCTGCAGGTCGGCGCGTGAGTCGAACCGCCAGCAGATGTCGAGCGGGGTACGCCGCCAGCCGTGCCGCGACCAGAACCGCTCGACCGCATCCGGGTCGACCTCCGGATAGCCACGCCGGAACCAGCCGCCGAATGTCGACTGCGTCGGGTCGTTGTCGATCACGAAGGCCCGGCCGCCGCGGCGTACCACCCGGTCCAGCTCGGCCAGGCCCGGCTCGCAGCCCGGCCCGAAGAAGTACGCCCACCGCGCGTGTACGACGTCCACCGAGGCGTCCGGGACCGGCAGGGCCTGCGCAGTGCCTTCACGGACCTCCACGTCCGGCAGCCGGCGGACCCGGCGCCGGGCGATCGCGGCGAGGTCGGGGTGCGGCTCGACACCGATCACCGAGGCGGCCGTCGCGGCGAACCGGGGGAGGTGGAAGCCGGTGCCGCAGCCGACGTCGAGTACGGCGCGGCCCGCCCAGTCGTCCAGCGCGCGCATCGCGGACTCCAGCGCGCCGTCAGGGTCGACGGCGCGGTTCTCGAGCTCGTACGTCGCGGGGTTGTGCCAGATGTTCGGACTCGGCCGCGCGCCGGCCGGGACCCGCGAGGTCAGATCCGCACCAGGCCGCTGGGGGTCTGGAACTGCGCGGCGACCACACCGGGGGTGCCGTGCGGGGCCACCCACTCGACCTTGACGTCCTCGAGCGGAGCGTCGACGGTCTCGCCGAGCCAGTCGCTCACCCGGCCCGGGTCGCCGGCGATCTCCAGGCAGGCAAGGGAGAAGCCGTCGTCGCCACCCGCGCTCGGGTGGTCCTCAGCGGGGGACTCCCACTGGATGAAGAACGGCAGCTGCGGGTCGGCGATCAGGCCGTTGACGCCGATCTGCTTCCACAGCAGCTCCTTGCCGTCGGGCCGGTGCCGATTGCCGTTGACGGCCTCGCGACCGAGGCGCTCCTCCATCGGCTTGATGTCGCTGACCGCGACCACCCAGCCCAGCCAGCCACCGCCGAGCGAGGACCGGGCGCGCACCGCCTGGCCGAACGGGGCCTTGTCGGACGCGGGGTGGTCGAGAACCTCGACCACCTCCAGGTAGGTGTCACCGGCGAGCGGCAGAATCATGTTGCGCGTGCCGAAACGTGGGTGGATGCCACCGTCTGCAAATTCCTGGCCGAGCAGCCCCCCAAGGCGCTGGGCGGTGCTGGCAAGACCGTCGGGGCCCGCTGCGAACGAGAGATGGTCCAGGCGCATGTCCGTCATTGTGAACTCCCAAAATTCACGGCGGCACAGCGGGGTCGAAATCTCTCGACGTCGAGATATCAGGTCTCTTAGCGCGGGTCGGCGGGGTGGATCGCCAGCGCCGAGCGGGACCGGAGGTGTGCCTCGCAGTGCCGCACCAGCTCGTCGTACGCCGCCTGGCCCATCAGCTCGACCAGCTCGGCGGCGTTGCTGACGTACACCGGCTCGACACCGATGTGTGCCTCGGTGTTTCCCGAGCAGTACCAGTCCAGGTCGTGCCCGCCGGCGCCCCAGCCGCGCCGGTCGTACTCGCCGATCGAGACCTCGGTGTACGCCGTACCGTCCGGCCGCTCGACCTCGCGGTAGGTGCGGCGGATCGGCAGTTGCCAGCACACGTCGGGCTTGGTCTCCAGCGGATGCTTGCCCTGCTTCAGCGCCAGCGCGTGCAGTGCACAGCCGGCGCCGGCCGCGAATCCCGGCCGGTTGTGGAACACGCACGCCTGCTGCCCGTCGACCTCGATCGTCCGGGTCTTCCGGGCGCCCTCGTCGTCGGTGTCGACCCAGTCGGCCTTCTGGACCCTGCGTCCCGGGTGGAACTGCCAAAGGTCGGCGTCCAGCTCCTTGACGTTCGCGGTCACCCGGCGCTCGTCGTCCTTGTCGGCGAAGTGGGCGCCCAGCGTGCAGCAGCCGACGTCCGGCGCCGACGCATAGATGCCCGGGCACCCCTGTCCGAAGATGCAGGTGAAGTTGGAGGTCAGCCAGGTGAGGTCACACCGGAAGACCTGGCCGGAATGGTCGGCGTCGCCGTCGTCGGTGGCCGCCGGGTCGGTGAACTCGACGTACACGCGGGGGAACACCAGGTCGACCTCGGGCACTTCCCAACCCTACGTCGGTCCGCTCTGTCGTCTGGCAAGGGCGGCGCACAGGAGCGGCGGTAGCGTTGGGCCTATGCGGCTGGGAGTGCTCGATATCGGATCCAACACGGGGCATCTGCTCGTGGTGGATGCCCACGGAGGCGCCGCGCCGCTGCCGGCGTTCTCGTACAAGCAGCCGTTGCGGCTCGCCGAGCACCTCGACGACGACGGTGCGATCACCGAGACAGGCGTCGACGCGCTGACGACCTTCACGGCCGGGGCGTTGGTGGTCGCCGAGGACAAGGGCTGCGAGGAGATGCTGGGCTTCGCGACCTCGGCGGTGCGCGACTCGGCGAACGCCGACGACGTCCTCGGTCACGTCTTCCAGCAGACCGGCGTCGACATCGAGGTGCTGGCCGGCGAGGACGAGGCGCGGCTGACCTTTCTCGCCGTACGCCGCTGGTTCGGGTGGTCGGCCGGGCGGCTGGCGGTGTTCGACATCGGTGGCGGCTCGCTGGAGATCGCGGGTGGAGCCGACGAGGCGCCGGACGTCGCGTGGTCGCTGCCGCTGGGCGCGGCGCGGCTGGCGCGGCAGTGGTTCGCGGGCGGCACGCCCGACGACCAGACGGCCCGCCAGCTGCGCCGAGAGATCCGGACCGAGATCGCCCGTGACGCGGGCAACCTGCTGCGTTCCGGCCGCCCCGACCGCGCCGCGGCCACGTCGAAGACCTTCCGCAGCCTGGCCCGGATCTGCGGCGCCGCGCCGTCGGGAGACGGTCATCTGGTGCCGCGCGTCCTGGACTCGGACGGACTGTCCCACTGGATCCCGAAGCTGATGCGGATGGACGACGAGGCGCTCGCGGAGCTGCCTGGTGTCTCGCCGAGCCGCACCCACCAGATCGTGCCGGGCGCGCTGGTGGCCGAGGCGGTGATGGACATCTTCGACCTCGACGAGCTGGAGATCTGTCCCTGGGCGCTGCGCGAGGGCGTGATCCTGGAGCGCTTCGACCACCTCAGCATCCTTGACGGCAACAAGCCCGGTGCCCGGGCGCCCATCGAACAGGGACGCAGCAACAGGACCGGAGCCTCAGGATGAGCCAGATCGGGCTCTCGACAGCCTCGGTCTACCCCGAGTCGACCGCCCATGCCTTCTCGTACGCCGCCGCGCTCGGGTACGACGCGGTCGAGGTGATGGTCGGCATCGACTCGACCAGCCAGTCGACCGAGACCGTGCTGCAGCTGAGCGACCATCACGAGATCCCGGTCTGCGCGATCCATGCGCCCTGCCTGCTGTTCACGCAGCGTGTCTGGGGCACCGAGCCGTGGGGCAAGCTGCAGCGCTCCGCCGAGATGGCCGAGGCGGTCGGCGCCGACGTGGTCGTCGTACACCCGCCGTTTCGGTGGCAGCGCGAGTACGCGCGCGGCTTCGTCGACGGGATCGCGGCGCTGGAGGAGTCGACCGGGATCGCGTTCGCGGTGGAGAACATGTACCCGTGGCGGGCGTCCTCGCGGCGCGGGATGGAGATGTACCTGCCCGGCTGGGACCCGTCGGCCGAGAACTACGCCAACATGACGATCGACCTGTCGCACGCCGCGATCGCACACTCCGACCCGGTCGAGATGGCCGAGCGGATGGGCTCGCGGCTGCGCCACCTCCACCTCACCGACGGCACCGGCTCGGCCAAGGACGAGCACCTGGTGCCCGGTCGCGGGTCGCAGCCGGCGAAGGAGCTGCTGAACCTGCTCGCCGACCGCGACTTCGGCGGCCACATCGTGCTGGAGATCAACACCCGGCGCGCGGCCAACCGCCAGGAGCGCGAGGTCGACCTGATCGAGTCGCTGGAGTTCACCCGCGAGCACTTCACCGCGCGCCGACAGGTCTCGTGAGGTCGGGCAGGTGACCACGCGTCCGGCCCGAGGCCGCCGGCCCGGCCGGGCCGACACCCGCGCCGAGATCCTCGCGGCGGCTCGGGAAGCATTCGCCGAGAAGGGTTTCAGCGGTACGACGATCCGCGGGGTCGCCGCGGCGGCCGGCGTGGACCCGGCGCTGGTCCACCACTACTTCGGGACCAAGGACGACCTGTTCGTCGCCGCGCTCGCGCTGCCCGTCGACCCGCGGGCCGTCCTCGCGCCGGTGGTGGCCTTGGGTGCGGACGGAGCCGCCGAGCGGCTGCTCCGGGTGTTCCTGTCAGTGTGGGACGACCCGGACCTCCGGCTGCCGCTGCTGGCCGTGGCCCGCACCATCTTCGAGCCGTCCGGCCAGGCGCTCTTCCGCGACGGGTTCCTCAAGGTCGTGCTCGGGCCGGTCGGCGTCGGCCTCGGCATCGACGAGCCGGAGCGCCGGATGCCGCTGGTGGCCAGCCAGGTGATCGGCCTGATCCTGCTGCGCTACGTGCTCGAGGTCGAGCCCCTCGCCTCGATGGACGCCGACCTCGTCGTCGCGACGTACGCCCCGACGCTCCAGCGGTACCTGACGGGCGAGCTGCCGTAGGTGGTGGAATCCCCGGCCGACCGGGGATTCCTGACGTTGTGGGCCGTTGCAACACCCCACAACGTCAGGAAGTGCCTGTCAGGTTGACTGCTGAAGGGCCGTGGCGACGGTGTCGAGGTGATCCTGGGCCTCGGTGAGCTGGCCGACCTCGTCCCAGAGGTCGCGCCACTCGGAGTCGTCGGCGGAGATCCGGTCCAGCGCACGCAAAGCCAGTAGCGCGAGCTCGGACAGGTCGGGGAGCTCCAGCCCCTCCGGCCCGTGCTTCGGGTCAACCGGCGGTCCGTCCGGCAGGGTCGACGCCACCACAGCGGCTGCGGCGGCGGCCGCGCTTGCGACGTGGAGGTCGAGGAGATCCTTCTCGTCGGCCGCGTCGGTGAGTGTCTCGCTGAGGAAGGCGAGCGGATCCGCTGCCTCCTCCAGCGATGCAGACCAGTCGGCCGCATGGTCGTTGTCGAAGATGCCGGTGCCCCAGGCCCCCATGTCGTCCTGCCTACTCGTCGATTGCCTGCTCGGTCGGACCTCCCAGGAGACATCGTTCCGGGACTTGACCGCGCACGCCAGCAAATCGCATAATTCAACACATGATGAAAAACGCGGTGGAGGTGCACGACCTGGTCGTCGTCCGCGGCGACAACGAGGTTCTGCACGGTCTCGACTTCACGATCCCGGTCGGTCAGGTGACCGGTCTGCTCGGCCCGTCGGGCTGCGGCAAGTCCACGCTGATGCGCACGCTGGTTGGCGTCCAGGCCGGCGTGACCGGCACGGCCACGGTCTTCGACCAGCCCGCCGGCGCCCGACAGCTGCGCGACCGGGTCGGCTACGTCACCCAGGCCGCCAGCGTGTACGACGACCTCAGCGTCACCGAGAACCTTGCCTTCTTCGCCAAGGTCCTCGGCGTCGACCGCGACGAGGTGGCCAAGGCGATCGACAAGGTCGACCTGGCCAGCCACCAGGACCAGGTGGTGTCCAAGCTGAGCGGTGGCCAGCGGTCCCGCGTCAGCCTCGCAGTCGCGCTGCTCGGCACCCCCGACCTGCTGGTGCTCGACGAGCCGACCGTCGGCCTGGACCCGGTGCTCCGTCAGGACCTGTGGGGGCTGTTCCACCGGATCGCCGACGGCGGCGCCGCCGTACTCGTCTCCTCCCACGTGATGGACGAGGCCGAGCGCTGCGACCGCCTGCTGCTGATGCGCGATGGCGTGTTCATCGCGGACGGCTCGCCCGCGGAGATCAAGCAGAAAACGGGAGCCGACGACATCGAGCAGGCGTTCCTGACGATCGTGAGAGAGGCCGCCTGATGACACCGAGGATTACGTTCGCCGTCGCGGCAAGGGTGCTGACCCAGATCCGCCGCGACCACCGCACCCTGGCGATGCTGCTGGTGCTGCCCTGCCTGCTGATCAGCCTGCTCTGGTGGATGTTCGACGGGCCGGCCGCCGGGCCGTCGCCGATGTTCGACCGGTTCGGACCCGGACTGCTGGCGATCTTCCCGTTCATGGTGATGTTCCTGGTCACCAGCGTCACCACGCTGCGGGAGCGGTCCAGCGGCACCCTCGAACGACTGCTGGCGATGCCGATGGGCAAGGTCGACTTCCTGCTCGGCTACGCGATTGCCTTCGGAGTGCTGGCCGCCGTGCAGTCGCTGCTGGCGGTGGTGCTCAGCGTCTACGTCCTCGACCTGGAGGTGGACGGCCCGGTGTGGCTGCTCGGCGTAGTCGCGGTGGTCGACGCGGTCCTGGGTACGGCGCTCGGCCTGTTCGTCAGCGCCTTCGCCAACACCGAGTTCCAGGCCGTCCAGTTCATGCCGCTGGCGGTGGTGCCGCAGATCCTGCTCTGCGGGCTCTTCGTGCCGCGGCCGGCGCTGCCGGATGTGCTGCAGGTGATCAGCGACCTGCTGCCGCTGTCCTACGCCACCGATGCGATGACCGACCTCAAGCACGGCGAGGAGACCGCGCAGATCTTCGGACTGCTCGGGATCGTCGCCGGCTTCGCCGTCGGGGTCCTCATCCTGGGCGCCGCGACCCTGCGCCGCCGTACGGCCTGAACTCGGGGCGACGTCATACGAACCGAGACCTATGGCACGCGGCTCGTACGACGTCACGCCGGACGTCATACGGAGCGGCTCCAGTAGCGCACGGCTCATATGACGTCCGCCCCGTACCGCCTGACCTGCGTACTCTTCGGTACGCCGCCAAATGGGGCCGTCGGCAGGCTCCGGCGTAGCCTTGCCAGCATGTCATTGCTCCGTGAGCCGCTGCTGCTCCTGTCGCGCAGCCAGCAGGTCAAGAAGCTCGTCAGCACCATGCCGGTCAGCGCCGGGATCGTCCGCAGCTACGTCCCCGGTGAGTCCACCGGGTCGGCCGTCGATGCGACCGCCGAGCTGGTCGACAAGGGCCTGAGCGTCACCCTCGACTTCCTCGGCGAGGACACCCTCGACGCCGCCCAGGCCGACGCCACCGTGACGGCGTACCTCGAGCTGCTGCAGCAGCTGGCCGCCCGCGGGCTGGCGCGCAGCGCCGAGGTGAGCGTCAAGCTGAGCGCGATCGGTCAGGCGCTCCCGGACAGCGGCCACAAGACCGCGCTGGAGAACGCCCGCACCATCTGCCGGGCCGCCCGCAACGCCGGCACCACGGTCACCCTCGACATGGAGGACCACACCACCACCGACTCCACGCTCAGCATCCTGCGCGAGCTGCGCAAGGACTTCCCGGAGACGGGCGCGGTGCTGCAGGCCTACCTGCACCGCACCGAGGCGGACTGCCGGGCGCTGGCCTATGAAGGCTCCCGGGTGCGGCTGTGCAAGGGCGCCTACAACGAGCCCGAGTCGGTGGCCTACCAGGACACCATCGATGTCGACCGCTCCTACGTCCGCTGCCTGAAGATCCTGCTCGCCGGCCAGGGCTACCCGATGATCGCCACCCACGACCCGCGGATGGTCGAGATCGCGTCCTCGCTGGCCGCGCGCTACGGGCGCGAGCAGGGGACCTACGAGTTCCAGATGCTCTACGGCATCCGGCCGGAGGAGCAGGCCCGGCTGGCCGCGAGCGGCGAGACCATGCGGGTCTACCTGCCGTACGGCGAGGAGTGGTACGGCTACCTCATGAGACGTCTCGCCGAGCGTCCGCAGAACCTGTCATTCTTCGTGAAATCCCTGATCTCAAAGAAGTAGGACGAACCATGGGCCAGACCGCGATCATCGGCGCCGGCGTGATGGGCGAGACTCTGCTCGCCGGCCTGGTCCGGGCCGGCCGCCGGGTGGACACCCTGCTGGTGGGGGAGAAGCGCCCCGAGCGGTCCCGCGAGCTTGAGGAGCGGTACGGCGTCACCGTGGTCTCGAATATCGAGGCCGCCGAGAAGGCCGACACGGTCGCGGTCGTGGTCAAGCCGCAGGACATGGCCGACGTACTCGCCGAGATCGCGCCGTCGCTGCGCGCCGGCCAACTGCTGGTCTCGCTCGCGGCCGGCATCACCACGGCGTTCATCGAGTCGCACGTACCCGAGGGCGTCGCGGTGGTCCGGGTGATGCCCAACACCCCGGCGCTGGTCGACGAGGGCATGGCCGCGATCTCGCCGGGCTCGCACTGCGACGAGGCGCACCTCGCCGAGGCAGAGGCGCTGCTGGCCTCGACCGGCAAGGTGCTCCGGGTCCCGGAGAAGCAGCAGGACGCGGTCACCGCGATCTCCGGCTCGGGTCCGGCGTACATCTTCTTCGTCGTGGAGTCGATGATCGAGGCCGGAGTTCACCTCGGCCTGCCCCGGGCAACCGCCTCCGAGCTGGTCGTCCAGACCGTGGTCGGCTCGGCCAAGATGCTGCGCGAGACCGGCACCCACCCGACCGTGCTCCGCGAGCAGGTCACCTCGCCCGCCGGCACCACCGCCGCCGCCCTCCGCGAGCTGGAGATCCACAAGGTCCGGGCCGCCTTCCTGGCCGCCATGGAGGCTGCTCGCAACCGCTCCCGCGAGCTCGCCGAAGGGTCGTAACCGCTCGACCGTACTGTGGCTGCATGGTCAAGGTCATCGGCGCGGGACTGGGTCGCACAGGGACTGACTCCGTCAAAGCGGCGCTGGAACTACTCGGCTTCGGCCCCTGCCACCACATGAAAGAGCTGTTCGCAAACCCTTCCAGCATTCGTGGCTGGCTGGACGCCGCCACCGGCAGACAGACCGACTGGCATCAGCTGCTCGCCGGGTATGGCTCGGCACTGGACTGGCCCAGCGCATCCTTCTGGCGTGAGCTCGCCTCGGCCTACCCGCACGCGAGAGTGCTGTTGACCGTCCGCGATCCGCAGCGCTGGTACGACAGCGTCGCTGACACCCTCTACCGGACCCGCTACCAGTCGACCGCCGAGATGCCGCCGGCCTTGAGGGCGAGGTTCGAGGCGACGCCCGAGCTGCAGGATCAGCTGGCCCTCACGGAGCGGCTTATCTGGCAGGGTCTGTTTGCGGGCAGATTCTCCGATCGGGACTTCGCGACCGGTGCCTACCAGGCCCATCTGGCGGCGGTCCGCGACGCTGTGCCGGCCCCGCGCCTGCTGGAGTTCGAGGTCACGCAGGGATGGGAGCCGCTGTGCGCCTTTCTCGAGGTCGAGGTTCCCGACGAGCCGTTCCCATGGCTCAACACCTCCGCGGACTACACACAGCGCTCATGATGGCGCCTGCCGCCGCACCGGTCTACGGTACGGCGGCAGGTCGGAGTCAGATCAGCGGATGTAGCGCATGGGCATGCCTCCCTCCTGACGTATCCCAGCCCGATCACGGTTGCCCCGATCACGGTTGCAGGGTGACCTCCAGCCGATCGAGGCCACGGAGGGTGAGGTTGGGCCGGAAGGATGTCTCGCCGACCGCGCGGGCGGCGGGAAAGTCGGTGGAGAGTACGCCCAGCACCACCTTGGCTTGCGCCATAGCGAGGGGCGAGCCCAGGCAGGCGTGCGAGCCACGACCGAAACCCAGGTGAGGATTCGGGCGGCGGTCAAGCTGCAGAGTGTCGGGACTCGAGAACCTTTGTGGATCTCGGTTGGCTGCGCCGAGCATCATCGTGACCGCCTGCCCGGCCTTGACCGGAGCGCTACCGATCTCGGTGTCCTGCACGCATGCCCGGGCCATGGCTTGCACCGGCGACGTGAAGCGGACGATCTCGTCCACGGCGAGCGACGGATCGGCCTGTGCCCAGGCGCCGAGCTGCCCGGGCCGGCTCAGGAGCGCGTCCGCTGCGAGGCCCAAGAGCTTGCTTGCCGACGCATAGCCGGCGTGCGCGAGCACCCGCAGGGTGTTGGCGAGGACCTCACGGTCGACTCCGCCGGCGTTGGCGTGCCGCGCGACCATGCCGATCACCCCCGCGGGCGGTGGATCGGCGAGCCAGCTGTCCATCAGGTCGGCGAGCTGGATCCGTCCGTCCTTGGCTGCCACCGCACGCTCGGGCCATAGCCCTGCGTCCATGCCGTCGGCGATCGCGTTGGAAGCCGGGATGAACCAGCTGGGGTCCGGCGCGGGCACGCCGAGGTAGGCCATGACCGTGGAGAGCGCCAGTGGCTCCGCGAACTCGGTGACGAAGTCGAACGACGCTCGGCCGGCGAGCGAGCCGAGCAGGTCGCGGGTGCGCTCGGCGAGCATCCGCAGTGTGGCGGCGTCGTCCTGTGCGCGCATCGCGTCCATGAGCAGGCGCCGGACCGTCGTGTGCTCGGGTGGGTCGAGGGTCTGAATGCTGACCGCGTGTGGCGGCAGCTCCTCACCGATGCGACGCCAGTCGGCGCCGAAGCGCACGTTGTCGCGCATCACTTCGACGCAATCCGCGTGACGAGTCAGAATCCACGAGTCTAGCGGCGCGTACCAAAAGACCGGTTGGGTCTCCCGAAGCCAGCCATAAGCGGGATAGGGATCGCGCAGGATCTCGGGCTCAGCCAATGCCAGAATCGGATCCGTTGACAGCGAAAACATAAGCGTCTCCATTCCATTGAGGAGCCCCGTTGGGACGCGCTGGCCACGGTAGGCCAATGCCATCTGGCTTTCAAGGGTCCAATTAGGTCGCTGCCCTATCTAAGGTGAGGATTGAGGTCAGGCAACGCGGCAACTGCGGTCAGTCGGCCGACGGGTACACGAAGACGCCAGCGGTGCGGGTGGCCGGATTCGCGCCGACGCCGATGACGGCGCTCTCGTGTGCCGGCAGGGTTCGGACGAACGTGCCGGCATAACCGGCGGGGGTCACGAACATGCCCCAGACCCCTTCCCACTGGCCCACTTGTCCGGTCTCCGGGTCGATGACCGGCTCGAGTCGCGGGCGCACTCGTTGTTGCGCCACATATCCGATCTCAGCCGCGGCGGTTAGCGATTCTCGCCACCGGTCTGGATCGGTCTCCCAACCTGCGACGATGCCAGCGCCGCCGAACCGGGCGTTGGGCTTGAGAATGAGGTCTCCTCGTCGATCCATGAGATCGGCCATCGTGCCGTGGTCGGTCGCGCCCGACACGGCACGGGTCCAGGGCAGGATCCGGTCGATCAGAGCCAGTTCAGCCGCGGAGAACTCGGTCCGGTTCGCCGGATCGGACAACATCGCCAGGCAGCCCTTGTTCCCGAAAAGGCCGCTCTCCATCGGGGTCCAGAGCACGACCGTCCCGCGCTCATGTGCCCGGAAGATCGGTTCGACCAGGCTTTCCCCGTCGGGTTCGGCACAGATCTGGTCGACGGAGAACGAGCGAACGATCACGTCAATCGACTTCCCACGGAGGTGCAATTTGCCGCCTAAGTCGCGAATCTCGGCAATTTCGCCGAGATGAAGCTCGAGGCCGAAGCCGCAGACGAGTTCCTGGAAGGCCCGCCAGAAGTCGCCGTGGCGATCCATGCCGCCCGGCCCGTCCAGGAGCGCGACCACCGGCGCGGAGGTGCTCGAGACCGCGCGGCCGGCGGCACTCAGCGCCTCGGCGACGTGGCGTCCGGTGTCGTCGTACGTCAAGCCGTGCTCGGTCGCGAATGCTCGGAAGGCGTCCACCTTCAACAGCGCCTTGGGTATCTCGACCGCCCGGTCGATGCCTCCCAGCGCGCTGGCGATGTTGAACTCGAGCAGCCGGAAGGCTGTGCCGTCGTGGTACACGTCGGCGCGGGCGTAGCGCGGTGGCGCACCACCGCCGTGGCGACGAAGCAGGCGCGCCTGGCGTGGTGCGATGCGTAGCGCTGCGCAGTAGTCGTCCAGGTCGCCGCCGAACAGCCGTTCCGGCAACGATGTGATCAAGTCGAAGAACGCCAGCAGATCTGCGCTGAAGGCAGTCAGCTCGCGTTGAGCGACGAACAGTGGCCGCGGCAACAGCGTGTCGCCGAGCAGCTCCTTGAACGCTGGTGGCAGAGCAGCGGCCGACACGGCGTTCATCAGCTCGCTGCCCGAGGCTCGACAACTCTCGTTGAAAGTTAGGCCCATAGGGTCGGTCAAGTCGGGTCCCCTATCCATCCGACATTCTCCATTGCGGCGAGCTGGCTGTTTCCACATCCTGCTGCATTCATATCTCGAGCATCGCCGACTACGCCGATGGATTTCGGGCCGTGAATGCAACGTCTTAGACGGTATTCCGCGGGCAAAGGTTCGTAACGGTTCGGCCTCGACTTCGGCCGACAGGCGCCAACGGCGGAACCACTTGGCTTAGCGTCCGTCAGAACAGCTGACCAGGAACTCGTTCTGACCTGCTGAGGGGGAGCCATGCCGTACTCCGCACGCCTGACCACGATCCTGATCTCGATCGCACTTGCGATCACCGCTGCTCTGACTGCCGCAACCGCTCGCACCGCCGAACCGCGGGTTGCCGCCGGCAACGGGGTGCAGGGCACGATCACCTTCGCCACCGGCGTACCCGCGTCGAAGGTCACCGTCAGTGCCTTCCGCACCCGTACCGCCACGAAGCCGGTCGCCAGGGCCGTCACCGGACCCGCCGGCCGCTACCAGCTCGCGCTGCCCCGCGGCAGCTACTTCCTGCGCTTCCACGGCGGCGGCGCGGTCACCGAGTTCCACCGCGATGCGGTCACGCGGAAGAGTGCCGACGCGATCTGGGTGCCGCGCGGTCGCTTCGTCACCGCGAACGCCCGGGTCAAGCCGGTGAAGGCGGTGCTCACCGGCCGGGTGTACGACGCCGCCACCAAGACGCCGCTGACGGCCGCCAAGATCCAGCTGTGGCAGGGGTTCACCGGCTCTTCCTACCTGAGGTGGGTGTGAGCGACTCGCGGTGACGGCCTGATCTGGAGATGGGTCGAGACCTTCCAGAGTTCGGAGCGACCAAGCTA
>NZ_QEOO01000044.1 GCF_003121585.1 Nocardioides speluncae
GTCGCCCGAGGATTCCGCAACTACGACAACTACCGCCTACGCATGCTCCTCGTCGGCGGCGGACTCACCAGCCCCCACCTCAGGTAGGAAGAGCCGGTTCACCCTTGTCTCCTCGGTCCGTCCGGCGAGCGACGGCCGGTTCGTGTTCCGCGGGATCGCGGCCGGGGAGTACCACCTCCGCTCCGACCACCCGGACAAGCACTACGGCAAGTTCGGCCGCACCGTCCGCCTCAGTGCAGGAACGGTGACCACCGCCCACCTGGCAGTGCCCTGGAAGGCGCGGATCTCGGGCACGGTCACCGACGCCGTGACCGGTGAGCCGACGGAGATGACCGTGCGGGTCTCGGTAGGAATCGGCGCACCCGGCTCGATGGCGGCCAATACCGACGACAACGGCAACTACGAGATGTACGTCGCCACCCGAGGCGAGAAGCTGCTGGAGACCGTCTCCCTCACCCACGGGCGCTACGAGCAGCTGCTCACCATCGGCCGGGCCGACCAGGTGGTGGACATCCGGCTCAAGCCCTACGTCCCGGCGGACGTGGTTGGCCTGGTGCGGACCGAGGCTGGCGATCCGGTCGCCGAGCAGTCGGTGAGCCTCCTGGTCGGGCACAACACGATCGCCACTGCCGTCACCGGTGCCGACGGCCGCTATCGCTTTCCCGACGTCGAGCCGGGTAGCTACACGGTGATGATCAGCATGGAAGCCCGGGTGGTGGTCGGGGTCTTCGTGGTCGAGGAGGATTCCGAGGTGGTGGCCGACGACCTGGTCGTCGAGGCCGAGTGAGCATGCCGCTCAGTCGCTGAGCCAGGCGTCGACGCCGGCCAGCAGCGTTGCCTGGAGCGGTGGCGGAGCGGCGGAGGACGTGATCGAGCCGCGGGCCAGCACCGCCAGCTCGGCGTCGGTCAGCCGAAGGGTGTCACGGCAGAGCGCGTACTGGCCGGCCACCCCGACGGCGAACAGCAGCGGGTCGTCGCTGCCGATCGCCACCGGCACGCCGGCCGCGAGCAACGCCCGTACCGGGATCTCGTCGAGTGCGTGCACCCCGAACGGCGGGTATGACGTCGGGCAGAGTTCCAGCGCTACGCCGTGTCCGGCCAGCAGCTCCAAGACCGCCGGGTCGGTGGCTGCCGACGTCCCGTGGCCGACCCGGGTCGCGCCGAGCACCTCGACACAGGCCCGGACCTGGTCCGGTCCGGTGAAGAAGCCGCCGTGTGGGGTGCGCAGCAGGCCGGCGTCGGCGGCGATCCGGAACGCCGGCGCGAAGTCCTCGACCCAGCCGAGCCGCTCGTCGTTGGAGAGCCCGAACCCGGTCACGCCGGCACCGGCGTACCGGGCGGCGAGGCGGGCCAGCATCGTCGCGTGCTCGCCGGAGCGGGCCCAGCTCGACGCGATGACCACACCTATCGGGAGTGGTGCCGCGGCTGCTGCGGCCAGCACCGCTTCGACGACCGCCTCCAATCCGCCGAGCGCCGGTGCGTACGACGTCGGGTCGACCTGCAGCTCGGACCAGCCGCAGCCGTCGGCCGCGTCGTCCTCGGCGGCCTCGCGGACCACCCGGGCGACGTCGTCAGCCGTACGGATGGCGGCTCGCGCGGCGTCGTAGCGGCCTTGGAAGACGGCCCACTCGTGTTGGCCGCCGGTCAGGTCCGCGGGCGGCGGCACCGCGACTCCGTGCCGGGCAGCCAGCTCCTGCAGCGTGGCCGGCCGCATCGCCCCGGTGAGGTGCAGGTGGGACTGGGCCTTCGGCAGCGTCTCGACGGGGCGGGTCGGCACGAAGCCGACCCTACGGCGTCCAGGCCCAAGCGCGGTTGCTCAAGCGTGGCTCCGGGGTCTCCCAGTCGACGCCGCCGAAGGCGATCAACGTCCCGGCGGCCCACACCGCCGCCGTCCCGTCCCGAGGCGCGCCGGCCGGGCGGGGCACCTTGGTCCAGCGGCCGGTGCGGTCGTCGTACAGGTAGCCCCAGCTGACCATCCGGCTGCCCTCGGCGGCGTTCAGACTCCAGCCGCCACTGCCCTCCGCAGGCGCGTCCGGCAGCGAGGCCCAGGTGCCGGTGCCGGGGTCGAGGATGCCGCCGGTCGGGATGCACCGGCCGTAACCGTTGACCTCGCCACCGTCCATGCACCCCAGGTACAACGAGACCAGGCGCTCGCCGGTCCAGTGCCAGCCGCCGTAGCCGCCGAGCATGTCGCTGCGCTCCAGCCGCCGCCAGCTCTCGCCGTCCCAGACCTCGGCCAGCAGGTACGACGGTTTGATCCCGTCGTTGGGCTGGGTCGAGTCGAGGCCGACCACGACGACGCCCTCGGGTGTCGCGGTCACGTAGTGCGATTCCAGCCTCGGCTGGGCCGGGCTGACCGGCAGCGCCGACCAGTCTCCCTTCGCCAAGTCGAGGACCTGCACTGCGATCGGCCCGAGCGTGTAGACCCGACCGTCGTAGGCACTTAGCCTGGCGAGCCCCTCGCCGCGCGCCTTCCCGGGTGGCTCTGGGAGTCCGCGCCAGCGGTCCTCGGAGGTGTCGTACGCGTGCCAAAGACCGTCGTCACCGATGATCACGAGGTTGTCGCCGACCATCGCATGAGGGGTATGCGCCGCAACAGTGACCGGCGCGTCCGCGATCCGGCGCCAGGTTCCGCTAACCGGGTCGTACGCCGCGCCGTCCCGGGCGTACGTCGATGGCTGCGAGCAGTCGGCCCCAGGCGGGCAGAGATTGTCGATCTCGCCGCCGACGAACAGCGCCTCGCTGCCGGTCCAGGCGGCGACCCCGCCGGTCCGCGGCGAGAGCGGCGGCTCGGGCAGCCGGGTCCAGTCGGCGGGCGTGGGCGCTGGGTCGACCTCGTTAGACCCGTCCCAGCGGAGACCGACGGCCACCCCGGCGCAGACCAGCGCGACCCCGGTCGCGACAGCGATGCCGATCCGCCAGTGTCGCTGCCGGCCGCGGCCCCGGTCGCCCTCGCGGAGCGCCCGGCCCGCGTCGCCATGCGGTACGTCGAGCGTGTCCAGCTTGTCTGACAGCCCTTGGCGCAGCGTGTCCTCGATCGTCATCGCGTACTCCCCTCCGGATCGGCCAGCCGCAGCCGCAGCGTCGCCAGGGCGGCCGCGGCCTGCGACTTCACGGTCCCCGGCCGGCAGCCGAGGATGTCGGCGATCTCTCGCTCGGTTAGGTCTTCGTAGTAGCGCAGCACCACCACTGCCCGCTGCCGCGGCGGCAGCGCCGCGACCGCCTGCCAGGTGGCGTCACTGCCCGAGAGAGCCGTGGTCGGGTCGGGCAGCGATCCGTCGGGCGGGGTCGCGGTGGCGACCTCGCGCCGGGTCCAGGACCGGCGGTGCCGGGCCAGAGCCTCATTGATCGCCATCCGGCGCAGGTAGGCCAGCCGGTCGTCGGCGGCCACCACCTTCGGCCAGGCCGCCCAGGCCTTCGCGAACGCCGACTGCAGGGCGTCCTCGGCCAGCTCCCGGTCTCCGGCCACGGCGTACGTCGCCCGGAACAGCCGCGGCCAGGCGGATGCGAACAGCGCCGTGAACTCGGCTTCGTCGCCGATCATCCGGCCTCCTCCCGTTCAGCCCGCTACACCTGACACTCAGATGCTCCCGCGGCGCGGGGAGGTTCGGTCAGCGCTTCAAGGAGTTGATCAGGTCGAGCATGTCGTCGACCAGGCCGCGCACCAGCGGCAGCCGGGTCAGCCGCGCGGTCCGGTCGACCAGCGGAACGGCCTTGTCGATCAGGGTGCGGGTACGGCGCTGGTCCTCGCTGTCGTCGTACACCCAGAACAGCACCACGCCCATGTGCAGCAGCCACAGCAGCTCCGGCATCGCGGCGCGCAGGCCCGGGTTGAGCTTGATGCTGGAGCCGTCCATGACCTTGCGGAACATCTGGATCGCGTCGTCGCGGGCCTGCTGGGACTCCGGGCTGAACGGTGACAGCGGGCTCTGCGGCTCGGCGGCGTTCTTGAAGAACTTGCCGGCGAACTCGTGGTACGGCTCGGCGACCGTCACCCAGGTCTGGAGTACGCCGCTCAGCCGCTCGGCGAACTCGGTCTCCCTGTCCAGGACGGACTCGGCCTCCGTGGCGACGTCGCGCGCCATCCGGTCGTAGAACGCCTGGATCAGGTGTTCCTTGGAGGAGAAGTAGTAGTAGGCGTTGCCGATCGAGACGCCGGCCTCGTCGGCGATCGCGCGCATGGTGGTGCGGTCGTAGCCGCCCGCGCGGAACAGCCGCATCGCGGTGTCCACGATGTTCTGACGGGTCTGCTCAGCCTTCGGCGAGCGGGTCACAGGCTCCGGCGGCACAGTCGTCAGCGTAATCACCCCCGGTCGCAGTAGTCGTGAGCGACCGCAGCCCGGCGGCGGTGTACGCCGCCGCGCGGGCCAGTGGCAGCAGCGCGGGCTGGGCGAGCCGCTCGGCGAGCGCGCGGTGCTTGGCGGTTGCCCACAGGCAGACGACCCATGCGTTCTCCTTGGTCCAGACCGAGCCGTCGTCGCCGACGACGGTGATCTCCTCGAGGCTGCGCCGGTGGTCGAGGCCAGGCAGCCGCAGCTTGGCCTCGGCCGACCCGGCCGGAACCAGGTCGAGCGGCACCAGCTGGAGCTGGCCGATCAACCAGTCCCGGAACCTGGAGCAGAGCGGGCAGCCGGCGTCGTACAGCACGGTCAGCCGGGTGGGTCGGGCGGCGGCCATCGCGGTCACCGTCAGGCCCCGGGGGCGACCGGCGCGGGGCCGCCGGGTGCCGGGAACGGCGGCTGGAACGTCGGCGGGTGCGGAAGGAAGGTCTGCGGCGGGACCGGCGGGGTGCGGAACTTCTCCAGGTGGCTGCGGCGGCGGATCGAGTTGAAGACCCAGACGTTGCAGAAGTGGATCAGCCCCAGCACCAGCGTGACGATGCCGATCTTCACGCTCAGCGTCTCGAACAGCCCGGTGAGGTCGCTGACCGGGTCCTTGACCCGCAGGTAGAGCATCACGAAGCCCAGGTTGATCAGGTAGAAGCCGACCACCAGCAGCTTGTTGACCGCCTCGGCGAGCTCTTCCTTGCCGGTGAAGACGTCGGCAAGGAAGAGCTTCCCGTTGTGCGAGAGCGTGGTGGCGACCCAGATCGTGAGCGGTACGGCGACGAGCAGGTAGGCCACATAGGTGGCGACGGTCCAGTCCATCTCAGACTCCTTTTGAACACGTTCGATTCTCTGATGATGACTGTATACCGAGTTTTGAACAGGTTCAAACCTTTGGGTCAGATCAGACCCATCGCGGCCTGCGCGGCGGCCACCACGGGCGCGGTCACCTGCCGGCAGCGCTCCTCGCCGGCGGCGAACACCGCGCGCACGTGCTCCGGGTCGGCGGCGAGCTCGGCGCAGCTCTTCTGCAGCGGCTCGAGCTCGGCCACCACCGCGTCGGTGACCGCCCGCTTGAGCGCGCCGTACGTCGTGATCCCGGCGGCCGCCTCCGCGCCGGCGCAGGCTTCGAGGATCTCGAGCAGATTGGTCACGCCGGGCTTGGGCTCCCGGTCGCGGCGTACCGCATCCGGAGCGGTGTCGGAGTCGGTCACCGCGCGGGCGACCTTGCGCCGGACCACGTCCGGCGGGTCGACCAGATAGATCACGCCGGGTCCTGACTCGCCGGACTTGGCCATCTTGGCGGTCGGGTCCTGCAGGTCCATCACCCGCGCCGCCACCGGCGGCGTCACGATCTCCGGCACCACGAACACCGGCCCGTACGTCGTGTTGAACCGCTGCGCGATGTCCCGGGTCAGCTCGACGTGCTGGCGCTGGTCGTCGCCCACCGGCACCTGACGGGGCCGGTAGAGCAGGATGTCGGCGGCCATCAGCACCGGGTAGGTGTAGAGCGCGGCCCGGATCGCCTGGTCGCCGGAGCGGGACTTCTCCTTGAACTGGATCATCCTGCTCAGCTCGCCGGTGTACGCCGTCGCCTCGAGCAGGTAGGACAGCTCGGTGTGCGCCGGCACCCGGCTCTGCACGAACAGCGTGCTGCGGTCCAGCCCGACCGCGACCAGCATCGTCGCCAGCTCCTGGCTGAGCGCGCGCAGCCGCCCCGGGTCGTGCCGGACGGTCAGGGCGTGCAGGTCGGCGATGCCGTAGAAGCAGTCGGCGTGCTGGGTGTCTCGCATCGGCCGCAGCGCGCCGAGGTAGTTGCCGAGGGTCAGGTGTCCGGTCGGCTTGAGCAGGCTGAGCCGCACCGCTGGTTGAGGAGGTTGCGCAGCAACCGTCTCGAAACCAAGGTGCGTCCTGGGGTTGGTGTTCATGGTCGTCTCCTGGGAAGTCGAGCCCGGGGACGCGCCGTACGGCGAAATGCAGAACGGCCGCCCTCGGGCGGCCGTTGAGTTGAGTGCTGGTGCGCGCTCGGTCGTGGTCCGCCGGTCAGGCGGGCCACCACTGGAAGCTACGTCGGGTCAGCACGGTGACGAGTGTAGTGGCAGCCGGCCGGGATACATCCGGCGTGTCCGCGCAGAGGCGGATGACCACAAGATCAATCTTGTGGAATCATGTGGGCATGAGTCAGGTAGCGATCAGCGCAGCGCGCTCCCAGCTGGGGGACTTGGTCCGCCGCGCGGCCCACGGTCACGAGACCATCGCCCTCACCGACCACGGGCACGTTGCCGCGCTTCTGGTCTCGCCCACGGTCATTGAGGATCTCGAGGATGCCCTGGCAATCGCAGAGTACGAGCTGAAGAAGCAGCGCGGGACCCTTGAGCCGGCCGTTCCTCATGAAGAGGTCGGTCGGATGCTCGGGCTGCGGTAGGTGATCTACCAGATCTTCTGGGAGCCGGTCGCCACTAACGCGGCGGTGCGCTTCCTTGCCGATGATCCGAGCGGGCTCTCCGCCGTCTACGAGGCGGTCGACGCGCTGGCTGCAGAGCCTCGTCCGCTGGGCTCGGTCCCCTACGGTTCGCTCGATGTACGCCGTCTGCGCGTCGGGCTCTATCGGGTCCTCTACGTCATCGACGACGACGTGATCCGCATCCTTGTCACCCACCTGGGCCGCACGCCCTGAGCCGACCTGGCGGCCCGTGGCGGGTAACGTCGCGCACATGCACGAATGCAGCGGACCGGCGACTGTGGTCTTCGACCAGAGCCTGACCGAGTACGACTTCGGGCCGGCGCATCCGCTGTCGCCGATCCGGGTGGACCTGACGATGCGGCTGGCGGCCGACCTCGGCATCGGGCTGCGTCAGGTGGCGGCACCGGTGGCTGACTGGGATCTGCTGGCGACGGTCCACGACCAGGCGATGCTGGAGGCCGTGGAGCGGGCGAGCACGACGGGCGTCGAGGACCTCGGCTTCGGCCTCGGCTCCGACGACAACCCGATCTTCAAGGACATGCACCACGCCTCGGCCCACGTGGTCGGCGCCAGCGTCGAGGCGTTCCGGCAGGTGTGGAGCGGCGAGTCGCTGCACAGCGCCAATATCACCGGCGGACTGCACCACGCCATGCCGGACCGAGCCAGCGGCTTCTGCATCTACAACGACGTCGGCGTCGGCATCCAGTCGCTGCTCGACCAGGGCGCCACCAAGGTCGCCTACGTCGATGTCGACGTCCACCACGGCGACGGCGTCGAGCGGATCTTCTGGGACGACCCGCGGGTGCTCACGATCTCCCTGCACGAGACCGGCCAGATGCTCTTCCCCGGCACCGGCAACGCCGCCGACGTCGGTGGCGAGGGCGCCGAGGGTACGGCGGTCAATGTCGCGCTGCCGCCGGGCACCAGCGACGGCGGCTGGCTGCGCGCCTTCCATGCCGTCGTACCGCCGCTGCTGCGGGAGTGGCAGCCGGAGATCCTGGTGACCCAGCACGGTTGCGACACCCATGTCGACGACCCGCTCGCGCACCTGATGCTGACCGTGGACGGCCAGCGGACGACGTACCTCGCGCTGCACGACCTCGCCCATGAGCTGTGCGGCGGCAAGTGGGTGGCGACCGGCGGCGGTGGCTACGCGCTGGTGGACGTGGTGCCACGGGCGTGGAGCCACCTGCTCGCCATCGTGGCCGGCCGTCCGATCGACCCGGCGACACCGACGCCGGAGGCGTGGCGCGAGCACGTCCGGAGCAGGCTGGACCGGACCGCGCCGCTGCTGATGACCGACGGTGGGCAGACGCCGGTATGGCGGGACTGGAGCGAGGGTTACGACCCCGACACCTGGCTGGACCGCGCCGTCCACTCCACCCGTAGCGAGGTCTTCCCGCTGCACGGCCTGGATCCGTTCCCGTAGACCTGTCGTCGGCGAACGCAACTCGCCACGCCGAGAATGCGTAGAACTTCCCAATCCACTCTTCCCCACGAGTCACATCAGGCTCTATTCTCACGAGAGAGGGACGCGTTGACACCGGGTGGGGAAGCCTGGGAGCGCGTGCCACCAGAAGGATTCGGTGCACTCATGGCTTCCAGTTCGTCCGGAGACCTCTCCGAGGTGAAGTTCCTGACCGTCGCCGAGGTCGCGTCGATGATGCGGGTCTCGAAGATGACGGTCTACCGGCTCGTCCACAACGGCGACCTGCCTGCGGTCCGGGTCGGCCGATCGTTCCGAGTCGTCGAGGAAGACGTCCACGAGTACGTCAGGAAAAGCTTCTACAACGCGGGCTAATTCTTCGGCTTCGGCCGACGCCGGATAGGCTGTGCCGGTGCCCCCGGTCGGGGGATCCCCGGGGGTGCTGCCTCCGGGCGTTGGCTTTTGAGAGGTACTTTCGTGGGTTCTGTCATCAAGAAGCGCCGCAAGCGCATGGCGAAGAAGAAGCACCGCAAGTTGCTGAAGAAGACTCGCGTCCAGCGTCGCAAGCTCGGCAAGTAAGGCCAGACGGTCGCGATGGGCCGGGATGGGCGGGTCGTTCTCGTCACCGGGGTCTCTCGTGACCTCGGGCGTCGGTTCGCGCGTACCCTCGCCGCCGACCCCTCTGTCGACCGAGTCATCGGCGTCGACGTCGTACCTCCGCGCGGTGACATCGGCGAGGTCTCGTTCGTCCGCGCCGACATCCGCAATCCGATCATCGCCAAGGTGATCGCGAAAGAGGACATCGACACGGTCGTCCACATGAGCGTGATCGCCACGCCCGGCAGCCTCAGCGGCCGGGCGTCGATGAAAGAGCTCAACGTCATCGGCACCATGCAGCTGCTCGCTGCCTGCCAGAAGGCGCCCAACCTGGACACGCTGGTCGTGAAGTCGACCACCACGGTGTACGGCGCGAGCAGCCGCGACCCGGCGATGTTCACCGAGGACATGGGTCCCAAGCGGCAGCCGCGCGCCGGCTACGCCAAGGACGCCGCCGAGGTCGAGGGCTACGTCCGCGGCTTCGCCCGCCGCCGGCCGGACGTCCGGGTCACCATGCTGCGCTGCGCCAACGTGCTCGGCCCGCACGTCGTCAGCCCGATCACGTCGTACTTCCGGCTGCCGGTCGTACCGACCGTGCTCGGCTTCGACCCGCGCCTGCAGTTCCTGCACGAGCGCGACCTGCTCGACGTCCTCACCCACGCGGTCCACAAGGACGTCCACGGAACCTTCAACATCGCCGGCGACGGCGTGATCATGCTCAGCCAGGCGACCCGGCGGCTCGGCCGGGTGACGATCCCGGTGCCGCCGTTCGCGATCAGCAGCCTGGGCTCGCTGTACCGACAGGCGGGCCGCGCCGAGTTCTCGCCCGAACAGGTGGCACTGTTGACGTACGGGCGCGGGGTCGACACCACCCGGATGCGCGAGCTGCTCGACTTCCACCCGACGTACGACACCGCCGAGGCGTTCGCAGACTTCGGTGGCAGCCTGATCCACACCGTGAACCGCCCGGAGCGGATGCTGACCGGGCTCGAAGACGCCCTGACCACTGTGACCACCAGGGGGACCACTCGAGGAGGGGACAATGGGTGACGCCGACGTGATCCCGATCGGGACCCGCGGCCGCCCAGGCCGTGGCTCCCGTAGTGCCCACCCGTCGTCGGCCGCACGCGGCCTGGCGCCCGGCGCCAAGCCGACCCGCGGTCCGGCCGACGAGCCGGAGGTCGAGCAGCCCGACGACGAGTCCGCCGCTACCGAGGGCGAGCAGCCCACGACCGGCATCCCGCTCGGTGACTGGCACGCCGCGCTCAACATCGCCGCCCGCGAGGTCTTCGGCGACCAGTGGGAACGTCGGCTGGCCGAGTTCCTGGCCTTCCTGCGGCACCGCCTGACCGGCGAGTACGCCGTCGACGAGTACGGCTTCGACCGTGAGCTGACTGAGCGGTTCGTGCTGGCGATGATCCGGCCGATCGCCGAGAAGTGGTTCCGGGTCGAGGTCCGCGGCGTCGAGAACATCCCCGCCGACGGCGGCGCGCTGGTGGTCTCGAACCACTCCGGGACGGTCCCGGTCGACGGGCTGGTCACCATGCAGGCGATCCACGACTCCACCGAGCGGTTCCTGCGGCCGCTGGGGGCAGACCTGGTCTTCCGGCTGCCCATGGTCAGCTCGATGGCCCGCAAGACCGGCGCCACGCTGGCCTGCCAGGAGGACGCCGAGCGGATGCTGAACGCCGGCGAGCTGGTCGGTGTCTGGCCCGAGGGCTTCAAGGGGATCGGCAAGCCGTACTCCGAGCGGTACAAGCTGCAGCGGTTCGGCCGCGGTGGCTTCGTGTCCGCCGCGATGCGCACCGGCGTACCCATCGTCCCGGTGTCGGTGGTCGGTGCCGAGGAGATCTATCCGCTGGTCGGCAACGTGCCCTCTCTGGCCCGGCTGCTCGGGGTTCCCTACATCCCCATCACGCCGTTCTTCCCGTGGCTCGGTCCGCTTGGGATGGTGCCGCTGCCGTCGAAGTGGCTGATCGAGTTCGGCGAGCCGATCCGGACCGACGCGTTCGAGGCCGGGGCTGCCGATGATCCGATGCTGGTCTTCAATGTGACGGACCAGGTGCGAGAGGCGATCCAGCAGACGCTCTACTCACTGTTGATGGAGCGGAAGTCGGTTTTCGGCTAGCTGCCGCTGGTTGAGGAGGTCGCTCTGCGACCGTCTCGAAACCAAGGCGGTGTGGGGCTTCTTGGGGGCTCTGGGGGCTCTGGGTTGGGCCGGTGTCGACCGCGCTCGGCCCACCTTCGGGCGCTGCGGCGGCGCGTCGGCCGCGCTCTGTTTGTTGTGGTACTTCGCCGCTTGCGGCCGCCGCGGCCAAGCCGCTTGACGCTGCCCGAAGGTAACCCGAGCACGGCCGACACCGGCCCTACTGCGGCGCGTGGCTGGGCGGGGTTGTTTGGGTTCTAGCGGAGGGTGGCGCGCTTGCCGGTGAGGCCGCCTAGGAGGCCGCCTAGGGTGCTGCCAACGCCTTCGACGATGGTGGCCAGGGGGCTGTCCTCGGGGGTGGAGGGGTCGCCGTCGCCTACTACAGCGTCGGTGAGGTCCTTGACCGGGTTGCTGGGCAGCTGGGGGAGGCCGCCGGTGGGGTCGTCGGGGTCGATCGGGTCGGTGGGCAGTCCCGGGTCGGGGTTGTCCGGGTTCGACGGGTCGTCGGGGTCGGACGGGTTGTCGCCGGGGCCGGGCTGCTCGTCGGTGGGTGGCTGGCCGCCCGCGTCGGGGTGGGTGTCGGCGGGCTTGGTCGGCTGCTTGCCGGGGGTGTTCGGGAAGGTGACGAACGACTGGTTGATCGGGGCGTCGGGGCTGGCCCCGGTGAGGAAGATCAGGGGCAGGTCGAGTGCGGCCGGGCCCTCGCAGGTCGGGCAGGCGCTGCGCGCGGCGTCGTCGATCCGGGTCAGGGCGCGGGCGGCTTCCTTGAGCTCGTCGTGTGCGCGGTCGGGCACGATCAGGTCGAGTGCCTCGAGGGTGGCCATGCTGTCGGCGACGAACGTGCGGACGCTGCCGATCTCGGAGGTGTCGCCGGTGGCGGCGTACTCGTCCAGCAGCAGTTCCGAGCCGCGCTCGGCCTGCTCGGTGAACGCGTCGAGCGTGCCGGGAACCCGGGCGTCGGCCGCGGCCGTCCCGCGCTGCGAGAGGTCGCTGACCTCGCTGAGGCGGGCGCTGGCGTTCTCCAGCTCGGCGCGGCCACGGGCCTCGTCGGAGAAGCGGATGCCGGACTGGGCGTCCTCGAGGACGCGCTTGATCGGGTAGAGAGCGTCGCCCGGCAGCGCGGACTGAGCGGCGACGGCCATCGAGGTCGAGGCGCCGACGATCGCGATGCCGGCCGCGGCGGTAGCGAGCCGACGCTGGCCGCGGCTGTGCCGGCGGACCGGGAGGGTGAGCTCGCGATCGACGTTGATCAGCGCGGTGTCGGCCTCGGCCATCAGGGCGGCACGGAGGTCGGCGGCGAACTCGGGGCGCGGGCCGACGTCGGGCAGATCCTTGAGGTCGGACACCAGGACCACCAGGTCGCCGTACCGCGCATCGTGCCTGCCGGTGGTGCGGCCGTCGACCAAAGCGTCGAACTCCGCAGCGCGTCGTCGCGCGGGAATCAACGAGGTCATTGTGGTAGTCCTGTCCAGGTCGGGCGGCAGCGCTGGAGACCCCCCGGGGCCAACGCTTCAGATGCCAACTGCGCGTCCAACGACCGGACAGCACCGGAAGTTACGCGAGAACGGGGTGTGATGTGCGGTTTGTGCATCAGTCTCGCCACCCCTTCGGCATCAGCTTGGCGAGGTTGCGTACGCCGCGGAGTTGGAGCTGCTTGACCGCGCCCTCGCTGCGGCCCAGCACCGAGGCGGTCTCGGCGATGCTCATCCCTTGTAGAAACCGCATCACCAGGCAGTCCTGCTGCTCGGCCGGCAGGTCCTTCAGCGCGGTCAGCAGCGCCTGGTTGGTGAGCGAGGCGAGCACCGTGGTCTCCGGGCCCTCGGTGGAGGCATCGTGGATGCCCATGTCCTCGGTGGTCCGCTCCAGGCGGGTCCGGCCGGCCTTGAAGTGGTCGGTGGTGAGGTTGCGGGCGATGGTCATCAGCCAGGCGCCGAAGTCCTTGCCCTGCCAGCGGAAGTTGTTCATGCTCCGCAGCGCCCGGAAGAAGGTCTCCGAGGCGAGGTCCTCGGCCAGCGTCGTGGAGCGGGTCCGGTAGTAGAGGAACCGGTAGACCGACTGGTGGTAGTGGTCGTAGAGGAGCCCGAAGGCCTCCTTGTCGCCCTTGCGGGCCAGCTCGACCAGCGCGATCAGCCGCTCCCGCTCGGCCTGGTCCTCCTCGGAGGAGGCGGCGAGGTCGGTGTCGTCGTACCCGTCGGGTCCGCCGATGTCGGCCGTCGTCGTCTGGCGTGCGGACTCGGTGAACGCCGGCCCATGGGGGCCGGTGGCGAGAGCAGGCACGACTCCCTCAGAGAGCAGCACCTCGAGCACGGCGGCGCGAAGCGTGGCAAAGCCTCGCGCTGTCTCGCGCAGTGGGTGTCCCATTCAATGCCCTCCCGTGTGGCCCTCTCCCATTGAGCCGGGCTACAGGATAGGTCCGCTATCGAGCAATGTGAACAGTCAATAGTCGAAACCTGGTCAAATCACGATAACCACACAATGTGGACATGGCGACCCCCTAGCTCGGCGTGTGTCCGCCAAGTGAGTCTCGTGGGTGAGCCTGGGCGTCCGATTTCAGGACATGCGAGCGGTAGTCCTGCCACTCCTGCCAGGAAATTTCTGCCGCCGCACTGTCCAGAAATCCTCCATCTCCGGTCGCGATCGCGGGTCAGGGACGCTTGCGGCCGCGCAGCGCGACCGCCGCCGCCACCCCGCCGCCGACCGCGCCGGCGACACCGCTGGCGATCAGGCCCGCGCGGGCCGCCTTGCGTCCGGTCCGGTAGTCGCGGACCCGCCAGCCCGCGGCCCGCGCGTGCTCGCGCAGCTTGCGGTCGGGGTTGATCGCGCACGGCTCGCCGACCAGGCTCAGCATCGGCAGGTCGTTGTGGGAGTCGGAGTACGCCGCGCACCTGGACAGGTCCAGGCCCTCACGGGCGGCCAGCGCCTTGACCGCCTCGGCCTTCGCGGGGCCGTGCAGCAGGTCGCCGATCAGCCGGCCGGTGTAGACGCCGTTCTCGTGTTCGGCGACGGTGCCGAGCGCGCCGGTCAGCCCGAGCCGGCGGGCGATCAGGTGCGCCAGCTCGATCGGCGCCGCGGTGACCAGCCAGACCCGCTGGCCCTGATCGAGGTGCAGCTGGGCGAGGGCGCGGGTGCCGGGCCAGATCCGGTGCGCCATGCCCTCGTCGAAGATCTCCTCGCCCAGCTCCTCGAGCTCGGCGACGGTGTGGCCGGCGATGAAGCCGAGCGCCTCGGCGCGCGCCTTCTCGACGTGCTCGGGGTCCTCGACGCCCGCCAGCCGGAAGTAGGCCTGCTTGTAGGCGCCGCTGAGGATGTCGCGGGTGGTCAGGAACTTGCGCTTGTGCAGCCCCCGGGCCAGGTGGAAGATGCTCGCGCCCTGCATCACGGTGTTGTCGACGTCGAAGAACGCCGCCGCGGTCGGGTCCGCCGGGGTGTCCAGCGCCGACTCCACCTCCGCCGACGCCGCCGACGCCTCCCCGGCAAGCTTCGAGCGCTGCTGGAGGTCGAGCCGGCGAGCCGCGGGGCGCTTGCGGCCAGGGGACGGTGGCGTCACGGCGACCAGCCTATTGCGCCGACCCGGCCCTTATTGACCTCCCCCGCTGCGCTCCTCTGGTCAATAGGGCCGGGTCGGCGCATAGGATCGAATCCATGTCTTCTGCGGAGACCCACGCGTCCGACGTGGCCGCCCTCCTCACGCTGGCCGCCGAGGCGGAGCCAGACCGGGTCGCCCTCGCCGAGACGGGCGGCCGCGAGCTGACCTGGCGCGAGCTCGACGAGGAGGTACGCCGGGTGGCCACCGGCCTCCGCGCCGCCGGCGTGATCGCGGGCTACCGGGTGCTGATCGCGGTCGGGAACCGGGTCGAGTTCGTCACCACCTACCTCGGCACCCAACGCGCCCGGGTGGTCGCCGTACCCGTCAACCCAGGGTCGAGCGTCTCCGAGCTGGCCCGGATGATCGCCGACTCCGGGTCGCGGATGGTGGTCGCGGACGCGGACACCGTGACCCGGGTGCGGGAAGCCGTCGACCTGGTCGGCGCGGCCCTGGCCGGGGTCGAGACCGAGCTCGCGGCCGAGCTGCTGAAGCGGGCGGTGGTCCCGCGGGTGGTCGTGGCCGGCGCCACGCTGAAGCCGGGGGAGCGGTCCTACGACCACCTCATCGCCGGCCTCGGTGCGCCGGAGCCGGTCCGGGTGGACCCCGAGGCGCTCGCAGTCCTCCTCTACACCAGCGGCACCTCCGGCCGGCCGCGGGCGGCGATGCTCAGCCACCGGGCGCTGCTGGCCAACATCGAGCAGGTCGCCGCGGTCGAGCCGCACATGATCGGCCGCGACGACACCGTGCTCGGCGTGCTCCCGCTGTTCCATGTCTACGGGCTCAACGCCGTCCTCGGCAGCGTCCTGCGGCACCGCGCCAAGCTGATGCTGGCCGAGCGCTTCGACCCGCAGGGCACCCTCGACCTGGTCGGCGCGGAGGGCTGCACGGTGCTGCCGGTCGCCCCGCCGGTGTTCGGCTACTGGCTCCCCGAGCCCGATCTGCGCGACCGGCTGGCCGGGGTGCGGCTGGTGCTGTCCGGCTCGGCGCCGCTGGCGGGCGAGGTGGTCGAGGAGTTCGCCACAAGGACCGGGATCGCCGTACACCAGGGCTACGGGCTCACCGAGGCGGCGCCGGCGGTGACCAGCACCCTGTGCAGCAAGGCGCCCATCTCCGGCAGCGTCGGCGCGGCGTTGCCCGGCGTCGAGATCCGGCTGGCCGGCGACTCCGGCGACTCCGGTGGAGAGGCGCACGACGAGGATCCCGGCGAGATCGAGCTGCGCGGCCCGAACCTGTTCAGCGGCTACTGGCCAGACGGCGGCGGCGGGCCCGGCGCGGACGGCTGGTGGTCGACCGGCGACGTCGGCTACCGCAACGGCGACGGCGACCTGTTCCTCGTCGACCGGCTCAAGGAGCTGGTGATCGTGTCCGGGTTCAACGTCTACCCGATCGAGGTCGAGGACGTGATCCGCGAGGTGCCGGGCGTCGTCGACGCCGCGGTTATCGGCGTGTCCGACCCGTCGACGGGGGAAGCGGTGGTCGCCTACGTCACCGCCGACCGCGACGCGGCCGAGGTCGAGGAGGAGGTACGCCGGCACTGCGAGGCCCGGCTGGCCCGGTTCAAGCAGCCGTCCGCGGTCAACGTGGTCGCCGAGCTGCCACTCACCGTCACCGGCAAGGTCCAGAAGGGCCGGCTCCGTGCCGTCGAGCGGCGGCGCGTCCTGGGGCTGCTCGACGCCGACCCGGACGACCGATGACGTCCACGACAGGGCCCCGGGTCACCCTCTACTCCCGCCCCGGCTGCCACCTCTGCGAGGACGCCCGGGCGGTCATCGAGAAGGTCTGCGCCGAGGTCGGGACGTCGTACACCGAGGTCGACATCGACCAGGACCCCGCCCTGCAGCGCAAGTACGGCGAGGAGATCCCGGTGACCTTCGTCGACGGCCGCCAGCACGACTTCTGGCGGGTCGACGAGAACCGGCTGCGGGCGGCGTTGGGGGCAGATTCACTAGGTACCTAGTGAATCTGTCCCAGCCCACGAGAAGTTTCCGACGGGGAGGGACAGTTTCACTAGGTACCTAGTGAAACTGCCGCCTTCCACCACCACCCAGGCCCCCGCGCGCCGTGGGAAAAGTCACTTGTGATAGCCGAGGGCTTCGTCAGTTTGTTCTGTCGTTCACAAACCTCCTACAGTGGCTGGGCCGCAGGAAAAAGCCCTCCGGGACGAGGCTGGGCTGCTGCGGCTAGTGGAGACGAGAGCAGTGACTGCACGGACACCCGCGGACGACGCCCCTGATGGGGTGGTGCACGTCGATGGTGTCGCCGGGCGCCCGCAGGGCCGCGAGAGCGGACGCGAGATCCCCGAGGCGACGGTGGCGCGGCTTCCGATCTACCTGCGCGCGCTCACCTCGCTCGCCGACCAGGGCACCGACACCTGCTCCAGCGAGGACCTCGCCGCGGCGGCCGGCGTCAACAGCGCCAAGCTCCGCAAGGACCTGTCCTACCTGGGCTCCTATGGCACCCGCGGCGTCGGGTACGACGTCGCCTACCTCCGCTACCAGATCGCGCGCGAGATCGGGCTGACCCAGGACTGGCCGGTCATCATCGTCGGCATCGGAAACCTCGGGCACGCGCTCGCCAACTTCTCCGGCTTCCGCTCCCGCGGCTTCTCGGTGGTCGCGCTGCTGGATGCCGACCCGCAGCGTCACGACGAGCTGGTCGCCGGCCTGCCGGTGCGCCCGTTCGACGACCTCGAGCGGATCGTGGCCGGGCAGGGCGTCTCGATCGGCGTTATCGCGACGCCGGCGGTCGCCGCCCAGGACGTCGCCGACAAGCTGGTCGCCTGCGGGATCACCAGCATCTTGAACTTTGCCCCAACCGTGATCAACGTTCCTGACGGAGTCGACGTCAGAAAGGTAGATCTGTCGATCGAGCTTCAGATCCTCGCCTACCACGAGCAGCGGAAGGCGATCCCGGCGACCGCCGCTGACGGCGGTCTGGACGAGGAGGTCACCGCATGAGCGTGCTGGTCCTCGGGGTATCCCACAAGACGGCGCCGGTCGACGTACTCGAGCGGCTCGCCCTCGACGGCGACGGCGTCACCAAGCTGATCGCCGACGTGCTCGCGGGCGAGCACGTCACCGAGGCGGCGGCGCTGGCGACCTGCAACCGGCTCGAGGTGTACGCCGACGTCGCGCGCTTCCACGGCAGCGTCGAGGAGATCTCCCGGCTGCTGCTCGACCGCGCCACCGACGCGGATGGCGCCAAGCTTCTCAAGCACGTCTACGTGCACTACGACGACGGTGCGGTCTCCCACCTGTTCCAGGTGGCGTCCGGGCTGGACTCGATGGTGGTCGGCGAGGGCCAGATCCTCGGTCAGGTCCGCGAGTCGCTGCGGGTCGGTCAGGAGATGGGGAGCGTCGGCCCGGCCCTGAACTCGCTGTTCCAGCAGGCGCTGCGGGTCGGCAAGCGGGTGCACGCCGAGACCGACATCGACCGCGCCGCTCCCTCGCTGGTCACCGCCGCGCTCGACCGCGCCGTCACCCACGTCGGCCCGGTCAGCGGCAAGCACGTCGTGGTGATCGGCGCCGGCGCGATGGCGTCGCTGGCGATCTCGACCGTGTCCCGGCTCGGCGCCGCCGACATCACCGTGGTCAACCGCTCCGCGTCCAACGCCGACCGCCTGGCCAGCGAGTACGCCGCCCGCTCGGTCGGGCTGTCCGCGCTGACCCAGCAGGTCGGGCCGGCCGACATCGTGATCTCCTGCACCGGCGCCTCGGGCGTGGTGCTGACCCGCGACCAGCTCGCGGCCGCACGCACCGACCGGAGCCAGCCGGTCGCCGTCCTCGACCTCGCACTGCCGCACGACGTCGAGAAGTCCGCGGCCGACCTGCCCGGCGTCCGGCTGATCGGGCTGCGCACCCTCGCCGAGGAGCTGCGCGACTCAGATGCCGCCCGCGAGGTCGGCGACGTCCGCCAGATCGTGGCCCAGGAGGTCGCGTCGTTCGTCGCGGCCCGGCACCAGGCCAGCGTCACCCCGACCGTGGTCGCGCTGCGCACCATGGCCACCGGTGTAGTCGACGCCGAGATCGAGCGGCTGATGAGCCGGCTGCCCGACCTCGACCCGGTTGCCCGTGAAGAGGTCATCTGGGCGATCCGCCGGGTCGCCGACAAGCTGCTCCACCAGCCGACCGTCCGGGTCAAGGAGTTGGCCAACGAGACCGGCGCGGTGACCTACGCCGAGGCGCTGGCCGAGCTGTTCGCGCTCGACCCGGAGGCCGTCGAGGCCGTGACCAGGGCGGACGGGCTGCCATGACCGACGTTCTGAGGATCGGCACCCGCAAGTCCGTGCTCGCTCGCACCCAGTCCGGTCTGGTCGCGGAGCTGGTCCGCGCCAAGCTCGGGTACGCCGTCGAGCTGGTCGACGTGACCACCGAGGGCGACGTCAACCAGGCGCCGCTCGCGACCATGGGTGGCACCGGCGTCTTCGTCAGTGCCCTCCGCGACGCGCTGCTGCGCGGCGACGTCGACATCGCCGTGCACTCGCTCAAGGACCTCCCGACGTACCCCCAAGAGGGGATCACCCTGGCCGCCGTACCCCAGCGCGAGGACCCGCGCGACGTGGTGGTGGCCCGCGACGGCCTGACCCTCGGCGAGCTGCCCGCCGGCAGCGTCGTCGGCACCGGCTCACCGCGCCGGGTCGCCCAGCTCATGGCCCTCGGCCTCGGCCTGGAGATCGTCGGCGTCCGCGGCAACGTCGACACGCGGATCGGCAAGGTCACCTCCGGCGAGCTGGACGCGGTCATCCTCGCCCAGGCCGGCCTGGCGCGGCTCGGCCGCGCCGACGAGGCCACCGAGGTGCTCGACCCGCTGCAGATGCTCCCGGCTCCCGGCCAGGGTGCGCTCGCGGTCGAGTGCCGCAGCGCCGACGCCGAGCTCGCGAAGGCGCTGGCCGACGCGCTCGAGGACCCCGCAACCCGGGCCGCTGTCGAGGCCGAGCGAGCGGTGCTCGCGACGCTCGAGGCCGGCTGCTCCGCCCCGCTCGGCGCCCTCGCGGAGGTCGTCGACGGTGGGGACGGGGACGAGATCTGGATCCGTGCCGTGGCGCTGTCGTACGACGGCGCGCTCACGGTTCGCATGTCCACGACGGGCTCACCCGACGACCCGGTCGGAGTAGGGCGGCGTCTCGCCGAGCAGATGCTCGACGACGGCGCCAGCAGTTTGATCGAACGCAGCTCAATCGATTTGGCGAGAAGGCAGCAGGGATGACACAACGCAAGACCAGCAGCCCATCCACCCCGCCGCAGGCGCCCTCACAGGTGCGCGGCTGGGTGTCGTTCGTCGGCAGCGGCCCCGGTGACCCCGGTCTGCTGACGGTGCGCGCCGTCGAGCTGCTCCGCGACGCAGAGATCGTGGTGACCGAGCTCCCCGAGCACGCCGAGCTGGTGCGCTCGGTGCTCGGCCTTCCGGCGCCGGTCGAGAGCGAGGAGCCGGGCGAGCCGACCGAGTCGGACGGCCCAGAGTTCGTCGACGGCGGCTTCGGTGAGGACGGCCAGCCGCTGACCCACGCCGCGCGCGCCAAGGTCGTGGTCCGCCAGGCCAAGAAGGGCCGCCGCGTGGTCCGCCTGATGTCGGGCGACCCGTTCGTCTACGCGTCCGGTCCGGAGGAGGCGCAGGCCTGCGCCAAGGCCGAGATCGGCTTCGAGATCGTGCCGGGCGTCTCATCGGTGACCGCGGTCCCGGCGTACGCCGGCATCCCGCTGACCACCAAGAACAACCGCGAGGTCGCGGTCGTGACCTGCGGCGAGCAGCGGATCGACTGGGAGCAGTACGCCGACGACCGGACCCTGGTCCTGCTGTCCGGCGTCGGCTCGATCGGCGAGACCGCCAAGGCGCTGATCGCCGCCGGCCGCTCGCCCGAGACCCCGGTCGCGATGACCCAGGTCGGCACCACGACCTCGCAGGCCACGGTCACCTCCACGCTGGAGAACATCGCTGCCGACGCCCGCGCCGCGCGGATCAACCCGCCGGCGATCACGGTCATCGGCACTGTCGTGAACCTGCGCGAGACCCTGTCGTGGTTCGAGACCAAGCCGCTGTTCGGCTGGCGGGTGCTGGTGCCGCGTACCAAGGAGCAGGCCGGTTCGCTGTCGGCCCGGCTCCGTGGCTACGGCTCGGTGCCCGAGGAGGTGCCGACCATCTCGGTCGAGCCACCCCGCAACCCGCTACAGATGGACAAGGCCGTGCGCGGCCTGGTCGAGGGCCGCTACGAGTGGATCGCGTTCACCTCGGTCAACGCGGTCAAGGCGGTCCGTGAGAAGTTCGAGGAGTACGGCCTGGACGCCCGCGCGTTCTCCGGCCTGAAGATCGCCGCGGTCGGCGACAAGACCGCCGCGTCGATCGCCGCGTGGGGCCTGCGGGCGGACCTGGTGCCGTCGGGCGAGCAGTCCGCGGCCGGGCTGCTGGCCGACTGGCCGCCGTACGACGAGGTGCTGGACCCGATCAACCGGGTCTTCCTCCCGCGCGCCGACATCGCAACCGAGAACCTCGTGGCCGGCCTGATCGACCTGGGCTGGGAGTGCGACGACGTCACGGCGTACCGGACCGTGCGGGCCACCCCGCCGCCGGCGCCGACCCGCGACGCGATCAAGACCGGCAAGTTCGACGCGGTCGTGTTCACCTCGTCCTCGACGGTGCGCAACCTGGTCGGCATCGCCGGCAAGCCGCACCCGTCGACGGTGATCGCCTGCATCGGCCCGGCCACCGCGAAGACCGCCGAGGAGCACGGCCTCCGGGTCGACGTACTTGCTCCGGAGCCGTCGGTCGAGCTGCTGGTCGACGCGCTCGCCGACTTCGGTGCCGCGCGCCGGGCGTCGCTGATCGAGTCCGGCCAGCCAGTCACCAAGCCGTCCGAGCGGAAGCCGTCCACCCGCCGGAAGGCAACCTCGAGTTAACAGTGCTCTGAGAGGATCGGGTAATGGAGAACCCCGTCATCCGCCCGCGGCGGCTGCGGCGGACGCCCGCGCTGCGGCGACTGGTCGCCGAGACCGCGGTCGCGCCCCGGCAGCTGATCCTGCCTGTGTTCGTGCGGGAGGGGATCACCGAGCCGCAGGCGATCTCCTCGATGCCCGGCGTCTACCAGCACACCCGTGACTCGCTGCGGAAGGTGGTCTCGGAGGCCGCGCACCTCGGCCTCGGCGGGGTCATGCTCTTCGGCATCCCGGAGCAGAAGGACGCAGTCGGCTCCGGCGCGGTCGACCCGGCGGGCATCCTCAACGTCGCCATCGCCGACGTCGCCGCCGAGGTCGGCGACGCGCTGCCGGTGATGGCCGACCTGTGCATCGACGAGTTCACCGATCACGGTCACTGCGGAGTCCTCGCCGCCGACGGCACCGTCGACAACGACGCCACGCTCGAGGTGTACGCCGAGATGGCGCGGGCGCAGGCGGCTGCCGGCGTCCACCTGGTCGGTACGAGCGGGATGATGGACGGCCAGGTCGCGGTGGCGCGCACCGCGCTCGACGGCGCCGGCCACACCGACGTCTCGATCCTGGCCTACTCCACGAAGTACGCATCGGCCTTCTACGGGCCTTTCCGGGAGGCGGTGGGGTCCTCGCTCATCGGCGACCGCCGTACCTATCAGCAGGACCCTGCCAACGCGCGAGAGGGCGTCCGGGAGGCGCTGCTGGACGTCGAGCAGGGCGCCGACATCGTGATGGTGAAGCCGGCGCTGGGCTTCCTCGACGTGGTCCGCCAGGTGCGCGACGCGGTCGACGTGCCGGTCGCGGCGTACAACATCTCGGGTGAGTACTCGATGGTCGAAGCCGCAGCCGCCAACGGCTGGATCGACCGAGAAGCTGCCATCGTCGAGACGCTGACCTCGATCCACCGCGCGGGCGCGGACGTTATCTTGACCTACTGGGCAGCCGAGGCTGTCCGGCTCCTCCACGACCGCTGACGAACGCTCGGCGCCGATGTCTGCGGCTCCGGCGTGCTCGCTTCCCGCTCACTGACGTCAGCGAGCGGACTTGTACGAAGGTGCACACGAGCACCAGCAGAACGGCAACGGCGAGTAACGCGACCTCGATCATCTCAACTCGCCGCTGAGGATCCTGACACAAACGGAGACCCAGTTCTCTGCTGCCTGCTCAGGGAGTCTGTCTTTGAGCAAGCCCTCAAGCAAGTCCATCGCACGGTCCCATCTCTGGTGTGCGGGATGGTAGGCGCCGTCGTACCACTCTCGCCATGCCGCGAGGTCCAGACGCGGATCAGGCTCACGGCCCTGGCATCTCTCCACGACCACGAACGTGTTGAGGGCATCCCGTGCATGTCGAACCAGGTCATCGTCGGCATCGCAGCTTGATGGAACTGACACCTGCTGAAGGATCTCAACCATCGTGACTCCTATCGCACGCCAGGTAGATTAGATACGCATCTATCATTAGATACGTATCTAATCCTGTCAATGGAAGAGCGTGGATGCGGGCGTCGATCGTTCCCTTAGCTGGCGCCTACGCTTGGCCTCGACCGACGTGAAGGATGTGGCATGGGCCAACCGCTCTACCGAAGGGTCGCCGATGGCATTCGGGAGGCAATCGTTCGCGGCGACTATCCGCCCGGATCACTGATCCCGAAGGAGCCGGAGCTTGCCGACCGGTTCGGAGTGTCGCGGTCGGTGGTGAGACAGGCTGTGGCGGAGCTTCGGATGGAGGGTCTGGTCGATCCGGTGCGCAAACGCGGCACCGTCGTCAGAGAGCGCCCGGTACGGCTGGCGCTTTCCCGCTATGCCGCCACACTCCGTTCGGAGAACGTTGCGGGCCCTTGGGAAACGGCTTGCGCAGCGCAGGACCTGGAGGGCCGGACGGAGGTGGACCATGTGGAGGTACAGCACGCAGACGATGAACTCGCAGCGCGTCTTGGTATCGAGGTCGGTGGCGAGGTTGTCTACCGCCGTCGGCACATGTGGATTGACGATCAGCTGGCTCAGATTCAGCATTCGTGGTTGCCGCTCGAATTGGCTGCTGGCACGCCTATCGCGAGCCCCGACAAGGTCGATGGCGGAATCTATGCCGCCTTGGCCGCGGCCGGGCACGAACCGGCGTCGGTCACCGAGTCGGTCACTGCGCGGGTCTTGGCCGACGACGAGGTTGCGGCAATGAGGGTTCCGAAGACGACGCCTGCGCTGATCCTAGAGCGGCTCACGCTCGACGAATCTCGAGCCCCGCTTGAGTTCTTGCGTTCGGTGATCCTCGCCGAGCGGGCCGTTCTGCTCTATGAGGACCTGCCAATCAGCCCGTTGTGAGCGGCTGAGTTCGTCAGGGCTGTGCGGGCTGCGCGAGCAGGTCGGCCAGGCAGGTCGCCAGCGCCGCGTCGTCGTACGGCTCGGTCGCGGCCGAGAAGCAGGTCGTCTCCGCCGCCTCCGCGTCAGCAGCGCTCGCTCCTGCCAGGACGGCCAGCAGGTCGGCCCGCGCGGCCTCGTCGAGCCGCGCGAGCAGGTCGCCGGTCAGCGTGCCCGACACCGCCCGGTCCTCACCGGTCGGGCTGGGGCTCGGGCTGGGGCTCGGGGACGCCGGCGGACTGGTCGGCGATTCGGTGGGGGTGTCCGTCGGGTCGGTCGGCGCGGTGGGTGACGACGGGTCGGACGGTTCCGAGGGGTCGGTCGGCACCGGCGGCACCGTCGGCTCGCCGGGATTGGCCGGATCGATCGGGGGCTTGGTCGGCTGCGTCGGGTCCGTGGGGTCGGTCGGGTGCGGGTCGCTCGGCTCGTGAGTGTCCGGAGGCACCACCGGCTCCGCCACCAGGTCGGGGTTCTCCTCCTGGACCTGGTGGACGGCCTGCACGATCAGGTCGACCTGCTCCTCGGCGGGCGTCGGGTTCCAGTGTGCCGGGACCGGGTCACCGGGCTGCGGGGTGGCGGACGGTGGCGTGGTCCCGTAGTCGCCGCTCTGGTAGGCCTCGAGCAGCGCGAGCACCACGTCGGCGTACTCGTCGGAGTGGTTGTAGCGCAGCACCGCCGTCCGCTGGCCCTCCGGCTTGGCCAGGCTTCCGGAGCCCGCGCAGAGGTAGACGGCCGCGCCCAGCGCCGCGTCGTCGACGTCCTGCGGGTTGCGCAGCTTGTCGCCGTCGGCGTCCACGCCCACCGCCGACCAGGTCGACGGGATGAACTGCATCGGGCCGACCGCGCGGTCGTGCACCGTGTCGCCGTCGAGCTTGCCGCGGTCGGTGTCGAGGATCCGGCTGGTGTTGCGGTTGCCGTCCAGGGCGATGCCGATGATCGAGGGGCGGGCCACGCCGTTGGCGTCGAGCCGGCTGCCGCCGTACGTGCCGTGGTGGGACTCGACGCGGCCGATGGCCGCGAGCAGCTCCCACGGCAGCTTGCAGGACTTGTCGGCGTGGTTGATCACCGTCGCCGCGCGCTGGTACGCCGCGAGTGCCGGGGTCGGAATGTCGGTGGGCGACACCGAGGTCGCGGAGATCGGCTGGCCGCGGAGACCGGGCGGCGCCGCGGAGATGCCGGGGTCGAGATCGGACTCGCTGGCGGGTACGTCGAGAGGCTGGTCTGGGACAACGGTCCCGGGAGCGGGGGCAGTCGGGGGCTTCGGTCGGATGTTGGCGGAGACGACCGACACACCGGACCCGGTGAGCCCGAACGCGCAGAACGTCGACAACGCCACCAGCGGCACCACCGCTGTGGCCTTGTCTATCCACATCGATCTCGAACTCGCCATGCTTCCCCTCGTCATCGCATGCTCAGGGACCAGTTGATCATGCCCCCCAAACCCTGTGCAGTGCAAAGGCCGAAATAGGCCTGTTTGCCGCCCGATCGGGCAGTACTGATACCCATCAGAGCACCTTGGTCATCCCTGGAGAGGAGCGCCGGTGTACGACGTGGATACGGCCGGCGAACCTATGCTGAAGGCCGTGGCGAGCAGCGACGGGACCCAGATATCGCTGCCCGGACTGGCCCGCTACCTCCTGATCCGGAGTTCCGGCGCAACCGCTGAGGGGCGTCGCCTCGTGGCCGGCATCGTGGGCCCGCCCGCCGCCGGGAAATCGAGGCTGGCCGGGCGGCTGCGCGAGGAGGTCAACCGCCGCGCGGGCCGCGTTGTTGCCGAGATCGCGCCGATGGACGGCTTCCACCTGCCCAACGAGACTCTCGACGCGGCCGGCAGCCGGGCCCGCAAGGGCGAGCCGGACACCTTCGACGCCGTCGGGTACGCCGAGCTGCTGGCGCGGGTACGCGGGTCGGTCGGGGAGACCGTCGGCTGGCCGACCTTCGACCGTGGGCTGGACGCACCGGTGCCGGCCGGGGTGAGCTTCGGGCCCGTGACCACCATCGTGATCACCGAGGGCAACTACCTGCTGCTCCCCGATGGTCCGTGGGCCGCCGTGCGCGGGCTGCTGGACGTCGCGTGGTACCTCGACGTGGACGCGGAGAGGTTGCGGCCACGGCTCCTGAGGCGCCACGTCCGTGGCGGCCGCACCCCGGACGACGCCGCGATCAAGGCCGACGCCAGTGACCTGCAGAACGCCGTACTCATCGCCGGCACCCGGCATCGCGCCGACGTCGTGCTGCGCCCGGCCGAGGGGCGGTTCTATTGCCGGGCGGTTTCACTAGGTACCTGTAACTATTCAGGTCATCGGCGTGCCTGACTGCTTGGTCGTGGGGCGGGAAGTGAGGATGTTGATGTTCGTGACCGGCGTC
>NZ_QEOO01000006.1 GCF_003121585.1 Nocardioides speluncae
CCAACCCGAGGCCCTTCGTGTGGACCAAGACCGCCGAACAGATCCTCGGCAAGCTCGGCCGACTTATTCAACGAACTTCAAATTCGGGACACTAGATGCTGGGACTGACGGTTCGCTGGTCACTCGCCGAGGCGCCCGAGGGTGTCGAGGCCGAGCTCGCGTCGTACGTCGAGGAGACGTCGTACGCGAAGTTCACCGGCATGAAGGGGCTGCGGTTCAAGACCTGGCGAGTGCGGCCGGGCGAGTGGTTCGAGGGCTGCTACGTGTTCGGGTCCGACGAGGCGCGGGCGGAGTTCCAGGCCGAGTTCGGCGACGGTGCCGACAAGCCGGGCTCGAAGATCGTCGGCAGCGCTCCGATCCTGATCGAGCCGTGCGACGTGGTCGCGGTCGCCGAGGGCTGGGACGGCTTCGAGGCGACGCCGCGCGCCTAGGCCTCGATATGGTCGCTGCGCGACCTACTCGACCACCGAAGATGCCTTCTTGGCCATCAGCAGGCCGTCACCCATCGGGAGCAGCAGCGGCACCAGCTCGTCGTCGGCGGCGACCTGGCGGCCGAGCTCGCGGATCGCGACCGTCTCCTCGTCCCGCTGGGACGGGTCGGCCACCCGGTCGTGCCACAGCGCGTTGTCGAATGCCACCACGCCGCCCGGACGCAGCAGCCGCAGCGACTCCTTGAGGTACGCCGAGTACTCGCGCTTGTCGCCGTCGCAGAAGACCAGGTCGTAGTGGCCGTCGGTCAGCCGGGGGAGTACGTCGAGCGCGGCGCCTGGGATCGCCCGGGCGCGCTGCGCGGGGATGCCGGCATCGGTGAAGGTCTGCTTGGCCAGCCGCTGGTGTTCGGCCTCGACGTCGACGGTGGTGAGTACGCCGTCGGCGCGCATGCCGCGCAGCAGCCACAGTCCGGAGACGCCGGTGCCGGTGCCGATCTCCACGACGGCGCGGGCCTCGATGACGGCAGCCAGGAACCGGAGCGCGGCGCCGGCGCCGGGGCCGACCGGGACCACTCCGACCTCCTCGGCACGCGCGCGGGCGGCAATGAGGACGTCGTCCTCGACGACGAACCCTTCCGCGTAGGACCAGCTCGTCGGCGTGATCGGTCCGGGCACGTTCGTCATGCGCGCGACTTTACCGCTCGGCGTGCCCGCCACCGGGGAGGTCGGCAGTGGCCGGTCGCATGTGGGGGCCGGATGAGGGAACATCGAGGGTGTCGGCTTCGTTGTTCAGGCCAGACACATGCCAGACGCACGGGCTCTTCACAGGGTCCTTTCAGTTCGGGTTTCTAGCGTGAGAGAGGACAAAGGCACTGTTCCGAGGCAGCGCACAGCGCGAAGAGGAGACCCCGGTGGACACCACGACGAACGAGGGGACCGTCCCGACGTGGGACGAGATCGTCGAGCAGCATTCCGACCGCGTCTACCGGCTGGCCTACCGGCTGACCGGCAACCGGCACGACGCCGAGGACCTCACCCAGGAGGTCTTCGTGCGGGTGTTCCGGTCGCTGTCGACGTACACGCCGGGCACCTTCGAAGGCTGGCTGCACCGGATCACGACCAACCTCTTCCTCGACCAGGCCCGCCGCAAGCAGCGGATCCGCTTCGACGCCCTCTCCGAGGAGCGTGAAGGACGGCTGCCGAGCGCGCTGCCGAACCCGGCCGACGCGTACGCCGAGCGCACCTTCGACGACGACGTCGAGCGGGCGCTGGCGCAGCTGCCGCCGGACTTCCGGGCCGCCGTCGTACTCTGCGACGTCGAAGGCCTGTCGTACGAGGAGATCGCCGAGATCATGGGTGCCAAGCTCGGGACCGTCCGCTCCCGGATCCACCGCGGCCGCGCGATGCTGCGCGACGCGCTCGCGCACCGCGCCCCGGCGGCCGGCCGCACTCGGTACGCCGGTCCGCGCAGCATGCGGAGCCGGCTGGGCCGACCGGCGGCGATAGGTGCCAAGGGAGGACAAGCCTGATGCTGTTCGACAACCACATCGGCTCCAGGGTCACCGCCCTCATCGACGGGCAGCTGTCCGCCGCGGAGGAGGAGCGGGCCTGGGCCCATGTGCACTCCTGCTCGTCGTGCCGCCGGCTGGTCGAGGGGGAGGGCTGGGTGAAGACCCGGCTCAGCTGCCTCGGCATGACCGCGACCGAGCAGGCCGCGCCGGATCACCTGAAGGGCGCGTTGTGTGGTGCGGGCTGGCCGATGAACGTGCCGGCCGCGATGCCGGTGGAGAACCGCTCCCGCCGGTACGCCGGCCTGGCGGCGCTCGGTGCTGGGTCCGCGGGTGCCGCGATGTTCGGTGTGCTTGCCCTGACCTCCCCGGCCGACGCGCCGGTCGACCGGCGGCTGCCGCTGACCAGCGTGGTCAAGTCGCCCGCGCAGCAGACCGGCCGGACGGCGACTCCGACGCCGCCGACCGCGTGGCAGGCTCCCGCCCGAGTGGGCGTAGGCCTCAACAGCCTGGGAAGATAGGCGAGTGAACGACCAGCCCGTCGACCCTGAGTCGACACCCCCGACGCCTGAGGTGGACGACACTCTTCAGCTCGGCGACATGAGTGCCGACCCCCCGTTTGTCCCGCCGTCGTCGGTGCCCGCTGCTGCAGCGGCGGGCACCGGCGCACCACCGCAGCCCGGACCGCCGCCGGCGTACCAGGGTCAGCACGCCGGGCCGCCGCCGCCAGGCCCGCAGCAACCTGGTCCGATGCAGGCCGGTCCGACGACGACCGGTCCGATGTCGACGGGTCCCGTGCCGACGGGTCCCGTGCCGACGGGTCCCATGCCGACCGGCCCGCGTCCCGTGCAGCCTGGTCCTCCTGGACCCCCTCCGCAGGCTGGGCCGCAGGGCCGGCAGCCCTGGGGCGCGGCGTACCCGCAGCCCGGTCCGGTCCAGCCGCGCCCCGGTCAGCCCCAGTTCGGTCAGCAGAGCGAGCGGTCGCGGGTACCCGGCTGGCTGTGGCCGGTCGTCTGCGGCCTGGCGCTGGTCCTCGGTCTGGTCGGCGGCCTGATCGGCGGCCTCACGGTCTCGAGCTTCGAAGACGACGGTGGCCCCGGGCAGGTCAGTGACGGGCTGGCCGGCGTCGACACCGTGTCCACGCCGCCGCTGAACGCCGACAACGGCTCGGTTGCCGCGGTGGCCCAGGAGCTGCTGCCCAGCACCGTGCAGATCCTCGCCGGCGAGGCGACCGGCTCTGGCTGGGTGCTCGACAAGCAGGGCCACATCGTCACGAACAACCACGTGGTCGCCGAGGCTGCCGAGGACGGCAAGATCCAGTTCGTCGACAACTCAGGCAAGCGGTACGCCGCCACCATCGTCGGCCGCAGCCCGGTCTACGACCTCGCGGTGCTGTACTCCAAGGACGCCAAGAAGATCGCGCCGGTGTCGATGGGCGCGTCCAACGCGATGCACGTCGGCGACGGCGTGGTGGCCATCGGGTCGCCGCTTGGGCTGACCTCGACGGTGACCTACGGCATCGTGAGCGCACTGAACCGGCCGGTCACCACCGGCAGCTCGGCCGACGACTCGTCGTTCATCAACGCGGTTCAGACCGACGCCGCGATCAACCCCGGCAACTCCGGCGGCCCGCTGGTGAACATGCGCGGTCAGGTGGTCGGCGTGAACTCGGCGATCGCGACCACCGGCGGCAGCCTCGGCGGCGAGTCCGGCAACATCGGTGTCGGTTTCGCGATCCCGGTCGAACAGGTCAAGATCACCGCCGACCAGATCCTCGCCGACGGCGAGGCGCGCTACCCCGTGATCGGCGCCAAGGTCGAGACCGGCGAGAGCGACGGCAAGGGCGCTGTGGTCGACTCGGTGGTCGCGGACGCGCCAGCCGACAAGGCGGGCCTGAAGAAGGACGACCTGATCACCGCGATCGACGGCAAGACCGTGATCGACGGGATCGGCCTGATCGTCGCCATCCGCACCCACGTGCCCGGCGAGGTCGTCGAGCTCACCGTCGACCGCGGCGGCGACCAGCAGAAGATCAAGGTCACCCTCGGCTCCGAAGTCGGCTGAGCCCCACCCGGCACGCACGCTGGCTTGCACCGACCCGGCCCGTGTTCACGTCTGAGGTCGCCGACCCGGCCCGTGTCGACGTCGTACGTCGGTGACCCGGCCCGTGTTCACAGTCTGCGCGTGAAGACGGGCCGGGTCGGCGTTGTGGGGCGTGAAGACGGGCAGGGTCGGCGTTGTGGGGCGTGAAGACGGGCCGGGTCGGGGGCTCCCGGACGATGCTCTACGCCTCGGAGCGGCTGGTCTCGGCCTCGACGTAGGGGTGCTGGTCGACGAACTGCTTGGTCTCGGCGTACATCCGCTCGATGAAGGTCTCCAGCTGGGTCGACTCGACCCGCCACTGGCCGCGGCCGCCGATCTTGATGGCGGGCAGGTCTCCACGACGCACCAGGGCGTAGACCTGGGCGCTCGACGTGTTCAGGATCTCGGCCACGTCGGCCAGGGTGAGGAAGCGTGGAGTGCCGGACATGGCTCCAACTGTGCCACCAACAACCACGCTACGGGCTCACCTTGGCCATAGCCTGTGGATAAAGTCTTGGCCGATCCGCTGCCTGTGGATAGCGAGATGAACTCTCGCGGCTCCTCCCGCATGATGGCGGGCGTGAACACGAGTCTCGGGAAGACCGACCCGCCCGCCGCCGTCCGTGCGAGTACGCCGAGCTGGCGCGACCCACGCATGTGGGTCGGCATCGCCATCGTCGCGGCGTCGGTGCTGGCCGGCGCAAAGGTCGTCGGTGGTGCCGACGAGTCGGTGCCGGTCTGGGCGGCGGCCGGCGAGCTGGGTGCGGGTGACACGGTGACGGCCGACGACCTGGTCCAGCGCCGGGTCCGGTTCACCGACGCGAGCGACGCCGACCGCTACCTCTCCGCCGACGAGGCGCCGCCCGCGGACAGCGTGCTGCTGCGCGGCATCGGCGAGGGCGAGCTGGTGCCGCGGGCCGCGCTCGGCGGCGACGACGGCGAGCGGCTGACCCAGGTGGCGCTTGCCGCGGAGAGCGCCGCGGTGCCGCCGTCGGTGGTGCGCGGCGCCACGGTCACGGTGTGGGTGGTCCCTGACGAGAGCCGGGCCGACAGCGATCGGCCGGCGGAGAAGATCTTCACCGACGTCACCGTGCTCGCCACCCCACAGGACGACGGCACGTTCGGGCCGACCGGCACCCGTCAGGTCGTGGTCGGCGTACCGACGGCGCAGGTCGAGTTCATCGACGAGGCGCTGGCCGCCACCGCCCAAGGGACGATCACCTTCACCGGGAAGGGCTGAGCGCGTGGTCTGCGTGCTGATGGTCGCATCGGGCGCGTCATGGGAGCCGACCGCCCTCGGCCTGCTGGGCACCCGCAACGGCGTGGTCGTGCTGAAGCGGTGCGTGGACGTCAACGACCTCCTGGCTACCGCCACCGCCGGCCAGGCCGACGTCGCGGTGCTGTCGCTGGACGCCCCCGGGCTGGACGGCGGCGCGATGGAGCACCTTCGCCGGCACCAGGTGCGGGCGGTCGCGATCGTCGCCGACCCCGGGTCCGACGCGATCCGTGCCCGGGCTGCGCGGATCGGCATCCCGAACCTGGTCGGTGAGGACGAGCTCGACCGGCTTCCCGACGTGGTGGCCGAGTCCGGCGCGATCGCGGACGAGCCGATGGCGGCCTCGCCCGGGCTGCCCGCGCTGCGCGAACGGGTCGGACTGCCCGTGCCCGTCGAGGGTGGGCGGGTGATCGCGGTCTGGGGACCGCAGGGCGCTCCGGGCCGGACCACGGTCGCGGTCGGGATCGCCAGCGAGCTCGCCCATCGGGGTGCAGCGGCGATGCTGGTGGACGCCGACCCGTGGGGCGGTGCGGTGGCCCAGCAGCTGGGCATCCTCGACGAGGTCTCCGGGCTGCTCGCCGGCGCCCGGCTGTCCGGGAGCGGCGAGCTGTCGCATCGGTTCCACACCGTGCAGCGGGTGGCAGCCAGCGGGCTGCGCGTGGTCACCGGACTGCCGCGGCCGGACCGCTGGGTCGAGATCCGTCCCGGCACCCTCGAGCACATCGTCGAGCTGGGCCGCGAGGTCGGCAACGTCGTGCTCGACACCGGGTTCTCCCTGGAGGACGACCCGTCGGCCGAGTTCGGCAGCCGACCCGGCCGCAACTCGATGACGCTCGCGGCGCTGGCCGAGGCCGACGAGATCGTGGTCGTCGGCAACGCCGACCCGGTCGGCCTCTCCCGGCTCGCCCGCGGCTTGGTCGACCTGCGGGAGGTCACCGGTGGGGTGCCGGTGCGGGTGGTCGTCAACCGGATGCGCAGCTCACTCGGCTGGGCCGAGAAGGACGTCGCGGCGATGATCGAGGGCTTCGCCCGGATCCGGGGCCTGCACTTCCTGCCCGACGACCGCCCGGCCGCCGACCGGGCTCTCGTGGCCGGTCAGACCCTGCTGGAGGCGGGCGAGTCCGCCCTGCGGCGCGGGATCGCCGGACTGACCGACGTACTCGCTCCCGAGCTGGCGATCGTGGCCGGCGCGGCTAACCGGCGAACAGCAGGTACAGCCCGCCGGCGGTGATGCCGACCATCGCGAACAGCAGCGGCAGCTGACCGGTGAGCTGGTGCCGCCTCGGCAGCAGCCGGATCGCCCGGTCGTGCGCGGCCACCACCGCGACCACGTGGCCGAGAACGACGGCGATCACCTTCAGGCTGGCGAGCAGCGTCTGATGGTCGGCGAACCAGTAGGACACGGTGAGGTTGGCGGTGCCGAGCAGGTTTTGGCCGGTGCTGAACGGGTCGCTGAGGTTGATCAGCGTCTCCTGGCCGATCTGGATGAAGTAGTTGAGGTAGTGGGCGACGATGTACCCCACCACGATCGGGACCATCGAGTGCGCGAACAGGTTCGGCAGCTCGTCCCGCCGCTGGTCGGAGCTGACCCCGGTCGCCGCGGTGGCGCCGGCGAACCCCAGGCCGAGGATCACGCAGAACGCGAGGATCGCCAGGTTGTTCAGCAGGTACGTCGAGATCGTCGTGCTCTGCAGGAACTGGATCCAGGGACTGGAGTCCTTGTAGGAGTCGAACGCGGTGCTGCCGAGGAGCACCGACACGACCGCGACCAGCCCCGGATGCACGGGTACGGCGTCGAGGTTGGCCAGTGGGCTCCGGATCACCAGCTCGGTGGCCCCGTCATCCTTGGCGAGCTTGCCGCCGCGCCGGACCGGCCGTCGACCGAAGGCCGAGAGGTGCCCGACCAGCGTCGAGTACACCTCGAACGGGTCGGCGTACTGGTAGAAGCGGTTGCCGAACAGGGCGCCGCCGACCAGCATCGCGGCGACGTACACCGCACACCAGAGCCGGACCGGGCCCAGCTCGGTGGAGTAGGGGTAGACCAGCTCCATCCACACGAACGCGAACAGTCCGACCGCGGCCGGCCAGTAGCCGAGCCGCGCCGGGTACTCGTAGAGGCCGCGCTCGGGGTCGCCGCCGGTGGCCTTGGCGAACAGCAGGTTGAGCGTGCGGACCGGGCTGATCGCCTTCCAGAACGGCCCGAACAGCAGCGACAGCGGCACGATGCCGATCCACCACCACACGTAGAACACGCCGAAGATCGGATTGATCAGCGTGTCCTCGCCGAAGACGGCCGCGGCGGCGACGTACAGGAAGAAGGCGAAGCCGAGTACCCGCAGCAGCGCCGGGAACCAGGTCGAGTCGACCACCCGGGTCAGCCAGGCGGGGGCCGGCCGGCCGCTGGTGGCGGCGTCGTAGCGCGGGGTCCGCCAGGCCAGCGCGAGGACCGTGAACGAGACCGCCAGCGCGGCCACCGCGCCGGCGATCGCCAGCTCGGGCGAGATCGGCAGGTCCTTGGCGCCGCCGATGCCGTGGGCGAGGGTGACCCCCTCGTCGTCTGAGAACCTCACGGGGTCAGCGGACTTCGAGCTGGACGATGATCTGCTCCAGCTCGTGGGACTCGACGTCGTAGATGCCCGGCTTGTCGAAGGTGACGGTGAAGGTCTCGGTGCCCTCGTCGTACTCGAAGGTCTGCTCCGGGTTGGAGTGGACGTGCAGCTGGCCCGGTGCGTCCGCGGTGACCACGAGCTCGACCTCCTCGTTGACCTTGGCTTCGACCCGCTCGCCGCTGGGCTTCACGGTGTCGCCGAGGAAGGTGATCTGGATCGGGTCCCCGGGCTTGCGATCGGGGTCGTCACCGCCGTTGCCGTCGTCACCGCCACAACCGGCGCCGACCAGCAGCAGGGCCGCGGCAACCGCGAGTGCGGTCGCCTTGCGGACACGATTCACGTCACATACCTCCAGAGTGGAACCAGATGTCATCCGCCGGGGAACTCTGCCAGAATCCCATGTGGATCCAACGTCAGTCTGAGCGGGGCGCTACGTCGCGAGGGGAGTCAGCATGACCGAGCGGTTGCGGCCGCGCGACCTCGCGTTCCTGGCGGCCGAGACGCGCGCCACATCGATGCACAACATGACGGTTGAGATCTTCGACCCGGTCGACTCCGGCTTCGACTACGACGCGCTGGCCGCGCTGATCTCGGACCGGATCGCCTTCGCGCCGCGCTACCGGCAGCGGCTGCAGGACGTGCCGGCGAAGCTGGCGAACCCGATCTGGATGGACGACGCCGACTTCGACCTCGGCTATCACGTACGCCGCTCCGCGCTGCCGCGCCCGGGCTCGATGGCCCAGCTGCGTGACCTGGTCGGGCGGATCATGTCGCGGCCGCTGGACCGGAACCGCCCGCTGTGGGAGACCTACTTCGTCGAGGGGCTGACCGGCGACCTGGTCGCGGTGGTCTCGAAGTCCCACCAGATCCTGGTCGACGGCGTCTCCACGGTCGACCTGGGCCAGGTGCTGCTCGATGTCGCCCCGGATCCGAAGCAGATGGAGAGCGACGGCTGGGCCCCGCGTCCGCGGCTCAAGCCGGCCGCGCTGGTGGCCGACGCGGTCCGCGACTCGGTACGCCGTCCCTCGGTGCTGGCCGGCACCGTCCGGGCGCACGCCGAGTCGGTGGCTCGCCGGGCCGACGACGCCCGGGACCGGGCCGCGCTGGCGGCGCTGACGCTGACCAACCGGACCCCGCAGCCGGAGTCGCCGATCAACACCGAGCTCTCCGAGCAGCGGCGCTTCGTCACCGTCCACACCGCGCTCGCCGATTACCGCAAGGTGCGCGACGTACACGGCGGCACCGTCAACGACGTCATCCTGGCCACCGTCACCGGCGGCCTGCGCGCCTGGCTGATGAGCCGCTCGGAGTCGCTCGGCGGCCGGACCTCGCTGCGCGCGATGGTGCCGATGTCGGTGATCGACGACGAGCTGGAGGCGACCTCGCTCGGCACCCAGATCGCCGGCCACCTGGTCAACCTGCCGATCGGCGAGCCCTCGCCGGTGGTCCGGCTGCACCAGGTCTCCTACGCGTTCAAGGCCCACGGCGAAACCGGCCGTGCCGTGGCCGCCAACCGGCTCGCCGGCATCGCGGGCTTCGCGCCGACCACGTTCCACGCACTCGGCTCGCGGGTGGCGGCGGCGCAGGTGCGCAAGGGCTTCAACCTGTCGGTGACCAACGTCCCCGGCCCGCAGTTCCCGCTGTACGCCGCCGGCGCGAAGATGCTGGAGACCTATCCCGTCCACCCGCTGCTCCCCGGCAACGCGCTCGCGATCGGGGTCACGTCGTACGACGGGTCGGTCTTCTACGGCGTCACCGCCGACCGCGACGCGCTGCCCGACATCGAGGTGCTCGGCCAGTGCATCGCCGAGGCGATCGACGAGCTGGTCGACGCAAGCGAGCTCCGGCCGCGGGCGCCGCGCGGCCGCAAGAGCGCGAAGAAGGCGCGCGGATGAGTGTGCGCGTCTACATCCCCCTGACCTCGGCCGGGCTCGCCGCACTGGTGGCCGACGGCCGGGTCGACGGCCCGTTCCGGGCACACGCGGTCACCAAGGCCCTGGTCTCGGAGTGGCCCGAAGGCGACGACGAGGACTGGGAGTACGCCGCGCTGTCGGCCGCCGCTGCGTCGTCGTGGGCGCTGCGCGGCGCCGACGACTCGCCGCGCCGGATCGTGGTCGCCGCCGACGTACCGTCGGTCACCGACCTCGACGAGGACGACCCGACCCTGGTCGACGTCGCCGCCGACGTGCCGTGGAAGAACATCGCCTCCGCCCACGTCGACACCTCCGACTACGACGGCGAGTCCGATACTGCCCTCGCCTGGTACGCCGCCCAGGAGATCTCGGGTCTGGTGTGAGTGGCGTGTTGAACGAACGGTCGTTCAACGCGCCAGTTTGAACAAACCTTCGTTCAACGCGGTCCCCCTGTAACGCAGCCGGCGGGAGGGCAATCGTCCCCCGCTTCGACACCGCACGAGGCAGGTGGCAACATCGCCCACATGGACGCTGTCACGACACCTCCGGCTCCCACCAACGAGCCGAACCTGACCTACGCGCCGGGGACCCCGGAGCGCGCGCAACTGCTAGTGGAGCTCGAGCGGCTCGAAGGCAAGCAGCATGACTTCAAGGCGCACATCGGCGGACGCCAGAAGGCCGGCGGGGGCGAGGAGATCGAGGTCGTGCAGCCGCACGACCACAAGCACGTGCTCGGCGTACTCAAGGACGCGACGCAGGCCGACGCCAAGGCGGCGGTCAAGGCGGCGACCGGCGCGGCCGCGGACTGGCGCGCGATGCCGTTCGACGAGCGGGCCGCGATCATCCTCAAGGCGGCCGACCTGCTGGCGGGCCCGTGGCGGCAGCGGCTGAACGCGGCGACCATGCTCGGTCAGTCGAAGACGGCGTTCCAGGCCGAGATCGACGCGGCGTGCGAGCTGATCGACTTCTGGCGGTTCAACGTGCACTACGCCAAGCAGATCCTGGCCGAGCAGCCGATCGCCAACAGCCCGGGCATCTGGAACCGCACCGACCACCGCCCGCTCGAGGGCTTCGTCTACGCGATCACGCCGTTCAACTTCAGCGCGATCGCCGGCAACCTGCCGACCGCGCCGGCGCTGATGGGCAACACCGTCATCTGGAAGCCAAGCCCGACCCAGCAGCTCGCCGCGTCGCTGACGATGGAGCTCCTGGAGGAGGCGGGGATGCCGCCGGGCGTGATCAACATGCTGCCCGGCCACGGCCGCGCGGTCTCCGAGGTGACGCTCGCGCACCCGGACCTGGCCGGCATCCACTTCACCGGCTCGACCGCGGTCTTCCAGCACCTCTGGTCGACGGTCGGCGCCAACATCGCGTCGTACAAGGCCTACCCGCGCATCGTCGGCGAGACCGGCGGCAAGGACTTCATCGTGGCGCACCCGAGCGCCGACCCGGACGTCGTCCGCACCGCGATGCTGCGCGGAGCGTTCGAGTACCAGGGCCAGAAGTGCTCGGCCGCCTCCCGCGCGTACGTCGCGAAATCGGTGTGGGACAAGCTGAAGGACCAGTTCCTCGCCGAGGTCGACGCGATCTCGATGGGCGACGTCACCGACCTGTCCAACTTCATGGGCGCGGTGATCGACGACCGCGCGTTCACCAAGCACAAGGCCGCCATCGACCGGGCCAAGAAGACCAAGCACCTGTCGGTCCTCGCGGGCGGTGAGTACGACGACGAGACCGGCTACTTCGTCCGGCCGACCGTGGTCGAGTCGAGCAAGCCCACCGACGAGATGTTCGCGACCGAGTACTTCGGCCCGATCCTCGCGGTCTACGTGTACGACGACGCCGACTTCGAGTCGGTCGTGCACCAGATGGAGAACTTCTCGCCGTACGCCCTCACCGGCGCGATCATCTCGCAGGACCGCGCGGCCGTGGCATGGGCGCGCAAGACACTGCGCTTCGCCGCCGGCAACTTCTACATCAACGACAAGCCGACCGGCGCGGTCGTCGGCCAGCAGCCGTTCGGCGGCGGCCGAGCCTCCGGGACCAACGACAAGGCCGGCGCGGCGTCGAACCTGCTGCGCTGGACCAGCCCGCGGTCGATCAAGGAGACGTTCGTGCCGCCGACCGACTACCGCTACCCGCACATGGACCTCGAGTGACCCCACTCCCGCTGCACATGGGGCAGCTGCATCCGTACGAGCAGGCGCTGGTGCTGATCCTCGCGTTCGGGCCGTTCCTGATCCTCGGCGTGGTCGTGTTCGTGGTACGCCGCCGCGACCTCGCTGAGGAGGAGCGCGCCACCGCGCCGCGCCAGGGGCTAGGGGAGCAGGACTAGCTTTCCGCTCGCCCGGCCGGACTCGGCCTCGGCGAGCGCTTGCGCGGCCTCGCTGAGCGGGAAGGTGCCGCCGATCCGGAGGTCGAGCGTGCCGTCGGCGATCAGCGGCAGGACCTCGGCGAAGACGTCGGCGAGTACGGCGGACTCCGAGCCACCGGTGAAGCGGACGCCGTGCGCTTCGGCGTCCGGGTCGGCGATCGTGATCACCCGGTCGGTTCCGCCGGCGAGCTCGATGGAGTCCGGCAGCGCGCCCTTCCCGGCGGCATCGAGTACGGCGTCCACGGTCGGCCCGGACCGATCGGGCACTGTGGCACGCACCCGCTCAACCAGCCCGGCGCCGTACGTCACCGGCGTGGCGCCGAGCGAGCGGACATAGTCGTGGTTGCGCTCGCCGGCGGTCCCGATCACGCGCACGCCGCGGTGCCCGGCGAGCTGGGTCGCGACGGCACCGACCGAACCCGACGCGCCATGGACGAGCAGCGTCTCGCCCGGTTGTACGCCAAGCAGGTCCAGGCAGCGGTACGCCGTCTCGGCGGCGATGGTCAGCCCGCCCGCGACCGGCCACGAGATTGCGGCTGGCTTGGCGGCCAGGTCGTCGGCCGCGGCGAGCGCGTACTCGGCGTACCCTCCGGCCGCCCGGCCGAGCACCTCGTCGCCGACGGCGAGACCCTCGACCCCGGTGCCGACAGCGGCGACGACGCCAGCGACCTCGAAGCCGATGCCGCGCGGCTTGGCCGGCGGCTCGCCGCCGAAGAGCCCGCCCACGATCTTCCAATCGGCCTGGTTGACGCCGGCTGCCCTGACGGCGACCAGCACCTGGCCGGGCCCGTGCTCCGGGCGGTCCGCCTCGCCGACGGTGATCACCTCTGGCCCGCCGAAGCGGTCGTACGTCGCGGCCAGCATCGTTCAAACGGTCGCGGTCAGGTCGAGGTCGATGTCGAACGGCACCGTGACCTGGAGACGGCTGTGGTAGATGCCGGTGAGGACGTAGGCCGCGCTGGCCGGCTCCAGTTCGTAGACGTACGCCGCTGGTTGGCCGTTCTGCTCCTCAATCCGCCAGTAGTGGGCGATGCCCGCTGCGGCGTACCGGCGCGGCTTGACGTCATGATCACGCTCCACCGAGTCCGGGGAGACTACCTCGACCGCTAGCACGACGTCGTTCGCGAGGTAGTACGTGGTCTCGGCATCGTTGAACGCTTCAGCTGCCACCACGACGGCGTCCGGCTCCGGCATTTGGCGCTCGGCGAGCTTGACGCACATCTCGCGGGTGGCTCGGAGCCGGGGAGTTGCCTGGCGACGCAGCTCACTGACGACGAGGTCGACCATCAGGCTGTGCCACTGCTGCCGCGGACTGGGCAGTACAAGGCTTCCATCGATGAGCTCGGTGTGCCTGGGTACCTCGGGCATGCTGAGGAAGTCGTCGGCGGTGAAGCCGCCGACGGGCGGCCTGAACCAGTCGGGCAGTGGCTGGACACTCACGCACTCACGATATCGGTGCGTTACGACTCGGTCCGCCATTCGCCGGCCAGCCACTTGCTGCCGACCTTGTTCTCGGCCTTGAACGCGCGACTGAGCAGATCCGCGATCATCCCCTCAAGCTTGCCGCCGACCAGCGGTACGCCGACCTTGATCGCGAGGTCGATGGTCTGCACGACGTCGTCGCCGCGCTGCTCGATCCGGGCGCGGCCCTTCATGTCGCCGGGCTTGCCGGGGATGGTCACCACCACGTCGGCCGACGTCGGCGTCGACCACGTCTCCTCCTGGTGGATCGGGATGGTCTCGCCGACGAACTTCTTGGCGAACGACGGCACCTGGGTGGTCGCGTGCGCGTAGTCGAGGACGACCTTGGTCCTGCCGCCGTCGGCGGTCACGGTCGCGCTGCGGCTGACCACCTGCTGGTAGTCGCACACCGCCTCGCGGAACTTGGGGTCGGTGACCATCGCGACGACCTCGTCGACGGTGGCTCCGGCGTACACGATGTCGTGCTTGACCGACTTGCTCATCCGTCCTGCTTTCCACGGGTGCCACGGCTGCCACGGGTGCTTGTCATGGAGGCCAAAATACGGTGCGGGTCGCCGACCACGCGACGTACCCTCGATGACCGGAAGTTCCCACACACGAGGAGGTTTGCCATGCGGCAACCGAGCGCCTGACCGAAGGGTCAGGCTTAGAAGGAGTTGTCCCATGGCAAGCAAGCGGTTCTACCGCCGCCGTTTTCTCAACCGGCGTGGCCACCACGCCGGCGCTTACGTGATCGCCGACTGCAAGATCAGCGCGCCCACGGCACCCGACAAGCGCGGCTGGATCAGCGCCGACGTCAAGATCTCCGACTGCTTCCGGGTCGCCGACCTCGACTTCGGCGGCGGCGACCGGGCCGCGATCCGCAACGCTCTCTACAAGGCCAGGCTGCTGCGCGACACCCTGATCGAGTTCACCGAGGCGCTCGAGAAGGCCGCGGAGGAGTGGGAGCGCCCGGTTCGCTGACGCTCACTGACAAGGTCGCCAGAACCCTCGTGTTGTGCGGCTCACAGCACGCGTCCTAGTGTCGAGTTGTGTCCGCCACCCTCGAAGGAAACAAGTCCGAGCTGATCGCCAAGGCTTCCGACCTGGCCGTCCACCGCAAGGGCACCGGAGGCCCGCCCCACGCGACTGTTGGCGCGCTGCTGAAGGCCTACTACCGGCACGTCGCGCCCGAGGATGTGTGCGACCGCACCGACGTCGACCTGTACGGCGCGCTGGCCTCGCAGTACAAGCTCGCGCAGTCCCGGCCGCAGGGGACCGCGAACGTCCGGGTGTTCACGCCGACGGTGCCGGTGCACGGCTGGTCGGCCAACGGACACTCGGTGGTCGAGGTGGTCACCGACGACATGCCGTTCCTGGTCGACTCGGTCACGATGAGGCTGACCAGCCAGCAGCGCGGCGTGCACGTCGTCGTACACCCGCAGTTCGAGGTTAGCCGCGACATCACCGGTGAGCTGCAATTCGTGCGTGCGGTCGACGACGGCGCGGTGACCGATCCGGACGAGCCGGTGATCCGCGAGTCGTGGATGCACATCGAGATCGACCGGGTCTCCGAGGACGAGGACCCGGCCGAGATCGAGGGCTCGCTGCAGCAGGTGCTGCGCGACGTGCGTGAGGCGGTCGAGGACTGGCCGAAGATGCAGGCCCAGATCCGCGACATCGTCGAGGAGCTGGAGACCAGTCCGCCGCCGCTGCCCGAGGAGGAGGTCGAGCAGGGCCGGGAGCTGCTGCGCTGGCTGGCCGACGACCACTTCACGCTGCTCGGCTACCGCGAGTACAAGCTGACCGGCAGCGGCAAGGACCTCGGTCTCCGCGCCGTACCCGGCACCGGCTTCGGCATCCTGCGGGCCGACCAGGACCTGGCGGCCGGCTTCGCCAAGCTGCCGCCGATGGTGCGGGCGAAGGCCAAGGAGAAGAAGCTGCTGGTGCTGGCCAAGGCCAACTCGCGGGCCACCGTGCACCGCCCGGCGTACCTCGACTACGTCGGCGTCAAGACGTACGACGACAACGGCGAGGTGGTCGGCGAGCGCCGCTTCCTCGGCCTGTTCTCGAGCGCGGCGTACACCGAGTCGCTGACGCGGATCCCGCTGCTGCGGGAGAAGGCGGCCGAGGTGCTGCGCCGGGTCGGCTTCGACCTGGGCAGCCACGCCGGCAAGGCGCTGATGGACACGCTGGAGAACTACCCGCGCGACGAGCTCTTCCAGACCCCGGTCGACGAGCTGGCGCCGATCGCCGAGGCGGTGATGTACACCCGCGAGCGCCGGCAGCTGCGGCTGTTCATCCGCCGCGACACCTACGGCCGCTACCTCTCCTGCCTGGTCTACCTGCCGCGCGACCGCTACAACACCACCGTCCGCGAGCGCTTCGCCGAGATCCTCAAGGAGCGGCTCAACGGCGAGTCGGTGGAGTTCACCGCGCGGCTGACCGAGTCCACGATGGCCCGGGTCCACTTCGTGGTCCGGCCGCCGAAGGGCGAGCTGATCGAGGAGGTCGAGACCGACGATCTGGAGCGCCGGCTGGCCGAGGCGTCGCGCTCGTGGCGCGACGACTTCCAGACCGCCGTCACCAGTGAGTACGGCGAGGAGTCGGGCTCGCGTCTCGGCCGCCTGTACGCCGACTCCTTCCCGGAGGCCTACAAGGAGGACTTCCCGGCCCGGACCGGCTCGGTCGACCTGGGTCGCCTGGAGGCCGTCGAGGTCGACGCCAGTGGCAACGGCATGGACCTGTCGCTCTACCAGCAGCTGGACGCCGGCAAGGGCGAGGCGCGGCTGAAGGTCTTCCGGATCGGCCGGCCGCTGTCGCTGAGCGAGATCCTGCCGATGCTGTCCTCGATGGGCGTGGAGGTCGTCGACGAGCGGCCCTACGAGCTGGAGAACCTGACCCGTCCGTCGTCGATCTACGACTTCGGGCTGCGCTACACCAAGGACCTGCCGCCTAACTCGCGCGAGCTCTTCCAGGACGCGCTGCGCGCGGTCTGGGACGGCCACAACGAGACCGACGGGTTCAACGCGCTCGTGCTCGGCGCCGGGCTGGCCTGGCGACAGGCGACGGTGCTGCGCGCCTATGCGAAGTACATGCGCCAGGGCGGTACGCCGTTCGCTCAGGACTACATCGAGGGCGCGCTGCACAGCAACGTCGACATCACCCGGCGCCTCGTCGAGCTGTTCGAGACCCGCTTCGACCCGGCGCAGGAAGCCGGGCGCGCGAGCAAGCTGAAGGCGGTCGAGGACCGGATCGAGCGGATGCTCGACGACGTGGCCAGCCTCGACCACGACCGGATCCTGCGCTCCTACGTCACGATGATCCGGGCGACGCTGCGCACCAACTACTACCAGCAGCCGACCAAGAGCGGCGTACGCTCCTACATCTCGTTCAAGCTGGAGCCGTCGGCGATCCCCGACCTGCCCGAGCCGCGGCCGCAGTTCGAGATCTTCGTGTACTCGCCACGGATCGAGGGCTCGCACCTGCGGTTCGGATCGGTGGCGCGCGGCGGGCTGCGCTGGTCCGACCGGCGCGACGACTTCCGGACCGAGGTGCTCGGCCTGGTCAAGGCGCAGATGGTGAAGAACACCGTGATCGTGCCGGTCGGCGCGAAGGGCGCGTTCTTCTGCAAGCAGCTGCCTGACTCCGGCGATCGCGAGGCGTGGCTGGCCGAGGGCGTGGCCTGCTACAAGACCTTCATCTCCGGCCTGCTCGACGTGACCGACAATCTGATCGACGGCGAGACGGTGCCGCCGGCCGATGTGGTCCGCCACGACGGCGACGACGCCTACCTCGTGGTCGCGGCCGACAAGGGCACCGCCACCTTCTCCGACATCGCCAACGGCGTCGCGAAGGACTACAGGTTCTGGCTCGGCGACGCGTTCGCCTCGGGCGGCTCGGTCGGCTACGACCACAAGGCGATGGGCATCACCGCCCGCGGCGCCTGGGTGTCGGTGCAGCGCCACTTCCGGGAGATGGGCGTGGACTGCCAGTCCCAGGACTTCAGCGCGGTCGGCATCGGCGACATGTCCGGCGACGTCTTCGGCAACGGGATGCTCTGCTCCGAGCACACCCGGCTGGTCGCGGCGTTCGACCACCGCGACATCTTCATCGACCCGACGCCGGACGCGGCTTCGTCGTACGCCGAGCGCAAGCGGCTGTTCGAGCTGCCGCGGTCCTCGTGGCAGGACTACGACACGGCGCTGATCTCCGAGGGCGGCGGCGTCTACTCGCGCTCGCTGAAGAAGATCCCGCTGACGCCGCAGGTCTGCGAGGCCCTCGACATCGACGCCTCGATCCAGTCGATGACGCCGGCCGAGCTGATGAAGGCGATCCTGCTGGCACCAGTCGACCTGCTCTGGAACGGCGGCATTGGCACCTATGTCAAGGCCACGGTCGAGACCGACGCTGATGCCGGCGACAAGGCCAACGATGCGATCCGGGTCAACGGCGAGGAGCTGCGGGTCAAGTGCGTCGGCGAGGGTGGCAACCTCGGCCTGACCCAGCTCGGCCGGATCGAGTACGCCAACATGGGCGGCCGGATCAACACCGACTTCATCGACAACTCCGCCGGTGTGGACACCTCCGACCACGAGGTCAACATCAAGATCCTGCTGGACCGGGTGGTGGCCGACGGCGACCTCACCGAGAAGCAGCGCAACAGGCTGCTAGCGGCGATGACCGACGAGGTCGCCGAGCTGGTCCTGCGCGACAACTACGAGCAGAATCTCGCCCTCGCGAACGCGGCCGCCAACGCCTCGTCGCTGATGCACGTGCACGAGGACTTCATGAAGAAGCTCGAGCGCGAAGGCATCCTCAACCGCGAGCTGGAGGGCCTGCCGAAGTCACAACAGGTACGCCGCCTGATCGAGCGCGGCGACGGGCTGACCGTGCCGGCGCTGTCGGTGCTGATGGCCTGGACCAAGATCGTGCTCGCCGAGGAGCTGCTCAAGTCCGACCTGCCCGACGACTCCTATCTGCGCAGCGACCTGTTCGCCTACTTCCCGGCGAAGATGCGGGAGGGCTACCGCAAGCAGATGGAGGCGCACCCGCTGCGCCGCGAGATCATCGTCACCCAGACGGTCAACGACCTGGTCAACGGCGCCGGGATGACCTACCTGCACCGGCTCTCCGGTGAGACCGGTGCCAGCGCACCCGAGCTGGTCCGCGCCAACTTCGTGTCCCGCGAGATCTTCGGCTCCCTGGAGCTCCGCGACGAGCTGAAGTCGTGGGACAACAAGCTCGACGCGACGGTGCAGACCCGGATGCGGATCGAGATGCGGACCCTGGTCGAGCGCGGATCGCGGTGGCTGGTCACCAACCGGCGGCCACCGATCGACAGCGAGGCGACGATCGAGTACTTCGGAGTCACCGCGCAGCAGGTGATCGCCCAGCTGCCCGACATCATGAGCGGGCGCGAGCTGCAGGCGTTCGTGGGCCGACGGGACGGCTTGGTCGCCCAGGGCGTGCCGGAGGACCTGGCGACCCGGGTTGCGGTGCTGCCACCGGCGTACATGGTCCTCGGCATCATCGAGACCTCGACCCGCGAGAAGCTCGACCCGCTGGAGGTGGCGCGGGTGCACTTCGCGCTGGGTGAGCGGCTCGGGCTGCCGCTGCTGGTCGGCCGGATCCTGGCGCTGCCGCGTGAGGACCGCTGGCAGACCATGGCCCGCGCGGCGCTCCGCGACGACCTGCACGCCGTCCACGCCCAGCTCACCGCGCAGGTGCTGCTGTCGACCTCGCCAGAGGATGCCGCACCGGCCCGGATCGCCGCCTGGGAGGAGGCCGACTCCGAGCTGATCGCGCGCTCGGCGACCACCCTCGAGGAGATCTGCACCGACGACCACGCCGACCTGGCCCGGATGTCGGTCGGGCTGCGGGTGGTGCGCGGGCTGGTCGAGGCGCCGTAGGCGTGCTGCGCGGGGTGCAATCTATGGGTGGGACGGGCGTGGTGTGCGGGCGGCCCGACCTCGCACGTACGCGTGCGCTGCGGCGGCGCGTCGCGCGCACGGCCGCCGCGGTTGGTTGCGCGCCGTTGGCGCGCGCCGCGGCCAAGCCGCTTGACGCCGCCCGCGCACGCCCAAGGTCGAACCACCCGCGCGTCAAGCAGACGGGTGCTGACTGATCGCGGAGTTGAGGACGGCTGGCACCCAGAGACCCTGCCAGCTCACTCCTGACGGCCCACAGCGTTCAACAGGGCCCGACGTGCACGGTCGTGCGGGATCGGCTCGCCGGCGATGCCCAGTGCCTGGTCTCGCTCAAGGCGGGCCAGGGCAAGCGCGTCCACGAGATCTTCGAGGTCGGCAGGGGAGATCAGAACCGCCGCCGGCACTCCGCGATCGGTCAACGTGATGTGCTCGTGCTGGGCAGCTCGACGAGCCAGTTCACCGAGCTTGCCGCGCGCCTCGGCGATGGGATAAGTGGCAGACATGTATCTAAGTCTCACCTACATGCATGTCATCCTGGGCCGCCACGATGGACGGCTGTCGCCGACCGATCCGGGATCGGGAAGGATAGCGTCCAAGCCCGCAAGTCTGAGGAGTCCGTCGTGACCCTGGAGTCGATGTCCGAGACCGCCCGTCCGCCCGCTGAGCACGACCGCGGCCTCGGTGGCGCGGTGGGCGGTGCCGCCAAGGCGGCCGGCTGGGCCGCCCGGTGCGGCTGGGGCGTCGCCCGTCGGCTGCCCGGTGGCGGCGTCGCCGAGCGCGGGCTGCAGCAGCTAGAGCGGACCGCGCTCACCGAGCTGCGCAAGCGGCTGGACAGCGCCGACGGCTCGCCGTACCCGCACCCACTGCCGTACGCGCAGGCGCCGGAGCCCGGTGGCGACCCGGTGATCACGACCAAGGGCGGCTTCGTGCCGATGCGGTCGGCGATGGCGGGGGTTCTTGAGCGCTCGCGTGCGCAGACGCCCGAGGAAGCGCGGGTCGAGCTGTACGCCGCGGTGCTGGAGCTGCTGACCCCCGACGAGGCACGGATCGTGGCCGCACTCGGCAGTGGCGCCGGCTTCCCCCTGATCGACGTCGTCGAGCGTGGCCGCACCCGGTTGCGCAACGCCAGCACCGTCGGGCAGGCGGCCGGGGTGACGCTCGAGGAAGAGGTGCCGACCTACGTCACTCGCCTGATCGGCTTCGGGCTGGCCGAGCGGGACGACGAGTCGACCGACCTCGGCGAGCAGTACGACGCCCTGCTGACCACGCCGCTGGTCCGGGAGGCGCTGATCTCGGCCAAGCGCAGCAAGCCGGTACGCCGTACTCTGCGCGCCACCGGCCTCGGCCGCGCGTTCTGGCAGGCGTGCGATCCCCAAGGGTGACCGAAGGCAGGCCTGCTGATGGCGCTGCCAGCGAGCGTCGTCGAGACCACGACTTGACCACCGATGCCACTGTCGAGGCATGACGATCACCCGGCACAACCCGGACGACCTGTTCCCGCCGTACACCTGCTACGCGCACGCCGTCGAGGTTCCCGCCGCTGCCCGCACGCTCTACATCAGTGGGCTGAACGGCTACCAGGCCGACGGTACGACGATGCCGGAGGACTTCGAGGGCCAGGCGCGGCTGATCTGGCAGCACCTGGCGACCGCGCTGGCCGCCGCCGAGATGACCTACGCCGACCTGGTCTCGCTCCGCTTCTACCTCGCCGATCCCGCCGACGACCCCGCGAACGTGGCGCTGATCAAGGAGCACCTCGGCGACCACGCGTGCGCGCGGACCGTGATCGTCTCCACGCTGCTGGAGCCGAGCTGGCGGCTCGAGGTCGAGGCGATCGCCGCGCGGGCGAGCTAGCGGGGTCTAGCGGGGTCGCCGGCGGAACCGGCCCTGCGACAGCGCGACGCCGTACAGCACGACCGCGGCGCCGACCGGCTGGTACCACTCCAGCTTCTCGTCGAGCACCAGCACGCCGAGCGCGATCGCGAAGATCGGCACCAGGTAGGTGACGTACGACGCGTTGCTGCCGCCGATCCGGCGCACGTTGCGCATGTGCAGGGCCAGGGCGGCGCCGGTGCCGAGCGCACCGAGCGCGACCACGCTGGCGATCACCTCCGGCGACAGTGACGTGATCGCCGGCGGCGCGCCCGCGACGAACGGCGCGATCAGGGCGACCTCGACCGTCGCACAGACCAGCATGGTCGCTGCGATGGCGAGGTCGGAGGTCATCCGCGGGGTCAGGAACCGGGCCTGGTAGGGGATCGCGACGCCGTAGCAGACCGCCGCGCCGAAGCACATCAGCTGGCCGAGGAGGTCGGCGCCGTCGGTGCCGCGCCAGGCGCCGAGGATGATCAGGGTGCCGGCGAAGCCGAGGGCCAGGCCGAGTGCCTGGTTGCGGGTGAACCGCTCGGTGCGGAAGACCAGCACCGCCACCGGCAGTACGACGAGCGGCGTGGTGCCGTTCCAGATGCCGGCCAGCAGCGACGGGATCCGCTCCTCGCCGTACCCGAAGAGCGTGAACGGGACAGCTGCGCCGAAGAAGCCGATCGCCGCCAGGTGCGCCCAGGTCAGTGGCGAGCGGGGGAGCGACTCGCGGCGGATCGCGAGGATCGCCAGCAGCGCGACCGCGCCGCACGCCACCCGCCCGAGGGTGACGTAGAGCGGGTGCAGCTCGCGGATGCCGACCTCGATGAACACGAAGCTGCAGCCCCAGATGGCGGCCGGCACCAACAGCCAGGGCAGCCAGGTGCGCAGGCTCGGCGGTTCGGTGGTCGCGGTGGTGGCAGGTGTGGTGGTCACTGGCCTGATTGTGCCCGGTCGTGGCCGATCTGCATGCGGGGGCATTGCCGGGTGGTCCCCAATCATCCATACGTTACTGTATGGATAGTAGTCGGTCCCCAACAAGGAGGTTCCCGCGCGATGTTCTCCACCGTGGTCGGAGTGCTGCTCCGACGGAGTATCAAGGCTCTCAACGCCGGCGACATCGGCCCGGCACTGAGCTCGTACGCCGAGGACGCGGTGCTGGTGTTCCCCGGCGAGAGCACGTTCGGCGGCAGCTACCGCGGCCGGTCCGAGATCGAGCCGTTCCTGCGCAGGTTCGTCGACCTCGGCCTGCAGATGCAGGTCGACAAGGTGGTCGCGACCGGCCTGCCCTGGCGGATGACGGTGTACGTCGAGGCCCGGGACCACACCAAGGAGCAGGCCGGCGGGCAGCCGGTGTACGCCAACCGGCTGGTCATCGTGTGCCGGGCGAAGTGGGGCAGGATCACCCACCAGGAGGACTACCTCGACACCCAGCGCGTCGCCGGGTACGACGCCCACCGGGCAGCAGCCGGGTAGTTCGCCTTAATTCCGACCAGGTCGGCGCTGGCTGCCCAGAGGCTCGGCGTACCCGCTCACCCGGAGCCGTTCGAGGGCGCGCAACCTCGCGCTCGCGGTTGGCCACGCGCGGTCGGTTCGGTCTCGGGTGTCTGCGGGCGGCGTGAAGCGGCTTGGCCGCGGCGCGCGCCATCGGCGCGCGACCCACTGCAGCCGCTGTGCGCGCGACGCGCCGCCGCAGCGCCCGCAGGCGCCCGAGGCCGGACTGTCCGCACCCCAGCCGACCGATGGTGGTCTCGACGACGCTCGCTTGCGCTCGCTGCTCGACCACCCGACCTGATTACTGGACCGACCGGCTAGTGAGGCGCACGTGAAGTTCGCTAGATAAGTCGTAGGATGTGGACATGCCACGATCAGGACGTCCGAAGGCCGAGTTGACCCTGACTCCGCA
>NZ_QEOO01000021.1 GCF_003121585.1 Nocardioides speluncae
TTCGTGGTTGTTGCCTCTCTACCCCGGGACTCTGTTGCGCCACGGCGACGACACGCCGCCAACGAGCCTTGACTCCTCAGCGCCAGCCTTAAGTTAACGGCGTTGCGGCTAGTCCAGCAGCCAGGCAGTTGGCGGTCACTGTTCCTGCTGGTCGAGAACTGTCTGGAAGAGCGCGGCCGCGGTCGCGCTGTCGGGCACGGGACTGAGCCAGATCTGGTGGCCACAGACGGCGGCCGCGGCCTCGCCGTCGGCGTACAGGCCTTCGATGCAGGTACGACGGATCTGGGCGGGCTGCTGCCCGGCGTGCTGTTCGGCGAAGGCGACCATCGTCGCGGACATGCAGGCCACGTGATCGGTGCACGGGATCGCAGTCAGCCGGAGCTGGCCGGCAGGCCAGCGGTAGTCGCAGACGCCGCGGGTGCTGCCGACGTCGGTGGGCTCCTCGGCCTTGGCGCGGACCTGGGTCCCGCGCGGCAGCCCGAATGCGGCGGCGACCTTGGCCGGCGGGGCCAGGGTGCACGGCCAGCCGGCGGCACTCGGTGTTGGCGGAGCCGTCCGCGGCGTACTGGACGGCGCGCTTGTGGGACCAGTCGGTGAGGCGGAGTCGGCCGGAGTGGCGGAAGCAGTGGCCGTCGCCGGGTCGTGGTGGGACGACGGCCTCGGCGAGGCGGTGCTGGACGTGTCGTCGCTGCATGAGGCGAGCGCGAGGACAAGCAGCGGTGACCCCACGCATCCGATGGCGCGTCGTCTCCAAGACGTTGGTGGGAGCAGCATGGTCCGTCCTCTCGTTGGTTGCGGCCAAGCCGCCGGCCGACTCGGTGCGAAGATGCCCGGCGCCGCTCTCGGCTCGCTCTTCGCTTCCTTCAACCGGTTGCAGCGCCGCGCTAAGCACCTTCTATCGTGGCCGCGACGACTGCCGACGTACCTCCTTCGACCTGGCCGTTGAGCGCCTGGACCTTGAACTCGTACGTGTGGCCGGCGACCAGGCCGGACGCCTCCCACGGCGGCCCCCAGACGGGCAGCGTGGTGACCGACCAGCTGGACTGGCCGGCAGTGACGTGGCGGAGGTAAACGCGGTAGTTGTTGGCGTGCTCGGGCGTGGTCCAGGTCAGCCTGGCGCCCTGCGGCAGCGCGGTGACCGTGAGCACCGGCGCAGCTGGCGCGATGCCGCTCGGGGTGACCGACACCGGGGTCGACCTGCCGCCCGCGATCAGTCCGTTGTACGCCTGCACCATGAAGTCGTACGTCGCACCCGGGGTGAGACCCGGGATCCACCGGGTGCCGAAGACCGGGAGCGCGAGCTTGGTGAACACGGTCTCACCCGGCCCGCGCATCCAGACGTAGTAGCCGGTCGCATGGGTGACGGCGGGCCACGACAGCGTCGCCCGCTCGTCGCCGGGGGTGGCCGTGACGGTGGGTGCGGCCGGTGTCGGCCCGGTCGGTGCCGCGGTTAGCGTGCCGCTGAACGGGCCCTCGCCGTGGCCCTGATAGGCCTGTACTCGGACGTCGTAGCGCGCTCCGTTGACCAGGCCGCGGATCGTGGCGGCGCTCGTCTTGGACGTCACCGGCCAGCGCGCGAACGCCGCGCCGGACCCGGCCTCGCGGTACTCGACGTAGTAGTGCGTGGCCTGAGGTACGGCGGTCCAGGACAGGCCCACCTCGCCGCTCCGGTTGCTGACCGTGACCCCGGTGGGCTGGGCGGGAGCGGCCGGCGGCAGCGCACCCGCCGCCGGAGTCGCGGCGACGACGGCCGACGACGCGCCTTCGGCGAACCACTTCGCGGCCTGCACCTGTACGTCGTACCGGTGGCCGTTGACCGCCGGGAAACGAGCGTTGCGGCCAGCCACCCGGGCTCGCACCGTGAAGTCCACCTCGCCAGCCGTCACGTCGCGGGCCCGTACGACGTACCCGGTCGCGCCGAGGGACTCCGTCCAGTAGACGTGCAGCGTCGAGTCGGACGCCGCGACCTGTGCCTGAGGCGCCTGCTGCGGCCCGATCGGGACGGCAGGGATCGCCGGGAACGTACCGCCGAGACCGTACGAGTCGTGCAGGGCGTCGCCGAAGGCGCGGGCGATCTTGTACTCGCCGCGTGCGTTCGGATGCACCGTGTCGAAGTTGTCGCTCGCCGGGTCGTAGCCAGCGGTGGTGTCGGCAACGACGAGCTGCGACTCGGGCGTCGAAAGATCGCTCGCCACCCGGTCGACGGCGGCGTTGAACCCGGCGAACGCCGCCCGAGCGGCGTCGGAGTCCACATTGGTGGGGACGTTGATCTTGCCGATGACGACGTCGACACCGGCCCGGGCGGCCCGGGCGTTCGCGACGAAGGTGCGCAGCCGGTACTCCGACTCCTCACCGTCGATGCCGGACAGGCCGACGTCGTTGGAGCCCATCAGCAGCAGCACGACGTCCGCGGCGTGGGTCGCCACCTCGGATCGGATCGTGGTGGTCTCCTCGAGCAGAGTCCGCCCCCATCGCGCCTGATGGTGGGTGTCGAAGCCTGCGTCGAGATAGGCCATGGACCCGAACCCCTTGCTGTTCAGGTCGTACAGCCCGGAGTGCCCGCCCACGAAGTCGACCTCGGCTCCGGTCGCAGTGAGATGCCTGGCCAGCCGGTAGCGCCAGGTCCAGTCGCCGGAGCTGCCGTGGGTGATCGAGTCACCGACGACCATGATCCGGACCGGGTCCGCGGCCTGGGCCGGCGTCACCGTCGGCGTCAGCCAGGCGACCAGGCCGACGACAACGGCTACCCAGACGAGAACACGTCGCGCCATCACGTCACCCCACCGGCTCGTACGTCGCGTTGCCTGGCCACTCGCATCCGTCCGGAAGCTCGTATTTGTCGGTGTACCGCGTTTCGATCGCGCGGTAGTCGCCCCAGTAGAGATTGGCCCGAATCTCGAAGGCGTTCTTGGTTCCGTCGCCGCTCTTCTTGGCCTCTTGCTGGTATTTGTAAACGTAGAACCACATGTCCCATTCTTCGGCCCATTGACGCGAATGAATTGCTTCGTGCTCTATGAGCATCGGGCCGTACCTGAATGCGAAGTCAGGACCTCTTTCGTGACGCAGATTCGCTCGTCGGAACGCCTCGCACCGCAATTCGGTGATGTACGTATACTCAGTCCATCCGGGATACAGCCAGTAGTCCCCAACCGTCATCGATGAGGTGTTGGGAATCGTCGTTCTCGAGTTGAAACATACCCGCTGGTAGACGCCGTCCCGGCAGGTCTTCCCGGCCGTCCTGATCGCGGCTGCCTTATTGCTTCCGTTGATCCCATTCATCCAATGCCAGTCGACCTCCCCCCACATCTCGCGGAACATTTCCTGCCCCGTTGCAGGCTTGCTCGGGCCGTACGGTGTCCACGCTTCCACCTTGAAGTCGTACAGGTCGCTGTATCCGTTGCCGCCGGCGACGCTCGCCTCGGACCCGCTCATGATATGGACTGACCTCCACGCAGCGGTCTTGTCACCCGCGAGTCGCCAGCTCACCAAGTACGAAACCCCCGGTGTCGTGCTCGGTGTCCACTTGACGTGCATATTCCTGTCCCCGGGCGTCAGCCTGAGCCACTCCGGCGCATCGGCCGTGGGGGTCAGGGCGAGTATGTTCGACCTCGGGCTCACTCCGGCGATATTCGCCGCCCGAATGGCGAACTCGTAGCGGACGTTGTTCTTCAGGTAGTCGCCGTTGAAGCTGCAGCACCAGGACGGGTACTGCAGGCGTTTCCAGGCACCGTTGCCCTCGCGCATCTCGACCCAGTAGTAGACGTCTGGCGTGGTGCTCGCCGTCCATTTCAGGCTGACCTTGCCGTTGCCGGGTGCCGTCCCCGTCAGATTCGTCGGGGCCTTCGGCAGCGGCGGCATCGGCCGCACAGTGACGACGTTCGACGGTGTGCTGGCGCCGGCGATGTTCGCCGTACGCACCCGGAACTCGTAGGTCACCCCGTTCGTGAGGTAGCCGCCGTTGAAGACGCAGCACCAGACCGGGTCCCTCAGGCGGGTCCAGGAGCCGCCCGCTGGTCGGACCTCGACCCAGTACCACACGTTCGATGACGGACTGGCGTTCCAGGTCAGCTTCACGGTCTTGTTGCCGGCCGTTCCGACCAGGTTCGTCGGCGGTGCCGGGATCGGCGGCATCGGCTTCACCGAGACGACGTTGGTCGCGGTGCTCTGGCCCGACTGGTTCGCGGCGGCGACCTTGAACTCGTAGGTGTGCCCGTTGGTCAGCATGCCGCCGTTGAACACGCAGCACCCGGAGACCGGCAGCGGGAGCTGGCGCCAGGCCTCGCCTGCGGTCTTGTCGCGCTGCCAGACGACGTACATGACATCCGGGTCAGGGCTCGCCGTCCAGCGCAGGGTCACCGTGCCGTCTCCGGCCGTCCCGGTGAGGCTGGACGGCGGTCGGGGCAGGCCGCCGGTGGCGGTGACGCGGATCGGCGCCGAGGCCGGGCCTTCGCCGCCCGGGTTCTCCGCCGACACCTTGAACTCGTAGACGTGGCCGTGCTTGAGCCAGCCGGGCTCGGCGGACGTTCCGAGCGCCGGCCACGCGCCGCGGGTGAACGTGGTCTGCCCGTCGGTGACGTCGCGCAGGTAGACCCAGTAGCCGACGTTGTCGCCGTCGTACGGCGTCCAGTGCAGGCTCACCGAGCCGTCGCCTGTCGGCGTGCCCGTGAGACCGGTCGGCGCCGGCGGTACGGCGTACACCGAGCGCGCGCTGACTACGGTCGATGTGGCACCTTCGACGCCCTCGCCGAGTGCGGCGACCTTGAACTCGTAGACGTGCTGGTGGGTCAGCAGCCCGGCGGTGAACGTGCAGCACTCGGTGATCGGCAAGTCCAGCTTCTGCCAGGCCTGACCGGCGGTGACGTCGCGCTGGTAGACGACGTACCAGAGGTGCGCCTGCGACGACTGCCAGTCGACCTTGATCCGGCCGTTCGACTGTGCCGTGGCGCTCACTCCCGTCGGTGTCGGCGGCGGCTGTACGTCGGGTACGGCGGAGACGATGTTCGACTTCACCGACTCCCGGCCGCTCGCGAACGCGGTCACGGCGAACTCATAGGTGTGCCCGTTGGTCAGGTAGCCGGCGTTCATCGAGCAGCAGGACGAGACGGGCAGGTCGAGCTTCTTGAACTGCTCACCGAGGGTCACGTCCCGCACGTACACCCAGTACCAGGCCTCCGGTGTGGTGCTGGCGGTCCAGGTCAGGAGCACCTGGCCGCTCTCCGCCTTCGCTACCAGGGCGGTCGGCGGCGCGGCGGCCGGGTACGCGGACGTCGCCTGCGCGGACGCCGAGCGGGCCGACTCCGCGCCGCCGTCGCCGATCGCGGCGATCGCGAACTCGTAGACGTGCGTGTCGGTCAGGTAGCCGGCCTGCATCTCGCAGCAGGTGGTGACCGGCAGGTCCAGCTTCTGCCACGTCTGGCCGGCGGTGACGTCGCGCTGGTAGACCGCGTACCAGACCGCCTGCGCCGGCTGGTCCCAGGAGAGGGTGATCGTGCCGTCGGTGTTGGACGCCGCCCGGACCCCGGTGGGCACCGGCGGCGCCGCGTAGCGAGCCGTCGCTTTCACGATGGCGGACGGGTCGGAGTCGCCGGCACTGCCCCGCGCGGTCACCTTGATCTCGTACTCGTGGTTGTGGGTGAGCCGGCGCAGCTCGGCGCTGGTCGAGTTCGCGCCGTACTGGGCGAACTCGGTCTCGCCGGCGGTGACGTCGCGATAGAGCACGGAGTAGGTCCAGGCGCCGGCGACGGCGTTCCACGAGACCTTGACCGTGCCCTGATCATCGGCGGTCGCGGTGACGCCGGTCGGCGCCGCGGGCGGCAGCACCTTCGGCGTGGCGCTCACCACCGCCGAGCGGGGTCCTTCACCAGCGGAGTTGGCGGCGCTCACCGAGAACTCATAGGTGTGCCCGGATGTCACGGAGACGACCTCCGCGCTGGTCTCGGTGACGTCGCGAAGGGCCTTCGCGACGTGCGTCGCGCCCGCGGTGACGTCGCGGACGGAGACGTCGTAGCTGACGCTACTGCCGGCGACCGGCTGCCAGGTGAGCCGGACGGCCCCGGTCAGCGGGTCAGCAGTTGCCGTCAGGCCGGTGGGCGCCGCGGGCAGGGTGGCCGGGTCGGGCTCGGCCGGCGGCCACGCCACGTCGACGAAGCGCGGGCGGTAGATGCTCGCGTCACCGTTGAGCGCGTCCGGGTCGATCGTGTTGACGTTGTAGCTGACCAGCAGCCTGCCATCCGGTGCCAGCTCGGGGTGCAGCCGGGCGTCGTAGACGTAGGCGCCTTCCTTCTGACCCGGTTCGGGTGCGACGAACAGGTCGACCGGGCCGGAGAACGGGCCGGCGGGCGAGGGCGCGGTGTAGGCGACCACCGCGGAGTTGAACGGCAGGTGCGTGTCGACGGTGACCAGCACATACTGCTCACCGACCTTCTGTACGGCGACCCCGGTGCCGATGCCGGTCAGCGACAGCCGCTGCGACTGTGCCTCGGAGCTCACCCAGCCGGTCGCGGTCCAGAACTCCCACGCGCCGCCGATGCTCCCGGCGGCGACTCGAGCCAGCCGGAGGTGCCGGATCCCGTCCTCCCACTCGGATCCGTAGACGTAGGTGTAGCCGCCATCGGCAAGCACCGCCGATCCCCACGAAGTGGTGGCACCGACCGGGAGCTCGACCGTGGACTCGACCGCGAGGGACGGCAGCGTGAACGTCACCAGCGCGGTGCCCACGAGCGCGACGTCGAACGAGCCCGACCCGGTCTTCTTGTAGTGGCCGTAGAGCACCTTCAGCTTGCCGCCCTCCACGATCCCGTCGGCCGCCCAGTACATCTCGCCGGCCGGCGCCGGCACGAGCGACTTCGGCTCCGCCGCGGTGCCCCCGTGAACGGTGGTCTGCAGGTTGGTGCCGTGCTGCAGCACGATCGCGTTGTTGACGAACGTCGACGGTCCCCGTGAGCCGTCGGCGTTCACCGAGCCGATGTAGGTGTCGGAGAACAGCCAGGCGACGCGGCCGTCCGGCAGGGCGACCGATGCGGCCCCGTCGCCACCGCTCCAGCGGCCACTGGTGTCGCCGTACTCCTGGAACGCGGTGGTCAGCTGGGCACCGGTCATCCCGTCGGCCGGCACGGCCGCAACAGCGACCGACGGCGGTACGACGAGACCCACGCCAACCGCAAGCAGCGCTGTCAGCCAGGCGATCAGGCTGAACCAGCCTGCGCGAAGTGAACGACCCGGCATCTCGTACCCCTTGTTCGGTCACGCACGTCGTGACGCTGGAATGTGGTGGTGTGGCTGGTGGTGTGGCCGGACGCCCGAGTCGGCGGCGGTCGATGCTAACGAGCGTGGCGCCTTGTGCTCTCTCCGTCTGATATCGGCGTGCTCTCCGCTTCACTGGCGCGTTAAGTAGGGTGTGCTGCCGGGCGAGCGGCCCAGGCGGAGCGGGAGATCGGCGATGAGGTTCGCGGTGTTGGGCACCGTCCGCGCAGCGCGCGACGGCGAGTCCGTGGAGATCCGCGGGCATCGTCAGCGCACCCTCCTCGCGCTCCTGCTCGCCAACCCCAATCGACAGGTGAGTACCGCTGCCCTCATCGATGCGCTCTGGGGCGACCCGCCGGACACCGCCCGCCAACAGGTGAGCAATGCCGTGTGGCTGCTCCGCAGGACGCTGGGCGAGGACGACCGGGTCACCACGACGACGACGGGCTACGTCGTCCGGGTCGAGGATGGTGAGCTGGATGCGCAGCGCTTCGAGGCGGGGCTGGCGGCCGCCGCTGCGGAACTCGAGCCGGCTGCCCGGGCCGGCCTGCTCGCCGAGGCGCTGGCGGAGTGGAGCGCCACGGAGGCGTACGACGGGCTCGAGGGCGACCTGCTGTCATCCGAGTCGCGACGCCTCGGGGAACGTCGGATGCAGGCTCTCGAAGAGCGGCTGGCTATCGAGCTGGACCTCGGCCGGACCGGTGAGGTCCTTCCCGAGCTCGCCGGACTGAGTGCGGTCCACCCGGGCCGCGAACGGCTGGCCGAGCTGCACATTCTCGCGCTCTATCGCGCCGGGCGTCAGGAGGACGCACTCGCGGCGTACGCCGATGTCCGCCGCGAGCGGATTGAGCAGCTGGGCCTGGAGCCGGGGCCAGCACTGCAACGGCTCCATCAAGCAATGCTGAACAACGACGCCAGCATCGCCGCGCCCGAGCGGGACCGGTCGCGGCCCGAGCCGGTGGCCTCACCGGCACAGCTGCCGATCGACCTCCCTGCGGTCGTCGGCCGCGACGTCTCGCTGGCGCAGCTCGACGAGCTCACCGTCGCCGGCGACCAGCCGGCGGTGGTAGTGGTCAGCGGTGCGCCCGGGGTCGGGAAGTCGACGCTGGCGATCCACTGGGGGCATCGCCGGCGTGACCGGTTCCCCGGCGGTCAGATCTTCGTGCACCTGGGCCGTGCCGGGGCCGAGCAGGTGTCGGCCGAGGCGACGCTGAGCCAGCTGCTGCGCGCCTTCGGCCGCGACGGCGGGATGCCGGAGTCGGCCGACGAGCTCGCCGCGCTCTATCGCTCGGTCACCGCCGACCGCGCCTTCCTGCTCGTGGTCGACAACGCGACCAGCTCCGAGCAGGTGCTGCCACTGCTGCCCAGCTCGCCCGGAAGCGTCGTACTCGTCACCTCGCGGTCGAGACTGCCCGGCCTGACCGCTCGGCTCGCGGCCCGGCGACTCCAGCTGGAGCCGCTGACGGATGCCGAGTCGGTCTCGATGCTGGCGAGACTGGTCGGCGCCGAGCGGTGTGCGGCCGAGCCGGCGCAGGTCGATCGGCTGGCGTCGATCTGCGGGCACCTGCCGCTGGCCCTCGGCATCGCCGGCGCCAATCTCGCCGACCGGCCGGACGAATCGCTGGCCGAGTACACCGACCGGCTGGCCGCCGATGTCTGGGCGGAGTTGGCCATCGAGGGCGACCTGTACGTCACCAGGGCCTTCCAGGACTCCTACGACGCACTCGATGAGTCGGCACAACGGCTGTTCCGGATGACCGGGATGCTGCCCAGTGCCGCCTTCTCGACCCGCGCCCTGGCGGCCGCGCTCGACGAGCCGCTCGATCGGACCGCCCGGCTCCTGGACGGCCTGGTCAGCCGCAGCCTGGTCCGGGCGGTGGGCGACCGGCGCTACACCGTGCACGACCTGCTCAAGCGGTACGCCGACTCGCTGGGCCGCGAGAACCCCGACGAGTACGCCGCGGGCGCTCGCCGGTACCTTGCCTGGCTGGTGGACGGGGTGACCTGCGCGGCCGATCTGCTCCACGGGCTGCCATTGCGGGTGCCCTGGATGCCGGAGGAGCCGGCGGCACGGGAGTGGCTAGGCGGGGGGAACGGCGCCCGCCGGTGGCTGGACGCGGAGGTTCCGGCGTTTCGCGAGGCCCTGGAGCTGGCGGGACGGGTCGGCGCCGACGAGTCCGCGATCGTCCTGGCGATCGCATTACCCGGGACGTTCTGGCTGGGCCGGCACCTGTCGATGTGGTCGGAGGTGCTGGAGACGGCCACCAGGGTGCTTCCCGAGGAGGCGGACCCCCGGGCAATCGCCGCGGTACGGCGAGCGACGGGCGTCTACCACCTGTGCCGTCAGGACTACGACCCCGCCGAGCGCGAGCTACAGGCCGCGCTTGTGTACAGCCGCAAGGTGCACTGGGACGAGGGCACGGCCACGACCCTGCAAACCCGAGCTCTGGTCGCCTTCGACCAAGGTCGGCTACGGGCGGCGTACGACCTGCTCCGGGACGCCTGGGAGGCCCATCCGTCCGGCTCCGTCGCGCTCAACCTGTCCGCGGTGTGCACGGACCTCGGGCTACCCGCCGAGGCGGTGGCCTACGCCGAGCGTGGCCTGGCGATCTCGGACGAGGCCGGGCTCTACCGCGGGTTGGGCGACGGGCTACGACTGCTCGGGTCGTTTCAGGCAGCCGAGGAGGCGCTGGCGGACGGGCTGGGTCGCTGCGGGACCGCGTGGGACGAGGCGACGACGTTGGAGGTCCAGGCCCGGGTGGCGTACGACCGGGCCGCCGGGTCGGTTGCGCTCGCCGTGGCTCGCCGGGCCCATCAGTTCGCCCTCGCCCACGGCCTGCCCGTCGTCGCCGCCGGCGTCGAGGTGACGCTGGGGCACCTCGCGCTGAGCGGCGGCGACCATGACGAGGCGGAGCGGCTGCTCTCCGGCGCGCTCGCCCACTCGCGCGAGGTGGGATTCGTCCGGATCATGATCGACGCGACCCTCGGACTGGCCGCGGTGGCCCTGGCCAAGCAGGACTTGGCCGGCGCCCGGAGATGGGTGGCCGCGGCGTTCGCCGTCCCCGGCGTGTCCGACTTTCGCGGACACATCGGGCGGGCGCACCTCATCGAGGCCCGGATCGCCGCGGCCGAGCATGACCCGGCGGCCGCGAGCGAGTACGCCGGTCGCGCCCTGGCCGCCTTCGGCGACTCGGCCCACCCTGACGTGGTCGAGGCGCGTCTGCTTCGGGGCTGACCGAATCGTGGCGCGGCGAGGCGGCGCTGCGCATCCTGGTCCGCACGGGACATCGAGGCGTCTCCGGCGGGAGACGCGGACCGTGAGGAGGAAGCGATGGACAAGCCCAGGGTGACGTCAGCACTGTGTGTTGCCGCGTTGGCCGTTGGTGGACTCGCAGCCGGGTCGGCTGCTGACGCGAGCGAGTCACCGGCCAGGACCGCCGCCGGCTGCGCCCGCATGTTCGACGAGGCGCAGCGCACGGATATGGAGTCGTTCCGCGACTTCGACTCCCAGACCTGGCGCGATGGCCATGCCGCGGACGCGATCAGCATCTTCCCGACCGGCCGGATGTTCGTCGGCATCGACGAGATCATGGCGGGCGCGGCCCGACACTTCCGTGAGAAGGACGCGGTCTGGTCCTGGACCGAGCTGTCGCGCCAGGTCGACGGCTGCCGCTCGGCGGTGATCGTGTACGACGCGACCTACGACATCCCACGCTTCGAGTACCACCAGCGCGCCCTCACCGTGGTCACCTACCGGTTCGAACACGGCCACTGGCTGAGCGTCATGGATCAGGGAACATTGCTCGAGCTCACCCCGTGACCGAGCTCTGGCTAAGGCAACAGGTCGTGTACGCCGCGTCCGGTGGCCAGGTCGACCGGCAGGGAGATGTGATCGTGGGTGATCAGCCAGCCCCGGTCCTGCCGTTGGCAGAAGTCCGACGCGCGGACCCAGAAGCCGACGTCTTCACCGGACTGCCGGGTGCCACTGGCGCGGATCAGCATGTGCGCGGTAGCGATATCGCCGCTGGCCGTGATCGTCAGGTCGCGAACCTCCTGACCGATCGCAGACCGCCAACCCTGGAACCAGTGTGCGAACCGGTCGCGGAGCGCGTCGGATCCGACGTAGCGCAGCGGTGGCACGAGGTCGAAGTAGACGACGTCAGCGGCGTACAGCGCCATCAGCCGGTCCAGATCCTTGGCCGCGATGGCCTCGGACCGGGCCGCGATCAGGTCCTCGATCTCGGAACGGGGCTCCAGCATGGTTCCTCTCATTCTCGGAGCATGGACTCGCCGCGGGCGGTGCGCGCGTAGCGCACCTCGCGTCCGTTCCGGCTTCCCTCGACCAGCCCGGAGGAGGCCAGCACGGACAGGTGCTCGCTGATGGTCGCGGCGGTGAGTCCGATGCTGTGGGCAAGCGCGGTGGTTGTCTGCGGGACGCTCAGCTCGGCCAGGATCGTCGTCCGCGTCCGGCCGATCAGTCGCTCCAGGTGGTGCTGCTGGGGTACGGCCGGCCGCGTCTCCCACACGCGGCCGGCGCCGCGTGCGGCATACGAGATGACCGGCGCCACCGGACGGACGTCGACGCTCACCCACGGCCAGCGGAACACCGACGGGACGAACCAGACGCCCTGCCCGGTGGCGCTGGTGCAGATCTCCTGGCGAAGCGAGATCGTGATCAGTCCTGATGCGATCGCCACGTCCTCGTGGATGCCGCTGATTGCGCCGGCGAGCCCGCTCTCGGCGACGATGCGGGTCCGGTACTCGATGTCGGCGCGCACGATTGCCTGGATCCGGTCCCACAGGGGAGACAGGACGGCGGTCCAGTACCCGCACATGGCGGTGGCCGTCCGCTCGGCGTACTCCGGTCCGGTGATGCCGGCGGCGCCGATGTGCGGACGGCGCCGCCGGATCGTCTCCAGGTCGGAGTCGGCCACCTCGGGCGGCGCCTCGGCCAGAGCTGCGAGCCGTGTCAGCGGGTGTTCCTGCACGGTCGAAGGCGTGGGGCCGAACAGGTCCGGGACCCAGTGCGGGTCGCCCGCCAGCTCCAGCAGATGCTGCAGGTCGAACCCGGGGTCGGCCGGCACCCGGGTCACCAGGCGCTCGTGGAGCAGGTGGGACCGCGGGAAGGTCAACACGTTCAGGCTCGCGGCGGACTCCCACACCGCGTCGGCGGCGAACCGCGCCTGCGCGGTGTCGCTCGCATCGACCTGAATCCGGATCATTGTTCGCCATTCTGGCGGAGTTCAGGTGGTCTTGTCGTAGGTCAGGATTGCCACTCCGGTCGCGGTCACGGTGGTTGTGGTGAGTCGCAGTGTCGTCAGCGGCCCTGGCCCGCCTCCGAACAGGCGTTTGCCGCCACCGAGGACGACCGGGTGGTACCAGAGCTGGTAGGTGTCGACGAGGTCGTGCTCGATGAGGGTGTGCGCGAGATTGCTGCTGCCGGGCACCACGATCTGGCACTCGTGCTGCTTCTTGAGCTCGGCGACCCGGTCGGGAATTCGGTCAGGCCAGATGGTGGTGCCGGCCCAGCTCGCCTCGGCGAGGGTGGTGGAGACGACGTACTTGGGCCGGCTGTTCAAGGCTCCCGCGATCAGGTCGGCCGGATCGGTGATCGCGGGCCAGTGCGGCACCCAGATGTCGTAGGTACGCCGGCCGAACAGGAAGGCGCTGGCGCTGAGGTAGGTGACGGTGCCATGTTCGCGATGGTCGGCCAGGTGCGGACCGGCCCAGCCACCGTGTCGGAACCCGTCGTCGGTGTCCTCGCCCTCGTGTCCCGGAGCTTGGGCCACGCCATCGAGGCTGAGGTATTCGATGACCGTCAGCGAGGCCATGACTCGTCCCCTGACTCGGGCGCTCGGGTGACGATGGCCAGCCACACCGAGGAGTGGAGGGCGACCAGCACGAACGCCAGGGTCGTGACCTGGTTGGGTGCGGCGGACAGGCCGGCGACGGCGAGCAGCAGGGCGGCGCCGGTGGCGACGGAGTAGCCGGCAAGCCGGCGGTGGCTGGCCGCGCGGTACCGGCGGGCCATGATGACGCAGGCCGCGACTGCTGCGAGCAGCCCGATGCTGGCGACGGTGAAGTGGATCGCGCCCTGGGTGCTGAGCTCGGGCGTTCCGTCCGGCGTGCCGGGTGGGAAGCCCTCGGCCGGGTCGGGCGGGAACAGCCCGGCGCCGATCATCCCCGCGCCGTGTACGCCGATCAGCCGGGGCACCCAGCGGGCGCCGCGACCGTCCGGCATGGTCTGGTGCAGGCTGATGGCGGCGGCGATGGTCAGCGTGCCGGTGACGATGAAGTTGGTGATCTGGATCCAGCCGTATTCGCCGTTCTCCGCGAGGCTGAGGACGTGGCGGCTGATGTCGAACCCGTCGCGGAACAGGTACTGGCCGGCGGCCAGGACCAGGTACACGACGGCAGCGGCGGTGCCGGCCTGTCGAAGGCTGCTGGCGGTCATGACGGGTCTCCTTTCCGAGAAGCGGGTCACCGAGTGAAGAACTCGGCGAGGGCGGGTGCCAGCACCGTGGCTTCGACGTTGTGCTGCTGGCCGGCGAGGGTGGCCCGGGTGCCGTCGGCGACGCTGTCGGCGACCTGGTCCGCCGCGCTGCTCAGCCACGGTGTGGTGCCGCCGTCCAGCACCAGCGTCGGGCAGCTCACCATGGCGGCCTGGTCGGCCGGGATCGTGAAGTCGCCGGCGAGCTGGGCGTCGTACACCAGGGCCGGGCTGGCAGCCGCCTCCAGGAAGCCCCACGCGGGTCCCTGCCGCAGACCGGCGACGAACTCGGCGGGGATGCCGGCGGCAACGGTCAGGAACAGCTCCGCCATCGCGCCGTACTTGCCCGCCTTGGCCAGCTCGGCCTGCTGCTCGGCGTAGTCGGCCGGGACGGCCGGTCCGCCACCGCTGGCGGCGTACGGCGGCTCCCACAGGGCGAGCCGTTGGAACGGAACGCCGGCTGCGGCGGCGCGGAACGCGACGAACACCCCGCCGGAGTTCCCGAAGACGCCGGCCTGGCCGCCGGCGGCGTCGATGACCGCGGTCAGGTCCTCGACCTCCCGGTCGGGGTTGTATGGCTGGACGTCGCCGCTGCCGCCGCGGCCACGCCGGTCGTAGTTGACGACCGTGCACGAGCTCGACAGCAGGCCGGCGAGCTCGGCGTTGGAGTTGCGGTCGGTCGGCCCGGCGCAGATCAGGACGACGACCGGGCCGCTGCCCGTCTGGTCGTACTCGATCCGGGTGCCGTCGGCGGAGGTGGTTGTGGGCATGACTGATCTCCTGTTCGTTGGAATGGACCGGCCGGAACCTGGGGCGTCGGGCTGGTCTGAGGGTCGGCCACCGCGGTCGGCGGCGCCATGTTTAGGTTTCCGCCGAACTCTCCGGCCCGCGATACATTCAGCCGTGGCTAAACCCGAATCCATCGATGGGCGCCTGCTGCGCGCCACCATGCGGGCGCGCTGGCTGCGTTGGCGAAGACTCGACGGGCCTCCGGCCCGCCTTCGCTCCGCCCCCTTGCCATCACACCCACCTGGTGACGCTCGCGACGGCGCCCATCGATGGATCCGGGCTAAAAGTGGCCGGGCCCGATGTGCCGACGAGGAGTCGGCGTGATCGAGTGGCGGCTGCTGCCCGAGGACGTCGCGCGGATCCGGTTCGCGTTCTCGCCACTGCAGGAGCTGGTCTACAGCCTGGTCGCGCTCCGTGCGCCCGGCGAGCACTCGCTGCACCTGCCGTGGGTGCGGGCCACGCGCCCGCTCGTCGCGGACCTCGACCTGGCGGAGGTCTTCGCGATCGCGCCGGTGCACGGGTTCATCGCCGACTTCCTGACCCGGGCACCGTCAGTGCCGCAGCCGGACATCACCGCCGAGCTCGACACCATCCTGAGCACCGACCCGGCGCAGGTGGTCGCTGACATCGCGGATGTCCCGAACGTCCCGGTAGGCGTCGCTGCGCGGATCGGTGCCGACCCCGACGCAGCCCTGGTGCGCATCGTCGACACGCTCCGGGCGTACTGGGACGTGGCGCTGGTGGCGCACTGGCCGCGGATCCTGCGCCTCCTCGAGGCCGACGTGATGTGGCGCTCGCAGCGGCTTGCCACCGGCGGGCTGCACGCGCTGTTCCAGGACCTGCACGAGACCGTCAGGCTGGACGGCGACAGACTGTCCGCCGCGGACCCGTTCGACTACTCCGGCGACCTGTCGGGCACGGGCCTGACCCTGGTCCCGCACGCGATGGGCTGGCCACGAGTCCGCAAGATGGTCGCGCCGTACCAGCCGGAGATCGCCTATCCGGTCCGGGGCGTGGCCACCCTGTGGGAGACCACGCCACCGCCGCCGCCCGACGCCCTCGCCGCACTGCTCGGTAGGACCCGCGCCATGATCCTCCTTGACCTGGCCGAGCCGGCCAGCACGACCACCCTCGCGCGCCGGATGCAGGTCACGGCGGGCGCCGTCAGCCAGCACCTCTCCGTCCTGCACGCCTGCGGCCTCGTCTCCCGGACCAGGGTCGCCGGGTCGGTGCTGTACCGCCGCACCGCACGCGGAGACACGCTGACGAGCTGACCGCACATGGGCGGTGGAATCGTCCGGCCGGTTCGGTCGTTGTGCAGGTCGTGACTCCCGGAGTGATAGTGCTGCTGCTCGTGGTCGCCGCGGTGGCGGCGTACGGCGGTTGGTGGGCCGCCAGCAACGGCCGCTTCCGCGGCACGCACCGGGTCAAGGGCGCCGAGGGCGCGACGGCCGAGCCGGTCGAGAGCACCTGGGACGCCGTCGTCGCGGCCGGCCCGACGCGTGCGGCCGCGCTCGGTGAGCGGGCCACGCTGGTCCAGTTCTCCACGTCGTTCTGCGCGCCGTGCCGGGCCGCCCGCCGGGTCTTGACCGATGTCGCCGAGCTGGTGCCGGGCGTGGTCCACGTCGAGGTGGACGCCGAGCATCATCTGGAGCTGGTCCGCCGGCTCGGGGTGCTGCGGACGCCGACCACGCTGGTCCTCGGACCGGACGGTCACGAGGTCACCAGGGCCAGTGGTGCGCCCACCAAGGTGCAGGTTCTGAACGCTCTCACGCAGGTCTCCTGAGCGTGAGATGTCCACAATGCGGATACGTGTCCCATTGAGTGAGACCCCGGTTTCCTGTGTACGGCGGCCCGCGCATACGCTTCCTGCCATGTTGACGACCTGGCTGACCAAGCGCCGCGCAGTGGATCACTGCCGCGTGCGCTCGTCGCTGTGTCGAATGTCCTGACGGGACGCACCCTCTCCTTGCCTGCGCGCTGACCGCTATGCCGTCGCGCCTGCGCACACCCTGAGCCCTCTCTGCGTCCCGACCTCGGTCCGTCAGTACCCCACTCGGAGACCTTCCAGGACGTCAGGAGCTCGGCATGAGCCAGCAAATCGATCCACGTGGCCAGCGGTTCGCGGCCGCCGTCACCGCGGTCGTGCTCGTCGTCGTACTCCTGACCGCACCGAGCGCCTTCGGCGTCGGACTCCTGGGTGTGCAGACGGCACTCTTCGCGGTCGCGGCCGGACTCGGCGTCCAGCGCACCCCTCACGCATGGGTGTTCAAGCGCCTGATCCGGCCGCGACTGGCAGCACCACAAGACCTCGAGGACGCCGCGCCGCCGCGCTTCGCCCAGGCCGTCGGCCTGGTCTTCTCGGCGGCCGCCCTCCTCGCCTATCTCTTCGGCGCGACGCTCGTGGGCGCGATCGCGACCGGGTTCGCCCTCGTGGCAGCGCTGCTCAACGCGGTCTTCGGGCTGTGCCTCGGGTGTGAGGCATACCTGCTGATCCGCCGACTCACCGCCCGCACCTCCAACACCCCAGCACCAGCTGAAACCAACTGAAAGGCAGCACTGAACATGAGCCGCGAGAGTTCACTCGTCAACGCACAGTGGGTCGAGGACAACCTCGACAACGAGAAGGTCGTCCTGATCGAGGTCGACGAGGACACCACGTCGTACGACAAGGGCCACATCCGCACCGCGATCAAGCTCGACTGGACCACCGACCTGCAGGACCAGGTGCGTCGCGACTTCGTCAGCAAGGAGCAGTTCGAAGCGCTGCTGTCCGAGCGCGGCGTGGCCAACGACCACACCGTGGTGCTGTACGGCGGCAACAACAACTGGTTTGCCGCGTACGCCTACTGGTACTTCACCCTCTACGGCCACGCAGACGTCAAGCTGCTCGACGGCGGCCGCAAGAAGTGGGAGCTCGACTCGCGCGAGCTCACCGACGAGCTGCCGACCCGCGCCGCGACGACGTACACCGCGCAGGAGCAGGACCACACGATCCGCGCCTTCCGCGACGAGGTCGTCGAGTCGATCGGCACCCAGAACCTGGTCGACGTCCGCTCGCCCGACGAGTACGCCGGCCGGCTGCTCGCCCCGGCCCACCTGCCGCAGGAGCAGGCCCAGCGCGCCGGCCACATCCCGACCGCCGCGAACGTGCCGTGGTCCAAGGCCGCGAACGACGACGGCACCTTCCGCGCCGACGACGAGCTGAAGGAGATCTACACCGAGGCCGGCGTCAACTGGGACAAGGACACCATCGCCTACTGCCGGATCGGCGAGCGCAGCTCGCACACCTGGTTCGTGCTGAAGGAGATCCTCGGCCAGGAGAACGTGAAGAACTACGACGGCTCGTGGACCGAGTACGGCTCGCTCGTCGGTGTCCCGGTCGCCATCGGCGACGAGGCCGGCGAGGCCTGAGCCTCGGTTCGGGTGCGAGAAAGGAACTGAGGAACTATGTGCGGAGCAACTGAAGGTGGCCTGTCCCTGGACGGCATCAATGTCGCCAAGGAAGCCATCATCCAGGGCCAGGTGACCAAGGCCGGCGACCCGGTCGGTACGGCGTACGTCCGACTGCTGGACCGGACCGGAGAGTTCACCGCCGAGGTCCCGACCTCGGCGAGCGGCCACTTCCGGTTCTTCGCCGGCGACGGCGACTGGACCCTGCGGACCCTCGCGCCGCAGACCGACCCCGTCGACACCGCGGTCGCCGCCGCCACCGGCTCCATCGCCGAAGTCGCCATCGCCCTCTGACGGGCGTGGAGTACGCCGACCCGCCCCGTCTTCACGAGGAGAGTCGCCGACCCGCCCCGTCTTCACGCTGAGAGACGCTGACCCGGCCCGTGTTCACATAGATGACGTGAACAAGAGCCGGGTCAGCGTCTATGGGGCTCTTCCTACCTGAGGTGGGGGCTGGTGAGTCCGCCGCCGACGAGGAGCATGCGTAGGCGGTAGTTGTCGTAGTTGCGGAATCCTCGGGCGAC
>NZ_QEOO01000008.1 GCF_003121585.1 Nocardioides speluncae
GTCGCCCGAGGATTCCGCAACTACGACAACTACCGCCTACGCATGCTCCTCGTCGGCGGCGGACTCACCAGCCCCCACCTCAGGTAGGAAGAGCCGAATAAAGCCACTCGATCGCAAGTGCCTTCAGGCATTCGCTCGGTACGCCCATTCCTACAACGATAGTAAGGTAACCGGGTTCGGGCTGACGACCGGCGGGTTCAGTGTTGCCTTCAATAGGGACGATTCTCACTGGATGCGGACCAGCGGCGGGGGCCGTTATCGCTGCGGGTAGGACCTGACTCGAAATATGAGTAGCTGAACGCCATGAGCAGACGGCGGCCCGGACGCGTACGACCGGGCCGCCGTTGCTCGACCTTTCTCAGGCCCTTGACCTTCTCAGCCCATGTGGGCGCCGCCCTCCGGGCCGTCGGTGGCGAGCTCCTCGTGCTTGACGTTGAGGAACAGCCAGACCACGGCTGAGGAGGCCAGCATCATGAAGGTGCCGACGAAGAACGCGTGGGTTGCGCCCTCCGGGAACCCACCACCGGCGATTACGCGCCCGATGGCCTCCCGGAAGGAGTCCACATTGAACGCCTCCATCAGGCCCGGCTCCACCTTGGGGTTGGCCTGCGCGGCCTGGGTCAGGCCGGCCGTTACCTCAGGTCCGATCTTCTCGCCGTGCGCAGTGACGTAGTGGTTGGCCACCGTGCTCAGGCTGGCGAGGCCGAGGGCGCCGCCGACCTGCTGCATGGTGTTGAGGACGCCGGAGCCGATGCCCGAGTCCTCGGCCCGCACGTGGTGCACCGCGGTCAGCGTGAGCGGCACGAACACCGCGCCCATGCCGAACGCCATCAGCAGGATGAACGGAAAGATGTCGACCCAGTAGTTCACGCTCTCGCCCAGCGGGCTGCCGCCCGGCGCAAACGCCTGCAGCACCGCGGGGGCGCTGTCGTCGACCGAGAGCCGGGAGAAGCCGAACAGGGCAACCGACGCGAGCAGGGTGCCGACGCCGGCGATGTAGCGCGGGTCGACCTTGCTCGCGAGGCTGGACACGATGGTCGCGCTGATCACGATGCCGACCGAGAACGGCAGGAACGCGACGCCGGCCTTGAGCGGGCTGTAGCCCATGATCTGCTGGATGTAGAGGCTCAGGAAGAAGAACATCGCGAACATCGCGGCCGGCATCAGCATCATCGCCAGGAAGCTCGCCGCCCGGGTCTGGTTGGCGAAGATGCGGAAGGGCAGCAGTGGGTGCTCGACCCGCGACTCGATCACCGCGAAGACCAGCAGCAGTGCCGTGCCGGCCACCAGGCTGGCGATCGTCCACTGGTCGTCCCAGCCGTTCTGGACGTCGCCGGCCCGGGAGAGGCCGTAGACGATGCCGAGCAGACCCAGGGTGCCGGTCACAGCGCCCGGGATGTCCAGCTCGCCGCGGTGCCGCTCCGACTCCCGGAAGAAGCGAGGCGCCATCACTGCGGCGTAGATGCCGATCGGGACGTTGATCAGGAACGTGAGCCGCCAGCCACTGATGTCGCTGCCGAACAGCGAGGGCTCGAGACCGGTCAGCCAGCCACCCAGGATCAGGCCGACCGCGGCACCGGCGCCGGACATCGCGGCGTACACCGCGAACGCCCGGTTGCGCTGCGGTCCGGCAGGGAACGTGGTCGCGATCAGCGCCAGTGCGGCCGGTGAGGCGAGCGCCGCTCCGAGGCCCTGCAGACCACGGGAGGCCAGCAGTAGCGCCTCGTTGGTGGCGAGCCCGCCGAGCAGCGATGCCGCCGCGAACACAGTGACACCGACGATGAACGTCAGCCGGCGGCCGTAGAGGTCGCCGAGCCGGCCGCCGAGCAGCAGGAGTCCACCGAACGCGAGCGCGTAGCCGGTGACGATCCACTGCAGGTTGGCCGGACCGATGTCGAGGTCCTTGCCGATGTACGGCAGCGCAATGTTGGCGATCGTTGCGTCGAGCACCACCATCAGCTGAGCGATGGAGATGATGATCAGAGCCCACCGGAGCTTGCGAGGATCGGTCTCGGCGACCTCCTCCTCGAACGGCTCGGTGGCCTCAGTCTTGGTGAGGTCAGCCATGGGATTCCTTTACTTCTCGAGGCTTGGTGGGGCAGGTGGCCGCGGGCACGACGATCTCGTCGACCACGCGGGTGATCAGGTCCTCGGTCGGCTGTTCGCCGAGGATGTAGAGGCGGTGCAGGACGATGCCCGCGATGGCGGGCCCGAACAGGTCCACGTCGAGGTCGGCCCGGATCTCGCCGCGGGCCTTCGCCCGCTCGTAGATCGCGCGGCCCAGGGCCTCCTTGGGGCCGATGAACCGGATCCGGAACTCCGCCGCGAACTCGGGATCGCGGCTGAGCGCGGTCAGCAGCTGGGTGAATATGGTGACCTGGCGCTGGCCACCCTCGCCACTCATTTGACAGTAGGACTGCACCAGGTCGTCCCGGAAGCTGCCGGTGTCGACCGGCACGGGCTGGTCCTTCTCCTTGAGCAGCGCGTCGAGCACGAGTGTGGACTTGCCGCTCCAGCGCCGGTAGAGCGTTGCCTTCGACGCCTTGGCCTTGGTGGCGACGGCGTCCATGGTGAGGCGGTCGTAGCCGACGTCCGCGAGCACGTCGAGCGTCGCCTCCAGGATTTCGAGCTCGCGGTCACCGGCGACGCGCGGGCGGCTGACGCCCGTGTCGCTGGGGGGAGGTACGGCGCTCATGGTGCGGTCCTGGTCTGGTGAGGGTGGATCTGTCCGGAATGAAACGAAACCGTTCCGTTTCACTTGGATCAGAGTAGCGGTGCGGTTCGGATGACACAACTCAGTTTCATCCGACTTCATTCCGGGGAGTTTCCGGAGCATGAATCGAGTCCTCGTGATCGTGGCTGTCGGTCTGGCTGGTGTCTTCTTCGGTGCGGTCGCCTGCTTCGTCGGTCTGCTGGGCTGGCAGTCATACGACGACTCCCGGGCCCTCGATGTGACAGAGGAGGTCTGCGGCGCGACAGATACCGAGGGTCGCCAGGTCTGCGTGCAGCGCCGCGAGGGCCGGTCGGGTGTGCTCGGCGGCGAGGCGGTCGACTACCTGTACTTCGTGCACCGCGTCAACGGTGAGGACATCTCGCGGGTGACCTACGCGCCGTACCCCTTCCACGACGACGGGCTGGAAGCCACCGTCGAGAAGAACCGGGTGGTGGTGCGCGGCGAGCAGGGGCTGATGGCGGTCTATCCCCAGCGCTTCTACGCGCTCGACTGACGCTTACCGGCGTTGTCGGTGCGGCACGGCAAGATGTGTCCATGAGCTCTTCCGACACCACGGCACCCACCGCCGAGCCGACCCCGGCGACCCCGGAGGCCCGCGACCGCCATCAGGAGCTGGCCGAGAAGATCGAGGACGCGCGCTGGCGCTACTTCGTGCTCGACTCGCCGAGCCTGTCGGACGCGGAGTACGACGTCACCCTGCGCGAGCTGCAGGCGCTGGAGGAGGAGTTCCCCGAGCTGCGGACGCCGGACTCGCCGACCCAGAAGGTCGGGGGAGCGGTGTCGACCGAGTTCACCGCCGTGGACCACCTGCAGCGGATGGAGAGCCTCGACAACGCCTTCTCCACCGAGGAGCTGGAGTCGTGGTACGCGCGGCTGGTGCGCGACGGTGTCGAGAGCCCGGCCCTGCTGTGCGAGCTGAAGGTCGACGGGCTGGCGATCAACCTGCTCTACGAGAACGGCCGGCTGGTGCGCGCGCTGACCCGCGGCGACGGCCGCACCGGTGAGGACGTCACGCCCAACGTCAAGACGATCGCGTCGATCCCGCACCGGCTGACCGGGACCGACGAGTTCCCCGTGCCCGAACGCGTCGAGGTTCGCGGCGAGGTGTTCTTGTCGATCGAGGCGTTCGACCGGCTCAACGCATCGCTGGTCGAGGCCGGCAAGCCGATGTTCGCCAACCCGCGCAACTCCGCGGCCGGCTCGCTGCGGCAGAAGGACCCGCGGGTCACCGCGTCGCGCGACCTCGGGATGGTCTGCCACGGCATCGGCGCCCGCGTGGGCTTCGAGCCGACCGCCCAGTCCGCGGCGTACGAAGCGCTGCGGGCCTGGGGGCTGCCGACCTCCGACCGGGTCAAGGTGCTGCCCGACCTCAAGGCGGTGCAGGAGTACGTCGACTACTTCGGCGAGCACCGCCACGACGTCACCGAGCACGAGATCGACGGCGTGGTGATCAAGGTGGACGAGGTGATGCTGCAGCGGCGGCTCGGCTCGACCAGCCGGGCGCCGCGCTGGGCGATCGCGTTCAAGTACCCGCCGGAGGAGGTCAACACCGAACTGCTGGAGATCCGTGTCAACGTCGGGCGGACCGGCCGGGTGACGCCGTACGGCGTGATGAAGCCGACCAAGGTCGCCGGCTCGACAGTGGAGAACGCGACGCTCCACAACGCCTACGAGGTCAAGCGCAAGGACGTCCGGCCCGGCGACACCGTGATCCTGCGCAAGGCGGGCGATGTGATCCCGGAGATCCTCGGCCCGGTGCTGGCGCTGCGGCCCGAGGGGCTGCCGGAGTGGCAGATGCCGACCGAGTGCCCGTCGTGCGGCAGCACCCTCGCCGAGCAGAAGGAGGGCGACAAGGACCTGCGCTGCCCCAACCACGAGCAGTGCCCGGCCCAGGTGCGCGAGCGGGTCTTCCATGTCGCCGGCCGCGGCGCCTTCGACATCGAGGGGCTCGGCTACGAGGCCGCGGTCGCGCTGCTCGACGCCGGCGTGATCGAGAACGAGGGCGACCTGTTCGGGCTGACCGACGCCGCGGTACTGAAGGCGCCGCTGTTCACCCGCGCGCCGAAGAAGGACGAGGGCGACCAGCCCGTGCTGTCGGCCAACGGCCAGCGCCTGCTCGCCAACCTCGCGACCCGCAAGCAGGTGCCGTTGTGGCGGGTCCTGGTGGCGCTGTCGATCCGCCACGTCGGCCCCACCGCGGCCCGGGCGCTGGCCACCGAGTTCGCGTCGATGGAGGCCATCCGCAACGCGCCGCTCGAGGAGCTGGCGGCCGCCGAGGGCGTCGGACCGACGATCGCGGAGTCGGTCACCGAGTGGTTCGCCGTCGACTGGCACAGCGCGATCGTCGACAAGTGGGTCGCGGCCGGTGTCTCGATGGCCGACGAGCGCGACGAGTCCACCACGCGCACCCTCGAGGGCCTCTCTATCGTGGTGACCGGCTCGCTCACCGACTTCAGCCGTGACGGCGCCAAGGAGGCGATCCTGTCCCGCGGCGGCAAGGCCGCGTCCTCGGTGTCGAAGAAGACAGACTTCGTCGTGGTCGGCGACTCGCCCGGCTCGAAGGCCGACAAGGCCGAGCAGCTCGGCGTGCCGATCCTCGACGAGGCCGGATTCAAGAAGCTGATCGACGAAGGTCCCGACGCCGTCCGCTAGCGGCCGCGGCCGCTGGTTGAGGAGGTCGCTCTGCGACCGTCTCGAAACCAAGGCCCTAAGAGCCGTCGGTGAGCGGGTGCCGGTGCAGGCGGGTGAGCAGCAGCCGGCGCTCGGCGTCGTTGGTCGTGAGCGTGAGGGCGCGCTGGTTGGCCTCGGCCGCCTCGGCGTCCCGGCCGAGGGCGGTCAGCAGCTCGGCGCGGGTCGCGTGGAACAGGTGGTACGACGCGAGCCCGTCGCCGAGTGCGTCAACCTCGGCGAGTGCCTTGTCGACCGAGTTGCCGCCCTGCTGCGCCAGCGCGACCGCCCGGTTGAGCCGGACCACCGGCGACCCGTCGTACTGCAGCAGCAGGTCGTAGAGGGTGACGATCTGCAGCCAGTCGGTCTCCGTCCAGGACGGCGCCGACGCGTGACAGGCGGCGATGGCGCCCTGGAGCTGGTAGCGGCCGGGCGCCTGTAGGGCGGCGGCGCGTTCGAGGTGGGCGTCGCCCTGGGCGAGCGCCTCGCGGTCCCAGAGCGTCCGGTCCTGGTCGCGGAGCAGGACGAGACCGCCGCCCGCGTCGAACCGGGCCCGGCTGCGGGCGTGCTGGATGGTGAGCAAGGCGGCCAGGCCCCAGGCCTCCGCCTCCCGCGGCAGGCTGGTGGCGACCACGGTCGCCAGCCAGACCGCGTCGCTCGCCAGGTCGCGGTCCTGGGCGTGTCCGGTCGAGGAGACGAAGCCCTCGTTGAACATCACGTAGACCACCGCCAGCACGTCGGCGAGACGCTCGCTGAGCTGGTCGGGCTCGGGCACGGCGAGGGAGATGCCGACCGAGACCACCTTGCGCTTGGCGCGCACGATCCGCTGCGCCAGCGTCGCCTCGTTGACCAGGAACGCGCGGGCGATCTGTGGGGTGGTGAGACCGACCACCGCCCGCAGGGTCAGCGCCAGCCGGGCTTCGGGTGCCAGGGCTGGGTGACAGCAGGCGAAGAGCAGCCCGAGCCGGTCGTCGGTATCGGATGCTGTCCCGTCGGGTGGTGCGGCGGCGGCAAGAGCCGCCAGGCCGCTCTGCCGCGCGCTGCGGCGTACGGCGTCGAGGGCGTTGCGCTGGGCGGCGACCTGGAGCCAGGCGCCCGGCCGCTCCGGGGCACCGTCTCGGCGCCAGGCGGTCAGCGCCTCGACGACGGCGGTCTGCACAGCCTCCTCGGCCAGGTCGAAGTCGCCGAAGCGGCGGGCCAGGCCCGCCACCAGCCGGCCAGACTCCTCGCGCAGCGCGAGCGTCAGAGCCCGATCGGCGGCGGCGTCCACGGGTCCTACTCGAACTGCGAGTAGTCCTCGACCATCGGCCGGATCTCCAGCGCGACGCCGGGCAGCTCCAGTGCGGGCCAGGTCTTGGCGATGGCGATCGCGCCGTCCAGGTCGGCGGCCTCGAGGACGCTGAACCCGCCGATGATCTCCTTGGCCTCGTTGAACGGGCCGTCGACCACGACCGGGCCGGACTCGCCGTACTTGACGGTGGTGGCCGTGGTGACCGGGTGCAGCTCGGCGCCGCTGTCGGCGATGTGCTCGCCGTTGTCCTGGAACCACTGGTAGATCCGGCCGTAGACGGCCTTGGCGTGCTCCGGCTCGACGTTCTGGTCGAGGTCGGGGCGAGAGGTGAACATGACGACGTACTTCATGGTGAGCTCCTTCTCCTATGAGGGATGGTTCACCACGTCGACGCCGCTGGTGGCGCGTTCTCGACAGCCCGGCTCAGGAATTTTCTTCGGCCGCCCGGTCGGCAGCCAGGATCTGCTCGCGCAGGATGTCGGCGTGCCCGGCGTGGCGGGCCAGCTCCTCGACCATGTGCACGTAGATCCAGCGCAGCGTGAGAGGGCCGCGGCGGTTGTGCAGGGCGAGGTCGTCCAGCTGCAGCGGCGCGGCGATCCGGCGCGACTCCTCGATGGCGGTTCGCAGCTCCTTGACCAGCGAGTCCACGCTGTCGTGGGCGCTCGGCATGAACGACTCGTCGATGTCGTAGGGCAGCCCGAGCTCCTCGCGAGTGCGCCCGGCGAGCGCCACCTGGAACCACACCTTCTCCACGAAGACGGCGTGCTTGAGCAGCGCCAGGGGAGTGGTCAGCGACGGCACCAGCCGGCGCCTCGCCTGCTCGTCGGTGAGACCTTCGACGGCCTCGATCAGCTCTTCGCGGTTGTCGTCGAGGAAGGCCTCGAGCTGGGCGCGCTCGCCGCTGCGCAAGGCCCTCTCCGAGGCGCTGGGCCGGGAAGTCATGGGGTGGAGGGTATTGCCGCCCCCGGGGGTGCGCGCAAGGTGTCGAGGACGAGCTCGGCGACCGCGCGCTGCTCGCGGGCGAACGGGTGATACTGCAGCGCCTGGTCGGTGATCGTAACCGCGCCGTTCACCCAGGGCTCGTCGGAGCAGACGTCGTGGCCCACGCTCGCGGCGTACACGTCGACGAACTCGATGCCCGCGGTCCTGGCGGCGCCGCGCAGGGCCTCGTTGAGGGCCCGGTTCAGCTCGTCGGCGTACGCGTAGTCACCGTCGGCGAGCGGCAGCAGGTCCGGGCAGGAGCCGTCGTCGGGGGCGAGCTTCGGGTAGCCGACGACCAGCACCCGGGCCCGCGGTGCGAGCTGGCGGATCCGCTTGATGGCGTCGACGAGCGAGCGGCGCGTCTCGCGGAGCGCGGTCAGCAGCCGGTCGCCGCCGCCGCGCCGCATCTCCGCCCGGCAGGGCGAGCCGGTCGGGTCGGAGTCGCGGTACGTCGGGCACTCGGTCACCAGGGTGCCGAACACCTGGGCGTCGTTGCCGCCCATGCTGAGCGTCACCAGGTCGGTACGCCGGTCCAGCGCGGCGAACTGCGGCGGCACCCGGCCGTGCCGCGTCGCCGAGCCGACGGTGAGGTCACGCGTGTCCGCGCCGCTGCAGCTCCGGTCGACGGCCCGGGTCTTCAGCTTGCGGGCGACCAGCTTCGGGTAGTTCGTCGTCGACCGGATGCAGCTGCCGGACCGCTGCTCGTACTCCGGCACGAACGGCGCCGCCGTGAACGAGTCGCCCAGCGCGACGTACCTGTCGATCCGCGGCAGTGGCCGCTCCGGCTCGGGTGGCCCAGGCGCCTCAGTTGCCTCGGCCGTCGGCAACGTCGGGGTGGGCGTCGGCTTCTGTCCGTCGCCCGAGGCCTGCTGAGCCGGCGAGTCCGACATGCAGCCGGTCGCCATGACGAGGAGTACGACGAGCGCAGCAACGGCGCGCTTCACAGACCAACACCCCCGGACGGACGGCTTTCCCGCAGCGTACGCCGTCGACAAAACGGCCCAGAAAGTAAACCCGAGCGGCGTCATGCGCCGTCCGATTGATCGTCCTTATACCTAAAGCCGGGTTTTACGAAAGCCAAGGGAGCATGGCGATGACCACAAGCGAAGTGTGGATGGCAATCATCCTTCTCGGGCTCGTCCTGATCGGTGTCGGCGTCGCACTCTGGCTCCACGCGCGCCGGCAGCTCGCGGCGGCGGCAGCGGCGCGCCAGCAGACCAAGCACCGGCGCGGCGACCCCGAGACGGGGCGGCACGCACTCCGAGATCCGAACGCGGCGCTCGCGGGGATCCTGAGCCAGGTGCCGCCGAAGGGAGCGTCCGGGGGTGCGCACCGCGCCGAGTAGCGCCACCCCGAACCACCCACAGACGGATCTGCCCCGCGGCGCACACGCCGCGGGGCAAGACCGCATCTGACGATCGGTACTCAGGCCTCGTACGTCATGCCGCCGAGCCGGACCTTGGAGTGCTCGGTGCCGGGGACCTCGTAACCGGTCGTGCACTCCCCGCTGACGGCGTCGCAGATCTTGACCTTGCCCTGGTCGACGGTGAACAGGTGCCCGTCGGGGGTCCAGCCGTAGTTCGAGTAATCGCCCTCGAACGAGCTGTGGGTGGCTGACCTCACGTCGTAGACGTCGAAGCTGCCAGGGCGGCCGAACGTCGCATGGCCGTACTTCGCGAACCGCCCATCCGGCGAGAGACCGACGGGTGCCGCGGCCGGAAACTGCAGGAGCAGCTCGCCGGTCGTGGCGTCGGCGATCACAGACCGTTCGGCCTCCATGGTTGTGTACCGGCCGCCATTGACCTCCGAGAAGGGGCTATCCAGGTGCTCGTTCGGGGAGACGTCGCCGGTTCGCCAGTCGACCTCGAGTACGCCGTCGTTATTGCTGACGTACACGACGTCACCGGACAGTGACACCAGCGGTGCGTTCCAGTCGCCCCAATCGTGGAGGCCCGGCACCGGCACTCGCTTCTCGTCGCCGGACCGCACGTCCAGCAGCACGACCGAGACATCCTCGCCGTTGACCTCGGCCCACGCCAGATAGGGCTGGGTGGGGTCGCTACTCACTCTCTGATCCTCGGTGAGTACGCCGAAGTCCTTGGTGCTGCCGTCCGGGCGGATCAGCGTGTAGCCGGGGCTGGAGGGGCCGAATTCGGAGCCGTCGGAGGCACCGCCGTCCTTATTGGTGCGCACGAGCAGACCGGCTGAGGTGTACAGCAGGGAGTGGATGTCGTCCTCGACCTCGACCGTGGTCTGATCGCCGAGGTAGACGGTGTTGCCCACGGCCAGCACCGGGTTTTCGAGATACGCCGTCTGGGTCGCGGGGCCGATCTCGGAGCGGCGGTCCTTGCCGGCGCCGTCGTACGACTGTACGGCGACCGCCGTGCCCGCGCCGATCACGGCCACCAGGGCCGCAGCGACCACGCCGGTGGTGAGCTGCTTGCGGCGCCGGAGCCGGCGGCCCTGGGCGTAGGTCGCGGCGGCGGGTGGTGCGGGGATATGCAGCGCGTCGGTCTCGGCACGCATCAGTTCTGCGAGTCGTTCGCTCATGACGGGTGTCCTTCGATGATCGGGGCGACGGCGTCGCCGAGCAGCGTGCGCAGCTTGGCGAGGGCGTCAGCGGTCTGGCTCTTCACGGTGCCCTCGGTGCAGCCGAGAGCGGCCGCGGCGTCGGCGACCGACAGGTCCTCGTAGTAGCGGAGGACGACGACCGCGCGCTGTCGCGGCGGCAGCTGGCGCAGCGTGCCGATGATCGTCGGCCGGTCGGCGTGCTCGACGTCGTACCCGCGCTCGGGTAGTGACAGCGTCGGCAGCTCGTTGCGCCAGCCGCGCTGGCGGAACCACGACGCAGCGGTGTTGAACATGACCTTCCTGGCGTACGCCGGGGCGGCGGCCAGCTCGCGGATGTGGCGCCACGAGGCGTAGGTCTTGGCGAGCGAGGTCTGGACGAGGTCCTCAGCGAGGGCGTGCTCGCCGAGCATCAGGTACGCCGTCCGGTAGAGCGACGGCCAGCTGGCGTGCACGAACTCGGAGAAGTCCGCTTCGTTCGGTGGTCTGGGCATGGGTCCTCCTACTGGCCCAACGACAGGTCACCCAGACAGATGCGGTGTCTCCTCGATCGGTTGGGCGGGCACCCGCCGCCGGGCTAGCCCACCTGGTGGAGGAACAGCCGCACCCGGTCCAGCCGCAGCTCACCCGGCGGCGGTCCGGTCGTGCCGCCGTACATGTCGGCGATGGGGGAGACGGTGAGGAACAGCGACTGCCCGGCGGGTACGTCGACGGCGGTGGCGGCCAGCTCCAGCCAGCGGTGCGCGCGCGCGACGAGGACCGGCTCGTGCATCGGGACCGAGTTGTTCTGGATGATCTTGGCGTCGGCAGCGGTCGTCCCCACGCTCAGCGCGAAGAAGGCCCGGCTGCCGGGCGCGAGGCTGCGCACCCGCGCGCTGAGGTACGCCGGACCGGCCACCGTGACCGGCCCGTCGGCGACCTTCACCGCGAACGGCTGGCCGGCGGCCGAGGTGGACACGATCGACGGGAGCCGGCGGACGGTGCTGGGGAACAGGTGCTGCTGCGAGATGCAGCGGCTGCCGTCGGCGGTGGCCAGGTGGTAACGCCCGAAGCCGGTGAGGCCGGTCTGCTTGTCCTGCAGCCGCAGCTGCATGAACCGGATCGACAGGTCGCGGAAGGAGGCGCTGCCGAGGGCCTGCGAGCACGGGTCACCCGGCGTGCCGAAGCCGGGCGGGAGCAGGCTCGGCAGCGTGTGGCCACCGTTGTAGCCGACCAGCATGCTCTGCGACCGCGCCTTCCGGGTCAGCGCCCGGTCGTAGTTGCGCAGCCCCTGCTGCAGCGGGAAGAGGTTGTCGGTCAGGCCCTGGCCGAGCAGCACCGGGATGTCGAGCCGGCGGCCCTGCGAGACGTGCCAGGCCGGGCCGTTCTTGGCGAAGAACTCGTCGGCGATCTTGCCGTCCTCGCCGTCCGGCCAGCGGCCCTGGACCAGGTAGGTCTGGAAGAGCCGCTGCATCTCGGCGGGCAGCCGGTGGCCACCGGTGGCGTACAGCAGCTGCAGCCACCAGGCCCGCGGGATGTTGTCGGGCGCCAGGCTCTGCTTGAGGTCCCACCAGGTGATCTCGGGCGCGAGCGCGTCGAAGCGGGTCCGGCCACGCTCCTTGAGCTCGGTGAAGGCGCCGGCGAACTGGAAGCCGCCGCCGTACGAACCGCCGATCGAGCCCAGCACGGGGTCGCCGCGCCGCTCCTGCTCGACCCAGTCCAGGCCGGCGATCAGGTCGACGATCTTCAGGACGTCCTTGCCCTCGAAGGCGGGGTTCATCACGTGCGCCCGGCCGGTGCTCTCGCCGTGGGCACGCTGGTCGAAGCTGAGTACGCCGAACCCGGCGCCCAGCCAGGGCTGGAACGACCCCTCGGTCTTGGTCCGGCTGCCGCCCCAGCCGTGGCTGTGCAGGATCATCGGCACCTGCTGCTCGGCGCTCGCGCCGGCCGGCTTGAACAGCGTGTAGCAGATCTTCACCGGCGTGGTCGTGTCCGGCTCGGGGACGCTGTCGACGCAGCCGTTGGTCACCTCCGCGGCCGCCACGGTCGGGTCAGCCACGGCCGACTGGCCGGTCGGTACGGCGAGTGCCGCTGCGGTGAGTACGACGAGTGCTGGTACGGCCAGTCGCGACCTGATGAACATGCGTTCCCCTCCCAAGGCAGTCATGCTGTGCTGACATTAGGGCAGGCACCGACCGGAGAACAGGGCTTTGCACAGGCCCGGCGAGCCGTCGGCCTAGGATGGTGGCCGGCTGGACCAGAGGCCACCCCAACCAGCACGAACCGGAAGTCACTCATGCCTGAAGCATCCGTGCCCGATTCATTCGGGATCACCCGCGACGAGGTTGCCCATCTGGCCAACCTGGCGCGGATCGACCTGGACGACGCCGAGCTCGACCACCTCGCTCCTCAGCTGAGCGTGATCCTCGAGTCGATCGCGTCGATCCAGGGCGTTGCCGGCGCCGACGTGCCGCCGACCTCGCACGCGCTGCCGCTGACCAACGTGTTCCGCGACGACGTCGTGGTGCCGGGCCTGACCGCCGAGCAGGCGCTGTCGGGCGCTCCGGAGCAGGAGCAGCAGCGGTTCAGCGTGCCGAAGATCCTGGGCGAGGAGTGAGCGATGAGTGACCTGACCCGTAGGACCGCGGCCGAGCTGGCCGACGCGCTGGCCGGCGGCGAGACCACCAGCGTCGAGCTGACCCAGGCCCACCTCGACCGGATCGCCGCGGTCGACGGCGACGTGCACGCCTTCCTTCATATCGACGGCGAGGGCGCGCTCGCCCAGGCCGCCGCGGCCGACGCGCGGCGCGCTGCCGGTGCGCCCGCGAGCCCGCTCGACGGCGTACCGATCGCGGTCAAGGACGTGATGGCCACGGCCGGCCTGCCCACGACCTGTGGCTCGAGGATCCTCGAGGGCTGGGTGCCGCCGTACGACGCGACCGTGGTCAAGCGGCTGCGCGAGGCCGGGCTGCCGATCCTCGGCAAGACCAACATGGACGAGTTCGCGATGGGCTCGTCCACCGAGCACAGCGCGTACGGCGCGACCCACAACCCCTGGGACCTGTCCCGGATCCCCGGCGGCTCCGGCGGCGGATCGGCAGCGGCGGTCGCGGCGTACGAAGCGCCGCTCGCGATCGGTACCGACACCGGCGGCTCGATCCGGCAGCCCGGTGCGGTGACCGGCACCGTCGGCGTCAAGCCGACGTACGGCGGCGTCTCCCGCTACGGCCTGGTCGCGCTCGCGAACTCGCTGGATCAGGCCGGTCCGGTGACCCGCACCGTGCTCGACGCCGCGCTGCTGCACGAGATCATCGGCGGCCACGACCCGCTCGACTCGACCTCGATCGACGCGCCGCTGCCCAAGCTGGTCGACGCGGCCCGGGAGGGCGCCAGCGGCGACCTGACCGGTGTCCGGATCGGCGTGGTCACCGAGCTCGGCGGTGAGGGCTACCAGCCTGGCGTGCTCGCCCGCTTCCAGGAGAGCGTCGAGCTGATGACCAAGGCCGGCGCCGAGGTGGTCGAGGTCTCCTGCCCGACCTTCGTGCACGCGCTGGCGACGTACTACCTGATCCTGCCGGCCGAGGCGTCCAGCAACCTCGCGAAGTTCGACGCGATGCGCTACGGCCTGCGGGTGCTGCCCGAGGGCCCCGACGGCACAGTGTTGCCCAGCCCAAGTGCAGAAGAGGTCATGCGCGCCACCCGCGACGCCGGCTTCGGCGACGAGGTCAAGCGCCGGATCATCCTCGGCACCTACGCGCTGTCCAGCGGCTACTACGACGCCTACTACGGCCAGGCGCAGAAGGTGCGCACGCTGGTGAGCCGCGACTTCGAGGCGGCGTTCCAGCAGGCCGACGTACTCATCTCGCCGACCGCGCCGACCACGGCGTTCAAGCTGGGCGAGAAGGTCGACGACCCGCTGGCGATGTACCTCAACGACCTGGCCACGATCCCGGCCAACCTCTCCGGCGTCCCGGGCATCTCGGTGCCCAACGGCCTCGCCGACGAGGACGGACTGCCGTCCGGCATCCAGATCCTGGCGCCCGCACTCGCCGACGACCGGGTCTACCGGGTCGGCGCCGCGGTCGAGGCGCTGCACATCGCGGCCTGGGGCGGCCCGCTGCTCGCCCAGGCGCCCGAGCTGGAAGGACCGGCCCGATGACCGACACCCTGGTCTCGTTCGAGGAGACGCTGGCCAAGTTCGACCCGGCGCTGGGCCTGGAGGTCCACGTCGAGCTGAACACCGCGACCAAGATGTTTTGCGGTTGCCCGACCGAGTTCGGCGCCGAGCCGAACACCCAGGTCTGCCCGACCTGCCTCGGCCTCCCGGGCGCGATGCCGGTGGTCAACCGCAAGGGGGTGGAGTCGGCGATCCGGATCGGGCTGGCGCTCCACTGCCAGATTGCCGAGTGGTGCCGGTTCGCGCGGAAGAACTACTTCTACCCGGACATGCCGAAGAACTTCCAGACCTCCCAGTACGACGAGCCGATCGCGTTCGACGGGTACATGGATGTCGAGCTCGACGGTGAGACCTTCAGGGTCGAGATCGAACGCGCGCACATGGAGGAGGACACCGGCAAGTCGCTGCACGTCGGCGGCGCCACCGGCCGGATCCACGGCGCGGACTACTCGCTGGTCGACTACAACCGGGCCGGCATCCCGCTCATCGAGATCGTCACCAAGCCGATCCGGGGCGCGGGGGAGAAGGCGCCCGAGATCGCCAAGGCGTACGTCGCGCAGCTGCGCGACCTGATCGTCGCGCTCGGCGTCTCCGACGCGCGGATGGACCAGGGCTCGATCCGCGCCGACGTCAATCTTTCGCTCGCGCCTAAGGGCCAGGGCAGTACTGGGGTACTCGGCACCCGCACCGAGACCAAGAACGTCAACTCGCTGCGGTCGGTGGAGCGGGCGGTCCGCTACGAGATGCAGCGGCATGCCGCGATCCTCGATGGCGGCGGCTCGATCCTGCAGGAGACCCGGCACTGGCACGAGGACACCGGGATCACCACCAGTGGTCGGGAGAAGTCCGACGCGGAGGACTACCGCTACTTCCCCGAGCCGGACCTGGTGCCGGTCGCGCCCTCGCGGGAGTGGGTCGAGGAGCTGCGCGGCACGCTTCCGGAGAACCCGACCCAGAAGCGGGCCCGGCTGCAGGCCGACTGGGGCTTCTCGGACCTGGAGATGCGCGACACCGTCGGTGCCGGCGCGCTCGGGCTGGTCGAGCAGACGATCGCCGCCGGCGCGGCGCCGCAGGCCGCCCGCAAGTGGTGGCTGGGTGAGCTCGCCCGGCGGGCGAAGGAGGCCGACGTCGAGCTGGTCGAGTACGGCGTGACCCCGGCCCAGGTGGCCGCCGTACAGACGCTGGTGGACGCCGGCTCGCTCAATGACAAGCTGGCCCGGCAGGTCTTCGACGGCCTGGTGGCCGGCGAGGGTACGCCGGAGGAGATCGTCGCCGCCCGCGGCCTCGCGATCGTGTCCGACGACGGTGCCCTGAGCGCCGCCGTCGACAACGCGATCGCCGCCAACGCCGACGTCGCCGACAAGATCCGTGACGGCAAGGTCGCCGCCGCCGGTGCGCTGATCGGCGCGGTCATGAAGGAGATGCGCGGCCAGGCCGACGCCGGCCGGGTGCGTGAGCTGATCCTCGAGAAGCTCGGCCAGGGATAGATCCGGTTGTGAGCCGATGGAGCGGGGGATGGGTCGCGGCGCTGGTCGCGGCCCTGCTGCTGGTGTCCCTGGCCGCCTGCGGTGAGGACGAGCCGGAGCCGACGACGCAGCCCCGGCCGACCCCGACGCCGACCACACCGGTCGCCGATCCCTTGGCGGCCCCGTGTGTGGTGGTCGACCTCCGGGCGATGACCTCGATCATCGGTGAGCCGGTGAGCGACCCCGAGCCGCTGGTCGGCGGTGGCTCCGAGGGCGAGGCGGAGTGGCAGTACCACGGCTGTGTGCTGGACACCGGCCGCAAGGCCGAGGGCCGGCTCAGCGTCGGCTTCCTCGTCGACGAGGACGACGAGCCGATGCCGACCCGGCTCCTCGACGAGCTCGAGGCCGCCTACAAGACCGCAGTTCCCAAGGAGCTCGAGTACGAGCCGGTCGGCGGGATCGGCGACGGTGCGTTCTTCGCCAACGCCACGTTCAACGAGCGGCTCTTCGTCCGCCACGGCAGCATCCCGTTCGTGATCACCGGCGAGGACAGCGACCACGACCAGTTCACCCGCGAGCAGCTCAAGCAGATCGCGATCGCGGTCACCGGCCGGATCGCCCGCTGACCCGGCCCGTGTCGACGCCTGAGAGCGCTGACCCGGCCCGTGTCGACGTCGTACGGCGCTGACCCGGCCCGTGTTGACGTAGCACATGTGAAGACGGGCCGGGTCAGCGTGTTTCAGCGTGAAGACGAGCCGGGTCAGCATCAGGCTGAGACGCTTCTATAGGTTGTCAACCCCTGCCGCGAGGTGTCGGTAGAGCTCGCGGGCGATGTATCTCTTGAGGCAGCGGCGGATGCGGGGCTTGCTAAGGATGCGCTGATCATCGGACCAGTTGGCGAGTGAGTAGCAGGCGCGGGCCTCAGGGTGTGGTCGTGGGGTCTGGGAAGTTCTGCCAACCGGTCCC
>NZ_QEOO01000041.1 GCF_003121585.1 Nocardioides speluncae
GACCGCCGCAATCTGGCACAACGACCGACTCGGACTCACCACCCGACGCTCACTGACCGCCTACGACCACTGAGCCCTTGGAATTTCTCATCTAGGTGGTTCCCCCATGCAACAACGTCATATCTCAAGACTGGTCGCGGCAGCGCTGGCCTTGCCGATGCTCGCGGTGATGGCTCTGCCGACGGACGCGGCCCCCGTCGCGTCGCTGGCGAAGGCCGGCCCTGTCGGGCAGCCCGCTGACTACACAGTCACTCTTGTCACCGGTGACCAGGTCCTCGTCCACGGCGATGACATCCAGCCGATACCGGTCAAGGAACGGGCGGGCATCGCCTACGACATCTCCAAGCTCGCTGGGCACACTTACGTCATTCCGTCGGACGCCACCCCGGCCATCGCCGCCGGGCTCATGGACCGGCGCCTTTTCGACATCACCGCGCTGCAAGAGTTCGGCTATGGCCAGAGCGCGGAAATCCCGCTGATCGTCGACGAACGGATGCAAGCGGCTGGGCTGCGTACCACCAGTGCCATCACCCGCAGCTCGAAAGCAGTGCGGGCAAAGAAGGGCACGGTGTGGAAGGCCCTGAAGGGTACCCGGACGAAGGTCTGGCTCGACGGGAAGCGCCAGGTCGACCTCGCCGAGAGCGTTCCACAGATCGGCGCTCCCGCGGCCTGGCAGGCCGGGTTCACGGGTAAGGGCGTGAAGGTAGCGGTCCTCGACACCGGCATCGACGCCACCCACCCCGACTTCGAGGACCGCATCGCCGACAACCGCAACTTCACCAACGACGCGAGCACCGACGACACCAATGGCCACGGCACCCATGTAGCGTCCACCATCGCCGGCGACGGCTCGAAGTACCGCGGTGTGGCGCCGGACGCGACGCTGGCGGTCGGCAAGGTCTGTGAGTCCGTCGGCTGTTACGACAGCGCCATCCTGGCCGGCATGGACTGGGCTGCCCGCGACGCCAAGGCCCAGGTCGTCAACATGAGCCTGGGGGCGCCGAACTCCCCCGACATAGACCCGCTCGAGGCCGAGGTCGACAAGCTCACCGCTGAGACCGGGACCCTGTTCGTCATCGCTGCCGGCAACTCGAACGGAACCGGGTCTGTCAGCTCGCCCAGCACGGCCGACTCCGCATTGTCGGTCGGCGCTGTCGACAAGAACGACAACCCGGCCCCCTACTCCAACCGCGGGCCGCGCGTGCCCGACGGAGTCATCAAGCCCGAGATCGCCGCGCCCGGTACGGCCATCACGGCCGCTCGCGCCACAAACAGCCCTCTGCCCACCGTCGATGGGCAGTACACGACGGCCTCCGGCACCTCGATGGCTACGCCTCATGTGGCTGGCGCGGCAGCTGTGCTCGCCGAACGCCGGCCCGAGTGGCAGGCCACCGAGCTGAAGTCGGCGCTGGTGTCGTCGTCCACCGGACAGGGCGACGTCAATGCTGTCGGCGCGGGCCGGGTGGATCTGGCCCAGGCGGTCCAACAGGACCTCTACGCCGTAACCAGCATGGTGAACTTCGGCCTTCAGTCCTGGCCGCACAGCGACGACGAACCGGTGAGCTCCCAGGTCACCTACCGCAACACCGGATCCGCCTCGATCACGCTCAGCCTGAGCACCAGCGGGTCCCCGTTCACCCCGGGGCAGGAGACCGTGACGATTCCGGCGGGCGGCCAGGCCGAGGCCACGGTCATCGCGGACACGCGCACCGGCCCGGTGGGCAACCTCACCGGACGCCTCTTGGCCACCGCGGAGGGCGTCCGGATCGTCATCCCCCTCGTGGTCGACAGCGAGGTTGAGAGCTACGACCTGACGATCAAGCAGATCGGCCGGGACGGCAAGCCAGCCCCCATCCGGTCGACCCTCGTCGTGAAGCTGGACTCCCTCAAGCTCGACCGTCCCATCAGCGCGGACGGCACCGTCACCCTGCGCCGACCCAAGGGCCGGTACATGATCGAGAGCAAGATCTTCGGCGACGACATCGTGTCGATGGTGCAGCCCCTACTGGAACTGGGCCGTGACACCACACTCACCTTCGACGCCCGTGACGCCAAGCTCGTCCGACCCACCGTCAAGGGTGTGGGCGGGGGGATCGCCCTCCAGGATGTCGGATTCTCCAGATCGTGGGACTCCAACTTCGGCAGGGCCTTCTTTGGAGGCCAAGTGCTGCAGTTCGGGATGAATGTCCCCATCACCCCGCTCTACACCGTGCAGTACGGTCCCGAGTTCCCCAAGGGAGAACTCCTCTCCTGGGTCAACTACAGGATCGCGGAGCCCGGCCCCGCCAAGGACTTCACTGACAGCCCCTACGTCTACCACCTGTTCTGGGATTTCGACGGGAAATACCCCACCGGACTGGCACCGACGGTCAAGCGGGACGAGCTGGCGCGAGTCCGCCAGAACTTCCACGCCATGATGCCGAACACCTTTGGCCTTACCCGGTCCTGGGGTGGGTCGGCCGGGAGGCAGATCCGCTCAAGCGTGCCGCTCTTGGTGACCCTGCCGTTCTCGCGCGACGAGTACTACATGGCCAAGGAGGGCCGCACCTGGACCTATACCTTCGCCACGACCACGGCCCGACAGTTCTTCCCCAACCTCACCACCGAAGAGGAGTACATCCCCGAGGCACTGACCCCCGGCAAGACGACCGAGAAGCACTGGCACCGGGGCGTGTTCGGCGCCTCGCTCTTCAAGCAAGGGACGCTGAACCTCCTCGGCTCCTACCGTGACGGTGACTCGATGACCATCACGCCGATCACCTACAGCGACGGCGTCGCGGGCCGTATCGGGTTCCCATTCCGGGTCCTAACGACCCGAACGGCGCTCTACCGTGATGGCGTCCTCGTGAGCGCAAATGACGATCCCTGGATCAGCCACATCTTCCCCAGCCTGCCGGCCGAACCGTCTACCTACCGACTCGAGGTCGACCGCCAGCTCGACAGGACCTGGCACCCGATGTCCGACCGGACCCGCACCGTGTGGACCTTCCGGTCCGCCGCGAGCCCGGGCAAGCAGGCGCTGCCCCTGATGGTCGCGTCCATCTCCCCGGAACTGGACAGCTGGAACACCGCACCTGCGAACAAGCCCTTCAAGCTCCCGGTGACCGTGACCCGCAACCCGGGCAGCGCTTCCGCGACGGTCACCAGCGTGAAGGTCGAGACTTCGTTCGATGACGGGAAGACCTGGCGGAGAATTTCCGTTCTCCCGGGCGGTCAGGGCACGTACAACGCTCTGACCACCAACCCCGCCCCCGGGGGATGGGCCTCGCTACGCGTGACCGCCACGGACAGCGCCGGCGGAAAGGTTGAGCAGACGATCATCCACGCGTACCGCATCCGATAGCCCAGGCCTGGCCGGGTTGACGCAACCTTGGGTGAGCGTCGACCCGGCCAGGCTGGACATGTCCCGTCTGCACGCGGAAGCAGGCCTCGCCAGACCCCTAGGATTGGGGAGCCGTCCAGCGGGGAAGCGAGAGGTCATGTCGAAGCTGACGCTGCCGGAGCATCTGGCGCCACTGCTCTCCGGTGAGGACTACCTCGATGTGGTGGGCCTCGCCGACCCGTGGGTGCTGCCCGAGGGGTGGATGCTGCAGAAGCAGGCCGCGATCGCCGAGCTGTTCCAGGACGAGCGGATCCAGACCGACCGTGACTGGGGCACGGCCTGGCGGCAAGGTACGCCGTACCTCGCGCCGGTGCTCTTCCGCTACCTGATCTACCTACCCGGCCTGGTCAACGTCGTGGCCGGTCCCGAGGCCCTGATGGGCGACCACCTGGTCCAGCCCTGGCGCCCGAAGTCCTACGACCTGAACGAGATGTCGATCTGCTACCGGTCGACAGACGAGCGGCTCTGGCCGCTGGCACTGCTGAAGTGGCTGGCCTCGGACCGCGACGACCCGCAGGCGCGGCAGGACGCCATCGAGATCTCGATCCAGGTCCTCGAGCTGTTCCGCGAGGTGCCGGCGTTCCAGCCGCGTGCCGACGCGCTGCTCGGCATCTTCCGCCGCGTGCTCGACGACCGCTTCCTGCTCGGCGTACACCGCACCTCGTCGATGCAGTCGATCGACGCGCTCTGGACCGACGAGCTGCTGACCCCTGAGGAAGCGGCGTTGCTGCCCGAGATCTGGGGCTGGGAGACGGTGTTCAGGGTCAGCCTCGACGGGCTGAAGGCCGTTCACGAGCACCTCGCCGAGACCGTGAGCCGGACGCCGGCGCTGGCCGACGTGCTCGCCGGCGCGGCCCGCTTCGACGAGGTGCCCGAGCTGCCCGCCGTACTCCGTGGCGCGGCCGGCACCGAGCTGTTCACCGAGATCCACGACGCCTTCGACAGGACCAAGAACAGCTTCGACGGACCCACCTGGAAGGGCGAGGTGCGCAGCTGGCTGGCGCGCGGCATGGTCGCCGGGGAGATCGACTCGGTCCGGATCTGGCTGCACGCCGCCACCTCGATCACCGCGCTGGTCGCGGAGTACCCGGACCTGGCCCGCTACACCTACGCGCTGCCCCGGTCCGGCTACTACGACGATGTGAAGTCGCTGTTCGTGCCGCCGCGCGCGGTGGTCAGCCCGCTCATTGAGCAGCTCGAACGCCGCAAGGCCAAGCAGCTCGCCGAGCGCGAGGCGGCCCGGGAGGCGGCCCGCGAGCTCGGCCAGACCGAGCACGCCGAGCCCGAGGTGCCGGTCGAGAAGCCGGAACGCCTGCGCAGCCGCGCCGACGGCGACGAGGATGCGCCCGACCTGGAGATCCCCGAGGTCGAGATCGGCGACCCGCAGGCCGAGCTCGCCGAGCTGATCGGCCTGGACCAGGTCAAGGAGCAGGTACGCCGACTGGTCGCGGAGGTCAAGGCCGATCAGCTGCGCAGCGCCGCGGGCATGCCGAAGAGCGACCGGTCCCGGCACATGGTGTTCCTCGGCAACCCCGGCACCGCGAAGACCACGGTCGCCCGGCTGCTGGCGCGCATCTACGCCGAGCTGGGCGCGCTCGCCAACGGTCACCTGATCGAGGTCAGCCGCGCCGACCTGATCGGCGAGTTCATCGGCCAGACCGCGCCGAAGGTCACCGCCAAGTTCAACCAGGCGACCGGTGGCGTGCTGTTCATCGACGAGGCCTACTCGCTGGTGCCGGCGGACTCCTTCCGTGACTTCGGCCATGAGGCGGTCTCGACGCTGCTGAAGCTGATGGAGGACCACCGCGACGAGGTCGTGGTGATCGTGGCCGGCTACCCGCGCGAGATGAGCCGGTTCCTGGAGTCCAACCCCGGCCTGGCGTCGCGCTTCCCGAAGACCATCGAGTTCGGCGACTACGCCGACGGTGAGCTGCTCAGCATCTTCCAGCTGATGGCCGATCAGGCCGGCTTCAAGCTGGCGCCCGGCTTCCTGGACGGCGTCCGCGCGATGCTGCCCAGCCCGCGCCCCGAGACCTTCGGCAACGGCCGGTTCATGCGCAACCTGTTCGAGGAGACGATCTCCATCCAGGCGCTGCGCATCGTCGACCTCGACAATCCCGCGCCCGACGACGTGGTCACCCTGGTCCGCGCCGACCTCCCCGACCAGCCGCCGCCGGACGTCCCGACCAGCCATGGCCTCTACCTCTGACCAGTTCGCCGAGATATACTGATATCGGTCTAGATATATGGAGGTCCTGTCATGACGAAGCGTCTGGTCGACATCGACGACGAGATCTTGGAGGAGGCTCGTCGGCTCCTCGGCACCACCACGCTCAAGGACACCGTCAACGGCTCGCTCGCTGAGGTCGCGCGCGGTGCCCATCGACGTGCCCTGACCAGCGGGGATCTGCGGGAGGTCGGCGAGCTGCTCGCGGACCTCGGTGATCCGGAGGTCATGGCAAGGGCCTGGGAGTGACAACGACCGTCGGCTGGCTCGTCGACAAGTCCGCCCTCTGGCGGCTCTCGCATCCCGCAGTTGCCGAATCTCTTCGGGATCGGATGGCCAGCGGCCGCATCGGTGTCAGCATCCTCACTGAACTTGAGGTCGGGTTCTCCGCCCGGTCCCTCGCCGATCACGAACAGGTTCGGAATCGGCTCCTCGACGACCTTCCGCCTGTACCGCTGCCGATGCGGGCCGAGGGACGAGCCCGTGACGTACAACGGCAGCTCATCGCGCGCGGCCAGCATCGGGCAGTGAGCGTCCCGGACCTACTGCTGGCCGCGACTGCGGAGATCGAAGGACTTGTCGTCGTGCACTATGACGCCGACTTCGACATGATCGCCGACCTGACTGGGCAGCCCACCGAGTGGGTCGTCTCGCGGGGCAGCGTGCCGTGAGTTGCGTGTTCTGTGCGATCGCGGCGGGGGAGGAGTCGGCCGACGTCGTACTCCAGACCGACGACTTCGTGGCCTTCCTCGACCAGCGGCCGGTGTTCAAGGGGCACACGCTGCTGGTGCCGCGCCAGCACGTCGTGACGCTGCCGGAGCTGCCGGCCGAGCTCAGGGACGGGTTCCTGGCCGCGGCGCAGCGGCTGGCGACGGCGGTGGTCGACGGGCTGGGCGCGCAGGGCTCGTTCGTGGCGATGAACAACATCGTCAGCCAGTCGGTGCCGCACCTCCACCTGCACGTCGTACCCCGGACCAAGGGTGACGGGCTGCGTGGGTTCTTCTGGCCGCGCCGGAAGTACGGCGGGCCCGACGAGCGCGCCGAGTACGCCGCCCGACTGCGCGCCGCCCTCGGCGACTAAGGTTGCCCGCGCACGTTCCAAGCAGAGAGAGGCAGCATCATGGGTCGGTTCGACGGACGGGTGGCCGTGGTCACCGGAGCGGCACGCGGCATCGGTTTCGGCACCGCCCAGCGGTTCGCCGAGGAGGGCGCCGCGGTTGCGATCCTTGACCTCGACGAGGCCGCGGCGACCGAGGCTGCCGCGAAGATCGACGGCAAGGCAATCGGCGTCGGCTGCGACGTCGCCAGCACCGAGTCCGGTGAGGCCGCGATCGCCCGCGTGGTCGAGGAGCTCGGCGGCATCCACATCCTGGTGAACAACGCCGGCGTCACCCGCGACAACCTGCTGTTCAAGATGACCGACGACGACTGGGACCTGGTGATCGGCGTCCACCTGCGCGGCGCGTTCGTGATGACCCGTGCGGCGCAGAAGCACTTCGTGGAGCAGAAGTACGGCAAGATCGTGAACCTCTCCAGCGTCTCCGCCCTCGGCAACCGCGGCCAGCTCAACTACTCGGCCGCCAAGATGGGCATCCAGGGCTTCACCCGCACCCTCGGCATCGAGCTCGGCCCATTCGGGGTCAACGCCAACGCGATCGCGCCGGGGTTCATCGCGACCGAGATGACCGACGCCACCGCGCGTCGGCTCAAGCTCGAGCCCGAGCAGCTGCGGGAGATGACCGCCGAGCGCAACCCGGTCCGGCGCGTGGGCTATCCGGAGGACATCGCGGCCGCCGCAGCCTTCCTCTGCAGCGACGAAGCGTCGTACATCACAGGCCAGACGCTGTACGTCGACGGTGGAGCCAAGCTGGTCTCCTGATTCAGGAAAACCCCTCTGACCTGCGACTTTACCGACGGTGTCACAACGAAGGTAAATTCGGGGCGAGAAGCGTCACACCCGGTTTTAGCGCGCCAAACTGGCATTTGGCGATCACTTGTGTCTAGTCTCCTGATCGCATAAGTGAATCCGCTCCGGGCTTTCGCCGAGTCCTGCCCGCCCGTGAGCGCCCGTGTTCCCAACGATGTATTCAGGGCAGGAGCGGGGGACCCACAGGTTCCACCGCGCGACCGGCTGAGGCTCTGGACCGGCCGGTCCGCTTGGGGTGAAGCCACACCCATCACCAGCACCACCACGTGGCAGAGCACTTCCCCAGCTCTAACCCGACAGCTCACCTCGCAGGCGTGGGAAGGAACCTTCAACATGCCTGCGTCTAAACGCATGCGTGGCTCTGCTGCGCTGTGCCTGATGCTCTCTACTGCGACCGCCACCACCATGAGCGTCGCCACCACCACCCCGGCCGAGGCTGTCACTGTCGCTACCGCGTCGGACACCAAGCCGGACTTCCAGCCGGCCGCTTCGACGAACGTCCGGCAAATGTCCCGTACAGAGCGGGTCCTCTACGCCCAGCAGGTCGCCAAGCGTCAGATCGGCGACTGGTACCGCTACGGCAGCGCCGGACCCGACACCTTCGACTGCTCGGGCCTGACCATGTACAGCTACGCCAAGGCCGGAATCCGCCTCCCGCGGACCTCGGACGGCCAGGCTGCCGCCACCCGGCGTGTCAGCAAGCGCAACCTGCGCCGCGGTGACCTGATGTTCTTCCACAGCGGCGGGAACGTGTACCACGTCGCGATGTTCCTCAAGTGGCAGGACGGCCACGTTGTGATGGTTCACGCGGGTCGCACCGGTGAGCAGATCCGCCGCGACGTACCCTGGACCACCTCGTGGTTCGGCGGCACCCTGAGGCCGAGGAAGCCTGAGCAGCAGCTGGAGGCTCAGCCGGTCCGCTGACCAGACCACGAAGGCGCGCTGCTCCAAGGGGGAGTGGCGCGCCTTCGCCCGTTTCACAACTCGGATTGGAGCCCCCTTGCGCCGCGTTCGCCTGGCCGGAGTCACCCTGTTCACGCTGAGCCTCGTGCTCACGGGCTGTGGGGGCGGTGATGACGACAACCAATCGGACGGGCCCGAGGACCAGGCCACCACTCCGGGCAAGACGCTGCCGAGCGCCTGGCCGCTGACCGGGTTGCCGGTGAAGGGCGACGCCCAGGTCGCCAAGCGGCACCCGGTCTACACCGTGAAGATCGACAACTCCTCCAGCAGCGCGCCGCAGGCCGGGCTCGGCAAGGCCGACCTGGTGGTCGAGGAGCTCGTCGAGGGCGGGATGACCCGGCTGGCGGCGTTCTACTACTCCGAGCTGCCGAAGGTGGTCGGCCCGGTCCGGTCGATGCGCGCGAGCGACATCGGCATCGTGACGCCGGCTGACGCGACCATCGTGACCAGCGGCGCCGCGCAGGTGACCATCGATCGGCTCCGCGAGGCTCGCGTGAAGTACGTTGAGGAAGGCGCGAAGGGTATCTACCGCGACGACGCCCGCAGCGCGCCGTACAACCTGTTCGCGAACCTGCCGGACGTCGCCTCCACCGCCAAGGGCGCCGCCAAGGTGCCGGCCGACTACCTGCCGTGGGGCAAGAAGTCCGACCTGCCCACCGGGCAGCCGGCCAAGAGGCTGGCGGCGAGCTTCTCCGGCTTCCAGACCACCAACTGGACCTTCCAGGGCGGCAAGTACCGCAACGACAACACCAACGCCGCCGAGGGCGACCAGTTCGCGGCCGACACCGTGCTGGTGCTCCGGGTCAAGGTCGGCGACGCCGGCTACACCGACCCGGCCGGCAACCCGGTCCCGGAGACCGACTTCCAGGGCCAGGGGCAGGCGATGCTGTTCCACGGCGGCAGGCTGGTCCGCGGCACCTGGTCGAAGAAGGGCCACACCGGCGCGCTCACGCTGAAGACCAAGGCCGGCGCGCTCAAGGTCCCGGCCGGCCACACCTGGATCGAGCTGGTCCCGGCCGACGGCGGCGACGTCACCTTCGGCAGGTAGCCGGAACGTACGGCGTTCTCAGGCCTCGGTCGACTCATCGGCCGGGGCCTGAGTCTTGCCGGCGCTTCGCGGCCCGGAGGGCAGTTCGACACCTGCTTGCTCCAGCATGCGCAGGCCTTCGAGGATGAAGCCCATGGCGATCTCCACCCGGGCACTCGCCTCCCGCGGGTCGTCACTGGTGGAGACGCTCTCGCCCGCCGAGGAGAGCGCGCCGACGAAGATCCGGCTGAAGGTCGCGAGCATCTCGTCGTCGAGCTCCCAGCCACCGGCGTTGAGGACCGAGCCGACGATCTCCTGCACGAGCGCGAACGACGACCGCTGCTCGCGCTCGCGGAACTTCTCGTAGCCGAGCACGGCCGGGCCGTCCTGGATCACCACCCGGCGGTACGCCGGGTCCTGGACGCAGGCGAGGAACTCGCGCAGCCCGAGGATCGCCTTCTTCCACGGGTCCTTCTCGCCCTTCAGCCCCTTGGCGATCCGCTTGGAGGCGCTGGTCTCGACCTTCTCGAAGACCGCCTCGAAGACGGCCTGCTTGCCGGAGAAGTGGTGGTACAGCGCGCCCTTGGTCACCCGGGCGCCGGCCACGATCGCGTCGAGCGAGGTGGCGGCGTACCCCTGGTTGGAGAAGAGCGACTCGGCGACATCGATCAGTGCCCGCTTGGTCGAGGCGGAGTACTGCTGGCGCCGGCCTGTCCCCGGGACCTTGGGCAGGAGCTTGGCCGCGGAGCTCTTCGGGGTCATCCCGGCAGTCTAGTAGCCGCGGTGTGACGGCCCGCACAAGTGCTTGTGCGCTAACTCACGGCAAGCAGAGTTTGCATACCCTCGGTCGGCCGCATACTGTGAGTACGTACCGACGGTATGTGGAACGAATCGAAAGGAGCCGACCATGACCTGGGACGCCTTTCACAGCCGCGGAGAAGTCCTCCGCGAAGTGATCGCCACTGCCAACGCGCGACGTGACGGCAACCTTCCCCTCGACGTCGCTGGCGTTACCGAGAAGTTCGATGACGACCTCGCCCTGCTGGGCGCGATGCAGCTGCGCTGGCACACCCGCCTCGCCGGCCACATCGAGCGTCACCTGATGAGTCAGCCGATGGACCTCGAGGCGGCCGTGATCGCCGCCTGGCACACCACGTACGACGAGCTGCCCGGTGTGCGGATCATCGTGGACAGCTACACGAGCAACCCGACCGACGAGCGGATGGCCACGGCCATGCGCACCGCGCAGTCCAAGGAGCGGATGCTGCTGGGCGTCATGTCCGGCAAGTCCGGGCTCGACGAGGACGTCGCGGCGCGCGTCGGCGAGACGATCGAGACCAAGGCCCGCGAGGGTCTCCAGAGCGTGCAGGTTGAGGAGCGGACCACCCAGGTCAGCATCCTCGACCGGATCCGGGCGGCGCTCGCGGCTTAGGGCATGTCTGCCAATCCCGCGCCTGCTGCGCGGCGCTTCGGACTCGATCCGGCTGCGTTGGCGTCGCTCGACGGGCCTCCGGCCCGCCTTCGACTCCGCCGCCTTGCCGGATCGGCCCGAAACGCCGCTCGCGACGGCGCCGAATTGGCAGACACGCCCTGACGGCCACCTGAACTGACAGTCCCCGGCACCGGCACTCCCTAGCGGGTTCCTCCCACCCGCGAATCCCTCCCTCGGGTAGCCGGCGCCGGGGCTGTCATCATTTTCGACCGCGCCTGGTTTCGAGACGGTCGCTGCGCGACCTCCTCAACCGACGGCAATCCGTTGGCATGATGGGCCTATGACCGAGCTGCAGCCGGGCATGCTGCTGGTGGCGACACCCAGCCTGCTCGACCCCAACTTCGCCGACTCCGTCGTGCTGCTGCTCGACGTCGACGAGAACGGCGCGCTCGGGGTGGTCCTCAACCGTCCGTCCCCGGTGCCGGTCGCCGAGGTGCTCGGTGACTGGGCATCCGTGGTCGCCGAACCCGAGGTGCTGTTCCGCGGCGGCCCCGTCGGCACCGACGGCGCCCTCGCGGTCGCCCGGCTCGCCGACCCGGAGGACGAGCCGCTGGGCTGGCGCTCGGTGTACGGCGCGTTCGGCATCGTCGACCTCGACACGCCGGTCGAGCTGCTCGAAGGCAGCCTCTCCTCCCTCAGGATCTTCGCCGGGTACGCCGGCTGGGGCGCCGGCCAGCTCGACGGCGAGGTCGAGACCGGCAGCTGGTACGTCGTACCCGCCGAGGACGCCGACGTGTTCCGCCTCGACACCGACGAGCTGTGGCGCGACGTGCTCCGCCGGCAGCCGGGAGAGCTCGCCTGGGTGTCCACAAAACCCACCGACCCCGAGCTCAACTGATCTCGGCCTGGCCGGATCTCGGCCCGCCCTGACCTAGGATGGAACCCATGAGCAACCCCATCGGATTCGGGCCCGGCACCGACACCATCGAGGACCGCCGTACCGTCCCGACCGACGAGGGTGACCACGAGCGCTTCTCCCACTACGTGCCGAAGGACAAGCTCACCGAGGCGATGGTGATGGGTACGCCGGTGGTCGCTCTGTGCGGCAAGGTGTGGGTGCCGAGCCGCGCGCCGGAGAAGTTCCCGGTCTGCCCGGAGTGCAAGGAGATCTGGGAGAAGATGGAACCCGGCGACGAGGGCGGCGAGTGACGGGGCGGCCCGCCGCCCCCCATCTGGACCCGCTCTCAGGAGCATTGTCACCGGCTTGGCCAGACCGTGCGGCCTGGGGGACGGCCACGTCGCTGCGCGCCTGGCAGGCGGCCGCGCTGAAGAAGTACGTCGAGGACGCGCCGCGCGACTTCCTCGCGGTGGCGACGCCGGGGGCAGGCAAGACGACCTTCGCGCTGACGGTGGCGGCCGACCTGCTCGGCCGGCGGGTGATCGACCGGATCACGATCGTGGCGCCGACCGAGCACCTCAAGGTGCAGTGGGCAGAGGCGGCGGCACGGGCCGGCATCCCGATCGACCCGACGTACTCTGCGGGTCAGGGCAAGACGTCGAAGGACTTCGTCGGGGTCGCGGTGACCTACGCCGGCGTCGGGGTCAACCCGCTGGCGCACCGGATCCGCACCGAGCGGTTCAAGACCCTGGTGATCCTCGACGAGGTCCACCACGCCGGCGACGCGCTGTCGTGGGGTGAGGGCGTCCGCGAGGCGTTCGAGCCGGCTGCTCGGCGACTGGCGCTGACCGGCACGCCGTTCCGCTCCGACGTGAACCCGATCCCGTTCGTCACGTACGCGCCCGGCAACGACGGCATCCCGCGCTCGGTCGCCGACTACACCTACGGGTACGCCGACGCACTCGCCGACCATGTGGTCCGCCCGGTGCTGTTCCTGGCCTACTCCGGCGAGATGCAGTGGCGCACTCGGGCCGGCGACGAGATCGCGGCCCGGCTCGGCGAGCCGCTCACCAAGGACCTGACCGCACAGGCGCTGCGCACCGCGCTCGACCCGCAGGGCTCATGGATGCCGGCGGTGCTGGAGGCGGCCGACACCCGGCTGACCGAGGTACGCCGCCACGTCCCGGACGCCGGCGGCCTGGTGATCGCCAGCGACCAGGACTCCGCCCGCGCCTACGCCAAGCTGCTGAAGGCGATCACCGGCGCCTCGCCCGTCGTCGTGCTCTCCGACGAGAAGCAGGCCTCGAAGAAGATCGCCAAGTTCACCGACAGCGACGACCGCTGGATGGTGGCGGTACGGATGGTCTCCGAAGGCGTCGACGTGCCGCGGCTGGCGGTCGGGGTCTGGGCGACGACGACCTCGACGCCGCTGTTCTTCGCGCAGGCCGTGGGCCGCTTCGTGCGGGCCCGCAAGCGCGGCGAGACCGCGTCGGTCTTCCTGCCCTCGGTGCCCGGGCTGCTGCAGTTCGCCTCCGAGATGGAGGTCGAGCGTGACCATGTGCTCGGTCGCAAGATCAGCGACGAGGGCGACATCTTCGCCGCCGAGGAGGCGCTGGTCGCGGCCGCGAACGCCAGCGAGTCCGCCTCCGACGAGCTCGACATGTCGTTCGAGGCGCTGGGCTCGCAGGCCACCTTCGACCACGTCCTGTACGACGGCGCGGCGTTCGGCCACGCGGGTGAGGTGCACGTCGGCTCCGACGAGGAGATGGACTTCCTCGGCATCCCGGGCCTACTGGAGCCGGACCAGGTCAAGGAGCTGCTTCATCACCGCCAGAGCGAGCGGGCCAGTAAGCAGGCGCAGAAGCAGCGCAGCCAGTCCGCCGAGCAGCGGCACACGCCGGAGCCCGCGGTGTCCACCCACGAGCAGCTGGCGGTGCTCCGGCGCGAGCTCAACGGCCTGGTCGCCGCGTGGCACCACCGCACCGGCCAGGCCCACGGCATCACCCACGCCGCGCTCCGCAAGGAGTGCGGCGGCCCGGCGGCGGCTACCGCGACCGCCGACCAGCTGCACGCCCGGATCGACCGGCTCCGCGAATGGGCTGTCGGCACCTCCTAGACTCTCGGGGGCTGCCGAGGGTGCGGCCGCACGTCCAACTAACTGAAACTCGTTCTGAAAAGATTGGCTGACATTGGTCAGGTCCGGCGGTCCGAAGTGTCCTAACCTTAGGTATGGCCAGCGAGACGTCCCAAACGCTCGATCGTGGCCTGCAGGTGCTGAAGATCCTTGCCGAGACTCCGGGCGGGCTGACCGTGACCGAGCTGGCCGGCAAGCTGGCGGTCAACCGGACGGTCGTCTACCGGCTGGTGAGCACCCTCGAACAACACGCGCTGGTACGCCGCGACTCCCGTGGCCGCGTGCACGTCGGGCTCGGCGTACTCCATCTTGCGTCGGCGGTGCAGCCGGTGCTGCGCGACAGTGCGGTGCCGGTGCTGCGCCGGCTGGCCGAGCAGGTCGGGTGTACGGCGCACCTCACCGTCGCCGACGGCGACGAGGCGCTCGCGCTGGCGGTGGTGGAGCCGTCGTGGACCGACTTCCACGTGGCCTACAGGGTCGGCGCCCGGCACCCGCTCACTCAGGGCGCGGCCGGCAAGGCGATCCTGGCCGGGCGTGACCCGCGGTCGGCGGCGTACATCGTCACGGCCGGCGAGCTGCAGTCCGGCGCCCGCGGACTCGCGGCCCCGATCCATGGCGTCGACGGCCTGGAGGCGAGCGTCGGCGTGGTCACCCTCGGCGAGTTCGACGTCGCCGTGGTCGGTCCGGCGGTCTCCGCCGCGGCCGCCGAGGTCGCCTCGCGCCTGTCCTGATCAGCAGCTAGCTCGCCGGGTGAGCGCCCGGTCCGGGGCGGGTCATCACGTCGCGCGGGTCGGTGACCGTATGGCCGTCCGCGCAGACCATCGCCAGATGGACCTCGCCGCCGCAGCCGCGGTGCTCGAAGGCGACCGGCGATCCGCCCGGGTCGGCGAGGTAGCGGTCGCCCCAGTCGCGGACCGCGATCAGCACGGGGTAGAGGTCGAAGCCCTTCTCGGTGAGCCGGTACTCATGGCGTGACCGCGCTCCCGGCACCTGGTACGGGACCCGGCGGAGCAGGCCCTGCTCGACCAGGGTGGCGAGCCGGTTGGTCAGCACCTGCCGGGGCATCGAGGTACGGCGGCGCATGTCGTCGAAGCGGCGTACCCCGTTGAAGACCTCACGCAGCACCACGAACGTCCACCGCTCGCCGAGGACGTCCATCGCCCGGCCGACGGTGCAGTTCTCGGTGGAGTAGGCGAGCGCCGGCGGGTCGGTCGGTGTGACGGTCATCCCACCAGGCTAAGTCTGATTGACAGACTCAGCAACCGGTGCGAGCCTGAGTCCATGACGCAGACCGAGCTCCGGACCACCACCCGCACCTACAGCTGGGTCGAGCCCGGCCAGGCCGACCTCGTCTCGCTGCTCGACCTCGACGGGCTCGGTCAGCTCGAGGCGATGGTGAAGGGCGATGCGCCCGCGCCGCCGATCATGCAGACCCTCGACGTCACCGGCTTCCGGCCGGAGCGTGGCTCGGTGACGGTCGAGCTGCGGGCCCAGACCTTCCACTACAACCCGCTCGGCAGCATGCACGGCGGCGTGATCTCGATGCTGCTCGACACCGCCGCGGGCTGCTCGGTGCACTCGACGCTGGCGGTGGGGGAGATGTACACCTCGCTCGACCTGAACGTGAAGTTCCTGCGCCCGGTCACCGTCGACTCCGGCCTGTTGACCTGCGTCGGCTCGGTGATCCAGCGCGGCCGCCGGACGGCCCTCGCCGAGGCCCGGCTCACCGACCAGGCCGGCAAGCTGGCGGCGTACGCCACCTCGAGCTGCATGATCTTCGGGGCCGAGGGCTAGGGCCAATGCCGTCAACTTAAGATGTCGTGGCTGGTGTCACGGCGGCGCGCCGGTGTTGATGTCGATTCTGATCGTGGTGTGGTGGCTGGGGCCGCGTA
>NZ_QEOO01000045.1 GCF_003121585.1 Nocardioides speluncae
ACAGAGCCGCAACAGCCTCGACGTCCTCCAGCAACTCTTCAACGGCAACGTCTGGCTACCAGCACCCACCTGAACAGTTACAGGTACCTAGTGAATTCGTCCCAGCCCACGCGAAGTTTCCGACGGGGAGGGACAGTTTCACTAGGTACCTTGTGAAACCGCCGCGAGGTCAAGACTAAATGTGGCTACTCGAGGAGCGCGGCGATGCAGGCGGCGAGCTTCTGGACCTCGAGGGCGCTGATCCCGGAGGCGAGGCACAGGGCCTGGGCCTCGAGCCAGGTGAGCGTGTCTTCGACCTCACCGACCGGGTCGGTGACGGTGTCCTCGATGGTGCCGACCGGGTCGTCGACGATGCCGCCGATCGGGCCGGACGGGTTGCTCGGCGACGGCGATCCCGGGTTGCCGGGGGTCGGCGTACCAGGACCGGGGGTGCCGGGAGTGCCGGGCTCCGGCGGGTCGGTCGGGTCGACGCCGGGGCCGCCGGGCGTCCCGCCGTTGCCGCCCGGCGCCGGCGCGGCCTCGTTGCCGGGCTGGTTGCCGTTGTTGCCGGCCTGCTGGGTGCCGGGGCCGTCGTTGTCCGGGAAGTACGGCGCGGGGCCGAGGTTGTTGGGGACCGAGGAGTAGTCGCCGTCGAGGTAGGCGTCGTACAGCGACAGCACCAGGTCGACGTAGGAGTTGGAGTGGTTGTAGCGGTAGACCGCCGCGCGCCGGCCCTTGTCGAGAGCCAGGTCGTCGCTGCCGGAGCAGAGGTAGACCGCGCTCGCGAGCGCGGCGTCGTCGATGTCCTGCGGGTTGCGGAGCTTGTCGCCGTCGGCGTCCACGCCGACCACCGACCAGGTCGACGGGATGAACTGCATCGGGCCGACCGCGCGGTCGAACAACTTGTCGTTGTCGTACTTGCCGGCGTCGGTGTCGGTGATCCGCGAGGTGTTGCGAGTGCCGTCGAGCGGGATGCCGTAGATGCCGGGCTGGGCCACGCCGTCGTCGTCCAGGACGTTGCCGCCGAAGCGACCGTGGTCGGACTCCACGCGGCCGATGGCCGCGATCAGCTGCCAGCTCAAGTGGCAGGCGGGGTCGGCGGTGTTGATGACGGTCTCAGCGCGCTGGTACGCCGAGAGCGCGGCCGCGGGGATCCCGTTGGCCGAGGCGTTCTTGACGATGTCGCCCTTGCTGCTGTCGAGACCGGGGGCGACCACGCCGGGACGGGTCAGGCTGGCGGGCGCCTGGATGGCTTCGGTCGGAATCGTGGTGCCGTCCGGCAGGCGGTTGTCATGCTCGCCGGCGGACGCAGGAATCAGTCCCACGCCGGCGATGCTCGATGTCCACGCCAACGACAGCACCGCCATCGGAACAAGCGCGGTCGCCTTTTGGATACGTCCGAACTGCAAAGCGGACATGTGTGCTCTCCCTATACACCTCGTCTGCGGCTCCCTCAAGCACAGACATCCATCCAAACGAATGTTGTCACACTTAGTTACGGCTGAGGCAGGTTCTGTGACCTCGGTTACTTCAACTCTCCAGTCGAGGGACGGGGGCTGACCGCGGTCATGACGCGATAGGCCACAATGACTCGGTGACTGTGTCGAGCGACCGGCCCCCGGCCAACGGGCTGCCGACCGACGGCTCCAGCCGTCTGTTCGACCGGGCCCGTGCCGTCACCCCTGGCGGCGTCAACTCCCCGGTCCGTGCCTTCAATGCTGTTGGCGGTACCCCCCGCTTCATCGAGCATGCGCACGGCGCCTGGCTCACCGACGTCGACGGCAACGAGTACGTCGACCTGGTCTGCTCGTGGGGCCCGATGCTGCTCGGCCACGCCCACCCCGACGTGCAGGCGGCCGTGGCCGCCGCGGTCGCCCGCGGCACGTCGTACGGCACGCCCACGGTGCCCGAGGTCGAGCTCGCCGAGGAGATCGTGGCTCGGACGCCGATCGAGCGGGTCCGCTTCGTCTCGTCCGGCACCGAGGCCACCATGTCCGCCATCCGGCTGGCCCGCGGCTTCACCGGCCGCGACCTGGTCGTGAAGTTCGCCGGCTGCTACCACGGCCACGTCGACGCCCTGTTGGCCAGCGCCGGCTCGGGGCTGGCCACGTTCGCGGTGCCCGGCACGCCCGGCGTACCCGAGTCGTCGACGGCACTCACGCTGGTGCTGTCCTACAACGACCGGGACGCGGTCGAGAAGGCGTTCGTCGAGCACGGCGACCGGATCGCCTGCCTGATCACCGAGGCCGCACCCGGCAACATGGGCGTGGTCCCGCCCGAGCCCGGCTTCAACGCGTTCCTCGCCGAGACCTGCGCCAAGTACGGCGCGCTGTTCGTCTCCGACGAGGTGATGACCGGCTTCCGGGCCAGCCGCGATGGACAGTGGGGGCTCGACGGCAAGGCCGAGGGCTGGCGCCCCGACCTGATGACGTTCGGCAAGGTGATGGGCGGCGGATTCCCCGCGGCGGCGTTCGGCGGCCGTGCGGACGTGATGGCGCGGCTCTCGCCGGAGGGGCCGGTCTACCAAGCCGGCACGCTGTCCGGGAACCCGGTCGCGACGACCGCCGGACTGGCGACGCTGCGGCTGGCCACCGACGAGGTCTACGCCCACATCACGGCCGCCGGCGAGACGATCAAGGCCGCCGCTGCCGACGCGCTCACCGCGGCCGGCGTACCCCACGTCATCCAGGCCAGCGGCACCATGTTCTCGGTGTTCTTCACTGACCGGCCGGTCCGCAACTTCGACGAGGCCTCGGCGCAGGACACCGGCGCATTCAAGGCGTTCTTCCACGCGATGCTCGACCGGGGCGTCTACCTGCCGCCCTCGGCGTACGAGGCGTGGTTCCTCTCCTCGGCCCACGACGAGCGCGCCGTACAGACCGTGATCGACGCGCTGCCCGCGGCCGCGCGAGCAGCTGCGGAAGTGTCGGTGCCGGGTGATAGGCCAGCCCCCAGGGCGGGCGGGGAGGATCTGGGCGCATGACGACGACGGTCCATCTGCTGCGGCACGGCGAGGTGCACAACCCGGAGGGGATCCTCTACGGGCGGCTGCCCGGCTACCACCTCTCCGAGCTCGGCAACACGATGGCTGAGCGGATCGCCGAGTCGATCGGCGACCGCGACATCGTCCACCTCCGGGTTTCGCCACTGGCGCGGGCGCAGGAGACCGCGCAGCCGCTGGCCGACCGGCTCGGCCTGGAGATCACCACCGACGCCCGGGTGATCGAGTCGGCTAACTGGTTCGAGGGCCGCAGCTTCGGTCGCGGCGTCCGGACCCTGCTCGACCCGCGGATCTGGCCGAAGCTCTGGAACCCGTTCCGGCCGTCCTGGGGCGAGCCCTACAAGGAGATCGCCGCCCGGATGATGGCCGCGGTCGCCGACGCTCGCGACGCCGCCGAGGGTCACGAGGCCGTGATCGTCGCCCACCAGCTGCCGATCTGGGTGGCCCGGCTGCACGCCGAGAAGCGCCGCTACCTGCACGACCCTCGCACCCGGCAGTGCACGCTCTGCTCGCTGACCTCGTTCACGTTCGACGGCGAGCGGCTGCTGTCGATCGCCTACTCCGAGCCGGCCGGTGACCTGATCCCGAACCGCGACAAGGCGGCCCCCTTCTCCGCCGGGGGCGCGCCCGAGGAGAACCGGCCCTGAAGTTGAACCGTCTGCTCGCCCCTGCCCTTGCCTGCCTGCTGCTGCTCGTGGGCTGCTCGTCGTTGGAAGGAACCGGCGACAAGGGCTACATCGAGGGCGACGGACAGGTCAAGCAGATCAAGCCGGACGACCGCGAGGACCCGATCGAGCTCGCCGGCGACGGCCTCGACGGCGAGGAGATCGACCTCGCCGACCGGCGGGGGAAGGCGACCGTGCTGGTCGTCTGGGCCTCGTGGTGCAGCCCCTGCCGCGCCGAGGCCGACGAGGTCGCCGACGCCGCCGAGGAGCTGGAGGGCACCGCCCACTTCGTCGGCATCAACACCCGCGACGACGAGTCGCGAGCGGCCGCGTTCGTGCGCAGCAAGCGGGTCCCGTACCCGTCGATCCACGACCAGGACGGCGAGGCGATGCTGGCCTTCCCGGGCACGCTCAGCCCGCGGACGATCCCGGCATTCGTCGTACTCGACAAGCAGGGCCGGGTCGCGGCCAGCATCATCGGCGCGCTGCCGTCGACGCTGACCCTGGTCCAGCTGGCCGAGGAGATCGCAGCCGAGCCAGACGGGTCAGCCGATGGCTGACTGGTTCCAGCAGCAGGCCGGGTCGGGTTCGCTAGCGCTGGCGATCCCGGTCGCGCTGATTGCGGGCCTGGTGTCGTTCTTCTCGCCGTGCGTGATCCCGCTGCTGCCGGGCTATCTCTCCTACGCGACCGGGCTGTCCGGCGCCGACCTCGCCGACGCCGAGGTCACCCGCAGCCAGCGCGGCCGGCTGTTCCTCGGCTCGGTGCTGTTCGTACTCGGCTTCTCGGCCGTCTTCGTGCTCCTCGGCACCGCGTCCGGCGCCCTCGGCTCCTGGCTGGTCCAGCACCAGCGCGAGCTGTCGGTGACCCTCGGCTTGGTCAGCATCGGGCTCGGGCTGGCGTTCATGGGACTGGTGCCGTTCCTACAGCGCGACCTCCGGGTGCACGCCGTACCCCAGGTCGGGCTGGCCGCCGCGCCACTGCTCGGCTTCCTGTTCGGCCTGGGCTGGACGCCCTGCATCGGGCCCACGCTCGGCGTGATCTCGACGCTCGCGATCAACGAGGGTACGGCGGGCCGCGGGGCGCTGCTGTCGGCGTTCTACGCGCTCGGGCTGGGAGTGCCGTTCGTGATCGCCGGGCTCGCTTACGAGCGGATGCTCGGCGCGGTTCGCTTCATCCGCAAGCACCAGGTCTGGGTGACTCGGATCGGCGGCGGGGTGATGATCGTGGTCGGCCTGCTGCTGGTCACCGGCTGGTGGGACTGGTCGGTGCAGTGGCTGCAGTCGAACCTGATCTCCGGCTACGAGGTGAGCGTCTGATGGCGATCGACACTGAAGCGCCGGAGGCGCCCGAGCGGCGTCCCGGCGAGCTGAACCTCCGCGAGCTGCTGCGCTGGTCCTGGCGGCAGCTCACCTCGATGCGGACGGCGCTGATCCTGCTGCTCCTGCTCGCCCTCGCCGCGATTCCGGGCTCGGTGATCCCGCAGGAGGGCGTGGACTCCCTCAAGGCCTCGCGCTGGCAGGACGACCACCCGAAGCTGACCCCGATCTATGAGCGGCTCGGGCTGTTCGACGTCTTCGACTCAGTGTGGTTCTCCGCGATCTACATCCTGCTGATGGTCTCGCTGGTCGGCTGCATCCTGCCGCGCTCGCTGGTCTACTGGCGGGCGCTGCGGGCCGCGCCGCCGGCCGCGCCGCGCAACCTGTCCCGGCTGCCGGACCACACGACGTACACCACCGAGGCGCCGGCCGACGAGGCTCTCGCCGCCGTGACCGCGGTGCTGAAGCAGCGCCGGTACCGGACCCTGACCGGCGAGGACTCGGTCGGGGCCGAGCGCGGCTACCTGCGCGAGGCCGGCAACTTGCTGTTCCACGTGTCGGTGCTGGTGGTGCTGGTCGGCTTCGCGATCGGCTCGCTGTTCGGCTACAAGGGCGGCGTCGCGATTATCGAGGGCGGCGGGTTCACCAACACCCTCAACCAGTACGACGACTTCGAGCCCGGCAGCCTCTTCGCCGCCGACGACATGGAGCCGTTCTCCTTCAAGGTCGAGAAGTTCGACGCGGAATGGATCAAGGAGGGCTCCAGCGCGGGCATGGCACGGAAGTTCGTCGCCGACCTCTCCTACCGCGAGGACCCCGCCGCCGAGACGGACGACTACGCCCTGAAGGTCAACCACCCGCTGACCATCGGCGGCACCGACGTCTTCCTGGTCGGCCACGGCTACGCGCCGGTCATCACCGTCCGAGACGGCAACGGCGAGGTCGCCTACAGCGGGCCGACCATCTTCCTGCCCGAGGACCAGTCATTCCGCTCGTTCGGCGTGATCAAGGCCGCCGATGCGCAGCCGACCCCGATCGGGCTCGAGGGCTGGTTCTACCCGACGTACGCGTTCACCGAGGAGACCGGGCCGTTCTCGGCGTTCGGCGACGACCTCAACCCGGCGATCTCGATGCTGGTCTACACCGGCGACCTCGGCATGGACGACGGCGACGGCCAGTCGGTCTACGAGCTCGACAAGTCGAAGGCCGAGCTGGTCAAGAAGCCGGACGGGTCGATGCTCCGGGTCGACCTCGCGGTCGGTGACACCGTGGAGCTCCCGAACGGAGCCGGTACCGTCTCCTTCGACGGGTACGAACGCTGGACCAAGATCCAGATCAGCCGGACGCCCGGCAAGTGGGTCGCGCTGGCAGGCGTCTCGCTGGCACTGCTCGGGCTGCTGGGGTCGCTTTTCATCCGGCCGCGGCGGGTCTGGGCGCGAGTACGGCGTGAGGACGGCGTCGATGGTGGCGTCACCGTGGTCGAGGTCGCCGGCCTGGACCGCTCTGGCGGCGGCGATGTCGCCGAGGAGCTGAGAGAGATCGTGGCCGCTGCGTCACGGAAGGAGTCACCGTGAGTGACAGCGCGTGGGAGTCGCTGAGCAACCAGTTCATCGGCGCCGCCGGCATCGTCTACTTCCTGGCGCTGATCGCGCACCTGGTCGAGTGGTCGGCGCTGCGCAAGGTGCCGGTCACGGCGGTGGCCAAGGAGCTGGTGGGCTCCGGCGCGCCGACCGAGCCGGCCGACGTACCCGCTGTGGACGAGGCGACCCAGTCCCGGATCGCGCTGTTCGGCAGGTTCGGGCTGATCCTGACCGGCCTGGCGGCGGCGCTGCACCTCGGGGCTCTGGTCGGTCGCGGCATGGCCGCGGACCCGAACCGGGTGCCGTGGGGCAACATGTACGAGTTCACGCTCAGCGGCACCTTCGTGGTGGCCGTGGTCTACCTGTCGCTCTACAAGCGCTACGCGCTGTCGTGGTTGGCGCCGATCGTGGTCGGCTTCAACATCACGGTGCTGATGGCGGCGAAGATCTGGCTGTACGACCCGGTCGCTCCGCTGACCGAGGCGCTCAACTCCTACTGGCTGATCATCCACGTCGTCTCGGCAGTGATTGCGACCGGCGCGTTCACGGTCGGCGGGATGCTGTCGGTGCTGTTCCTGCTCAAGGAGCGGGCGCCGGAACGGACCACGGGCTACCTGGCACGGGTGCCGGCGACCTCGACGCTGGACCGGATCTCCTACCGGCTGCACGCCTTCGCGTTCCCGGTCTGGACCTTCGCGGTGCTGATCACCGGCCCGATCTGGGCGCACCAGGCGTGGAGCTCCTACTGGAACTGGGACCCGAAGGAAGTGTGGGCGTTCATCACGTGGGTGATCTACGCGGCCTACCTGCACGCCCGGGCCACCGCAGGCTGGAAGGGCCGCAACGCGGCGTACCTCGCACTGCTCGGGCTGGCCACGCTGTGGTGGAGCTTCATCGGGATCAACTTCTTCTTCGGCGGCGGCAGCCAGCACTCGTACGCCGCGCCCGCGGCCGAGATCGTCGTCGCCGACCGGCAGTAGCCCCAGGTCAGGCGCCGGCTCAGGCGCCGGCTCAGGCGCCGAGCAGCGCGTCGAGGCTCGGGTGCAGGTGGCGGGTAGTGAGCACCGATGCCGCCTGCCGTGCCCCGGCCTGAAGCGCATCGGGCAGCGGTACACCCGCCAGGGTCGCGTCGAGCACGCCCGCCATGAACGCGTCGCCCGCGCCGTTCGTGTCGCGCACGGTGACGACCTCGGTCGCGACGGTGTGGCGCGTCATCCGCTGGTCGACCGCGATCGCGCCGTCGGCGCCGAGCGTGCACACGACCAGCGAAGCGCCGCCCGAGATGCAGCGCTCCATGAAGGGCAGCGGGTCGTCGCCGATGCGGTCGGCGTTCATGAAGATGGCGTCGGCGGCCTCGATGAAGGGGCGGTGGAAGCCGGCCTCGCCGTCGTAGTCGTGGATGTCGGTCCAGATCGGCCGGCCCGTCTCGCGCGCGGCGGCGATCAGCCCAAGGGAGAGCGGGGCGAGGTCGAGCACGATCACCGCGGCACCCGCCATCGCTGAGACGACCTCGGCGGCGGGCGCATCGTCGCTGTCGTCGGGGGTGGTCAGGTAGAGCGACAACCGCCCGCCGTCGCGCGTCATGAGGTTGAGGTGGCGCTCGGTCGCGCCGCCGTTGCCTGCCAGCAGCTCGATGTCCGCCGCGGTCAACGCGGCGCGCACGCGCTCGCCCTCGGCATCGCCGCCGAGCAGGGTGTGCAGCACCACTGGCCGCCCGAGGCCCGCGAGCGAGAGCGCCTTGCCCGCCGACGTACCGCCGACCGTCTCCCAGTCGCCCAGCGCGAGCTGCATGTGCGGCACCGGCTCTGGGAGCCGGTCGAGCTCGACGATGCGGTTCCAGGACGCTGGGCCGGCGATGAAGACGTGGTCGGTCATTCGGCGGACCACGCCTCCCAGAGGGCGGCGTACCGGCCGCCGGAGGCGATCAGCTCGTCGTGGGTGCCGACCTCGACCATCTTGCCGTGCTCGAGGACGATCACCCGGTCGGCGCGGGCGGCCTGGGTGAGGCGGTGGGCGATCAGGATCGCGCTGCGGCCGGCGATGGCTGCGGTCGCCGCCTCCTCGAGCGAGCGGGCGCCCGCGGAGCCGGCCTCTGCGGTCGCCTCGTCGAGGACCACGACCTCCGGGTCGCTGAGCACCACCCTGGCCAGCGCCAGCTGCTGGGCCTGCGCGGGGGTGAGGGGGTGGCCGTGGTCGCCGACCACGGTGTCCCAGCCGTCCGGCAGCGCGTCGACCCAGGGCGTCGCCGAGACGGTGTCGAGCGCCGCGCGCACCTCGTCGTCGGTTGCCTTCGGGCGGGCCAGGTCCACGTTGGCGCGGACCGAGCCGGTGAACACGTGCACCTCCTGGCTCACGTGTACGACGTGGTCGCGGACGTCGGTGTCGGCCAGCGGTACGCCGCCGAGCGTGACCTCGCCGCTGGACGGGGCCAGCGTGGCGGCGGCGATCGCGCCGAGCGTGGTCTTGCCGGCGCCGGTCGCACCCACCATCGCGACCTTCTCGCCGGGGGCGACCTCCAGGTCGATCCCGGTAAGCACCGGCCGGCCCTCGACGTACTCGTGGGAGACGCCGGTCATCCGGAGCAGCGGCTTACCGCCGACAGTGGCGGTCGGCGGCTCCGGCTGCGGCAGCCGGGCGACGCCGGCGAGGCGGGCGAGCGAGGCGCCGGCCGACTGCAGGTCGTCGAAGAGCACCAGCAGCGCGCCGATCGGGTTGAACAGCCGGTGGAAGTAGAGCGCGGCGGCGGTGACCGCGCCGACCGTGGTGAGGTTGTCGCGGACCAGCACGAAGCCGGTGCCGAGGATGAACAGCAGGCCGATCAGCTCGGAGCGGTTGTTGCGCGCGAAGAACCGGGTGAGCAGCTTGAAGACGTCCACTGCCAGGCCGCGCGCGGCGTTGGACGCCTCGGCGATCCGGTCCACCTGCTGGTGCTCGCGCGAGAACGCCCGCAGGGTCGGCGCGCCGTGGAGCCCACTGACCAGCGCCTCGGCCCGCTCGCCCTGCGCGACTCGCTCGCGGGCGTAGTAGGGACCGGAGCGCGGCAGGTACCAGCGCAGCGCGAAGACGTAGAACGGCGCGGTCGCCAGGCCGGCCAGGCCGAGCCGCCAGTCGAGGGCGAACAGCCCGCCTGCGGTGAAGACCACCGCGATCGCCGACTGGATCAGCAGGGGCACCACCTCGACCAGCGAGTTCGCGATCGAGCGGACGTCGTCGCCGACGCGTGACAACAGGTCGCCGGCGCCGGCCTCCTCCAGCCGGCCGCTGTCCAGGCCGAGCGCCCGGTCCACCACCTGCTCGCGCAGGCTCGCGAGTGCGGGCTCGCCGGCGCGGGCGAGGAAGCTGGCGGCGACGGCGGTGAGGATCCCGCCGAGTACGGCGGCCACGGCGATCCCGATCACCGCCTGGGTGACCACGCTCTCGGCCGCGTCGTCCCGGACGCCGTCGACGATCCGGCCGAGCAGCCACGGCGCCACCACGCCACAGAGGCCGGCGCCGGCGAACGCCAGCGCGGAGAGGATGAGGGCGCCGCGGTGCTGCTTCAGCAGCTGCCAGGCGAGATGGGCGGTGTCGCGGGTGGACGCGATCGGCAGCAGGTTGCGGTTCATCGCAGCACCGCCGCCTGGTACGCCGGGTCCGCCGACAGGTCGTGGTGGCTGCCCTCGGCGCTGACCCGGCCGTCGGTCAGCAGCAGCACCCGGTCGGCCTGGGCCAGCAGCGCCGGGCTGCTGGTGAGGATCACCGTCACCCGGTCCGAGCCGGGTCCGTGTCGCAGCCGGCGGATGCCCTCGGCGATCCGCTGCTCGGTGACCGCGTCGACCGCGGTCGTCGGCTCGTGGAGAACTAGGATCCTCGGCTCGGCGGCGAGGGCTCGCGCCAGTGCCAGTCGCTGCCGCTGGCCGCCGGACAGCGTGCTGCCGTCGGCGGCCGTGGCGTGGTCGACGCCGTCCTCGTGGAGGGCCACCACGTCGTCGACCGCGGACGCGTCCAGCACCGCGGTCAGGTGCGGCTCGTCGGCGGCCGCGATGTTGCTGCGCAGCGTGCCCTCGAAGATGTCGGCGTGGTGCCGGTTGACGATCACGTGCCGGCGGAGGGCGTCGAGCTTGAGGTCGTCGTACTCCACGTCGCCGAGGCGTACGCCGCCGGTCCGCTTGTCGCGCTCCAGCTCGCCGCGCAGCAGCGCGACCAGGGTGTCGGCGGCGGCCGGGTCGGTGACGACCACGCCGAGCAGCTCGCCCGCCCGGGTCTGCAGGCTGAGCCCGTCGAGGGGGGCTGCGTTGACGCCGTCGACGTGGAGCTGTGGCTGGTCGTCGGCCGGTGTCCGGCTGCCGTCGAGGACGAGCGGCGGCGTACCCAGGAAGGTCGCGATCCGCCCGGCCGAGGCGAACGAGGAGGCGAGCCGGGCGCTGATCTCGCCGATCGAGCCCATCGGCTCGGCGAGGAACTGGGCGAGCCCGACCACCGCGATCAGCTCGCCGATGGTGATCTCGCCGTCGAGCGCCAGCCGGCCGGCGACCAGCGCGACCAGGGCGAGGAACAGCCCGGTCAGCGTCGTCGAGAGGCCCGAGAGCCGGCCGTACGACGAGGTGGTGCGGATGCTGGCATCGCGGGCCGCCTCGGACAGCGACCGGTAGCGGGCCGCGGCGGTGCGCTCGGCACCGATGCCCTTGAGCGGGCGCAGTCCGCGGACTAGGTCGGTGGCCATGCCGGTGGCGCGGCCGATCGTCTCCTGCTGCTCGGCGGTGTGCCGGGAGATCCGGGGCGTGGCCAGCTGGATCAGGCCGAGGACGACCGGCGTACCGACCAGGACGACCAGGCCGAGGCCGGCGTCGATCCGCAGCAGTGCCCAGGCGCCGACCCCGATCGAGGCCATACAGGCGAGCAGGTGGGTGAGCATCCGCATGCCGACGGCCACCTGCTCGGCGTCGGAGGTGGCCAGCGACAGGATCTCGCCGGGCAGCAGGCGGGTGCGCGCGCCGCGCGGAGCGAGGACGTGCTCGGAGATCTCCATCCGCAGCTGGTGCATCTCCAGCTGCGCGGCGCCAACTCCGAGCCGGGCGCCGAACCGGTAGGCGTAGGACAGGCAGCAGAACAGCGCCGTCAGCGCCACCGCCCAGACCGCTAGGTCGCGCCATTCGCCGGTCACGACGGCGCCGTCGATGACCAGGCCGATGAGTACCGGGACCGAGGCCTCGCAGGCCTGCCACAGCACCAGCAGGAGTGCGGATCCGGTGAGCGGGCGGCGGTGGCGGGAGAGAGATCGCCGGATCAGGGCGCGGGCAGTCATCGGGTGGGCGGGCACGCGGTCGAGCGTAGTCGAGGTTAGGTCAACCTAACTAAGCCCGGATCCAGGCTTGGTGGGTCAGCGTGGTCCGTCCGGGGGTTCCCGGCGCTTGCGCTTGCGGTTCAGGTCGCGCAGGAACTCCGGGTCGTCGTCCGGCCCGAGCGGGCGTTGCGGTCGGCCCTGGTTCGGCTTGGGCCGCCGCTTGAGGACGCGGGAGGTCGAGCCCCGGAACACGCCGCGTTCCCAGGCCCTGACCAGCAGATAGGTGATCGCCGCGAACAGCACGACCACGACGATGAACTTCAACACCCCTCCAGAGTAGGTCGCGATCCCCCGACCCGGCTCATGTTCACGCACAAACCCGCCGACCCGGCTTGTGTTGACGTGTGGGTACGCCGACCCGGCCCGTGTTGACGCGTGAGAGCGCTGACCCGGCCGGTGTCGACGCGTGAGAGCGCTGACCCGGCCCGTGTCGACATGCTGCGTG
>NZ_QEOO01000012.1 GCF_003121585.1 Nocardioides speluncae
GCAGTACCCGCAGGCAGCGGTTGGGGCTCTGGTGGTCACAGCGATGTGGCTTCCCAGCAGACCATCACCGCCGTCGGCGGGATGCAGCAGAACCCGTGTGGCGCCCAGGAAGCGTCGCTGTTCTTCGTGAACACGACCGACTGGGGCACCTGCGCCGTCTCTGATGGTGGCGCAACCGTTCCTGCCGGAGCTGGTGCTGGTTCTGGGGGTCACAGTGATGTGGCTTCCCAGCAGACCATCACCGCTGTTGGTGGGATGCAGCAGAACCCGTGTGGTGCTCAGGCCGCGTCGCTGTTCTTCGTGAACACGACCGACTGGGGGACCTGCGCCGTCAGCAATGGCGGCGCGACGGGTGCTGTACCTGCCGGTGCGGGTTGGGGTTCGGGGGGTCACAGTGATGTGGCTTCCCAGCAGACCATCACCGCCGTCGGTGGGATGCAGCAGAACCCGTGTGGTGCCCAGGAAGCGTCGCTGTTCTTCGTGAACACGACCGACTGGGGCACCTGCGCTACCGGCAACGGTGGCGCGGTTGCAGCTGTTCCGGCTGGCGCTGGTGCTGGTTCGGGGGGTCACAGCGATGTGGCTTCCCAGCAGACCATCACCGCAGTCGGTGGAATGCAGCAGAACCCGTGTGGTGCCCAGGAAGCGTCGCTGTTCTTCGTGAACAGCACCGACTGGGGCACCTGCGCTGTCAGCAACGGCAGCGCACCGGCTGGCACCGGTGGTGGATGGGGCTCGGGCGGTCACAGCGATGTGGCTTCCCAGCAGACCATCACCGCCGTTGGCGGGATGCAGCAGAACCCCTGTGGTGCCCAGGAAGCGTCGCTGTTCTTCGTGAACACGACCGACTGGGGCACCTGTGCTGTCAGCAACGGCAGCGCACCGGCTGGCACCGGTGGTGGATGGGGCTCGGGAGGCCAGACTGATGTGGCTTCCCAGCAGACCATCACCGCAGTCGGTGGAATGCAGCAGAACCCGTGTGGTGCCCAGGAAGCGTCGCTGTTCTTCGTGAACACGACCGACTGGGGCACCTGCGCTGTCAGCAACGGCAGCGCACCGGCTGGCACCGGTGGTGGATGGGGCTCGGGCGGTCACAGCGATGTGGCCTCCCAGCAGACCATCACCGCGGTCGGCGGGATGCAGCAGAACCCCTGTGGCGCCCAGGAAGCGTCGCTGTTCTTCGTGAACACGACCGACTGGGGCACCTGCGCCACCGGCAACGGTGGTGTAGGCACTCTGCCGGCAGGCGCTGGTGGTACGGGTGGCCAGACCGATGTGGCTTCCCAGCAGACCATCACCGCCGTCGGCGGGATGCAGCAGAACCCCTGTGGTGCCCAAGAAGCGTCGCTGTTCTTCGTGAACAGCACCGACTGGGGCACCTGCGCTGTCAGCAACGGCAGCGCACCGGCTGGCACCGGTGGTGGATGGGGCTCGGGAGGTCACAGCGATGTGGCCTCCCAGCAGACCATCACCGCTATCGGCGGGATGCAGCAGAACCCCTGCGGTGCCCAAGAAGCGTCGCTGTTCTTCGTGAACACGACCGACTGGGGCACCTGCGCCGTCGGCAACGGCCCGGGCACCAGCCCGGCGCCCGGCGGCACAGGCGGATGGGGCTCGGGAGGCCACAGCGATGTGGCCTCCCAGCAGACCATCACCGCCGTTGGCGGGATGCAGCAAAACCCCTGTGGTGCCCAGGAAGCGTCGCTGTTCTTCGTGAACACGACCGACTGGGGCACCTGTGCTGTCAGCAACGGCAGCGCACCGGCTGGCACCGGTGGTGGATGGGGCTCGGGAGGCCAGACTGATGTGGCTTCCCAGCAGACCATCACCGCAGTCGGTGGAATGCAGCAGAACCCGTGTGGTGCCCAGGAAGCGTCGCTGTTCTTCGTGAACACGACCGACTGGGGCACCTGCGCTGTCAGCAACGGCAGCGCACCGGCTGGCACCGGTGGTGGATGGGGCTCGGGCGGTCACAGCGATGTGGCCTCCCAGCAGACCATCACCGCTATCGGCGGGATGCAGCAGAACCCCTGTGGCGCCCAGGAAGCGTCGCTGTTCTTCGTGAACACGACCGACTGGGGCACCTGCGCCGTCGGCAACGGCCCGGGCACCAGCCCGGCGCCCGGCGGCACAGGCGGATGGGGCTCGGGAGGCCACACTGACGTGGCCTCCCAGCAGACCATCACCGCTATCGGCGGGATGCAGCAGAACCCGTGTGGTGCCCAGGTCGCTTCGCTGTTCTTCGTGAACAGCACCGACTGGGGTACCTGCGCGGTCAGCGACGGCGGGGGCCAGCCTGGCCCCGTGCCGCCGCCGACGCCGCCTCCGGGTGGCGACAGCCAGCTCACAGTTGGTACGCCGACCGTGAACGGGCAGGCGGCCGGCGCCGCTCCGGGACCTAACACTCCCGCGGGCGCACCGGCGGCCATCGTCGTACCGATCCAGAACTCCGGCGATGCGCCTGTCACGGGCATCTCCGGGGCAACTCCGGACGGCGCGATGACCTGTGGCAGCACCGAGCTGGCTCCTGGTGAGTCGACGACGTGCGCCATGGCAACCACCGCGGACTCCGGGGCACAAACCGTGCCGGTGCAGGTCACCGGTACGGGCCCTGGAGGCACGCAGGTGTCGGGCAACGGCACCGTGTACTACACCGGTACGCCGGCGGTTCCGCCGCCTGGCGGTACCGGTGGGCTGACCGTCAGTACGCCGACGGTCAACGGCCAGCCTGCTGGTACCGCCCCGGGACCTGCGGTTCCCGAGGGTGAGCAGGCGTCCATCGAGGTTGCCGTGCAGAACACCGGCGACGGTTCGGTTTCGGACCTGTCCGGTGCCACGCCGAGCGGTGAGCTCACCTGTGACAGCACAGAGCTGGCTCCGGGTGAGTCCACCACGTGCTCGATCGATGCCGGCTCCACGCCTGGTCCGAACGTCGTGCCCATTGCGGTCACGGCCGAGGGCGAGGATGGCGCGCCGGTCGCCGGCAGCACGGTCGCCTACTACACGGGTTCTGCCCCGGATAGTGGTGACGGGCCGGAGATCACGGTCGGTAACCCGAGCGTGAACGGTGAGGACGCCCTGTCCGCACCTGGTCCTCAGGTCGCACCTGAGGACGACGCACAGATCGAGGTGCCGGTGACCAACACCGGCGGCACCGACATCAGCGGCCTGCAAGGGTCGTCTGTTGCCGGGGACCTCACCTGTGAGAGCACGGACCTCGCCCCCGGCGAGTCCACGACGTGCTCGGTCGCCGCGGACGTAGCGGCGGGCGACAACTCGGTACCCATCGAGGTCACCGGGGAGTCTCCCGACGGCGCGCCCGTCTCCGACGACACCACTGCCCACTACGTAGGTACGGGCAGTGCGGGTCAGCCGGAGGTCACGATCGGTGAGCCGACCGTGAACGGCATGCCAGCTGGTGGCTCGGCCCCCGGGCCGGTGGTCACGAGCGGTCAACCCGCCTCGGTGGTCGTGACTGTCACGAACTCCGGGGACAACTCGGTGTCAGGGGTCTCCGGCCAAGCCGCCGGAGTACCGGTGACCTGCGCCGACACGTCGCTCGCCCCCGGCGAGTCGACGACATGCCAGCTCACGATCGAGGCGCCTGAGGGAACTCAGGTGATCCCCATCGTGATCACCGCTGCGGACTCGGAGACCGGTGACCAGGTGACGTTCACGCGCAACCTGTTCCTCGTCGGTCGTCCGGCCAACAACCCGGGCAACAACCCGGGCAGCGGAAACGGCAACGGAGACGGACCGGGTGCTGGCGATGGACCTTCTGGTCAGCAGCCAGTCGGCTACAACCCGGGCTCCGGCCCGGGCCAGCAGTCCGACACGCCGGTCGGCGGCGTCCCGGCTGGAAGTGGCCCCAGCGCCACGTCCGGTCACGGATGGCTGTACGGCGCTGGCTGGGTGATGTTGTTCCTCGCAGTCGGAGCCGCCTACGTGCGACGTCGGCTGAGCAACGTCACCGAGATCTGATCGACCACTCGACAGAGAGAGATCTCGTGATCAACAGAAGGAGGAGTGGCGGCCGCCGGGGCTTCACGGTCCCGGCGGCCACCGCCGCTCTCATCGCCCTGTTCGTCCTGGCCGTCGGCGGCAGCGCCATCCTCGCTGCGTCGCCGAACCGGCCCAACACCGCGGACGTCTCGTCACCGACGGCGTCCGCCACCCCAACGTCCACACCGAGCGGCACCGTGCCGGCCCTCGCTAAGTCCGAGCCCCGGCTGCTCGTCGTACCCAAGCTCGGGGTGCGCGACCAGCTGGTCAGCCTGGACGCCGTCGGCAGCAACATGCAGCTGCCTCCGGCTCGCAAGGCCGGGTGGTTCACCGGATCGGTCACCCCGGGCGAGCCCGGCGTGAGCGTGATCGCCGGCTACATCAGCAACCCCGACCACACCGCCAAGCACGGAGTCTTCTGGGGGCTCCACAGGCTGAAGGTCGGCGACAAGATCTCGGTACGGCGCCAGGACGGCACCACCGCCGAGTTCTCGGTCACCGAGATCGCGAGCTACCCGGCCGGGAAGTTCCCGACCGAGCGGGTCTACGCGACGTCGGCGGAGCCGCTGCTCCGGCTGGTCACGACCGGCGGGAAGCTGCACCCGAAGGACGCACCCGGAAATGTCGTCGTCTACGCGGACCTCGTCGCGTCCCGGTAGCGGGCCCTTCATCGGGCGTGCGCTGCTGGCGGCCGCCATCGTCTTGGCGGTCGCCGGCGCGTGCGCCCTCGCCTTTGCGGTCGGGCAGTCCGGGGCACCGCAGGCCGCTCCGCTTGCTCCCGGCGCCACCACACCCGCCGGGCCCGCCGGGCCCGCCGGCGCCCAGCCCGCCTCGCCGAGACTCGCACGCCCGGTCTCACTCCAGATCCCGTCACTGGGGCTGGACCGTACCCTCCTCACCGTCGGCCTGGCCGCCGACCGCACGCTGGAGGTGCCCCCGTTCGAGTACGCCGACCAGCCCGGCTGGTACGAGCGCTTCCCCACCCCCGGCGACCCCGGGACGGCCATCATCGTCGGCCACGTCGACTCCCCGGCCGGGCCCGCGGTCTTCGACAGGCTCGGCACCCTCCGAGCCGGCGACGAGGTCCGGGTCCGCCGTACCGACGGCCGCACAGCGGTCTTCGCCGTCGACCGGGTCGCGACGTACTCGAAGGACCACTTCCCCACCAGCCTCGTGTACGGCGCCATCGGCTACCCCGGCCTGCGGCTGATCACCTGCGGCGGCCGGTACGACGCCGACGACGGCGGCTACCAGGACAACACCGTCGCCTTCGCCTCGCTGACCCGCTTCGACCGCCAGACCGCCTAAGCAAGGGGCCGTTTCCGCCCTGTCAGACTGCACCCATGGACGAGTCGCAGCTCCTGGACCGGGCTCGCGGCGGCGACGAGGACGCCTTCGCCGCACTGGTCGCGCCGTACCGCTCGGAGCTGCACGCGCACTGCTACCGGATGCTCGGCTCGGTCCACGACGCCGACGACGCCCTGCAGGAGGCGCTGATCGGCGCGTGGAAGGGACTGGCCGGGTTCGAGGGCCGGAGCTCGCTGCGCGGCTGGCTGTACACGATCGCGACGCACGCGGCGATGCGGCTCGGCAGGAACCGTCCGAAGCGGGTGCTGTCGATCGACTACGGCCCCGCCACCGTCGACCCGCACCAGCTCGGCGACATGGTCGACGAGCCGGTCTGGCTGGAGCCCTACCCGACCTCGATGCTGGGCACCGGACCAGCCGACCCGGCCGCTCGCTACGACGCGCGCGAGTCGGTCGAGATCGCCTTCGTGGCCGCGCTGCAGCACCTGCCCGCCACCCAGCGGGCGGTGCTGATCCTGCGCGAGGTGCTGGCGTTCTCGGCCGCCGAGGTGGCCGCGGCGCTGGAGACCACGGTCGCCGCGGTCAACAGCGCCCTGCAGCGAGCCCGGGCCGGCCTGGACGCCCGGCTGCACCGGGCCGGCCCCCAGCAGGACACCATCAACGCGCTCGGGGACGAACGCGTCCAGAAGCTGCTCGACTCGCTGGTCACCGCCTGGGAGCGGGCGGACGTGCCGGCGATCATGGACTTGCTCGTCAGCGACGCGGTGCTGTCGATGCCGCCGCTGCCGGCCTGGTTCCGCGGCCGCGAGGCGGTCGCTCGGTTCATGCGGGAGCGGATGTTCGTGGTGCCGTGGCGGGCCCGGGTCACCTCGGTCAACGGCCAGCTGGCGCTCGCCTGCTACCAGGCCGACGACGCCAGCGGCGCGTCGTACCACCTCGGCGGCATCGTCGCGCTCACCCTCGACGGCGACCGGATCGCGGCCCTCACCTCGTTCCTGGCGCCGATGATCGACGAGCGCTACGGCGTGGAACTTTCTTGGACGGAACCGATGAGTTCGTGACGAGCGGTGACTCATGGGGTGCGTAAGGCGACCGGACGGACCGGCGCCACCCACCTGAAGGAGCCAGTCATGAAGAAGCTGATCGTGGTCAACCTGATCTCGCTCGACGGATACGCCGCCGGCGAAGGCGGCAACGTCTACGTGATGCCGCTCGACGAGTCGTTCAGCGAGTACAACGCCGAGGCGATGCGCGGCGCCGACACCCTCCTGTACGGCGCGGACACCTACCGCGGGATGCTCGGCTACTGGCCGGACATCGAGGCCGACGAGGAGCAGCCGGCGGTCGAGCGGGAGATCTCGTCGTACTGCAACAGCTACGCGAAGGTCGTGGTCTCCGACTCGCTGACCACCGAGGACACCGGCGTCTGGGCCGGCAGCACCGAGGTGGTCAGCCGGGCCGATGCCCACCGCCGGATCGCGGAGCTGAAGCAGGGCGAGGGCCGCGACATCGTGATGTTCGGCAGCACCGTGGTCTGGAACGACCTGCTGGCCGCCGGCCTGATCGACGAGCTGCACTTCCAGGTCGGCGCGGGCGCGGTCGGGTCAGGGGTGCCGGCGTTCCAGCAGGCGTTCGGCGGGCACGCCTTCGACGGCAGCCTCACCCTCCTCGAGGCCCGCCAGCTCGCCGGCTCCCCGAACGTCCTGCTGAGGTACGCCGTCTCCGCCTGACCGGCCGGAGCCCGGATTCAGCGGAGCAGGTCGCGGCCGATGACCATCCGCTGGATCTGGTTGGTGCCCTCGAAGATCTGGGTGACCTTGGCGTCGCGGAAGAGGCGCTCGACGGGGTACTCGCGGGTGTAGCCGTTGCCACCGAGCACCTGCACGGCGTCGGTGGTCACCCGCATCGCGGCGTCGGTAGCGGTGAGCTTGGCGATGCTGGCCTGCCGCGAGTACGGCCGGCCGGCGTCCTTGAGCCGGGCCGCGTGCAGGTACGACGCCCGCGCCCGCTCGACCGCCGCCGCCATATCGGCCAGCAGGAACTGCAGGCCCTGGAAGTCGCCGATCGGGCGGCCGAACTGCTCCCGCTCCCGCGCGTACTCGACGGCGTACGCGAGAGCTGCCTGGGCGATGCCGGTGCCGACGGCGGCGATGCCGAGCCGGCCGGCGTCGAGCGCGGACAGCGCGACCTTCATGCCGGCACCCTCCTCGCCGACCCGCTGGGCGGCCGGGATCCGGGCGCCGTCGAAGATCACCTGGGTGGTGACGTCGCAGGCCAGGCCCATCTTCTTCTCGGGGGCGCCGAACGACATGCCCTCGGTGTCGGCCGGCACGATGAACGCCGACAGCCCGCGCTTTGCGTCGTCGGAGGTGCGGGCGAACAGGATGTAGTAGTCGGCGCACGAGCCGTTGCTGATCCACTGCTTGGTGCCGTTGACGACGTACTCCTCACCGTCGCGCACGGCGCGGGTCTTGATCGCGCTGACGTCCGACCCCGCCTGCGGCTCGGACAGGCAGTAGGCGCCGAGCCAGTCGCCGTCGAGCATCCTCGGCAGCCACTCGCCGCGCTGCTCGTCGGTGGCGTTGGTGTCGACCACGGTGGCGGTCAGCGAGTGCACGCTGGTGCCGACGCCCACGGAGGGCCAGGCGGTCGCGATCTCCTCGATCACCTGCAGGTAGACCTCGTAGGGCTGGCCGCCCCCGCCGTACTCCTCGGCGAACGGCAGCGACAGCAGCCCGCTGCTCCCGAGCAGCCGGTACGCCGACTCCGGGAAGACCGCCGCCTCCTCTGCCTCGGCGACCTGCGGCGCCAGCTCTTTGACCGCGATCTCGCGGGTCAGCGCGAGCAGCTCGCGGGCTTCCTCGGTGGGCAGGAGACGGTCGACTTCGGTGGCCACAAACTGATCCTCGCATGTCGGTGGACGTGGCTAGAGTCGGGCGGGTGAGCGTGGAGTATCGAGAGCTGACCTTTGACGATGCCGTGACCGTGCAGCGGCTCAGCGGCGAGGCGTTCGGGATGCCGGACGAGCCACCGCCGGCGCCGGACCCGGACAAGTGGCCGCGGCCCGGGATGCGGCTGTGGGGTGCCTTCGACGGCGGTCAGCTGGCGGCCGTCCTCTACGTCCGCGACTACCACTCCTGGTATCACGGTCGCGAGGTCCGGACCGCCGGCATCGCCGGGGTCAGCGTGGTCGCCGAGGCGCGCGGGCGCGGGCTGCTCAGCGGCCTGTTCGACATCGCGCTCGCCGCGGCGCGGGCCGACGGGCATGTCATCTCGACGCTGTTCCCGACCGCACCCGGCATCTACCGCCGGCTCGGCTACGAGCTGATCACCGGCTACGACACCGTCGAGATCCCGACCTCGTCGCTGGCGTCGGTCCGGGCGCCCGAGGGCGTGTCCGTCCGCCGGGCAACGGCCGCCGACTTCGACACCGTCCGCGAGCTGTACGACGCGTGGGCGGCCGCCCAGAACGGCCCGCTCACCCGCCGCGGCCCGTCGTTCCCGGCGACAGCCGAGGACTTCATCGGCGCGTTCACCGGCGTCACGCTGGCCGAGGCCGGCGGCCGCGTGGTCGGCTACGCGAGCTGGACCCGCGGCCAGGGCTACGACTCGACCGCAACGATCAAGGTCGGCGACCTGATCGCGGTCACGCCCGACGCGGCCCGCGCGCTGTGGCGGATGCTGGGCTCGTTCGCCTCGGTCAGCGGCCAGATCCACGTGTACACCTCCGGCGCCGACATCGCGCGGCTGGTGCTGCCCGGCGCCCCGTGGCACGTCGTACACACCCACGACTACATGCTCAGCATCCTCGACGTCCCCGGCGCGCTCACCGCGATCGGCTACCCGGCGGTCTCGGCGAGGCTGCCCTTCTCGGTCACCGGCGCCGGGATCGACGGCTCGTGGACCCTCGAGGTCACCGACGGCGACCCGAAGGTGACCGACGGCGGCGACGGCGGGCCCACCTTCACCGCCCACGGCCTGGCCCTGCTGTACGCCGGCGCCCAGTCCACCGGCAACCTCCGCCTCGCCGGCCAGCTCACCGGCCCCACCGACCACGACCCGCTCTGGGACGCCCTGCTCGGCACCGGTCAGCCGCACATCCGCGACTACTTCTGAGGGCCCGGGCCCTCCCGACCTGCACGACGTTGCGTCAGGCTGCCTGCTCCGGCGTTTCGGCCGATCGTGCAGGTCCGGGAAGCCCCTCGATGAGCGCACGCCTCCAGCGCGATCCGCCGGCCTCGATCCGCAACATCCGGGTGCACTTCCTTGCCGTCTACGACGACCTCGACCTGAGGAGTGGCGTTCAATCCGGCGTCGATGGCGAGCGCGCGGAGCACGGACTCGAATGGGTTGGCGGCCCGTGCGTCGGCGCACGCCGCAACTCGGCGGGCGCGAGCCGCCCCTCCACCCTTGACTGCCGCCGCTGCTTGGACCAACTCCTCCTTCGTCACGTCGCCGTGGCGCAACGCGGAGTCAGCAACGGCGAGTGCCTCGTCGAACGGCAGATCCCGGGCGCAGTCCACGACAGTGCGCAGCCTGCCGGTCACCATGCCATCGACGTCGCCGGCGCTGAAGGTGGTCCAGTGGAGCCGAACCCCGACTCGTCGTTCGGCAGCGATCTTGCGGTCGCGGCGCACGGACACCTGGGGTTCCTCCGGCGGGAACTTGATCTCCCACCCCCAGTGGGCTGCAGCGCTCAAGTGCGATGCCACACCGTGAAGCTTGGCCGCTGCCACAACGCCGCGCTCACCGTCGGGCAGGCAGTAGCGGTCACGCGTAACGCGCTTGATCTGGCCGCGCTTCACGGCGGTCCGCGGCCGCTTGCGCGAGCTCAACGCGATGATCCGCTCGCATCTCGTCATCCACAGGGGCCGTTAGGACCGGCACGATCCAGCGAAACCGGCCGTGCAGTCCCCGCGATCGCCATCGTGCAGGTTCGGGCGGCCCTACTCCTCGGCCTCGGGGTAGGTCAGCGGCACGTAGTCGTTGACCACGAAGACCCCGTTGGTCTGCAGCTCGACGGACTGCAGGCCGGCCGGGCGGCCGTCGCGATAGGTGACCAGCGTGACCTCGGCGGTACGGCGCGGCTTGCTGCCGACCGCGACGGCGTACGCCGCGCCGCCGGTGGTGCCGTTGGTGTAGGTGTAGCCGGTCTCGCCGTTCTCGCCGATCACGGGTTCGGGGCCGACCCGGACGTGCAGGTGGCCGGAGAGGACCAGGTCGACGCAGCCGCGCTCGAGTGCCGGCGTACCGCTGTCGGCGTCATGAACAAGCAATGTTGTTACTCGGTCCTCGGAGTCGCAGGCGGCGTCCGCGATCCGCTCGGCCTGCTCGTCGAAGGTCAGCCCGGTCTCGTCGCGCCAGTTGCCGAGCCCGCTGGACCGCGGGTCGGCCACGCCCAGGATCTTCGTCTCGCCGGGCCCGTCCTCGACCTCGCCGTCGAGCACGGTCCAGCCACGCTCCGCGAGGTAGTCCGGAACGAACGAGCCGTGGTCGTGGTTGCCCGGCACCTGGAACCGGTCGATGTCGTCGAAGGCCGCCGTCACCGAGTCCAGCGAGAACGACTCCCACGGCTTGCCGGTCGAGGTGTCGTCGCCGGCGTCGAACACCGCCGTCACACCACCGGCGTCGCCCACCGCGCGGGCGACCTTGTCCATGCCGATGTTGTCGTGCCGGTCGGTGATCAGCAGCACGACGGTCTCGTCCTCGGCAGGCTGCCGCAGGTCCTGGAGCTCCGGCAGCTCCGCCGCCCGCTCCGCGGCCCTGGTGTAGAAGACCTTGCTCTCGGCGTACGTCGCGATCGCGCTCTCGATCAGCCGCTTGGTCTGGTCGGTACTGAGATCGGTGCTGATCTCCAGCTCCTTGGCCTCGGCCGGGACCGGGATGCCGCTGACGTAGCCCGCGAGCGGCCGCCAGCTGACCTCGTCGGTCATCGTCCGCTCCTCGTGGTCCCACGGCTGCCACGCGGTGATCGCGATCAAGGTCACCGCGGTCACCGCGGCGACGCCGTGCCAGGTCGCCAGACCCGTCATCAGCTGCCGCCGGCGCCGGTCGCCGATCAGCACCCAGATCCCGACCGGGACCGCGGCGATCGCGCCGCCACGCACCGCCGCGTCGATGGCCAACTCGCGGAGCGCGGACTCGACCTTCTGGATCTGCCCCTCCGGCTGGCTGGCGATGAACGCATAGCGCTGCAGCAGCTCGTCGGTGGACCGGGCCTCGGTCTTGCCGAGCGTGATGTCGACGCCGAACCGCGCGGGCGAGTCCTGGCGTACGTCGGGAAGGAACGGCCCGGTGTGCAGCGTGATCTGCCGGTCCAGGGTCGGCCGCAGCACCGCGTCGTGGCCGACGATCACGGTGGTCGCCGAGCTGTTGAGGAACAGCCACAGCGCGATGGGTACGGCGAGCACCACCCACGCCACGACGTACGTCGCCGCATGCAGCCACCAACCCCACGTCGCCAATCGGCCCAACCGGTTCATCCCGACCGACCCTATCGAGGGCGGTTTCACTAGGTACCTAGCGAAACCGCCCCAACCCGTCGGAAGTTTCGCGTGGGCTGGGACGAATTCACTAGGTACCTGTAACTATTCAGGTCATCGGCGTGCCTGACTGCTTGGTCGTGGGGCGGGAAGTGAGGATGTTGATGTTCGTGACCGGCGTC